>JBILGM010000065.1:0-13175 GCA_044351045.1 Methylococcaceae bacterium | reverse complement strand
CCGGTTTGGCGATGGGCATAGCCGTGGGTGTCTTGACCTATGGACTGCTCGCGTATGCGCTGGATTTGGCCGGGGTTCGCCGGATGGTCTCTCGTCATCGGCTGGTGGTTTGAGTGCAGACCATCCCCTTGACTTCAGCACAGAGTGCATCAGGGTTAAAACATGCGGAATCCTTGAACGACGCGCTGCAAGTCAGTCCATTTTCTCAATGGCTGGTTTCGCTCGGCCTTTTCCTGTATCTGGTGGTGCCCGGTAATTTGCTGGTGTCCCTGGGAATTCCGTATAGCCTTCCCGGAGGCTCAGTTCTGGTCAAGCTTCATCCGGGAAGTTATCTCATTTTGCTTGCGTTTGTGTTGACGCTTTTACGCGGCCAACCCATTGATAATCTGGCAAGACTATTTCGACAATCCCGTTGGCTGGTGCTGTATGTGGCCATCGTGATTTCCACACTCCTCTTTACCATCGCTAGGTTCGGGATGGGTGGGCTCGGCTTTTTTTTCGATACCTTGTTAATACCGGCTCTCCTGGCTGCCGTATTACTTTGTATGGCACCCCAGAATCAGCGCTGGCTGTTCTATCTGATCGTCGTGCTGACGGTCATCAACGCCATATTGGGAATTTTTGAATCCAACCAGCAATGGCGCCTGATTCCGTTCTTGATTGAAGGAACGCCAGCCATAGAGCCTTTTTTTCGCGCTACGGCCATGGCCAGCCATCCACTCGAAAGTGCACAACGCACCGTCGCCGTCATGTTCGCCGCCTGTGTGTTGCCTTGGCGGTGGAGGGTTCCGGTCGTGCTGATTTTGCTATTAAGCCTGCTGGCGTTTGCTAGCCGTGGGGCTTTAGGCACTGCGATAGTGTTGCTGGCCGTCAGTCTCGCCGTATTCGGCGCGCGAACTTTGATAGCCGGCAAAATCGATATGGGTTGGCTTATCGGGGTGTTCAGTGCGCTGTTTTTCTGCAGTCTGCTCTTTTCGGCGGTAGTTGGGTACCTGGAGATGGGTGCTGGCTTGTTTAACAAATTTTATTGGGATGCTAGTGCGCAAACTCGACTGGAGGCTATTAGCCTGATCGGTGAGCTTAACCTCAATGACCTGCTGCTCGGCATTGGATCTGAAGGAGTAGTTAATCTCACTGAGGCACGCGGTGGGTGGTTCAATATCGAGAACTTCTGGATCGTACTGATGCTGAAGGTCGGGCTTTGTCTGTTCATCCCACTGGCAATCGCGCTGTTGGGCTTCTATACCGGCGTGGCTTCCCGCGGGCCTGTGTTCGTCCGGGTGGCTGCGTTTGCATTTCTTTTGGCGGCATCCAGTAATAACGCACTTTCCAGCAAGACCCCCAACCTGAGCATTGTGGTTGCCACCCTGATAGGGGCGACGGCGGTGCTTACGAATCCGTCTCGGGCGAAAGCCACCATCAAGGATGGATCAACAATAACATTGACTCGTCTTGAGCCGATTTTTCGGCATGCAAAGACCACACCATTAGTGTCCCATGGAGAGGGACGGGTACAGATCAATCGGGATTCGGGCCGTCCATTGACTTCACCGGAGATGGTGCTGGCCCGGCTGCAGGGTCGGCCTATTGTGAATCAGGACAACCAAAACCCATGAGTCGATTGGCCCTGTTTATGACAGATCTGGCGGGCGGCGGGGCCGAACGGGTCATGATCAATCTTGCCGAGGGATTCGCGGCACGTGGCGATTCGGTCGATTTGGTGGTGGTCAAATCGACGGGGGCCTATCTTGACGCTTTGTCTACTTCAATCACTTTGGTTGATCTGTCGGCATCCCGACTCAGTCTGGCGTTGCCCGGTCTGGTTGGGTACCTCTGGCGAATTCGGCCCGCCGCCATGATCTCGGCGATGAATGATGCCAACATCATCGCTATTTTGGCCGCCTGGATCGCCCGCGTACCGACCCGTATCGTGGTGACGGAGCACTGCAATCCAACCGAAGAGGCGCGCCATGCGGCGAGCTTTAAGCGTCGCTTGGTGGCTCGCTGTCTGGGGTTTTTTTATAACCGGGCTGCTCGCGTTGTTGCCGTTTCCAGAGGGGTGGAGTTTGAGTTACACCGTCTAGGTGTGGACCCGATGAAAACTGTGACTATTTATAACCCGATTGTGACACCTGATTTTCGCCGTCAGCTATTGTCACCCTCGGACCACTCCTGGCTTGAGGTGGGCAGCATGCCCGTCCTAATGGGGATTGGTCGTCTGCATCCACAAAAACACTTCGAGTTACTGATTCGTTCGTATGCTGAGGTCCGGCAGACGCACCCGATTCGATTGATGATTTTGGGAGAGGGCAAGGATAGGCCCAAGCTAGAAAGACTGATCGACGCACTGGGGTTAAAAGAGTCCGTGGTCTTGCCCGGTTTCGTGAAGCAGACCGGGAGCTACCTGGCTCGGGCAGCATTGCTGGTGGTGTCCTCCAACTACGAGGGCTTTGGCAATGTTCTGGTCGAAGCACTGGCGGCGGGTGTGCCGGTCGTTGCGACCGACTGTCCGAGTGGTCCCTCAGAAATTCTGACGGATCCGCGTTATGGCCAGTTGGTGCCACTCGACGATCTTGAGGCGATGACGGCAGCCATACTGGATCGCCTGACCCATCCACCGGCAGATCGAGCAGTGCTGAAACAGTATGCGGAGAATTTCGCGCTGGAGCGGGTAGTTGAGCAATATGCCCGGATTTGTTTTGAGTAGTCTAATCAGCGGGCATCACGATGGGTATTACCCTTAATAACGCCGCCTTGTTGCTGCAGGCCAAACAGGCCGGAGCAAAATTTGACCGCATCCTGACGATTGGGCGTCTACGCCTTTATATAAGCCCTAAAGCCCTCCAACGCTTAGCGAATCAGCATGGGGTCGAGTTTGATCGACGCCTATGGACAGAGGGCGATTACGCGGAGAGTTTCTTCAAGGTCTTCCTGGGCTCATCGGAGGTAGACTCCCTGGATTACAACCAGTACGAGGGATGCCGCATTCTGCATGACATGAATGAACCGGTAGCCATCGACTTCCACGAGCGCTATAACGCAGTCATAGACGGTGGAAGTCTTGAACATGTTTTCAACTTTCCGGTGGCCATCGCCAACTGCATGAACATGGTCAAGCCGATGGGCAGGCTGTTCGTATTTACCATGTGCAATAACCATGCGGGCCATGGCTTTTATCAATTCAGCCCAGAGCTCTTTTTTCGCTTGCTGGATCATACTCGCGGCTTTGAAGTCTGCGACCTGATCTTGGAAAAACATCCGTTTCCCAGCAACGAGCTGACCCACAACCACCATTGTTATTCAGTGACGGATCCAGCGAGGCTCGGTTGCCGCGTGGGGCTTGTGTCAAGTTCGCCCGTGGTGATGATGGTGCATGCCAGGAAGCTGGCGACCCAACCCCTCTATACCACGTACCCAATCCAGTCGGACTACGCCCTGGCCTCCAACCGATCTGAAGTAGAGTCTGGCCGAAATGACCACAGAGGATTTTCAGAATGTCTTTTCGAGACGCTCAAGAAAATTGTCAAAGCGCTCCCTCGCGGTCTTCGCAACTATGCCCTCGGCTTCTATGAACTGCGACAGTATTCATTCTCAAACGGACGCTTCTACCGGCGATGGTGACCTATCTGATGGGGATTCAAGGGGGCTAATGACATGACCGTCTTGGAGCTTATCCAGTCCGATTTATACCGCTACGCGGGTAAAACTTCGGCCGCAGCATTACTGCGGGAGTATTTTTGCAATCATTCGTTTCGCTTCCAGTGCTGGTTACGTATCCGGCAATCGCATCACGGATCCATGCGGCTATTGGGTCGCCTGGGTTGCAAGTATTACTCACGGTCTCTCTCCGTATTCATTCCCAAGGAAGTCAAGATCGGGTACGGCCTCTTCATGCCGCATCCAATCGGTATTGTGCTGAATCCTACTACGGTGATCGGCCACAACTGTAACCTGAGTCACTTCACAAGCATTGGTGCCAACCACGGACAAGCGGCCGTGATAGGCGACCATGTCTATCTGGGTCCGCATGTTTGCCTGATAGAAAATGTTCGGATTGGCGATCACGCTACTCTAGGCGCGGGCTGCATTGTTGTGGCTGACACACCTGCAGGCGTCACCGTGGCCGGAAATCCCGCGCGGGTTATTTCGACGAAAACGTCAGCCCGCTATATCATCAATCCCTATGTCCCGACCAATCGTGACCCACTTCCCCGGGCATGACTTTTCCAGGAGCATCGACTAAACGGGTGATTCTGGTCTCGACCCTCGGTCAAGGTGGGATGCTTTCGGTCATTCAAGCCTTGTTGGCTTCTCCATTGGCCAGCGCCTGGAGGCTGGAGGTCATTTGCTCTCATCAGCGGGGTTCTTTACTGACCCGACTGGACCTGGCTTTACGGGCTTATGTGAGTGTTTTTTGGCGCTTGTGTTGTAGGCGGGTGACTCTGCTGCATGTCCATGTCGCCGAGCGTGGAAGCTTTTTCCGCAAATCCATATTCGTATGGATGGCCGCCGCCTTTCATGTGCCGGTCGTAATGCATATGCACGGCGCTGAATTTGAGACGTTCCATGCGCACTGTCCGGGCTGGGTGCGGGCTTACATTGCGGCCACTCTGAATCAAAGTGGCTGCATTATGGCCTTGAGTGAACACTGGGGCGCTTTCTACACCAAAATCAGTGATGCCCGCGTGGAAGTGATCTCCAATTTTATTCAGGCGGTGCACCAGGAGGTGCCGGTACGTGAGGGTCGATATCCGTCCATCGGCCTACTCTTTCTGGGACGATATGGGCCGAGAAAGGGGATTGACGATCTCATCAAAGCCGTGGTCCAACTTGAGACTGATGCCGCGGCTAAGCTGCCCGAATTCGAGGTCTTCTGTGGGGGTGATGGCGACAGACAAAGGGTTCGCCGGGCCGTTGAAGTGGCAGGGCTGTGTGGACGTTTTCAGGTAGCGGGCTGGATTGATCAGCCACAGCGTGCTGAATGGATCGACCGCTGTGAACTGTTCGTTCTGCCATCCTATGCCGAGGGCCTGCCGGTCGCCATCATTGAGGCGATGGAGGCTGGCCTGGCCATTTTGGCCACTTCAGTCGGCGGTATCCCGGAGATGATTGAACATGGTGTGAATGGATGGTTATTTGAAGCAGGGGATGTGGATGGGCTGACGGCCGGCCTGGCGGGCCTGCTGACGGATGCCACCTTACGGCAACGACTCGGTAGGGCCGCGCGCCAGCACTATCTCTCGCATTATTCCGAACAGGCGGTCATTACCCGGATTGATGCCATCTACCGAGAGCTGGTGTTTGGAAGGCCTGCTCAGGCAGCGGAAAGGAAATCACCGTGAGTGTCATATGAAAAAAATACTGGTTGTCAGCTCGGGGGGTGGGCATTGGGTGGAGATGACACTGCTACGGCCAGCATTTGAGGGGGTTGATGCGGTGTACGTCAGTGTTAATCCTGATTATGCCGAAGATGTGCCGCAACACCGTTATTACTGCGTGCAGGATGCCAATCGCTGGGACCGCTGGAAGTTTGCGATTCTGCTCCGACAACTTTGGTTAATTGTCCGCAAGGAGCGTCCTGACATGGTGATTTCTACCGGTGCTGCGCCGGGAATGTTCGCGATCATGATGGCGAAGTGTCTGTGCCGTTCCCGAACGATTTGGGTTGACAGTATTGCCAACGCCGAACGGCTTTCCCTGTCGGGCCAGCTCGTCAGGCCCTTCGCTGACGCGTGGTTGACACAGTGGCCGCATCTGCAAAAAGAAGGCGGGCCGGACTATTGGGGTGGCGTGTTTTGATTTTTGTTACGGTTGGCTCTAACGAACCGTTTGATCGCTTGATAAAAGCCATGGATGATTGGTCAGCCGAGATGGGCTATGGGGACATTTTTGGCCAGATTGGTGAAGGCCGCTACGAGCCCACTCACTTTCCATTTGTTCGGACACTCGCGCCTCATGCGTACCGTGACAAACTCGACGGGGCAACCGTGGTGGTTTCTCACGTCGGTAGCGGAACAATCATTGGTGCCGTCCATTATGGCAAGCCCATGGTGCTGCTGCCTCGACGAGAGGATTACCATGAGGTCAGAAACTCTCATCAGCTGGACTCAGCTCACCGATTGATGGGACAGCCGGGAATTTTTATAGCCGATCAGACAGTCGATTTGCCGGCCTGTCTTGCGGTCGCATTGATGGCGCCTGCGGTGGAGCTGGTGCCCAATGATCACCTGACATCGCTTATTTCCCGACTTCGTCAATTTATCGAGTTCGACCCAGCTACCTGACCGTGCGTTGAAGACTTACCCGATTGCCACTTTATTGCCACCGATTAAATCGTGCCCAGCTTAAAAATGGTCTGGGCAGTCCGCTCAAGATTCCTACAGTCATTTTATTTGGCTGTCAGAAGACAACTGAATTGGGCTGAGAGGGGCGGGCTCGCTTGGAGGGGCTTGGCGATCTTCACACAAGACATCTCCTGATCATGCAAGATAGGGAAGTTATTCCAGCCCCACCCGATCCACCACGCCAGCATCACAATTACCGGAGGCTGGTGACGAGAGGTCCAAGGCATCTCGTAGTTGAGTCGTGTCGTCGAGGGGCTGTTTGAGCTTGATGCGGATTTCACTGATGAGTTGCCGATGCCCATCCCGGCTGCAGCGAACGCCCAGTGCCTGGCCTGCTGATTTACCAAAGTTCGCCTCAAAGGCGGTCTTGAGTTCACGAACCGTGACGGTCTCGCCCAATCGGCTGGCCAGCAGGTTACGAAGACTCGATTGGTTGACTTGCTCTAGCAGGGATAGCGCGGTGCGGAAATAGGTGTCCGGGTCGCTGCCAAAACAACTTCCATGGCGTATCCATTCATGCCGTTCCAGCGCAGAGGCTGCCCCTGGCATCACTTGCTTCAAGCGCTCGCTCGTGGTCGATTGCAAGTTGAGTCGGGGTAGTGCCTCCCAGCGACGGCGCTCATCGGTGGCACGGTCCTGCGGTAACACCTGGCAGTATTCACGTCCCTGGGGCTGCGGCCAAAGCCCGTGCAGACTGAAGTGATCGGCATCGAAGCGGGACGCCGTCTGCGACCGGCACTCGGGCTTCTCCGGCTTACCTTCGCAGAAGGACGGTTGCCAACTGAGTGAAAGCAGGAGCTTGCCGTCTTTGCGGCCGGCGAGGGGTACGAACGGCACCGATGGATTGGCTTGCGCCGGCATCCCGATGGTCTCCAACTGTCCGCACGACAGACGAACCCAGCGCAATTCCGGTTTGCCGCCCGGCACTCGCAGCCGGAGGAAGTCGCCGTTTGGCCGGTTCAATCCGACGGCCTTATAACGACTGCCCTTGCGCAGCAAGGTCGCATCCGGGGGGCGATGGATTCCCACGGTCGCGGAGCAATCCTCCTGGGCCAGAAACTGGCCATCGGTGGGCTCGAAGGCCCCGACAGAAAAGCCGCTGAACAGGCCCAGGGCGAAAAGGGAAAAACCAGCACAGCGGGTCATGGAAATCTATCTGGGTATTGTCTTGGCTCGCCAAGACTCAAATCAATCGACCAGCTTGAGGCCGGGCGGCAGCGCTTCCCCGAAAATGCGTTGTTCATCGGCCTCATTGAGTGCCTGATATTCACCCACCATGGCTGACCAGGATTCAGGGGCCTTGCCGATACGGAGGGCATCCATGACTCGCTGACGCAAGGCCGGGTCAATGTCCCGCTCCCTATCGCCACTCATGCGCGACAGTAGCGTGGCCGCAAACGCGGCATGCGTGTCCTTGCGAAAGTCTTGCTGAAGAATCCATTCCAGCCAGTGGGACACCCGCTCTCTCGGCACCACCGCATGGGGGCTACCATGCCAGGGAACCCGCCCGCCAATGCGACCCAGCGCCCACCAACTGCCGATCGGTTCACCGGCCTTGTCGAGTCGCTGCTGCAGCCAATCCCCCGCGGCCACCTTGGTGTCGACGGGTAAGCGCTCCAGCACGGCGATCAATCGCACCATATCTTCATAGCTACGTTTTTTGGCCAGCGCCGGCAAATTGCCGCGACGGGCGGTTTCGGGGTTGATGTAGGGAGAAATTTCCTCGAACACGGCGATCTGCTCGGACTCACCCAGCCCGCCGGCCACACGCCGCCAAAGCGTCCACCATTCGGCCCAGTTTCGGGTTTCATGGACGAACTGCAGCCCATGCGAATAGATACCGAACAACTGCGAAACACGCCAGTCATCCAGCGGATAGCCAAAACCGGGGCGCAGACTGTAGCCGACCAGACTGAACCAGACCCGCTCATGATCGGCACTGCGACGCCGGTGCGGCAGCCCCTCTAACAAGGCCGCGAAAAGCTCGCGAAGTAAGGGGGACTCCCAGTCACATCGTGGCCCCAGGATTTTTTCCAGATCATTGCGGAGTGACTTGATGGCCTTGGGGTCACTGGCTTTGGCTTTCTTGCCGAAAACCTGAGTAATCTTTTGTAGTGCCTCTGGCAGGCGGGGATGGCGACTCGGTTCACCCAAGGTCATCGGTTGCGTTTGACCCCGCAACTGAAATTCGATATCCCAACGCACACTCGAGTCGTCCGCCGCCACGCATTGGAGTTTCAGGGTGCCGATCTCGCTGAGGGATGCCACAACCCGCACGCTCTGTTCGGAATGTCCCGGGGCGAGGGCAGCATCCAGGGTTACCGCCAGCGGCGGCAAAATCTGAAAGCGATCTTCGTCCAGATCGACCAATTCACCCGGCAGGGGACGAAAATCATCGGTCGCGGCGACGAGAGAAAAGCGGACGGGGACACCCAGGGTCAGCAAGAAGCTACGTTCCTTCAGAACAATTTCATGACCTTCTTCGGTCCCGCGTGGCAGAACACAGATCGCTTTGGGGGAGTCTTCGCCGTCCGCATCCAACTGCAGGAAGTAACTCCGGGCCGCCCCACCGGCAATCCGCTGAACCGATTGGCCTCGGCGCGCGAGTCCATAAGCCACGGCGCCATAAGCGACCGCCAGATCGGGACGGTCATTCTGCAACCATTGAGGGGCTCGTCCACCCCAGGCCGAGATCTGCTCGACCAGACGCTTGACGACCAGGGGGCTCTGGAAAACCCCACCATTCAGCAGCAAGGCATCTGGAATCGGAATATCGACCCCTTCACCCACCGCCTCGCGAGCGGCATGACGATGCTCAGACAAAAAAGCCGCGAGATGGCGAGTGATGGCGGGGTCGACCACATAAGGAAGACCGAATTCCATCACGCCGCTGCGCTTGCGCTCGGGCCGATCGGTGATGTCCACCCGTGGAAAGAAACCCTCCAGCACCATGGCCTGCACTTCATCCCGCTGCAGTTCTGTGGTTCTGGCTGCGCCAATCAATCGACTACCGCCCCCCAACAAAGTCACGTTTGACGTCTCGGGGGCATCGTCTGCGAGGAGACGCTCCTTGACGATGCGACATTGCTCGACCAATTGCGATAGTTCGGCAGACGACAGCCGGCGATCTTCGTCAAACAGCCGCTGTTCGGCGAGATGCGCAAGAGCCAGGTCGATATTGTCCCCACCCAGCATCAGATGATTGCCGACGGCGATGCGGGTCAGTTTTGGTTCTTCGGTACCCTGTTCAACCTTGATCAGGGTCAAATCCATGGTGCCGCCGCCGATGTCGACGATCAACAGCAGCCGAGTCGACTCCAGCTGCTTATGCAATGCACCCCGATGTTCCCAGAGCCAGTCGTAGCAGACGGCCTGCGGTTCCTCCAGCAGGCGGATTCGGGACAGCCCCACCCAACGGGCAGCTTCCAGCGTCAGCGCCCGCGCCGCCTCGTCGAACGAGGCAGGAATGGTGATCACGATGTCCTGCTGGTCCAGCGGCGCCTCAGGATGATCAACATTCCAGGCATCCCGCACATGACGCAGATAACTGGCGCTGGCTTCTACCGGAGAGATTTTCGGTACGCCGTGCAGAGCACCCCAAGGAAGAATCGGCGCGGTGCGATCCACCGAAGGATGCGACAACCAACTCTTCGCGCTGGCAATCAACCGCCCGGGCGTTTTTGCACCCAGACGCCGGGCCAGTTCACCGACGACCGGTCGGTGGTCCATCGTGGCCTCAGCCATCGGCCAGGGTAAGGCCACATCGGAGACGGTCAGTTCGTCCAGTGACGCTTGGTAACGAACCGAGGGAAGCAAGGGCCGTTGAGCGACCTCGCCGGGCTTGATCGACTGGTCAAGTTTGAACAGCTGGATGGACGGATCAGCCCCGAGACGACTGGCTGCCACCACGGTATGAGTAGTGCCGAGGTCGATTCCGACAAGCCAGGCCGCCTCGGCTGAGCCAGAATTGTTCATCAGCGATAGATGGCGAGGTAACGTCAGAGGAAAATCTGTTCTCAGGCCGCAACCGACGCGGCGCTGTCGGATCGGACGTCGAACTCCACTTTCCAGCGCTGTCCGCCCTCTTTTGCCAGGGCTTCCAGCTGCAGAGTACCAACTTCCGTGATGCGAGCCAACAAATGGACCGGCACGATGTCACCCGGACGATGCTGCTCGGCCGACAAGACTACCTCGATTTCAGCCAGTTCCTCCACTTCATCCTCGGACCACCAGTCCAGCCGTGTTCCAACCACGTCATCCCGACGAACGGTGGAAGCAAAGAAACGGAAGTGGACAGGTTCGCCAACCACAACGCCAAACTCATACGGTGGCAAATCGGCCTGGCTCCCCTCCTCCATCCCGAATGGCGCGATGCAGAGCGCTTCCAGGGGCGGGGCAAAACCCGGTACCGCCGGCATGCTGCTTTCGACTCCGACGTAGTAAGCTGCGGCAGTACCGCCACGAATCCGGACGCCCTTGCCCTTTCGGACATAGCCGTAATAAGCCGCCCCACGCGAGACTGCCAGATCCAGGTCAGCTCCTTGCAGCAGTCGCGCCGGCGGCGCCTGATCAGCGGCCAGCCACTGATTGAGCACCTCTAGAAGGCGCTGGGCCAAAACGCTGGAGTTGAATACACCACCATTCAGCAGAACGGCACTAGGGTGAAGAAAACGTTGCCCCCCTGATGGTGCAAATCCGGCCAGATCCCCGGTGGCACCCACTTGGCGGGACAGAAACCCCGCTAGGTGGGCGGTGATGCGGGCATCCTGAGCGTAAGGCAAGCCCAATGACGTCAAACCTGTGCGTGCTTGGTTCTCGGGTCGCTCGGTCACTGCCACGCGGGGTAAAAAGCCCTCAACTAGCGCGGCATTCACCTCATCCCGGGTCAGGCTGGTGCGCAAGGCGCCGCCGATCAAGGAGGAACTGCGGCTTGGGACCACAATGGGCACCTCCAAGAGCTCACCCTCAGACAGCAGTGCTTCCTTCGCCTCTCGGCAGGCATGGGTCAGTGCCTGAATTTGCCATGACTCAAGACGTTTTCCCTCCGCTTGAAGCTTGGTGCGCAGACCATATGCTAGCGCCAGGTCCATGTTGTCGCCACCGAGCAAAATGTGGTCACCGATGGCCACGCGGTTCAGCGTGAGATTGCCATCTTCCTCGGTCACGGCAATGAGCGAGAGATCCGTCGTGCCGCCGCCGACATCGACCACCAGTATCACTTCACCCGGTCTGACCTGATCGCGCCAGCCGCCATCACTGGACTGAATCCAGCTGTAGAGCGCAGATTGCGGTTCCTCGAGCAATACCGCCTGGCGCAGGCCGATGGCTTGTGCCGCCTCGACGGTCAGCTCGCGTGCCGCCGGATCGAATGACGCCGGCACGGTGATGACCAGATCCTGTTCCGCCAGCGGGGCTTCTGGAAAGCGCTGATTCCAGGCATCCCGCAAATGACGGAGATACGCCATGGACGCATGGAGAGGCGACACTCTAGGCACTTCTTCCGGGGATTGAACGGGCAACAGGGCGGAACGTCGATCCACACCGGCATGGGACAGCCAGCTCTTGGCACTGGCAACCAGTCGAATTGGGGTCTTGCTGCCGAGCTGGCGGGCGAGTTCGCCCACGACGGTTTCCGGCTGCCCATCCCACGGCAGTACCCGATCACCGGGCGCCAATTCGGCCTCATGGGCCTGATACATGAACGAGGGAAGCTGCTTCTTCTCGCCAATCACCCCTGGTGCGGTGAGTTGAGGAATGTCGAGCACCCGCAAGTGGGTTTGCTCACCATCCGCCTCATTCAGAGACAAATAGGAAACAACGCTGTGGGTCGTTCCCAGATCAATGCCGATAGAAAATTGCGGATTGGTCAAAGCTCGACCTCCGCCGGAGCTAGGATGCGCGCATCATGCCCTTCGGCCAGCTTGGGCAGATGAATGCTGCTGGCCCGCCAACCGCGATGAATCAGCGTTCCGGTAAACGGGGGCTCACCCACGATATGGCCACTGACCCGTACCGATGAAGCATCGTAACCTTTGGGGAGAGTGATACGGGAGTTCTCGGACTCAGGCCTGACGGGGTCGAGCACAACGTGCTGTTTCAAGACCTTGCGGCAACCTTCGTGCACGATCCGCACGGCGGCACCGATGTCAACATCGGCATGACCGGCGATTTCCTCCTGAAGAAAGTCAATGAAACGCGCCTCCTGCTGGAGCAATCCCAGTAACTGCAGGGCCGCATCTGGCGTGGCTTCTCTCACGACCACCGGTCTGGGAGATTCGGCACGGGGAGGTTGCGGAGGAATGTTGGGCGCCGGCGTGGGCACTGACGCCGCCACCTCATTCGATTGGGACCCGGCCCGCCGACGCAACGCAGAGATGCTGATCAATGCCAGCACGATCGTGGTGAGCAACAGAAATAACGCCAGTGCGGCCAGCCCGACATGGACAATATCCAGCATCGTGGGTATCGCATTCAAATCAATTTGCATTTATCACCTCGGGGGTCACCAGCTATCAAACTGGTTAACATCACGGAACTCGGCGTCATATGGCATCAATTGGAGCAATCGATAGCTGAAGGTTTGCGCCATTACGGGCTGGGTCGCCGCATTCAATAGGCGACGTTGCGGCGGGCCCTTCTCAGGGATGGTTCTCGGAATAACGCGCCGCCTGGGCTCCCATCACCACCTTGACGACCTGTTGTGCACCACGCGATCGCTTGCTGCGGATGTACCGATCAGAAATTGATCCAGGCACCTTTTCAGCATCGAAAGCTTGCTTCACGGCCGTCAGCGGTTTTTCGCAGTTCCGCAAAATCAAATCGGTGACCTTG
>JBILGM010000105.1:0-39631 GCA_044351045.1 Methylococcaceae bacterium | reverse complement strand
GTTCCAGCCCATCAACAATGCCGGCGGTGACATTGGTCAGGGCAGCGACCCCGTTAACAATCATTTGCAGCGCGTCGCCGAGTCCTTCCGGGGTAGAAAGGTCGATGTTGCCAAATATCTGGGCAAAGGCATCACCCATTTCGTCGCCGAGGTTTTCGAACGACCGTATCAGGTCGCTGAAATCGAGTCCCGACAGAGCCTCGGGTAGATTTTGGGCGATCTGCTGCAGGGTGCCGGCCATACTCTGGCCAAAGACCTCCAGGGCGTTGATGATGGGATCAAACGCGCCGGCGTCGATGGATTGCCCAAGGGATTTGAATACGGACGCAATACCATTCGCCACGCTACCAAATTCTTCCAGCAGCGGCTTCCCGGCCTTGATCATCGCCACCTCGGCCGCATTCCCCATGCGCTGCAAGGCCACTTCGTAGTTCTGCGCCATGGCCTCAAAGGCTTTATTCGTCGCCCCTGAGTTATTTGCCATGTCCTCCAGGGACTTGGCAAAAATGCCCGTCTTGTCAGCCCCCAGGATCAGCGCGGCGTTATAACCCTCGATACTGCCAAACAGGCGTTTGATGGAATCGGTGTTGCCCTGGGTCTTGTCATAAACTTCTCCCAGCACGCCGGCCAGGCCTTTTGACCGCAGGGCTGAGCCATCAAATTGCAGCCCCATCTCCTTGGCGGCGTCCGCGGCCTCCTTGGAGGGCGACAGAATATTGGAGATCGCGGCCTTGATGCCAGTAATGGCTTCTGGGGTTTTGACCGACGAGGCGGTCAGCGCGGCAATCGCTGCGGACAGTTCATCAAAGCCGACCCCGACATTGGCGGTAATGCCGACGATGTTGCCCAAGGACTGGGCTAATTCAGGAACGGTGGTCTTACCGTTGAGGACCGCCGTATAGAGGTCATCGGTAAAATCCGCCGCCTGGCTGGTGCTGGCGCCATAGGCATTCAGCACCCCGGTCAGGACGCTGGTGACCTGCTGCAGGTCAGCACGACCCGCGACGGAAAGCTTCTCGGCTTCGTTGAGGAAGGAAAGACTGTCCTCGTATTTAACGCCCGAGGAGATGGCCTCGTAGATGGCGCCGCTGATCGATTCGATCGACTGCGTCGAGGTCGAGGCGTAATTCTGGATATCGCTGCCGAAACGACTGACCTGCTCATTCGTGCCCCCGAACAGGGTCCCAATCTCGTTGACGGCATCGCCAAAGCGACCGGCGGCATCGATGGTGGCCCCCGTAAAGGCGGCTGCCAAAGCCAAAATGGCGGCTTCGGTCTTGAGGACCTGATCGGCAACGGCCGCCAATGGCTGAGCCACGTTCTGGACCGACGCATCGAACCGATTGATGCTGGACTCGATCTCGCCCAGGACCGGGCTGATCTCGTTTTGGGCGCCAAAGACGATATCGATGGTGCGGGTCAGGTCACTCATCCAGGTGATCGGTGGCTACCAGGCTGAAAGGGCTCGCATCCAGACGCATTGCGCCGGGTACTTGAAGGGCGTACAACCGCACCAAGGTTTTCATGGGGCAATAACCAGAAGTGGAGAAGAAGTCATGTTCAAATCTGTCTTGATTCTGCTACTCATGTATTCGGCCTCGGTTATGGCTGTTGACCGCTATATCCCCAGATCCAATGCGCTGCATGTCGATGAATTAATCGTCAATCATAAGAAATACAGAAATGCTGTCCTCAGAGTGGACTCCCTTCGTTTCAAGAAAAAGGGAACCGTCGAGCAGTTACCTCAACCCCCTGCGGGAACGGTCAGCGGCGATGTCGCGGTGTCCTTGGTGAATAGCCGGCAAGTACCCATTTATGTGAGCTTTACCCTAGGAGATGCCAATCACAGCCCGGGCGATATCAATTGGGGAAATGGCTGCACAAATACCGGAACGAGCGCCAAAGCGAGCTTCGCGACCATCCCTAAAAATGGCACATGTGCCGCCACGGTATCGCCTGTACTGAATACCCAACAGCAAGCGATCAATTCCCGTTTCTGTGCATCCCTGACGGCCGCCCCTGACGATTGCATGAATGCTCAGGCGGAGCATTTGACGATGATTGAAACGGTGTTCGTGAATCCAGCCCCTTTCGTTTGCACGAACAACCAAAGCTGCGTGTTCTATGACATCAGTGTCTTTCCACAATACTGCACGGATGCGCTGTGGAAGAGCAATCAATGCGCGGGAACCGGCGGGGCGGCCTATAACCTGCCCGTACAGCTTTCCTGCACCGGCCAAGCGACCTACACCTGCCAGGGACCAGCCAATGGCAATTTTGGCCCGGAAAATTACCCCAGCAACTGTGGTGACCCGAGTTGCGCAACATCGGCCGGTGGCTGTGGCAACTACAAAATACCGGCCTATTTTTATCCAATGTTCGATGCACCGGAAAACACTTACCAACCGGGCGCGTACTGTCTAAATGGCAATACCCTGACCATCACCTTCCTGGCCGGAGAATAAGATCAAGACGGGTGATGAAGGGATGGCGCTCATCACCCCTCTTGAGCATCACAACGACACTGGTGCTTGGCGAATTACTCACGCACCAGGATCCAATCAAATACGGCCCAGAGAGCGAGAAAGATAAAGAATCAGATCATCGCTTGCCCTGCTCCACAAAGCGTAGCCGGGCTTCCACATCACTGAGTTGCTCGATAACATGCTGCAAGCCCTCCCGTTCTTCCAAACTGGAATCCCGATAGGCCGTGGCCAGCGTTTCAATTTGTACCCGCATCGCCGCGACTTCGCGGGCCCCGCTGATCAGGGAGCCAACGAGGCCGCCTAGGGTCGAGACCAGGGCGAGGCCGACCCCCACCCAGCGGATGGGATCGGGGCTCGGGCTCCGTTCGGCTGGACGCCGGAACATCAGGGGGTCCGGCTGTTATGCAGCCAGAACACGTCGAGGAAGGCATAGAGGGCAATGCCGGCACTGACGATGATTTCCTTCTGCACCGGATCCAGCGAGATACCGACTAGGGTCAGCAAGGTGATAATTCCCTGCCAGGTGCTGGGCTCTTTGAACGAAACGCCGAAGTTTTTGAACATAGTGTGTGTCTCCTGTGGTTGAAAAATCAGAGATGGGATAGCTGAAAGTGCATGCCATCCGGCTTGGCCCAGGTGCCACCCCAGTCAAAACCGGACTGGATGAAGCACTGGACGAATGCCTGTGGCATCTGTGGCGTCCGACCGAAGCCGTTTCAGGCGACATTGACGTCAATGGCGACGCCCCAGGCATGCAGGGACGTGCTGCGCCCGCCTCGCTTGTTACGGATGTTGAAGCAGCCATCCCAGGTCTTGAGATGATTGACCTGACCGGTCGAAATCAGCCGGCGGAAGGCACGCTCCAGGGGCTGCGCCAGGTCGCGATTGCAGTAGATGCGCTTCGGAATAACGCCGATTTCGAGTTCAGCCGGCACATCCCACAGCACCATGGCTTTTTCCAGATGTGCGGGACCGTATTTCTTCAGGCAATCGCGGGCCGTGACCATGAGAATCCTCCTGGTTGAGTAAAAAAGAGTGGAAAGGAAGGCCGCCCGGAATCAGGCAGCAAAGCGTCAAGCGATGGTGTAATGCCCGGAGAAGCTCAGGGCGCCGGTCTTGCCAAAGGTGTTGGCATAGGTGGAAAGGCTGGTGCTGGGGCCTGTGGCCGCCAGGACCTGAAAGGTCGAGGTGCCCGGCATGATTTCACCGGTCACCGCCACCAACGCACGGGCGGTTTGGTATTGGTGGACGTGAATGCCACCTGAAGGGGCCTCAGGATGGGCGGGATAAGGCAGCCCCTCGATGAGAGATCCCCCGGTTTTGATGCTATCGAGCTGAAAAGCGCCTTCTATAAAGACCTGATGGCCGATGCGCGTGTAGCGCCCTGCCCGTGATTGGTAGCCGGTAGCATTCTGGACACTCGGCGTCCAGAGTCCAGTCGCGTACTCGATTCTCTGGGACGCCTGCGCCTTGATGTCCAGCCCAATGGCCTGGGCCAGCGCAATGATCCGTTGCTCCAGCGTCATGCGTCACCCGAAAGGCCCGGGGTTCAAGCTTTCGCCAGGGTATAGTCACTGACGAAGTCATGAACGACGTCGCCCAGCGCGGCCACCAAGGTCGTCAGCGCTGATGCGGCGGCAGCACCGATGTTGTCTCGCGCCTGAATCTGCTGGGCGGCATTGAAGTTTTGCGCGGTATCCACCCGCACCCGGTTTGCCAGCTGCTCGACGAGTCCGCCGGCGACCTGGTTGTCAGTGAGGTAATCCGCCAGTTCCTGGAGGGTGTCCAGCGTGGAAGGAGGAATACCGCCGAGAATGTCGGTCTTGAGGGCATCGAGCAGGGTGATGATCTTGTCGGCACTGTAGGTGACATCAATGTCGCCCACGCCGGCGGCATCATCGATCAGGCTATCGAGGTCCAGGGAACTGACCTGATTCTGCAGCTCATTGATGGCCGCAACCAGATTGGTTTTCTGGGTCGTTGTCAGGTTGGTCAGGACACCGACGGTGCTGTTCAGTGTTTTGACATCGCTGCCAATCGCCTGGGCCAGGTCAATAATGCGTTGTTCCAAGGTGGCCATGGGGCTTTTCTCCTATGTGGTTACGTGGACAGGTGGTAAATCAGGGCAAAGTCGGTACTGACCTCGGCTTCCAGGCCGCTGGGACCTGCGGTTCCTGGCAGTCCTTGCGGGCCCGGGGCGGACAGGATCGTCAGGGATACAGCGGTGTCATTCGCCAGAGTGGTCAGCAGCCGATTGGCTTCGATGACGGTGCTGTAATCGGTCCGGTTGAGTTCGGTCAGCATCAGTCGTGGGTCTCGTCCTTGAGAATAAGAACCTGGAGAGTCTCGGTGCTGCGGATAACCCCCTGGGCATCGCGATATTCGATATCCATGGCGGCATTGCCGGGGGACCAGCGGCGGGTGTCAGGGGCTCTCAGCTGATAATGACCCTCTGCCGGATTCAGCAGGCTGATAGTGAACTCGCAGATCAAGCCATCCTTGAGATCTCGGAGTTGGCTTCGGATCTGCCAGCCGCTGATATCGATGGCCGGGCCATTCTTCTTGCTGCGCAGGACGCAGTCGTACTGAAATGTGTCGCCACGTTTGTGGCGAAGGGTGGTGGCAGCCATGGTTTAGCGCTTCAAGGTATCGAAGAACAAGCCCCAGAGCGTCAGTTCCAGGGGCGATAGATGGTCATAGGGCATGAGGTCCGGGCGGACCTCGTAGAGGGGTTTGCCCCAGTGATGACAGAGGGCTAGGCAGGCGCGGATCTCGGGATGGCGGAACAGCCGCTCGGCTTTTTTTTAACGGCTTGACCCTGCCCGGTCAGGGCGAGAATCTTCAGGGCCAGTTGCTTGTGGTCGATGGGAAACCGCTCGGCCAATTTGACCGAGACCTCACGCGTCAGCTTCGGCTCAACCGTTCCGCGGATGACCAGTTCGTGATAGCGAATCAGTTCATCGGGCACGCCTTTTCCCAGTCCAAAGGCTTCCTTGACGGCATCGACCTTGGCCCCGTCGGTGCCGTCCAGCAGGGCTTCGGCCAATTCAGCGCGGCTCTGGCTGGTCTGTGCCGCTTCCAGTGCTTGGGCCAGTTCGATCCCGGACAGGCCGCGCACCCGGAAGATCGCTTCATCGCCGCCGAACCACTCCTTGAGTTCCACGATCCGCACCTCTGCCGTCCTCGGCTCGAAGGTCGCCTTGCTGAAAGCCTTGGCATCAAACGGCATACTCAGGACTCCCGTTCGACCGCGGCATACGGCGCCGACACAGTAAAGCTGCCTTCAATATGGTTGTCGGCCGGAAACTGACGGGCTAGCCCCAGCGTGCCGAAGCACAGGAGATGGGCCGACTTGTTCTGATCGGGATAGAAGCGGAAGAACAGGACTTCGTTCTTGAGCAGCACCAGGGGATCCGTCACGCCATCTTCCAGCAGCGCCTTGAAGCTGCCCTGATTCAGGCTGGAGGAAGACGCCCCCACGGCCCGGCCGTAGACTTGGGTCGAGGACACTGAATGCGTGGTTTCCGGCGGCACAAAGGAGGAAGCCAGGTCGACTTCGGCAAACTCCGGTTCATACACTTCAGCGTATATGGCCTTGGGTAACCCCCCGACGTGGCTCAATGGCAAAGGGGCCACAAAGGTCAGTTCGCCCAATAACGGATTGGCGGTGAAGCCGGGGAAGTTGGCGCGCTCCTGATGAATGCCCGGTTTCTGGAATATCTCCGGCAGGTTGACGGTCGCCGAGTCAGTCTCCGTCAGGCGGATCTGTCCGATTTCGACGCTGTCGACAGGAATAAAGGGGGCACCGCCTGCTGCGCCGCGAGCTTCCGTAAAAGAAGTGCCCTCCTCGCCAATCAGCACGTTGACTGTACCGGCCGCGTTGACCGTCAGACTATTGATGATATGGGTGTCGGCACCGATCCCTCGCGTAACAGGGATGCCCACCGTCCCAGCGACCGGCAATACCAACCCCTGCAACTGCACGGTCAATGCTGCCACATCAATCTGGTCATCTTGATTGCTGCTTGGCGAGATCAGTCCCCCGGTCAGCAAGCCATTCGGCCGGATTACCGGCGTGTAGCCAGCCCGCTGGGACCAGAGATCAGCGCCGCTGGTAAAGGTCTGGTGATCACCACTGTCGATCAACTGGGCCATCGGCAGCAGGGTTTGCGCGGCTTCATAATCGAGTCGGGCATTGGCGGCAGTCGGCATGGCGCTTCCTCTTATTGAGCATACGGATTGCCGTATGCAATCGCATAACGGACCGAGATAATTAGTGACACACCGAGGACGATGTCCCCGGGTTCGGGATAGCGAATGGCGGAGGACTCATAATCGAGCGCATCGCAAAGCCCGCCGAGGTGGCTGTCGGGATTGAGCAGGACCGAGAGCAATCCGGCCATGTGGGCATTTGCCACAGTGCTCAGGGAGTCCGATCGAGGGTCAATGGCATCGGCCAGCGTGACCGATACGGTCAACACCAGATTGTGCTTACGGAAGACCGGCACGTCCTTGGTCTCCCCCAGTTCCTGCAGCACCAGTCGTGGCAGTTGCTTGTCCTGGCGACGGATGGGGTCTCGCGTGGCCGAGGGCAGATAGGTCCTGGCCCGTTCCAGCAACTGGCGCATGATCTGCTCCCGAATCGAAAGCGGGGCATCGGTTTTGGCCATCAGTCATCCCCCTGCCCGAGTTCTTTCTGGATCAGGTACGCTGCCTGGCGGGCGGCTTCCTGGGCAAACTTCTCGGCCGCCAGTTGCATGATCTCGGCTTCGAGACCGGGGGTTTTTTCGAAGACGGTGGCCACCGTGGGACCATAGTGTTCCTGGATCGGTAGGCGTTCTTTGCCGCGGCGGGAGAACACGCCCACGTGTCCATTACTCATCTTGGCGACAAAGGCATGTTTTAGCGCCAGGGGGCTGTCCCCCTTTAGGGTCTTGGCGGTCACCCCACCTTCGACGGTGGGAAACATGAAGCTGACATCAAATCGGAACAGCGGGATCGGCTGATCGAAGATCTGCAATTTTGCGGCCCGGGCGCCATAGGTGGCCTTCTTCACGAGTATCGATTGCTCAATGCGCTCACGATCGGCGGTCAGGAGCGATCGTGCTCGTTCTGCGGTTCGGGTCCGAGCCTGACTGGCGGCGGTGTTCATGGCCCGCACCACCGCCCGCTCCCAACCGCCTTTGATAAAGGCCAGCCTTTCCTTGAGGTCATCCAGCTGCACCTGATTCATTTCGACGCTGATCTTCATGCGATCAGCCTCCGCAGCAGGAGGGCGACTCCCGCCCCATCGTCTTCCAGCAGGGCCACAACGTGGTAGGGTTGCTCACGAATGACCAGACGCTCGTCGGGTTGAACATCCAGCATCATCACTTCCTGAGTTTTAGCAGTGAATGAGGCATCCACGGTATCGACACTCACCCCGCCAAACCGCCGCAGCGAGTCGGGCGAGGTGAAAAGGCCGTTCAGGGGAATGGGCGGATCGCGTTCCAGGATGGCTGGTTCGCCCCAGGTGCGAAGACAGACATCCAGCGTTGGGTCAGTGACATTCGGATTTCCTGTCATCAGCTGGCGACAACCTTGATCAGGAGACCCGGCCGATGACAGATCGGCAGCGGATTGGACTGGGTGTGAAGATCGGTGCCCCGATCGAACTTGCGCGGTTCCTGCTTGGCATACAGCGGTTGTCCCAGGGTGTTGACCGTCTCGTTGAAGTCGGCCGGGGCGTAATAGGTGGCAAAGGTGTCGAGAGTGCCCAGCGGGAAGGCATGGCCTTCGCCATCGGTAATGAAGGGTTGGGTGATCCAGCTTCCCTTGCCATCGGGAATACTGGCTTCGCCGGCGTATTCCTCAAAGGTGATCCCGGCAAAGGGGAAGCCGCTGCGCATGTCGGAGCGGAGGGCGATACCCTCGTTCCAGAGACGATAGGCATCCTGCACGCTTTTATGGGTGACCAGCTTGTCGAAGAAACCCGAAGAAACCAGGCAGTGAACCTGGCTCATGGTCTCGCCGGCGAGGCCCTTGCTCATGGCCCGTTTCAGTTCCAGGCATTTCTCGAGGACCTGGGTGGTCTCGACGTTGAGCTTGAAGTTGACGGTTTTCGGGGTGATGTGGAACTCGTTGAAGAGATTGACCAGTTCCCGGCCGTCGGCATCCTGGACAATCCCCTTCAAGGCGCCCATGCGCAGGTATTCCAGGGTGGCGGCATGCTTGCCCCGCATGGTCTCCAGGTGATCGGTCAGCACCGAGGCAATGGTCTCGAAGGCGTTATCGGAACCAAAGGCACGAATGCCCATAACTTCTTCCGACAGGACGACATCGTCATGCGGAATATGCGGAATCACGAAACTCCTGAGGGTGCGCTTGCTGCGCACCCCGACGGTGCCAGGGGCGCCCGGAGGCAGGCTGGGTAAGAGGTTCAGCACACCGGCGCGTTCTTCGACGACGACGGTACGGGTTCTGACCGGTTTGGCCGGAAACAGCCGCAGTTCCTCCAGTCGGCCATAGCGGCTGGGGAGGAGATTGAGGGCGGCGGTCAGCGAGGTCATGCTGAACGCGGGATTTTCAAAGGGGTTGTTCAACATGATCAGACTCCGGTGCGCACCAGGATGCCCAGTGCTTTGAGTTGAGAAAGGGCGGTGTCTTTTTGCAGGGGGGTGAGTCCGGCCGGCCAAGTCAGGGCGTGGTCAGCGACAATGGCGTGACGAGCAATCATCAGTCCGTCGGTCTGGTCCCCGGACAGGGCATCCTGGGGAGCGATCAACACCCCACAAGCCACAGCACTGCCATCGGTGGCCGCCAGGTCGAGGGCTTTTACCTTGCCGGTGGCCGTGACCTGACCCACCACGGCCCCAAGCGGCAGGACTTCGCCGGCCAGGACCGTGACCTGGTCACGGGAGTAGAGATGAGATTCCTCGAACTTGAGGAGATCGCCGAGATTGAGGGCTTCTTGAATCGCAGGCATGGAATTCTCCAGTGAGGATTAGCGAACGGCCAGACGGCTTTGCACCACCTGGACCATGAGATTGTTGGGCGCGGAGGGGTTCGAGGCATCGGCAGGGTCTCCCTGCGGTACGAGGCGACTGGCAATCTCCGGGGAGCGATCGGCCTTGTCCGCCAGGAGGCGGGCACGCACCTTGGTCGGAGGCACCTGGGCTTCGATGAAGGCGGCCGTCAGGTCGGTACGACCGGCCAATGCACAGGCCTGGGCGATTTCGAGGGCATCGATGACGGTGAAGATCGGCGTAGAGATTGGAGCAGACGCTGCTGCAGCAATAAGCCGGTCCGGTGGTGCGGGAGTTTGGGGCCTGGTTGGCTCTGGCTTTTCCTGTACTACCGACGCTTCGTCAGTAGTTTCTACTTGGATGGCATCGGTCATCTCTTCCGTAGCCTGCTCAACAGGATCAATGGATGGTTCGGGGTTAGGCGTGAGGTCGAGCGTTGGTCGGGGGGTTCTGGCCATGATGTTTTCTCGGGTGGGGACGGAAAGATTGGGAGCAAGGGAATCAGTCAGGGCGAGCAGCGCGTCATCCAGGGTGCCAACGGCATCGGCTAATCCGGCGCGGACGGCGTCCTTGCCGAAGAACACACCGGCTTCAGTCTCGCGGACCGCATTACTGGATAGGCCCCGGTGGCGGGCGACGGTGTCGACGAACAGGCCATAGACGCGATCGACTTCACCCTGCAGGAAGCGCTGCGCTTCCGTGGTCATCGGGCCATGCGGGCTGAGATCGTTTTTGCGACTGCCGGCATAGACGGCGGTGTAATGGAGTCCATCCTGAGCGTCCTTCACCGACTGATCGACGTGCATGGCAATGACGCCAATGGAGCCGACGCCGCCGGTGCGCGAGACAAATACCCGCTGGGCTCCAGAGGCCAAGGCATAAGCAGCGGAGAAGGCCATATCATTGGCGACGGCCCAGACCGGCTTTTGCAGCCCGATGGTTCGAATCTTGTCGGCGAGATCGAACACGCCACTGGATTCACCACCGGGGGAATCGATATCCAGCAGGATGGCGTCGACAGAGGCATCGTCCCGCGCCAGTTCCAGCATGTGCTGGACGCTCTGGTAACTGGTCAGGCCGGAATCGGCTTCAAGACCCGAGGTCCTTCGGACCAGGGAGCCATGAATCGGGATGACGGCGATGCCGGAGGGGCTTTCGTTTACTGGATGCTCCGGCCTGACATAACCGCCCTGCCCCGCCCTCTCCGGCAAGCCCAGTCGGGGCCCGAGCACGGAAAGGATGACTTCCAGCTTGGGCTGATGAATAAGCAGCGGCGTGCCGAACAGCCGCGCAGCAAGGTGCGGTAGCATGATGTGATGATTTTCCTGAAGACGTTTAAGGCGCAGTTCGGCAAAGCCACTGGCTGCGAGAGCAAGACATGAATCGTTGGCTGATCATCGCGGGACTGCTGCTGATCGGGATCGGGCTGTTGTGGCCATGGCTGTCGAAACTCCCACTGGGACGCCTACCCGGCGACATTGCCGTGCAGAAGGACGGGTTCTCGTTCTACTTCCCGCTGATGACCTCGCTGGTCATCTCAGTGCTGTTGTCCATCATGATTTGGCTGTTCAACCGGAGCGACTGAGCCCGACTGCATGGCCCCCGTTTTCTGGGTCACCCTGGGATCAGAATCAAAGATCAGCCCCATGGAATCGGCACGCGCGTTATCGGCCGCAATCTCCCGATCCATGTCTTCGGCGTCATAGCCAAAGCTGGAGACCGCTTCCGAGCGGCTCATGAGCCCGGCCCGGATCGCCAGCAGCATGGCCTTGAACTCCTTCTCGGGATCGACCCATTGCCAGCCTTGCGGTATCCATTTGGCCTGCAAGTATTGCCGCCGTTGGGCCGGGCCACCTTGGGCAAACCCCGGCGCCTTGAGCGCCCCGGACAAGACCGCCTGTTCCATCCAGGCGGCCCACACCGGGCGGCAGAGTTGATGCACCAGCACGGAGTGCTGGATCATTTCGCAGCGACGCCGGAATTCGAGTAGCCCCGCACGGATGGATGAGTAGTTCACGCCGGTGAGGTCACCGGTTAGTTGCTCATAGGTAATGCCCATGGCCGATGCCACAGCCCGAAACTGGGTGCGGAGGAATTCGGCATAGGAACCGCCGACATCGGCCGGGTCGGAGAACTTGATGTCCTCGCCAGGCTCCAGGATTTGCAGCGTGCCGGGTTCAAATTCGGTGAGGGAAATACCGTTCGCATCGGCAACCGCCTCGCCCATGAGGTTGTCTTCCGGATTTTGCCGGGTGACAAAGCCGGCAAACATGGCCGCCGTTTTCTTGCGCACCAGTTCGGCGTCGTCGTATTGGTCCAGTTCGTTGAGCTTGACCAGCGCGCGAGATAGCCAGGGTTCACCGCGGATCTGGCCCGGGCGCAGTACCCGGTAGAGGTGGATAATTTCTGATGCGTCCACGCGGACGGTCTCAAGACCCCCCTGTCCTGACATGGGGGATAGCCGGCCATCGTCAGGATGACTCTTATATAAGTGGTAAGCGACGCGCCGTCCCAACCGATCAAACTCTATCCCGGCTCGGATGACATTCCCCGACGGCAGGTCACTGTTGAAGTGCAGCGGTAAATGTTCGGGTTCGATGACCTGCAGTTGCAGTGGGACACTGAGGCCATCCTCCGGTCGCCGGGGACGCAGCCGAATCAGGCATTCGCCGCCCTCGACCATAGCGCGGCAGGCCAATGCCTGCAGGCCATAAAAGTCGGTTTGTCCCGCCGCATCGGCTTCCTCAGTCCAGTCGCGCCAGAGGGCCTGGACTTGGGTTTTGAAAGCGTCATCCGGCGACAGGCTCTGCGGCTTGATGCCGGTACCGATAGCGTTGGCGACAAAGGCCTCGACGCCGGACTGCGCCCAGGCATTGCGCCGGACCAGGTCTCGGCTTTTGGTACGAAGGTCGGCGTTAGTCGCCAGGAGAGCGGCCATGGCACCAGGATTTCCCGGCATCCAGGCCTGAGCACGACGCCCTCGCCCAGCGGCTTCATGGATCGGGCTGCCACCGAAGTAGCTGCGCAGTTTGGAAAACCAGGCCATCAGAAGCCTTTTTGAGTGGTGGCGCGGATTTGCCGGGTTTTTGGCTTACCTGTCGCGCGGGCCAAGTCGGCTTCCACTTCACGAATAGCCATCTTCAGTTCTTCAATGGATCGATACTCGACACTGCGGTCACCAAAGCTGACCCGGCGCTCACTGTTGGCCAGCGCTTTTTTCAGCGTAAGGAGATCGGATTCGGTGTAGGTCATCGATTCAGCCAGCGGCTCTTGATCACCCGGCGGCCGGGTTGGGTTGACGGGGCGCCAGATGCGACAAGGCCACCGCGATGGGTGGCCTCGTTGGTTTGGTCGGTTTGAGTCGGGTCCGGCGGATGATCCGGAGGTGCAGCGGGCGCATGACCCAGCGTCACTTCCAGCCGTTGCCAGTGCCGTTCCTCGAATCGGTCGAGGCCTGCCGCGGCGGCGGCAGCCCGGGCATAAACATAGCAGTCCAGGGCTTCATTGCGATCCCTGAGCTTTTGCCATTCCCGTTTGGCATAGCCCCGCCGGTCCCGATGGGTCACCAATTGCTCGGCGCAGAGTTGCTGCAGATATTCAGCGTCCATCTTGGGTAAATGGACATAGCCAGGCGGGTAGACCGGAGTGAGTCCGTCCTCGGCGACACCAGGCAGTTTCCCCAGGTGGTTATAGAACTCCAGTTTGGCAATGCCGACGGCAACCGGATAGACCTGGATTCCGCGTCGGAGCCGTTTACCCTGGCGACTGACATCAAGTTTGGTCGGGGTGCCGATCAAGGCGGCGCCATGGCCCTGGCCTTTCATGCCCATGACCCGAGGGTCCTTGAGGGATCGGATAAAAGCGTAAGTTTCCTGGGTGGCAAAACCGGTATCAATGCCGATGCGTTCCAGAGGCATCTGTGCGCCGGAGGCGTGAGTCCAGGATTCGGCCATCATCTGGCGGAACCTCTGCCAGACGTCCTCGCGGGTGGTTTCTCCCATGAGGATGCGGTGCTCGATCAACCAGGCTTCAAGGCCCCGGCCGAAGGCCCAAATCGAGACTTCGATGCGGTCTTTCTGAATATCAGCGCCGCCGACCAGCAGCAACCCGCCCTCGGGGATGGTGCCGATACGGTAGTCTTCCCGGCGTTCCATCAGCCGTTGCCAATCGGGTGCCTCGCCTTCTTCGACCCAGGTCTCACCCAGTTCGGTGTTCTTGAAGGTCTTGATGGCGGACAGTGACCCGGTTTGCTTGTCGCAGGCACTCTCCCAAGCCGCGGCAATGGCGGACCAGCTGCGCCAGCCGACGGGGCTGTAGAGAGATGAGATATGAAAGCCGGCGGTCTTGCCGCTGGCCTCCGGACGGGTGGCACGCCACTCGCCCTGTTCCAGCATACTGGTCTTGTGGTGCTCCTGGATTGGGGTCTCACAGGATTCACAGTGGTAGGCGGCGGTCTCAGGTCTTCCCTTGTCCCAGCGCAGCTGCTCGAAACGCAACCACTGACGGTGATCGCAGTGCGGGCAAGCCACAAAATAGCGCCGTTGGTCCGAGGCTTCGTATTCCCGTTCGATGGCACTGGAGCCAGCCAGGGTCGGCGTCGAGACGATAAAGATCTTGCGCCGGGCAAAGGTGCGGGTGCGCGCTTCGGCCAGGGAGATGGCATCGCCCTCGCCTTCCACATCCGGAGGATAGCCATCGACTTCATCCAGAAAGAGATAGCGCACCGGCATGGACCGCAGGCCCACCGCGGAGTTGGCGCCGGTCATGACCAGGACACCGCCACGAAACTCCTTGGCGAGGATGGTGTTGCCGGAGTCGCGGCTTCTGGGCGGTGCAATACGCTCGTTCAGCACCTCGGATTCTTCGATCAGGGGATCGATGCGAATCTTGGAGTTGCGCTTGGCCATATCCACGGTCGGCCACACCGCCATCATCGGGCCGGGGGCGTGGTGGATGACGTAGCCGATCCAGCAACTGGCACCCTCCGTGGCACCCACCTGTGCGCCTTTCATGAAGACGACTCGCTCTACCGGTGAGGAGGGCGAGAGGGAATCCATGATATCCCGGAGATACGGCGTCCTGCGGGTACGCCAGCGCCCGGGTTCCGACGCGGCCAGGCTGGACAGCACCCGATGCTGGTCGGCCCATTGGGATACGGTCAGGATCGGATCTGGGGTCAGTCCCTCGCGCCAGGCGCATTCGATCTCGAAGGCGCCGTCGTAGTGCTCTGTCATCAATCGATCTTGGGGCGAACCTCGCCCAACTCCTGCAAGTGTTTGCGTACCGCATTTTCCAGGGCGACATGCAGCCGGTGCGCGTCTGTCCCCAGATCGGAGGCCAGCAGGGCTGAGACCCGAGACGGCCAGTTGAGCCAGGCATCCCGTTCGGTTCGGGCCAACTTGAACACATGGGCAATGGCTTCTGACCGATCCACCAGTTCGCCCTTGAGTCGCTGCAGGCGCACCTTGTTGGTTTGCGCCTTGACCACTTCATTGACGGTGCGGGCTTGCAACAGGGAGGTACCCCCCTGTCCCGTCGATGCCCCCTCTCCTGCCCCACTGAGATCAGGCGCCTTGACCCGGGGTGGCCGTTGCTGGGTCCCTGATCGGGGACTCTCGGTATTCCGGGCCCAGTCCAGATCGGCTTTATCAGGCTCAATCGTGCCATCGGCTTCCGGGGTAATGCGCCCAGCCTGAATGGCTTTGCGGACTGCCGTGTCAGTGACGCCGCGATGACGGGCATAGGCGCGGATGGAAATGCCCATCGGTCACAAAAATGATCGTTATTTCGGTGGTAATTGCTTGGCTTTGATTGTTCGAAGCGCGTTCATGTGGCTGTCCTTAATCACCATCGGAGACCACGATGAACAGCAAGAAACTCACTCAACTGATGACCCAGATCGCTCAGCAGCATTTGCGACTGGAAACCTTGGAAACCCGCCACAGCGAGAGCCTGGACTTCCACGACATCGCCATCTGGCAGATCGAGTCAGCCCTCAAGGCCGCCTTTGAGGCGGGTCGCCAGGACGCCCTTAACAACAGCAACACTTGATCGGAGATATCACCATGAAGACATCACTCACTCCGGCTCAACACGCCATCCTGGCCTATGCCATCAACAACAACGATGGACGCGTTGAATGGTTTCCGCCGAACGTCAAGGGCGGCGCCCAACGGAAGGTGCTAGATGGCCTGTTCAATCGTGCCCTGATCACCCCTTCCGGCAGTGAATGGTTCGTCGCCGCTGAAGGCTACGATGCCCTGGGCTTGCCGAGGCCGGTGGTGACGACGACATTTGTCACGGCGACAGCACCGGCAAAGACAGCACTGGAAACGGATGGCATAGCCGCTGAACCTGCCGATCCAAAACGCACCCCACGCACCCGCGATCACAGCAAGCAGGCGACGGTCATTGCCCTGCTGAGTCGCCCTGAGGGCGCCACGTTGGCACAGATTACTGAGGCGACTCAGTGGCAGACGCATACGACACGAGGCTTTTTGGCCGGGGCGGTGAAGAAGCGATTGGGCCTCACCCTGACTTCGGAGAAGCCCGAAGGGGGTGTGCGGATTTACCGGGTGGTCGACTGATCACACTACGCTTTTCAGTGACGATTTGAGCGCCCGGGAAACCGGGCGTTTTTTAATCGCTAACGCTTGGCTTCTGATCGGGAAAGCGCGTTCATAGGACTCCGATCCACACCCTCAAAGGAGAACGATGATGAATCAATCAAGAATGACTGAAACCGACTGGGTTTGCCAGCGCGAGCGCAAGAATGGCCGGGACAGACTAATGCAGGTGCAAAGTACGCTGGCCCGCGCCCAGCAGGAAATCGACTATCTCCTGGATAAATACCAGCACGCCGAGTCGGATGCCGAACGGGCGCGAACCATCAGTTACTGCATCGAATTCATGATGCCCTTCCTCACCAACAACATGCGCATCGATCTCCTGGCGCAGCGCCAAGCAGAACTGCTGGTGTTGGCCGAGACTGTAAAGGCCGCATGAGTGGAATAGACCACGTCGAGGCCCTGGTTAAATCGCACCGTATCGAGGCCGCCTATCGTGAGGCGGCCCGGTCACGGGCGTATCGCAACCGGTGGTTTTCGTTCTTTTGGCCCCGGCACTGCCTCGCCTGCGGTGGCTGGGGCACCAGTGCGTATTCGATCAATCAGTCGCCCCTGGGGTCGGGCGGGTACTGGCCCGAGAGCTTTGTTGATCCTTGCCCGCACTGCGCGGAACAGGGGCCCTGTGGCGGGGTTTTACCGGGTAGTGAGGAAGGCGAGGTGCCTTGCCCTCACTGTGGCTGGAACTTCGATGACGGTCTCTGGCTTTCTGATTGACTCCGGTTGGCTTCGGGGGCCCGAGGCGCGTGAATGAGATCGTCGAAACCGACCATCCACTCAAGTAAAGGAGAACAGAAATATGGCCGCCATTGTTATCCAGATTGAACGCATTTCCCAAATGATCACCTTCAATGGCGAGAACCTTGAGGTCGAGAAACTGGGGATTCCGCTCCCATTTGCCCGAAAACCTTGCGACCTGAGTGATCTGGGCGGGGGCGAGAACTACACGGTTTACATCACGGAGAACCGCACCCTGACGCCAGCGGAGTTCGATGAGTTTGCCAGGCATCTGCTCCGGCCGCGCGAGTTGCTGACCGGCAAGGGCGGCTACTTCAGGGAGGGTCGACTATGCGTCGCCGTGACGGCGCCTGAGCGTCCCTGGTTGTTTGTGGATCCTTCGGGCGGATCCTACGGCCGCTATGTCGCCCGCGTGGGTTAATTGGATTGAAAGGACTTGGCTTTCCGCGCGCACAGCGCGGAAACAGGAACGCGCATGAGCAATACGAACAACATCCCCACTTCCACCAACGAATCCTGGGGCTTCTACGGGTGCCTACAAGAGCAGGCTGCCGCCGCCTGGCCCCTCGCGATGGCTGCCATTGCCGAAGCGACAGGAGAACCCCTTGAGTCCATCCAGGCCTTCCTGGATAGCGCCCAGGGACGCCACTTTGGTGATGATGTCCACAACGGTCTTTTACGGGGGCTCGACCTGGCGGCCGCGATAAACGCCGCCACCCGGCAATGGATGACCTGGACCATTACCGGCGACATCAGCAAGGATTACGGGATCCCGAAAGGCCTTCCCTACCTGACCGGGTTTATGATCAGCGCCGCCATCCACGACGATTGCGAAGCCGCCTGAGGAGACACGCTGATGACCCCCATGGAAAAACTGGGCGCCGGCATCGCCAACGGTGCCCTGACCGCCCTGGTCAGACTCTACCCCGCCATCCGGGAGGCCAATGAGGCGCAGCGTGAGCGGGCCTGTGCCGCCATGCGGGCCAAGTCGCGAGAGGTGGTCGACCAGATGCTGGATGACACGACGGCCGCGCCCTGGTTGGCCACGCCCAGTTTGCAACTGGCCATCCTCAGCTTGGCCCAGGAAGGCATTAGAGTACTCAGGACTGAGGGGGTAGGGACGAACGCCTGTGAGGGGCAAGCCAGGAATAGTTGACTATTTCACTGGGTTTTATTAGTCTGAGTTCGCAGGCGAGTGCCCTCTGGTTTTAAGCCCCCCTAGACCCAAAACCAGAGCGGGGATTTCCTTCCCTCTGTGCGCTCCGCCTGCCCCTCTCCCAGTTACTTGCCGTTGACCTTGTTCTTGAACACGGCGCCGGCAGCAAACTTTGGCTGCACACTGGCCTCAATCTGAATGCTGGCCCCAGTCGCGGGGTTGCGCCCTTCCCTTGCGGCTCGGTGAGCGGCCTTAAAGGTCCCAAAACCAATCAGCGCCACTTCCTGACCATCGGCAAGATGGTCTCAACCAGGGCATTGAGTGTCTTCTCGGTGTCGGCTTTGGTCAGACCGGTCTTGTCGGCAATGGCGTTAATCAGTTCGGCTTTGTTCATAGTGGGCAGTGCCTCGTGGTGAATTGAGCTCTGGATTATGCCCGTTCGCTTTCATTGCTGTCATGCCTTGGCTTTTCTATCTCAAAGCGCGTTACTACTGGCACCCAGACCATCAACACAAAGGAGCCCACTATGAACACTTACAATGCCAGCACCTTCACGAACCGCGAAGAGGCCCTCCGTTGGCTCATCGCCAACCGCCGCCCGGACGTTTCCATTGAGCAGGCGCTGCGATTGATGTGCACAGTGTTGCCTCAAGATCACGCCACGATGCAATCACTGCGTCGTATTGCAGAGGAAGAGGAAGCCAAAACCCCTTCCCACCCAGCTAACGGGCAATCACTTTTGGGGCTGCCGCCTCGCAGATAGCCTTGGCGCCGGTCCAGTCCTCCCACCGGCGCACGATCACGTCGACATACTTGGGATCGAGTTCCATCAGTCGGGCCACACGGCCCGACTTTTCTGCCGCAATCAGTGTGGTGCCGGAACCTCCGAAGGGATCCATGACGGTCTGACCCGGCTTGGTTGAATTGCGGATACACCGTTCGACCAGTTCTACCGGCTTCATGGTCGGATGTAGGTCGTTTTTGGCCGGCTTCTTGATGTGCCAGACATCGCCCTGATCGCGGTCGCCGCACCAGTGGCGTTGCTGGCCTTCGGGCCAACCATAGAGAATCGGTTCGTACTGCCGTTGGTAGTCGGCCCGGCCGAGGGTAAAGGTGTTCTTGGCCCAGATAATAAAGGTGGACCAGTGACCGCCGGCGGCACGGAAGGCCGATTGCAGGGTATCAAGTTCCGAGGAACTCATGGCCAGATACACGGCCCCCTGGCAAAGGCTGAGCGCGGGTTTCAGCGCATCCAGCAGAAAATCGTAGAAGCCCTCGCCGAGATTATCATTGAGGATTCCACGGTTCTTGCCGCGAAACTTGTCTTTGGCCGAGTTGGCATAGTTCACGTTGTAGGGTGGGTCTGACCAGATGAGGTCTACCGGTTGTCCCTGGAGCAACCGCTCGTAGCTCTCCGCTTTGGTGGCATCTCCACAAAGAACGCGATGAGGTCCGAGGATCCAGACATCTCCTGGCTTCGCGACCGCATCCTCCTGAACTTCAGGAATCTGGTCGTCGTCAGTTTGGCCGGTCTGGTCGGTTTCCTCACCGTCCAGCAGGTCCGACAGGGCATCGGCATCGAACCCCGTGATGGATACATCAAAGTCGTCATCCCGCAGGCCATCGATTTCAAGGCGTAGGAGTTCCGGGTCCCACCCACTGTTTTCCGCAATGCGGTTGTCGGCAATGATCAGCGCCCGTCGTTGGGTCGGTGTTAGGTGATCCAGCACCACCACCGGCACTTCCGCGAGACCGAGTCGCTGAGCCGCCGCGAGGCGACCATGACCCGCAATAATGACGCCATCGGATCCCGCCAGGACGGGATTGGTAAACCCAAACTCGACGATGCTGGCGGCGATTTGAGCGACCTGTTCATCGGAGTGGGTCCGTGCGTTTCGCGCATAGGGAATCAGCTTGGTCGTCGGCCACGGTTCAACCTTGTCGGCCATCCAGTGTGGGGTCATGCGGCAGCCTCATCGTTGACCAGATTCTGGTCTCTGCAAATTTGCAGAGAGCTCTCGCCCATCAAGGAATCTGGCGCTCGTTCTTGTCGCAAGTCTGCAAAGGTCTGGCCCGTGCTTTCGAGAGTCACTGGGATATCAGGATGGTTCTGCTGGAATCGTTGGATCGCCACATCGACATACTCGGGTGCAATCTCTAACGCCCTGCCTTGTCGCCCCGTGCGCTGGCAGGCCAGCAGGGTGCTACCGCTGCCGCCGAAGGGTTCGAAGACAATGTCGTCTGCGTCGGAGTAGGCCTCGATGATGAACTCCGGCAGTGCGATGGGAAACACGGCCGGATGGTCGATGTCCTTTCCGATCTTGCCCTTGTGGCGCATGATGCGGATGACGGAATCAGGGATACGGGTGTCCTGGGTCGGTTGACCGGCATGCTGCCAGCCACCCACTTCACCGGCCTTGTTGCGCATGACAGTGGAAGACCCATCGAGCCGCAGGTGTAATTTTCCACCGGCATGCTTGCAGGGCACGATCTTATGGGGCTTCCTACTTTCACGATTGAAGTGAAAGATGAATTCGAAGCTCGGGGCCAAGCGGCCAGCCCAATCACCCGGCATGCCGGGCCCCTGGTCCCAGACGTACCAGGCAAAGCGTCGCCACCCCTGGGTGCGCATCCAGGACAGCCAGCCGTCCCAATAGGAAATGACTTCGTTGTCACGGTGGATCAGACCGAGATTGACCAGCACCTGGGCATCCGGGGTCATGGGCAACTGGGCAAACACGCCGCGCATCAGGTCGTCCCAGTCAGCGACGCCGCCGCTGGTGTAGTCACGCTGATTGCCATAGGGCGGCGAGGTGAAACAGAGACGAGCCTGCTCCCCGTTCATCAACTGACGGATGACAACAGGATCTGCTGCATCGCCGCAGATCAGCCGATGGGGTCCGAGGTTCCAGATATCGCCGGGGCGGGATACTGGGTTGACCGGGATATCAGGGATCTCCTCTCCGGAGGAATCGGCCGAATGGCTGTCAGACTCGTCCTGGTCATCGTCGTCTGCAACGCTCAACAGCGCTTCAAGTTCGTCTTCCGAGAAACCGGTCAACGCTAGGTCAAAGCCTGCGGTGGCGAGGTCACCCATTTCGAGATGAAGGAGTTCCTCGTCCCAACCGGCAGCCAGTGCCAGTTTGTTGTCGGCAATAACGTAGGCCCGCTTTTGGTTGGGCGTCAGGTGCCCCAGTTCAATGACCGGCACCTCGGAGAGGCCGAGTCGGCGTGCGGCAGCCAGACGACCATGCCCGGCAATGACGCCGTTATCGCCATCGACCAGCACCGGGTTGGTCCAGCCAAACTCGACAATGCTGGCGGCAATCTGGGCCACCTGCGCTTCATCGTGGGTGCGCGGGTTGCGGATGTAGGGGATCAAGCGGCCAATTGGCCGGTACTCGATGTTCAGCTCCATACGCTCACCCTCTTGCGACGGGCTCGGGGGGGAGTACCATGGCCCCGCCGCAAAGACGGCGATTCATAACAATAACGATGACGGAGGAGATCCATGGCTGAAAAAGATAAAAAGACAGACTGCAAAACCGACGGCTGCAAGCACACTGCATGTGCAATGGCCTGGTTAAAGCAGGTGGACGATTGGTCGATCGGGGGCTGGAAGAACACCTTTCCCCGCCTGTATTACGTGGTTGTTGGTTTGGTGCTGGCGTTCTTCCTGATTTGATCAGGAGACGATTGCGATGACAGATGATCAATGTTCGGACCTGGTTCGGTCCGACCTGGAAACCACTCATAGCCAAGGTAGTTACTCAGTGAGCATCCAGATCTATCGATCAACCGATTCCAACTGGACGCTGGAGGTCGTGGCCGCCGATGGCCACTCGACGGTCTGGGAAGATGACTTTGATTCAGAGGATGCCGCACTGGGAGAAGCCATATTGGCCATCAGAGACGAGGGCATTCAGTCGTTTTATGGCCAGGTAGTGGCCTAAGCCCTCCGCGTAAAAAAGCCCGGCCCCGACCTGTTCAGATGAGAACATGTCGGGGCCGACAACAGCACTGGGAGGAAGACCCAACAAAAAAGCCCGCGACGGAAACCGGGGCAGGCTTTGAAGTCTATTGTGTAGCGGTTTAGCCGACCGCAAACCTAAAGGAGCGATCGGCGGGCTATCCTGCGAGGTGGGCGCCTGAGGTTTGCACCCTGCGCCGATTCAGAAACGGGTGTTATGTCTCGGGTGGCGCGACCTACTGTGCCCGGGGTGCAAACCCTGCCAACCCTGCAAACCCTGCAAACCCTGCAAACCTCATTTTCTGGTCAGACGGTGGACAAGCCCCGCGAGTTGCATCCCCGCAACAGTTTATCGCCAGGAAGGACCCAGAAATTTCTCAGAAACAGGTCCTGTTCGGTACTCTGCTGAGGTTAGGGGGAATCATACACGTTTTTTCTGAATGTGTAGTAGTTTCAGTGGGTTGCAGAATGGACAAACCAAGAATCGAAGGACAAATGCTGTAAACGTGCCATGCCTTGACCCATCTGCAACCGCAAATTTTTTCTAAAACCTCTCCGACCCAGTCATTTCTGAGCCATCGGCACACCCCCGTTCAGATTCTTCGCCACCTGACCGACGGCCTTGCGCCAGTGACGCCAGGCCGTCGAACGATCACAAGCATAGTGCCGGGCAATATCCTTCCAGGGCTGTTCCTCTGCTCGCATCCAAACCAGATGCCGCTGTGACTCATCGAGCCAGAAGACCCAGCGCTGGGTTTCCTCCATCCGGTCAATGGCCTCCGGCGTCGCCGGAAACGGTCTCTCTTCCTCCGGATTGGCGTAGCCCTCCCAGCGTTCCCGCTGAATCGATGGCCAACTGCTGAAGTACCCCAGCGATCGAATCCCTGGCAACTTGCGCGCCGTTTCTGCCGCTTCACGGAAGCGTTCCGCGACCAATTCCGAGTTCCACTTAGCCATGGCGCTTGCCTCCGTAAAGTCGTTCACCGATGCGGCGAACAATTTCCTTTTCCACAAAATCCAGCCGCTCGTCATCTTCCTTCACGACCAGAATGTGATCCTGCTGCCAGCCCATGCGTTTCACCACTTCAAGGTCTGTCGACTTGGGTTGTAGGCGTCCCAGTGGGCAGCGATAGCGATGTTCAGGAATCTTCATGCCGGTTCTCCTTTACCGTGCCCAGTCGGGGCGAAATCCCGACTGCACAATGCAAGCCCCCGCGCCCTTTCGACTTGCGTACTCCCTGACCAGAGTTTCACGTCGCGCCTGGAATGCCCTTTGCACATCCCCAGTGACTTCGGCCCAGGCTTGCCGATTGATGGCCTGCCGCTCAGCTCGCGACAAGGTCGCCGGCTGATGGGTTAAGGTCGCGGTCCGGCTTTGATGAATCTGGCGCAATTCCCGTTCACACTCGATGAAATAGCGCCGAACTTCTCGCCCCTTCTGGTTGCGTTCGACCATCGCTAACTCCTTGGCCATATCGATTGTCAGCAAATAGTCCGTGCGCCACTTCACCCCAGAGGGAAGCTGCTCCCCCGTTTTGGTGAGCAGGTAGTCAAGGCTTTCATCAAAGCCATATTCGCCGATGCGTCCTTTGATCCATGTGGAAAAATCCCTTTTGACTTCCAGAAAGACATGCAGTTGGCGAGCATCGACCAGGTGGACTGACTGCCCGGCGATATTTCCAGGCAGGACTGGAATGAGTGAGTTGGTAGAGGTCATGCTCGTTCTCCAGTTGCAGATTGATTCATCGCCCAGCCCAGCAAGGCCAGTGCGTCAGCTTCGTTGTCGTCGCCGGGTTGATGCCCTATGGCTTGCATCGCCATGATCATGTCGGCCTTGCCGGCGTTGCCCTTCCCCGTTGCGTGCTTCTTGATCGTCCCCACCGGCACACCCTGGTAGGGAATCTGGTGGTGCTCGCACCACGCGGTCAGGTGTGCCATGAAGCCGCCGTAGGCGTGGGCGGCATCGACACCGGCATGGCGACGAACTTCCTCGAAGTACACGGCGTCGAGACCGTCGGTGGTCTGTTTCAACTCAGTCAGCCAACGCTTGAATCGTAGGTAGCGCATACCGCCACCCTCGAAGCGTTGCGGGGTAAAGTGTTCGGTCCCGCTGGTAATGGTCCGATCCGGCGCCTTGAGGGCCCAGCCGGTATGCGTGCCCAAGTCCAAAGTCAGTATGGTGTTCATGTAAATTCCTAAGTCATTGATTTGATGGGTTGTGACTGAACGTGTCCGTCTTGCTGTATGACCCGTATTACGCGCGGGTGAAGAGACTCAACGGAAAACAGGTCACGTTCGGTCACACGGGACAATTAATCGATGTATGGCAAGCGGTTATCGAATGCCTTGGGCTTCAGCGATAACCCGGCCAAGCCCTTTGCCCCGCCGCTAAGCCGGGTACGGTCGAAGCCCCGGTTGGTCAGTTGCTGTGCCAGCCAGCGACTGGTGCCGACATACTCGCCGCGTTTACCCGCCCACTCTTGCCAGCGTTGAAACACCTCGGCCACGCCGGCCTTGGCTTGCGGATACCGCTCGATTTCTTCCTCGAGAAAATCGCCAATGGCGTCCTCCTCGTCGAAGTATTCGGCGGTGGCGGAGACCACCAGGGCCGGGGGATTTAGGCCGTGCTGCTGCCAGAGAAGACAACCTTCCACCGCCCAGGCGAGAATGCCGTCACGCTCATGCAGTAACTTGTCGCTGAGGTTGTGATCACGCTGCTGTTCCGGGATCGTTACCGTGAAGGGCACCATGTGCAGCCGACGCTTCATGGCTTCATCGATGTTGCGGATTGACGGCTTGTGGTTGCCAGCAATCACCAGCTTGAAGTGAGGTTGGTACTGGAAAAAGTCCTGGCGCATGAAGCGCGCCGAGATCTTGTCGCCGCCGGTGATAGCCTTGACCTTGGCCTCGTTCCAGCGCCGGCCTTGTTCGGTTTCAAGAGCTGACACTAGTCGTGCGCCGCGGAGCCCAGCCAAGTCGGTGGGATGCCGCTCGGACCGCGTTTCCATGAACGTGTCCATGGGGGCATTGGTGGCATAGACCCCGAGGATGGTGGCCAGGGTGTTGAGGAACACCGATTTGCCATTCGCGCCGGTGCCGTAGAGGAAGAACAGCGCATGCTCTCGGGTTGAGCCGGTCAGGCAGTAGCCAACCATGCGCTGCAGGTAATCCATCAACTCCGCCTTGCCGCCGGTGACCTGTTCCAGGAAACGCAGCCAGGCAGGACTGGTGCCGCGCGGAGTAGCGGTTGCCACCTTGGTCATGCACATACCACGGCGGTGGGGCTGTAAAACGCCGCTTGACAAATCCACCACGCCACCGGGCGTATTCAGCGCCCATTGGTCAGCGTCCCATTCATCCGACTGAGCCGTGAGCTTGGTGTCGATACGAAGAACCTTTTCGACGGCGGCAATCGTGGCATAGCTCCCCAACCGGGCCTCCAGCTTGGGTGAGGCCGCCCTCTCGGAGGCGGCGCGGCAAACCATGCGCACCAGATGCTTCACATAGGACACTTGATCAGGGTTCCAGCGCACGCCGGTCCATACCAGCCATTTGCCCCAGGACTCACAGAAGCGCCAGTCCTCTCCGTAGTGACGCGTAAAGGCTTTAGCTAGACCGTCCTCGATCGACCACTTGATCCCGGTGAAGAGATCATCCGGTTCAATCTCGATCGTGCGTTGCACGGGCAAACGGTGTCCCACGCTCAGGAAACCCCAGACATCAAAATCAGGGTCAGCAATCGCATCAGCCGCATCCCAGCCTTCGGGTTTGAATTCCGGCGGATACAGGATGTAGCAATCGGTCACGCCCGCCTTATTGAGGGCCTGGGCAACTTTTTCGGCATAGTCCCAACCGGGTTTATCCCGGTCAGGCCAGATGGTGACCGACTTGCCCGCCAATGGAGACCAGTCAGTTTTCTCGACAGGTGCTTGGGCACCGTTCATGGCGGTCGTGGCGACCACACCGATATCGATCAGCGCTTGGGCTGACTTTTCACCCTCAACCAAAATGACGGACTGCCCTTCTTCGATAGAGGCCAGACCCATCTGGTTGAAGAGCGGACGGGGAGTCGGCGGTGTCTTCTTTCCAGTGCTGACGTCCAAACAGCGAAATTCCTTGCGCTGGTCTGGGGGGTCATAGCGATACACCACGGCGAGCAATTGACCATCGGCCGAGAGGTAGTCCCATTTCCCGGTGGCGGGTCCGAGATGGTCGATGGGCGGTGCTTTCTGACGGGGACGCGTTCTCTGCTCAGGCACACGACCGAGCAGGTTGGCCGCTGCCTGCAACACTTGATCGAAGTCGGTCCGGATATTTAGCGCTAAAAATCCGGCGATCAATGCGAAAATATCGCCGCCCTCATTTGTCGCGCGATCGGTCCAGAGACCCGCCTTGTCGCCTTCGATGACGACTTCCAGGCTGTCCCCAGGGGTCCCTTTGATATCGCCAATGCGAAACACCCCCTGCCGGATCGTGCCAGAGGGCATCAGCGTAGGCAGCACCACCTCCAACCGCGACACCAAGACAGTACGAATCTCCTCACGATCCAGAGAGGTTGGCTGAACGGCTTGCGGATCGGCGTCGTTAAAATCCAGCATGGGTTTCCTCCGATGAGGTTGAAATGGCGCGCTGGGAGGCCCAGGCAATGAGCTCAGAAAGGCGAAAGCGGACCAGCCCAACCAGCCGGTAATGCGGGATGCGGTAACGGGCGCGTAGCTTGGGGTTGGAAAACCAGTAGCGCGGCAATTGCAGCGAGTCGGCCGCAGCCCGACCACTGATCATGGGTTCGATGTGCGTCGTTGAGTGATGGAATTCAGTCATGACGGTTGCCTCCAGCAGCGGTCCTGCCAACTGCAGAACCGGCACTCGACATGCGTGGCCTCGGTAAACCCACGGGGAAGGAGTTCCCCGGCCTCGGTAGCGCTGATGATGTTCAGCGCCCGGTCAGATAACCGTTGTGCCAGGGCGCCATCAAACGGCACCCACTCGGCATAAATCGCCATGTTGTCGGCATTGATGGCAGTGAACAGTGCCGGGTGTTCGTGCAGGTGCAGATAGGCTTGGTAGATGGCGAGCTGAGCGGCATAGATTGGCTTAGAGACGGCCAAGCCGTGCTTTTCCAAGTCTCGCCAGGATCTGCTGTTCAGGCACTTGTTTTCCCAGAGACAGGGAGTGGCGTAGCCCTCGGGACCACCGACAATGACACCGTCGACATGGCCCTGCAGCTTGCCGTCCAGCAGAGAAAAACCGAATTGACCGCCATCGGCTTTTTCGGTACGCAGGTCAAAACCAGCCAGGCGAAGCCAGTCGATCATGCAATCTTCCATGAGATGCCCGCGGCGAAAGACGCGCAGTAATTGCCCAGAGAACGCCCTGCCGGGATCCACCGGGGCGCCGGCATATTCGTATTGCAGGGCGCGTGAACAGGCGACCCCCAGTCGCGAGGCACCGAGATACTGTCGCTTTGGTGCTTTCTGTTCGGCCGCCTGCAGGGCTTGATCCATCAGGGCACTGAAGCGCTCCTGAGCCGTGGGTTCGTGGTTATAGTTCAACATCAGAATGGCACTCCTCTGGGGATGGGAGACGTTCGGCGCTGCTCCAGGCGCTGCAGTCGTTCAGCTTCAAGAGTGGCCTCCCGCTCGGCGGCCTCGACCAGATGGGCGTGATAGGCATCCACCACCACTTCCACCAGGGTCAGGATTTGTTCGCGGGTGTACTCCGCCAGGGGCCTTTCCAATCCGACTTGAGCGACAAATTCCCCGAGGGGATGGAGGGCCGCCGCCATGGCGGCCCGTTCAGTGACAGTGGCATCAATCATGGGATGCTCCTCGCCCCAGCGGGCGCGTTGGGCTTGCAGTTGAACGTGGTGGTCATAAAGAAGCTGGCATCGTCGAGAGCAGAAACGCCGCACGGGGCGTGACTGTCCTCGGCCAGTAGCGGCTTGCCAGAGGAATCCTCGGGCAGCTCTTCGGCAGATGGCACAGGGCATGGACGTGGCTTTCCTGGAATGGCTTCGGGATGCTGACAACGCCTGGCTGCAACCATGCGCGCCTGATATGCCTCGCTACAGTCGATACAGGGCCAGTTCGGAGAGACCTGACTGCGATCGGCATAGAAGGCCCAGGCGTCGTAAGCTTTCTGGGAGCGAAAACAGCGGGGATAACTCATAGTCCCACCGCCTGGCGAATCGCCGGTTGGTTGAAGCGGAAGGACAACAGACTCGACGCGCGATACCGTGTCAGCCCAAAATCCTGGCGCGCTTCTGGTGGCAGATAGCGGAGCTGCTGTTCGGTGGCGGGCTGGTTGAGCCAGGCCCGGGTCTTGTGCGCGGCATCTTCGCTTTCGTGGGCATTGAGAAAGTCATCGGCCTGGGCCAGACAGACCATCCGCTCACCAATGGCCAGACGCCGGGTAGGTAACGTCTTGCCACCCCCTACCGCATGCCAGTGCCCATCGAGATAGAACACGCCGGCCCAGGCGTTGAAGCCCGTGGCCATAAGCGAGCCATCGTCACCAAAGAGATCGCACCAGAGAAAGGATGACTTGCTGAGCAGGTCAATCTCCGTCATTACGAAGGCGTCCAACGGCAGGGGATCGTCACTGATCACCCGGTCCCAGACAAAGCCACACAGGGGACATTCCCGCGTCCCGAGGGGCACGCTGCCCTCACACTGAGGACATTCCTTGTGTGGGGCTTCGCCCTGGAAGTCCCTCCCGTCCAACTGGACGGACTGCTCCAGCGTGCCGTGCATCAGCGATGCCGTGCCGAAATCAAGGATCAGACAATCGTCCTTGATCAGGCCAGGATGCTCCTCGGGATTCACGACCCGAAGGCCCCGACCGACCATCTGCACGAAGGTGGAGGCATGGGAGCTCGGGCGCAGCAGGATGATGCAACTGGTTGGCGGGTGGTCGTAGCCCTCCGTCAGCACCGCGACATTGACCACCACCAAGGCGTTGCCTTGTTCGTACTCCTGCAACCGGGATTTACGTTCGCTGTCGGATAATTCGCCATGAATGAGCACGGCGCCGATGCTGTCATCAAGGAACGCCTGGCAGACATCGGTGGCATGCGCCACCGTTGAACAAAAGACGATGGTCTTCCGACCCTCGGCTTTGTCCCGCCAGTGCCGCACCACGTCCTGGTTTATGGGCGCGGTGTTGAGAATGGCCGCGACAGCGGTCATGTCAAAATCGGACGCCGTTTGCCGGACCGACTGCAGTTCATGCTGCTTGCCAAGATCGATCACAAAGGTGCGCGGCCGCACCACATGCCCCGAGGTGATCAGCTCGCCCAGGGTGATCTGATCAGCCACATTGGAAAACACCGGTCGTAATTCGGCCCCATCGCCCCGATTTGGGGTCGCGGTGACCCCGAATATCCGGGCATCGGGATTCCGATCCCGGACAGCATCAATGATGCGACGATAGGTAGGCGCTGCCGCGTGATGCCCTTCGTCGATAACGAGCAAGTCCAGGGTTGGCAGCTGTTGTAACGCTGCCTCTCGGCTTAGTGTCTGGACCATCGCAAACGTCGCCTGACCGGCCCAAGATTTCTCCCGGGCATTCACAACCGAGGTGGTCAGCCCGGGATTGACCCGGGCAAACTTGGTTCGGTTTTGGTCAGTCAGTTCATCGCGATGCGCCAGAATGCAGGCCTTGGCCTCTGTCCCTTGGAGTAACCCACCGGTGACGGCAGAAAGACAGACTGTCTTTCCCGCACCGGTAGGCGCCACTCCCAGCGTGTTGCCATGGATGTCGAGCGCCCCAAGGGCACGCTCGACAAAAACCTTCTGTCTGGAGCGAAGAATCATGGCGACCTCACTGTGCCCAGGTCGGGCGGCCAGCCAAGGCCGGACTCGCGTCGACTGACGGAATCACCGGTGGCGTAAAACCCTGTGTGGGGGTTGGCGCCTTTAAGCCTGTTCCCATCAACAGCGCATAATCCTTATGGTTCGGCTCAATCGCCGTCCGGATTACGTTGCGCTCCTCACCATTTCGCTGATCCTTGTCGATATCAATCCGTGCCAGGAACTCGATACCATCCAGATCGGCAAAGCCCTGAATGCAGCGGGCCTGCTGGGCCTGCGGACTTTGATCCTGGGGAGAGATACCGCGGGCCGAGTTGAGCAAGGCGCGAACAAAGGCACGCCCCATGTTGGCCCACTCAGGTCCCTTCTCGGAGTGAAGACCAATCAGGGACCACACCTTGCGTTTGGCGAAGGGTCCTTCGAGGATCACGAACTCGGCCGAGAGATAGGCGGATCCCGTCTCCAGATTGCGGGTCGCATAGCCCCCGGTCCACCCCAGCGCCGGATTGTCGACACCGCCGGGTTTCAGGGTCATCCTCACCTTGGCTAGGGTCTTGCCCGGAATCAGGTCATAGGACGATTGGGTATCGGCGTCGTTAAAGTTTTGCCATACGGTCATATCAGTTCTCCGAAGGGGATTGAGGGTTAGCTGCGAGGCCGGTGAAATTCAGGCGCTCGGCGCTGGGGGGAACGGGTCCCTGGATCTTGGCCATCAACTGACCGAGATGCGGGGGTTCGATGGGATCAAGACGACCGGAGCGATCCTTGGCCGGATAGCCCTTGTCGTTGAGGGTGTGGCAGATGAAGGCTCGATAGGACGGACCCTCCGCCGGCTGGATCTCGGCCAGGGTGATGACCTCGTCGACGATGCCCGGCAGTTCCAGGCTGGCCTTGCTGCCATCGATCTGCAGCGAGAACACCTTGCGGTTAAAGTCATCGAGCTTTTCGTCGAGAATGCCGACGAACCAGACGTTCTTGTGCCGGGTATGCTGCAGGTGCGTCAGCCAGCCGATGAGTTCCTGACCCAGAAGCCCATAGGCGCCGCGGTTATCGGGTTTACCGGTTTTTTCGGAATAGGCTTGTGGCTGACCCTTGCACCATTGCAGGCACAGTCGACCAGCCACGGTGATGGAGTCGATGAAGACCGTCTCGTAACGCTGCAGGACGGCGGGATCCCCGAACTGAGCACAGACCGCATCGAAATGCGCCTGACTGTAGGGTTGATCGGCCCGAAGAGCGGGATTGGGGCCGCCGATGAAGACCGCAAAATCGCGGCATTCCTGCCAGGTACGTGGACGTATCGTGTCCCCGGACCAGCCTTCAATGGCGAGATCGCCGGCTTCAAGGTCGAAAAAGAGGGTGGTCTTCTCCGGCAGGGTCCACAGTTGCGAGGTCTTGCCGATGCCGGCCTTGCCGACTAACACCCCTTTGACTCCGCGCTTCTCAGCCAGACGCTGCTCGGCACTGATGATGGGAAGTTGCAGGTTCATGCGCCCTCCCCTTCAACCAAGGTCAAAGCGAAGGTCGGCTTGCCGGCGGCTACCGTCCGGGCGGACGCAAACTGCTCGCGCAGTCCTTCCGGCCAATGGGTATAGCGGCTCTCGGACACCGAGTACTTGAGGTCAATGTAGTCCTCGAGCCGTTCCCCGGAGGCGAGGATCCGCTGGGCCATGGCCGCGAGTTGCTTCTGGTCCCAGCTGACCTTTTTCGGCAACTCGAATTTGACGTTGAAGGCACCATCCTGAAGATGGGTGGTGCCAAAATCCCGCCCAGAGTCGAGCAGTGCTTCCCGAGCCTCTCCGCCATAGCGTTGATCTAATGCTGTATGGAGACGGGACTGGATCTTCTTGGTCCATGCCGAGAGATCGGCAAGATGGGTTTCGATTTCCAGCAGTTGCTCAGCCGGCAGATTGGCCAGTTCACTGATGGGCAGCGCCTCGAGCTCCCCAGGCAATAATGTGAGGTTTTCCATGGCAACTGACCTCACACGTAAGCCTTGCTGAAGGTCGAATACCGCGCACTGCGGCGTTCAAACGCTTCAACATCGGTGATGAGGTAGACGACCCGTGAGCCCAGCTTGCAAAAGACAGGGCCGAGTTGCTGCTGTCGCCAGCGGCGCAGGGTCTTGACGGAAAGTCCCCAGCGAACGGCCAGTTCATGTTCATTGAGCGCGACACTGGCCGTCGCTTTGGGTGGATAAACCGGCGCTTGCGGTGAATTACCGCTCGGCCGGGAGAAGTGAGGTTGGTTCATTCGTTGTGCCTCGTAGTGTTAAAGGGCACATCGAATTTTCCTCAGGAAGTTATGGGGGACTTATGGTTCCACTTTGGGTTTAAGTTATGGTTTTCGCCGCAACTGATAGACGCCGTAGCGAACCTTTTGCATGAAGTCTTCGCGGACGTCTGGGCTGCCAAACGCATCATCGAACGAGGTGTACCCGGTATTGGCTATCACATTCACTTCCGCCCAGCGCATTCCCGGGGGCTCTCGTCCCTCGTCACCCCAGAGCGCCTTGATGACCTTGAGTTGACCGTCGGACAATTCCCGAGCCGTTGGAAAATGCGGCAACTTTACCTTGGCGCCTTTGAGATACTGCTCAGGTTCTTCACCTGATGAGGAAGGGTTCAGGAGCCGTTCAAGCACCCGATGGTCGAATACCCTCTCATCGTCAGCATTGACCCACACCAGTTCACTCAACCCCCTGACGGCATGGGGCCCAGGCAGACTCATCCCCTCGGCATCATCCACCAGGACCAGACCGGGATCGGACCAAATGGGATCGGCGAGGACAGCGGCCAAGGCATCCATGGCCACGAGATGAGGCCGCAGCATGACAAAGATCGGGCAACTTCGGCGTGAGTCTTCGAAGCGAAGATCCCCAAGATGCCAGAGATGATTCTCGATCCTTTGACGTTGCCGCGATTGATGAATGGGCCGAATGCCAATCACCTTCGTGAGATCATCCAGCCAGCGATCAATCGCGACCCGATAAAGCGAGATCTCGGACAAGGGGCGCGACACACGCTGATTGCGGCGACTGGGACTGAAATAAAAGTAGTGCCCCGCCACCTCGTCCACATCAACCTCAACGGATTCCTCGATATCCAGCACCGGGATTTCGACATGCGTCAGGTAACCATCCAGGAAAAGCCACTCGCGTTGGTGATAATCCGGAAAGGATTGACCTATGCGCCGAATGGGATGGGCAATGCTTGAACGGGCACGCCGTTGCAAAAGGCTCAAAAACGATAGATGTGTTTGCATGACATTACAGCACCCGCATGATGCCCAGCTGCGACAGCTGCGCGATCACCTGTCGACGGTCCTCTTCCGTCTTGCAGCGATCGGTCAACCCGTTCGGCGCGGTAATTTTTACCGGCACCCGATGTGCGCCATGGTGAGGCCGGGCCGCCATGTGGAGCGTCATGTTGATGCAGAGCGGATCGTATTCATGAAAGCTCTGGATCCCGTGCGCTTGCCGGGCCACCTCATACACTTCCCGAATATCGTGCCGATCCCGGCCGATTCTCAGGGGGCTCTGGATCTGTCTCTGGATTGGCCGACCACTCCGTTCGTCAAAGGTGGCCTGCTCTTCAGTCTTGGCAACTTCCAGCGACCGAATGACAATCTGATTGACGCTGGGGAGCCGCCGTTGGCGGATCCGCTCCAGAATACTGCCATCCCGAAACGGCTCGAGATTGAACTCCCATAACGGCAGGTCCTGAAATTCCCCCTCCTGGACCAGAATCTCATCCCGGAACGCCGTGGCAAACGCGAGGCGGTGTTCCCGGTCTTCGGAGTAGACGGACAACAGCCCCTCTTTGGGATCCCAGGTGTAACTGATATCAATCGCTGCCGGCTCCATCCGGTCGATGACATCCCCCTCCTGGACCTGACGGAAATGCGCCCGCCCGCCATTGAACACGGCGGTAATGACATGAAGGACGGCTGTGGTCTCCGCCTCACCGCTGCTCGCAAGTCGACGCGGGGTGTAGTATTCGATTTGAATATCGTCTGCCTGCAACTCCGGGTAGAAACCCAGAATACGTTGCTTCAATGCATCAAGGGTCTCCCCCGTGACACAGGGCAATACGGATTTTGGCCCCATGTAATGGCTGGAGTATTTTTCGCTACGCCACGAACGATTCAGGGTCTGGACCTGTTCGGCCTTTACAAAGCGGTTATCCGGAATGGCGCCTGCTTCGGGATGGGCGAAACGGAGATATAGGTAAAGCGCACGACTGCTGCTGTCCACCCGCATATCCAGCCAGTCGGCTTCCGCATCGACCTCAAGGAGGGACTGCACGGCATGGGCACCGAACTCGTCGGTGAGCATCATGATGAGATCGGCACACCGGGTCAGTTCGACGCGAATACGCTCATCGAAGGTGGCCACCGCCTGAAACAGCTTCACCCGCTCTGCCGGCGAGAGGACCGCCGGTTTACTGGCCGTCAGTCGAAACGGGGGCGAGGATTCTCCGGGCGCGATGGCTGTCAGGAAGGCCTGGATCAAGGCCGGCCGTCGAACCTTCCTGACCAGCGCGACAAAAGGTTCCATGTCCGGCAGCAGGTCGGGGCCATGGTCATGGGCGCGCGGTTTCGACGCCGACTGAAGGTTGTCTTGTTGGAGATTATTTTCAACATCAGTCATAGATACCTCGATGCAATGATGCGCGATTGCGCGTTTTGTTTATGATTGGGAAAAAAGCCCCCTGAATGGTTCTTAAATAGTCCTCCTTAGTGAATGCGCGGGGTGGGTTGGGTCAGGCCGTAGCGCTCCATGCGCACGGCAATAAAGCGGGAGGAGACGCCGAATAGGTCAGCCAGGTGCTGGTGGAATCCTTCCATATCGAAGCCACCGAAACCGTCCGGATGCGGTGAGACAAAGCACAGGTCTGCGTGAGGGAAATCCTGATGCAGCGAGGCGCCAGTGCGAATTTCTATGCCATGCTGGGGAGCCAGGGTCATGGCGACGACGCGCAGATGCAACCGCGGGACCAGCAGCGACCCCATGAATTCATTGGCACGCAACTCGGCAAACCGCTCGGCCTGGTCCCGAGGCGAGGGTTGGCTCAGGTGGTCCGAGTCTTCGGTGATGGTCCGGTAAATGCGGTGCGGCGTTTCTGCCTCGGCGAAGAGGTCCGGCCCTTGATGAGCATCATAAATCCAGCCAGGCAAATCAAAGCAGGCATGCCCCAGTTCATGGGCCAGAGTGCTCAATACCAGTGAGGGCTGAATCAGTTCACTGACGGGCGACACCGAGACCAGGGCGGTATCGGGAAGACTGGGGTCATACTCGCAAACCCCAAGCACGGGGTGACCCGCTTCATCGTGAACGGGATGCTCGGTATCGATGTCGACGGTCATCTGGATGCCGTTGACATGGAGGTGGGTCACGCCGGCAAGGACCTGGAACGGAATCGCCAGTTCATCAGGTTCGACCAGTTGCTGCCGTACCTCACCTGCCAGGATTTCCACCTGGGTGTGTTTCAGGTAGTAAGGCCGGTGGCGCTCGCAGTGGCGATACAAGAGACCAAGCCGGGTCATTTTGAAGGCTCGTTACGGTTACGGTAGAGCCGGACCACATCGCCGACCTTTTCCTTCAGGTCAGGGGGCAAGCGACTGGCTTCGATGAAGGCATCGTCCGAGGGCTCCCCCAGCACTTCGGCCGCGCGGCGGATCAAGTCATCCTTGGGGGGTTTTTCCATGTCCCGTTCGATGCGTGACCAGTAGGCGGGGGAGATGTCGATTTGCCGCGCGAACTCATTCAGGGGGATACCCTTGGCCTCGCGTTTTTGGCGGATGTAGGATCCAAAGCTCATGGCGTCTTGCTGTTGCGTGTTTTGTTAACTGCAAACGATTCTAGAAGTAGGTTCCAAGACCCGTCAACCGACTTTTTGCAGTGCCCGTAGGGGTTGAATTTCAGCAGGCTGATTACCCTCCTTTGCCCCTCTGCGTGGAAAGATTCGGTGATGATGAGCACTCCCACTTCAACGGAGTCTCAGCCCATGACGGTCCCCCTGCTCCCCTCCCCCACTCACCTGACCCCGGCCCAGCGGGCCCTTGAAATCACCCGAATTCTGGCCGGCGCCGTGCGGCGTTTAGAGGGAAGTGCGCGCCCTCCGAAAGAGCCGGTTGGACTTGGCTTCTCTGGTCACCAGCGCCTGAATGACACTCCCTTATCAACCAAGAGAGTGTCATGACCCATCAAGTGCAAGTCTCCGTCGCCGCCCAGGTGGCCAACCTCCCTGCCCTGCCGATGGCAGATCTTTGGGGGCTCTGGGATCGTTTTTTCCCGCGGCGTCCGGGCAAGGTGAATCGGACCTATCTGGAAGCGCGGATTGCCTACAAATTACAGGAGGCGGTGTATGGCGGGCTGTCCGACAAAACCCGACAACGCTTGATCCAGATTGGTCAGCAGCAATCGAAGATTTCCCAGCGGCCACCGCGGGAGGTGCTGCACTTTGTGCCTGGAACCGTGATGGTGCGGGAGTATGGCGGCGAGGAACACCGGGTGACGGTGACCGCGGAGGGACGGTTTGAGTATGGGGGCCAGAGTTACCGCAGCCTTTCAGCGGTCGCCCGACAGATTACCGGAACCCCCTGGAATGGCTTGGTGTTTTTCAATGTACGGAAATCCCGGGAGGCGGCATGACGGCTGAGCTCGTTTTATCCAAGCCGCTTAGACGCTGTGCGGTGTACACCCGGAAGTCGACCGAGGAAGGACTGGATCAGGAATTCAATTCGATTGATGCGCAGCGCGACGCGGGGCAAGCCTACATCGTCAGCCAGCGCGCCGAGGGCTGGATTCCGGTGGCGGATGATTACGATGATCGGGCCTTTTCAGGCGGCAACATGGAGCGGCCGGCGCTGAAACGGTTATTGGCGGATATCGAGGCGGGGAAGATCGACATCGTTCTGGTGTACAAAATTGACCGGCTGACGCGGAGCCTCGCGGATTTCTCGAAGATGGTGGAGGTGTTCGAGCGCCACGGGGTGTCGTTTGTGGCGGTGACGCAGCAGATCAATTCGGCCACGCCGATGGGCCGACTGATGCTGAATGTGTTGCTGTCGTTTGCCCAGTTTGAGCGGGAAGTAACGGGGGAACGGATCCGCGACAAGATTGCGGCCAGTAAGAAAAAGGGACTCTGGATGGGCGGGCGGCCGCCGCTGGGGTATGACGTGGTGCAGCGAAAGCTGGTGGTCAATGCGGAAGAAGCGGCGCTGGTGCGGAGGATCTTCGAGGATTTTGTCACACTGCGTTCGTGTACCCGGTTAGCCGCTGCCCTCAATGCGGAAGGCCAGACCACCAAGGCTTGGACCACCCAGGCGGGCAAGGTAAATGCCGGGGGACCGTTTGACAGGAAGTTGCTGCACGATCTGCTCAGGAATCGGCTGTACCGCGGGGAGCTATCGCATCAGGGGCAATGGTATCCGGGGCAGCATGAGCCGCTGGTAGATCGGGCCGTGTGGGATCAGGTGCAGGCGGTGTTTTCTGAGGAGGGAAAACAGCGAGCGGTCGAAACGCGGCAGCGAGCTCCCTCTGATGCGCTACTCCGAGGCCTGCTGTACGATGCCGAGGGCAATAAGCTGTATCCAACCTATACCCGGAAACAGGGCAAGACCTACCGCTATTACATTGGTCAGGGGGTGAACCGCTTTGGGGTGGCAGGCGGGTCATTGCGATTGCCAGCGGAACCCATTGAAGCTGCCATGGTGCAGCAGATCAAGACGGTGCTGAGCAGCCCGGAGGCGGTGACGGCGGTGTGCCGGGAGCTTGGGACCGAGGTGGATGAGGGGCGCACCGTTGTGGCCCTGAGCCGGTTGGGGGATGTTTGGTCACACTTGTATCCGGTCGAGCAGCATCGACTGGTCCAACTGATGGTGGAACGGGTGGACCTTCTGGAACAGGGCCTCCGGATTTACTGGCGGGAGCTGGGTTGGAAATCCCTTCTCGAGGAGTTCAGCCCGGAGACAATCGGCGCCGAGATGGTGGCATGGGAGGCGGCATGAGTTCAAAGGTGCTTGTGCCCTTGCAATGGGCGCGGATGGGTCGCCCCCTGGTCGATGCGGAACAGCGTCAGCCCTCCCCGGCGTTGATCCGGGCTTTGGGGTTGGCCATTTATTGGCAACAGCAACTGGATCAGGGGGTGGTCTCCAGTGTCGAGGCCCTGGCGCAGCGGGAAGGCAAGGATATTTCCACCGTGAGCCGGGTCCTGCATCTGGGCTTGATGGCACCGGGTCTCATGGCAACCTGCCTGGCCGGCCAGCAACCCCGCACCCTCAATCTCAAATGGCTGCAACGTCATCGTCTGCCGAATGACTGGCAGGCACAGCAGTCACTGTTTGAATCCTTCCGCTAGGAGTTCCCATGCCCAGACGCGCAGAAGGCCGCATTACCGGCCAACCGATCACCCACGACATCCCCCAACCCGCCGGCGGGGTCAAGCTGGTCACCTTCATTCCCTGGACCCTGGTCAAGCGGGGCATGAAGAAGGAAATCATCACGCCGATTGATGCGCCGGAGGCGTTTCCCGTGGAAGCGGCGTCGGACCGGCAGCGGAAAAAGGCCGAGCAGCATTCGCCCGTGGTCAAGGCGCTGGGCTTGGCGATTTACTGGCAGTCGCTCCTGGATGAGGGTAAGTTCGCGTCATTGACCGAGATTGCCAAGGCCGAGGGTATTGATCGGGCTTATGTCTCCCGGGTATTCAGGCTGACGCGTGCATCACCCACAATCCTTGAGCAGGCCCTGGCCGGCAAGGTGAGTATGGAAGTGTTGATGGCGATGGGGGCGTGTTGGTTGCGGCAGGAAGTTAACAGCAGATACCTCCCTTGTGGACAAATGCCCCAAGGCGGTAATGACCTTTAGCCGGTTGCGCAGGCTCGGGCCGGGGAAACCGCAGCAATCGCGGGCGTATCTAGGCCAATATATATCGAAGACAAGACCTGACTACCTGTTCCGTTTCCACATCTTTCGCGCCTTCGCATCGAATATGCCGTCACCGTTTTACTAGTGACGACATTAATACTGGAGGGATCACTGCAATAATTCACTCAGTCGGCGTAGCCCTGGCTTCTTGAAAGCCATGCGAATGACCTGCTCCAAGATGTGCGTGTTTGAGACATGAATGTAAGAAAGGGCGACGTTAGTTTTCTTGTCGTCCTTTGACCCGATGCAGAACGATCCATCTGCGCCCCATGTCTGCACCTGCCCCCAGGTGCACCGAACCTTTTCATTTGAACCTAAAAATTTGTGCTTCACCAAGGTGATACCGTCGTTGTGAAGGAGCGCGTCGCCGAAGTACAGGTCCCGCCCATCCCTCAGCGCTTCCAGCATGTCATTCAACAATCGGACGCAGACTGCTCGCCACAACTTGCCGATGAACTTGCTGTAGATGTCCTCCTTCCTGAGCTCGACAACCACCTCGGAGCGTTTGTCTCCGAAGGCAATTGTGTAGGTCGTCCCAGTCGGGATGTAATTAACTGAGTGGCGCACACCACCCCAGCGAACTCGAGTGATCGAGTCCAGAGAAAAACTCTGTCCCTTCCAAGAAATGCCATCGGGTGAAATGCTCAGGGTGTCTTTGAACATCACTCCAATTTCGGCGCGGTAGGTGATCTCTTTCGCCCATTCGTCTCTGCGTAATACCGCCTGCTTCCGTTCATGAGAGATATCGGCAAGCGCATCCGCATCCTGCTCCACTCGTTCAGACACTTCAGGTAGTTCGGCAAACAGCTGTTGGCGCCGACCCAAAACTGACCCAGTGTGCCGATTGAAAAATGACCCAGGCACGAAGGCTGTTTTTTGAACCGAACAGCCACGGGTAACTTACCAGATCCGAC
>JBILGM010000064.1:0-13343 GCA_044351045.1 Methylococcaceae bacterium | reverse complement strand
TCCTTGCCATCGACTTTGAACTTGCCGTTGGCCTGTCCGGTTTGCCCGACGGTCTCTGCTTCAAAATCAAACTCCCCCTTCTTGGCCGCACGATGGATTCGCAGACCCGGGGTCACCAGTTCCCGATCGATCGCAACTGTCTGGCTTTGCCCACCCAATTCCGACTTCAAATAATAGAGGTAAAGCTCGGTATTGATCGACCATGGCAAGGCCCAGGTATCCAGCATCGCACCGGCAAAGACGGCGCCTTCCTGTTCCTTGTCCCACGCATAGTCATTGTTGACCAGCTTGTCTTGTGCCCTCGGTAAACGCTCGACCGGCTGATTGGCAAAAGCCAGCAAGTGCCACTTGTTGGCCTCATCACGCAAGCGGAATTGAACACCGGTAAAGGTGTTGGTCGTATTGCGGAAGTTGTTGCGCGCCACCAGCCGCCGGCTACCCAAATCCAGCGTCATACGGCCGCCCTTGGCTTCGAAACCCAAACCGGAATCCGCAATATTACGATCCGTCCAGGCTGCGTACATCTGGGTAAAGTCAGCGGTATTGACCATGGTGTTATTCACCCACCAGCCCGGCTGGGCACCCGACTGGACAGCGTTCCAGAACTCAAATCCAACACGAAACTGATCCTTGTGCGCCTCCAGCCACATCACGGTTTGCAGCGGTATCTGGTCTTCGCCACTTTTTTGATTGCGACGCCATGGCGTATCGTAGGACTCATAACGTGTCCGCTGTTCAAGCGAGCCCTCCAGCCACTCGGGCATGCCCAGCAACTTCTTGGCATTGATCTCCTCATGCAGCTGGAAGGTATCTTTGCCCGTCAGCCAGTCGTGACGTTGGCTGGCACCAGCAGTCAGCCCCCAGCGTGAAGGACGCTTGTACTCAGGGGGTGTCTTGCCCGTGGGATCGCTGGCAGGTGAAGATGGTTTTCTGGATGCCTTGCGGGCGGCGCCGGCCGGTTTCAATGTCGACGCGCTTATCTCGGTCTTGGCTCCTGCCGTGTGGGTGGGATACTCGGCATGATCAGTCCTCACTGCCGCCGGTGAAACCCCGGTGGTAGAGGCTTCAGGCGTATGACTGAGCCTATCGGTTTGATCGATCGATGGCGCCGCCCAAACATGAACAGGACTGATCACGCACCCCATGATGAGCCCTAATGATGCAATGTTTTTCCACATGTAAACCGTATCTACCACTGACCCGGCATGGAGGTGACGGGCTGCCCATCCTCAAGTTCGCCCTGATTACTGACCACAATCTCATCGGTATCAGCCAACTCCTGCCGCTGTTCCAGACCGTCCTTCCGACTGATCAGCACGGCCCGAACCTGTGTGCCATCCTCGAGATCGATAGCAACCCGGGCCTTGCGGGCAATTCCTTTTTCCACAAGGTAGACATAGGTCAGGCCGCCGGAACGGCTGATGGCCGCAGTGGGTATCAATGACCGATCGGTAAACCGCTTGAGGATCAGCCGCATACGCCCATAACTGCCCGGAATCAACCGCGCAGATTGGCCATCCGCCAGGCCGGTCGGGAAAACCGGAGGCTGGCGACCCTTCAGATCAGCATGCTGCTCCTTTTCGGAGCGGGTCATGAAGTCACGAAACTCGGTCAGCGAACGATTATAGACATCAACCTCCACCTGAATGGTGCGATCAGCAGGGGACAGCGAGGGAGCGATCCGAGCAATCCGAGCGCTCAGCGGACCCCCCCCAGTCAAAGAGTCCAGATAGATTTCTGCCGCCGTCTCCCGGTTAATCAGGTTGGCCACCCGGTCGGGCATTCTGGCGGAGACCGTCACGATATCGTTGCGCTCTACCGTGACCAGGGGAGATGCACCTGGCACGACGGCGGCACTGGCTACAAATGTACCCGGGTCTGCGTTGCGACTGGCAATAACGCCATCAAAGGGCGCGTCCAGCGCCTGTGGCGAAGCCTTTGATCCGGCTCCAGGTGCGATCACAGCAATCTTTTCTCCCTTCACGACCGCCTCACCCAGGTCCTTTTCCAGGAAGGTGACCTTGCCGGATACCTCCGCATAGAGCGCAGCCTGATAATAGGGCAGCACATCGGCGGGTTGTTCAACGGCCATCACCAGATCGGCCCCACGACGCGGGTGCACGGTCTTGACCCGCAGTGCCGTGCCATCCTGCACCGCTATCGTGGCAGCCCCCTGAGTCGCGGGTGTCTCGATCGCAGCGGCGTTAGCCACTCCCGCCACAAGGGCAAGCGCCAAGATCCAGCGCACCATCGGCCGGAGGTTTATCGGACATTCGGGCTGGGCCCTGTCAACGGTCACAAACGGCATATTATTCATGGCTTGGGGTAGACAATGGCTCATTCAGGGCAGCGTCGAGGTCAATTCGGGGTTTGGGGCGTCGAATCAGCAGGGTATACATCACCGGCACCAGCAACAGCGTTAGCGCGGTGGAACTGAGCATGCCACCGACCACAGCGCGGGCCAGAGGGATGTTGGCCTCATGCCCGTGGCCGAAACCGATGGCCATCGGCAGCAGTGCCAGCACCGTGGCCAAAAAGGTCATCAGGATAGGCCGGAAGCGGGTGGCCGCTGCCAGGCGAATCGCCGCAACAGCCGAAAGTCCCTCCAGGCGGCGCGCATTGGCGAACTCGACCAGCAGGATGCCGTTGTTGACCGCCACCCCGACCAGGAAAATCGTCCCCATGAGCGACTGGATATTCAGCGTGGTACCGGTCAATAGCAGCATCCAGATCACTCCGATAAAGCCCATCGGCACCGACAGCAGAATAACCCCGGGTCCGGACCATGACCTGAAGAGCATCACCTGCAGCAGATAAACCAACAGGATCGCCAGCGCCAGGCCGATGCCCAGTTGCTGGAAAGATTCGCTCATGCGCTCATCCTCGCCCTTATAGCGAATATGAAGCCCGTCGGTGATCGGGAGCTGGCTGATACGCTGACGAATATCCCCCGCAACACTAGCCAGATCCCGCCCGTCCAGATTGACTAGCACGTTGGCCACCCGCCGCAAGCCGGCATGGTTTATTTCTACGGCACCCTGGCTGCGCCGCGGCTGGACTACTGAACCCAGGTTGATAGACGTAGCCTGCAGACCTTTGACCGGAAGGGTCAAGACATCCTCCAGGGTGCGATCCGCATCCTCGGGATATTGGACGCCAACGAAATATTGATTGCCGGACTGTGAGTCGATCCAGAAATTACGACTGATGGAAATGCTGGAATTGAGCGCCACGACAACTTGCTGAATCACATCCTCCGCGCTCAGCCCAAAACTGGCGGCCTTGACGCGATCGACATCGAGTACCAGGTAAGGCGCATCGTCCCGCTGGTGAACGCGCACGTCGGCCGTGCCCGGCACTGAGACGATGAGGTTGCGGATTTGCCGGGCCAGCTTGAGCGAATCCTCGCCAGAGCCGCCCGATATTTCGATATCGATAGGCGAAGCAGCCCCATAATTGAGCGCCGTACTAATCATGCCCCCAGTATCCAGATCCATGCGCAGATCGGCAAAGCCGGGATCGGCCAGAAAGGCGCGCCGGATGTCAGTGGCATAGGCCTGAGCGCTGCGCGAACGGTTGCTATTGAGTTGCAGGCGGATGATGGCATCCTGCTGACCGGAGTTGCTGGTATAAGCCGCTGACCAATCAGGATTCAGCCCGATTTCGGAAACGATCATCTCTCGCTCGTCGGCGGGGACCTGTTGCTTGATGAAGGCCTCCACCGCCTTGATGCGCGCCTCCGTCGCGTCCAATCGCAGATTGGATGGCGCCCGGACCCGCATCAAAATCTGACCGGTATCAACCTGCGGGAAGAACTCCCGGCCCAGCAATGGTAAAACCGCCAAAGAGATCAGAAACAAACCGATGATCGCCATCAGGGTCCGTCTCGGCTGCCGCAGACAGAGATCCAGCGCGACCTGGTAGCGCTGAGCCAGTCGATCGATCTGCGATTGAGCGAATGCAATGAGTTGTTTCAGCACCACCGGCAACCCCGCACCGGTTTGCGTCATGCCCGCGGGTCGATCCGGGAGGAATTTGGCACACAGCATGGGCACAAAGGTCCGCGACAACAGGAAAGACGTCAGCATGGCGAAGCCGATGGCCAACGTCAGCGGCCGGAAGAGAAAGCCCGCCATACCCGGTAACAGCGCCAGTGGTGCCAGGACGATGAAAGTCGTGGCGGCAGAGACCATCACCGGCACCAACACCTCGCGGCAACCATCGATAGCCGCACGAATGCGGGACTTGCCCAACAGATGATGGCGATGGTTGTTTTCCAGTTCGACGATGGCCTCATCCACCAGCGGCCCAATGGCCAGTGCGAGTCCACCCAGCGTCATGGCATTAAGGGTATTGCCGGTGACATATAGACCGATGATGGCCCCCAACATCGCCAGCGGGATCGACAAGGTGGCGATAATGGTCATGCGCCAGTCACCGAGAAACAGCAGGATCATCAGCGCCACCAGCAAGGCGCCGGTCGCCCCCTCCAACGCCAGCGAGCTCAGCGCCGAGCGCACCGCCACGGTCTGGTCCATAACCAGGTCCAGCATCGTGCCCTTAGGCAAACGCGCCTGCATCTCGTCCAGGTAGTCCCGTACCCCATCCACCACGCTAAGACTACTGGCGCCGCGTTGCCGATAGATCGGCACAAACACTTCATTGCGGTCGTCGATGCGAACCCGGGATGTCTGAATGGCCGCAGCGTCTTCGGCCCGACCGATATCTCGCAACAACACCGTATTACCGGCGCCCAGCGTGATCGGCAGGTCATTCAAATCCTCTACCCGATCCACCATGGCATTATTGTCGAGCAGCATCTGCTCGGCGCCAAAATAAGCGGTTCCGGGTGATGTCATCAGGTTGCCGCGACGCAAGGCGCCGACAATCTCCATGGGCGTGAGATTGCGAGCTTCCATTCTGGGTGGGTCGAGATAGACCATGACGCTGCGGTCCTGTCCGCCCACCACCACTGGGGCAATGACGCCCGGAACGGCACCCAGCATATTGCGCACGTCAATCCGGGCAATATCTTTCTGTCTGGCGTCATCCATGGCATGGTTCCGCACTGTCAGGATGCCCACCGGGAAAGTACCGGTGGCATCAAATGGCAACGCCACCGGCGGCAGGGTATTTGGTGGGAGATTTGGCAATGCACCCAACGCCAGCGAGTTGGTCAGTGTCAGCGCCTCGTTGGAATCGATATCATCGCGGAAATAGACCTTGACCACGCTGACGCCGGGCACGGAGCGGGATTCAACCAACCGCGCACCGGGTGCCTGATTGACCCAGCGCTCGATACGGTTGGTAATAGTTTTCTCGATGGACGAAGCCGGCATCCCCGGGTAATAGGTCATAACCTGCACCGCCGGGGCCTTGAACACCGGCAGGATATCAATGGGGATACGAGCCAGGGACAGCAGCCCGATCACGGCCAGCATGATGGCAAAGGCCGCCACCAGATAGGGGTTGGTGATTGCCAGTCGAACGAGCCACATAGGAAGAATGCTTGATTGAAGTTAAAAGGCGAATCGGTAGTATAACCGGGTGGCTCAGATTCCTAGGTCCTGATATCCTACCAATCTTAACTCTGCCCGGCAATCAGGAAGACGTGAACAAAACAAGCCAAAAAGGGAATCTCTAAAAATCATCCGTTCATGCCCTACGACTTCCCTCATCAAAGCTTTGTCGTAGTGGAAACGTTATAAGCTTCATAAAGTCTTCTGATAAACGTAATCGACAACTAAATGATACTGCTAGGCAATCTACTCTGGGCGTTTTTTGGAGGCGGGTTAATCACGGCTCTTGAATACTTTATAGCGGGTCTCATTTGCTCGGCAACGATCATCGGTTTACCTTTCGGGCTGCAATGTTTCAAGATTTCCGGATTAGCCTTAGCGCCCTTTGGCAAAGATTTTTCCGCCCCGGGCTTGAATCCTCTGGGCTTCGTCGGTAACGCATTATGGCTAGCTCTGGCCGGCATCTGGATTTTCCTCAGTCATGTTTCGCTCGCGATGGCCCTGGCTGTCAGCATTATCGGCCTGCCCTTCGCCCTTCAGCATATCAAATTAGCCATGGTGGCGCTGGCACCGTTTGGCGTTGACGTCCGCACGGCCAATTGAATCGATTGCTACCCTCATTGAAATATGGGAACCAGGGAAACGATTTGCTCATACCCCCTGACTGCACTGATGAGAGTTATCGACGAGGTCAGCTTTCACGTATAGATAATTCTTTAAATAGAATATCATTCGAGCTGAGCCTGACAAAGCGCCCTTTAACGAGACACCTTACCCTAAAATACAATAATCATGCCGATTTCAAGGCCACTGCGACACTACCTGATCGGGATAGGGTTATTCTCTTCATGGTCAACACTGGCCGATACCCAGCCGGATATTCTCAATCCCGGCCCACAGATGCCCACCTACCCCACCAATACCGGGACGCTGCCGCAAGGGCGCGCCTATATGGAATTTGCCCCCTTCAACTATGAAGGCGCCACCGGCGACGATTCGGGTCAGTATTACACCCAGTTTCTGGCTCACATCGGCGCAACCGACAATCTCGAACTCCGCGTCTATGGCAGTGGCTGGACCTGGAACGAGGGTCGAAATGACAGAACCTCATATGCGCCGCTCAGTTTTTCGGCGGTCTACGGTTTCTGGGGCGAGCAGGAGGACCTTCCTTGGGCGCCAGCCTTTGCCGTCGAGGCTTTCGTCAATACCGAATGGCTTGGCAACAGCGAAACGAATAACGGCACCCATCCCGGACTGCAGTTTGCCTTTTCCAAGGACATCCCCTTCGACACCAACCTCAATATCAGTCTGGGTCCGGTGCGCTCAAGACAGGATGTCGGGGTCAATGGCATTAGCGACTATCGCGAGCACTGGGATTTTCTGTTTCAGTGGGCCCTGCAAAAGGATCTGATCGACAACCAGCTCTCCATTTTTGCCCATGGTTACTACAACGGCACGGCAGCGGTATCGGTACCCGCGGAAGGTTTTTTACAACCTTCACTTTACGGGATCGGCAAGACGGTTATCGGTGGCGGCCTGATCTGGACAGTCAATGACAGGCTCTCATTATTTGGCCAAGTCAGCGGCGGCACAAATACCGACTCTCCCTCCATGGTGTCTTGGACCGGCCTTGCCGTAGCGTTTTGACCCAATAGATGGGTTAGATAAGGTGTATCCAGAGCTAAATAAATCCGCAGACAACTGATGACGGAGCCTGGATAAGTCAGAACCGACATAGCCCATTAGCCGAGCGGAGCTAAAACCAAATCGGCAACAAGCCGTTGGCTGAGCGGAGACGAAGCCAACAACCGCAATAGAGGCGTATACCAACAAGCAGAATCGCCCTAGCAAGGAGGCTCAAAAAACTTTACTTCGCCAAGGCGCTACTGGGCGCAGTCGAAGCTTTTCAATAGATAGCTCTACGAAATGCTCACTGGAATGAAGGACCGAGCGCATACCACCTTCAATCGTCATCATCCAACCTTTGCGGCTGATTAGAAACAGCGGTGCCGTCCTCCCGATATGCAGCCTTGACCTTTCGTCGCCCCACTTTGAACTCGATCTCATAAATACGCTGTCCGTCATCCGTCTCAAGCTCATATTCGATAGTTCTTGCTTTTGGATAATCCTGCTTGAACCGCTGAATCACCGCCTCAGGCACTTGATCCTTGCGAAGGTCTGAATCCGCCCATGCCCCGATGGGATCAAGCAAGCCCCCCCCGGCAATAGCAGCAAAAAAACATAGGAATCTTTTACGAATAAATATTGAAGAATTCGATATTCTCATACCTCATGCACTCCAGCCAGCAAGGGTGTTAAAGCAATGGTACTGCAACTAATAAACCAGAACGATATAACGAACAGCCTTGATAATTAACTATACTTGCCCACCAATCACCACCCAACACATGACGATGATGGGCCCATTCCTCTTAAAGCGTTTTCAGATATTCAAGCAAGGCTTTCTTCTCGTCATTGGATAGCTTAGTGCCGTACTCGTGTCCGCAACGACTGGCCCCGGAATCCAGTTCTGAACAATCCGTTGTGATCAAGGTTTGATCCGTCGAAGGCTGACTGACAGCCATACCGATGTTGACGATGTCATAGGCCGGCCCGATCTTGAATTCAGACACCCTGTCCTTGGCAGGCTTCAGCAAGTCGGCTAGCGTTGGGACAGAACCATTATGGAGATAAGGGGCGGCCGCCCAGATACCCTGTAAAACACGCGCCTCATAGGTACCTACCTCCACTTTCGGCTTGAAACCCTCACCAATAATACCCAATACGCTCGCTGCTTTGGATGCCAAGGAAAGACCCGCATTAATGCCCGATAGCCAGCTATTTGAGCTCATCAGCGATCCGTAGACCGCTTGCTCCAGAACATTGAAGGCGGTGTCCCGGGCGCCGAGCTTGTGCAGGAAAGGAATCTCCTCACCCGCTAGTACACCGGTACTGACCTCACGCGAGAGGACGTTATATTCCCGAACATCCGTGCCCACATTCTGTATTGGCGTTGCCCAGGAGGGCCCAAAAGGATTCAGGAGGCGTAAGGCGCCACTCTTGATTTCATGGCATCCAGCCCCACAATACTTATCATAGAGCGGCTTTCCCTGATCGACCAATTTTTGATCGACCGGCCATGGCCATTTCGGTGGACCGATCTTCTTGATTAGTTCCTCTGCTTGGTTGAGCCCATTGAAATCAGTTGAGTTAATGGTCTTGTAATCCACTCCTTTCTTTCCAGGCAAGGGATGGAAATCGGCAAACACACCAATCACCTCTCCTTGATTGCGCAGGAGTGCAAACAGATCGTCACCGTTTGCAGCAAAACCAGGCCATTGAGTTGTGTCCTGCCTTGAGGCATTCCAGAGAAATGGGTAACGGGTGGGTGCATCAGCCTTCACCATGTTTTCTGGAATCATATAGGTGGGTGCAGGCCCGATATCCAAGCCGGACAGGCGATTGAAGATCATCGATACCGCATCCAAACGCCCCGGCCCCCAAGCTGGATTGGGCAGTGAACGGGTCATTTGCTCATGATAAGGAATGTACCAATCCATGACCCTTGCTTTCAATCCGGCAATTTCGGCAGGTTTCACATCTGCGCCCCGGATCCTTATAGCGGCGTCCCTGAATTTGACCGGATCGACTAACGTCTTCTCTATCGATTGATCTAGATCAGCAAGGAAACGTTGAAAATCAGCCAAGGCAGGGCCACCATCGACGCGGTATTGGGTTCCATTGACTTCAATCTGGCGAGTGTGACACGCAGAACAGGTAATTCCCAACCAACCGTCTTTGCTAACCTGAAAACCAATGGGTAGTTTCTCGGGGCTTGCCGAGTTGGGAAGATACCCATAGCGACTCAAACTGTTGGCCAGAAAAGGCTCACCATTATCCTGGCGTAGCGCTTTGATCCAACTAAATTTGATGAGGCGGGAGCCTTGATCAACACTGTAATACTGCCGCCGTCTCAGTTCTGTCCAGTCTCGGCCTTGGTCGAGTTTAATAGGGGCAGCATCAACGGAAGGGAAAATACCGCCAATCACCACTAGAGCTGCAATTGATGTTAGCCTTTTTATTTTCATATGAACCTCATTGTTGTCATTCCAAAAGCTACTTAAAAGCTTATTGGAGCATTTTTATCCGATCCACCGATGGCGGTGAAACAGGGCTATTCTTCTTAATGTAGGCCTTAAGCACCTCCAGATCTATACCACCGCCCATTGGATTCTTTCCCTGCTTGAATACCGTAAAAGAATCGCCCCCGCCAGCCATATAATCGCCTACCGTGACTTGATAGTCCTTGGCCATGTCAAGCGGTGTGCCGTTAACAGTGAGGTTCTGTACACGGTTGCCTTGAGAGCCGCTGCTATGATATTCAAAACTAAAGCCTGCAGAAACACCCAGTATGAGCTGAGGTCTTGAGCGGGTTGGATCATATTGTTGTTCGAGTACCGCTCGAATCTGTTCACCCGTTAGTGTGATGGTCACGATGGTATTGCCGAATGGCAGTACTTTGTAAAGGTCCGCGTAGGTAAGCCGTCCAGCCTTAAGATCCCCTGAAGCAGGTAACCAGGTGAGGTTGGCACGGATGCCGCCCTGATTTATCAAGGCGATTTCGGCGTTGTAAGGGGGTTTGGCGGTGGCGGCCAACATGGAGTCAGCCACCAAATTGCCTAATGAGGAAGGCATATCGCGTCCGGGTGATCCGTTGATATCGTCGGTAATAGTACCCACCGCCTCGTTGGCTTTCTCTTGGTATAAGGGAGACCACTTGTCGATTACCGCGGACAAGGCGGGGTCAGGTGCCACGGTCCGCAACACCATCACGTTGCTGGCGCGGGTTTTGGCCCGCACCACGTCGCGGGTTTGGGGATTAATAGTGAGCCAGGTTTCAGTCACCGCCCGGCCAAAAGCGGAGGCGGAGGTAACATGTCTTGGCTTACCGTTGGGATCGGGAAGCGTACAGACATAGGCTCGGTGGGTGTGACCCGATATGATCAAGTCGATGTCTGCCGGAAGCTTTTTGGCGAGTTCGGCAATCGGTCCGGAAATACCGTCACAGCCATTGTAGGTGCCGGTTTGTACGCCGCCCTCATGGATCAATAACACCATGGCCCTCACCTTCTGCTTACGCAGGGCCATAACGGCACGATTGGCTGCCATGACTTCATTTTCGAATCGCAGGCCTTGAATGCCGCCCTGAGATACGAGGGTGGGGGTACCCGCCAGTGTCATGCCGATGAAACCTATACTGACGCCCCCTACCCGCTTGATCCACGTTTGCGGCAACACGGATTTACCGCTCCGGCTATACAGAACATTGGCAGCCAGCCAGGGAAACTGGGCGCCATCGTAGGGGTTATCGGGAAAATAGCATCCGTCTTCCGGATGGCAGCCGCCATATTGCATGCGCAGGAGCTCAGTCAGGCCTTCGTCGAATTCATGATTACCCACACTGGAGACATCCAGTTTCAGGGCTTCCATGGATTCTACTGTCGGTTCGTCTCGAAACATGCCGGAGAGCAATGGGGAACCGCCAATCAGGTCACCGGCACTGGCAGTGATGGAGTGCTTGGCCTTCTGCCGTAAAAGCGACAGGGTGGTAGATAGATATTCGCTGCCCCCCAGATCGTTTTGCGACGGATCCTCGGTCACCCGCATCTTGGCATCACTCCCTGCCGGGGGTTGGATATTGCCATGGAAATCGTTGAAGGAGAGGATCTGCACAACGAAATTGGCAGCATGGGCAAGCCCACCCCCCAACCCCAGTAAGAGGACCAACAATAGACTTCGAGCATGAGCATAATAACCTGACATAGTCGTACCTCGTTCAGTAACCTTATCTTTCACAGCCGAGTGCCAGAAGCATTTCTGACACCCGGTTCGCTTTATTGGGTGACCAGATTCTCACAAGCCAGAGATTTTTCAACCTGTTCACAACGGGCAAACTCCTTGCCGTCAGGATCAAAGTGAGTCCAGGTCCATTGCGTATTCTTTTTACCGGGGACCGCCATGGCATAGCCAAACCGCACTGCAGTCCACATGGGTTTCTCCGGGACCGGGTAGGCGGTCATCCCGGCCGGGACACCGACAACCAGTTCACCGGTGGGTGCCTGCAGTGGGCCATAGGTCAGGAACGGCGGATAGTCCTCAATACCCTCGGGCTGCAAAGAGGAACCCCCATTGCCGAGAATCATCTGGCCGGGCTGACCGGGTATCTGGACGGCCTGGGCCAGGTGGATATGACTGGACAACAGCAGATTGTAATGGCCCAACAAACCATAAGCAGCGGCGGTTTGGGTCTCGGACACCCATTTGCATAGCGGGGAGAAATCCTCCGGCGCACAGTCAACCCCGAACTGGGGCTGATGAGAAAGCAACCAGTTTTCGGGGACTTTTCCCTTGATGAGTTGTGTCGCTGCAGTAAGGTCATGGGCGGCCCGATACTGCACATTCAACCCTTTCCAGATCGGAGCGACTTCATAATCCCACCCGTAGGCGGAGTCGACCACCGCCAGGCGCAAGTAACGACCGGCCCCGACCTTGAAGGCCGTTGACCAGGTATCGGTCACAGTGTCAGGGGCGGTTTTCCATTGCGGGTAGGAATAGATGACCGGTTTGCCATCCACAATCGTCTCAACAGTCTTGATGATCTGCTGGCCCTGCGCATCCAGTTTGGGGACCGGTGAACAGAGTTGCACATTGCCAAGATGCGGATCAAAGAAACGAAAATATCCCACACCGCCCCGCTGACAGGATTCATGGTTGCCACGGACGACTAAAAGGGGTGCCGCCGAAAAGATCGGTCGCATCGGCACAAAGACATCCGCCAACCAACTATAGGCCGTATCCGAGAATGGATACTTCGGGAATGGGTTGGTGGTGGAATCATAGTCATGATTGATATCCAACGGAGGCGGGCTGGCCCCGCACGTCAGCGTCTGGTAAGGATCGCAAACGAATTCACGGTAGAAGAAGTCACCCAGGAACAGGGTGACGTTAGGTTTCTTTTCGGCCATGCTTTCGGCGATTTGCGCCAAAGGCCAGGTTTGTGGGGTATTGCAGTCCTGATCATTGGTTTTTTTCATCCGGCAACCGGTGTCCCCAAACACGGCCATCTTCTTGATGGTGCCCGGTAGCTTGGCGGGTAGCACCTGGCCTCCGACCGAGGCACTCAATGCCCCCTTAGGCAAAGGCGCCTCACAGACCCGGGTAGCCAAAAAAGCCATCGAGGTATTGTCTGGGATCGGTCTTTCGACCATCGGCAGCATGCGGCTGACTGTACCTCCCGGCTGACTGACCCGAACCTTCATACCCGGACAACTCAGCCCCATCGGTAACACGGCACGGGCAATCAGACCAGACGGTACTTCCTTCACAGGAGCCACCAAGGTATAAGCCGCAATTACGCTGCTGGCCGACGATGTCCTAACGAGCACACTTTCAGACGCCTCCGGTGTACCGGCAACGACCAAAGCGGGCAGCAAAAGAACAGCAAGACACGCGATGTTATGGTTCATTGTGAGATTTCAGCATGGGATGGAGTGAATAAATCAAAGTAAACGATCTAAATTTATTCTTATTTAAAAAGCCTGAGACTTATCTCAAGGTTGTTTCAAGAGCCATAGATTATTTAAAGTTGTTAATCGGAGGGTGTCCGAATTTTTGTGTAAACGGGATTTCGGTCAGTTCGGGTAGAGTCGATCCTCGAATTCAATGCTAAATCGATTCAGGGCTCTCTTCCGTTTCGAGTGGAAGGTCTCATAGGGTGACGGCGTGAGTGAGAGGATTCGCCGGCAGGTTCTGCAGCTTTCCTGT
>JBILGM010000063.1:0-13483 GCA_044351045.1 Methylococcaceae bacterium | reverse complement strand
GTGAGGTCGGACGGTGCCGATAGCCTGAGGTCCTTCGTTTCACTCAGGACGACAGGGTTGTTTGTGTCATCCTAAACGACCATCGGGAGTGCAGGATCTCAGGCCACTGCCTGTGAGGCCCGACGGTGCCGATAGCTTGGGGCCCTTCGCGGGGCTCAGGACGACAGGGTTGTTTGTGTCATCCTGAACGACCATCGGGAGTGAAGGATCTCTGGGAATGGGCACGGGGTGGGTAGTTTGAGGTGCAGAACACTGGTGAAACCCCATCAGGGTTACCCTACCCAGACCATTTGATTAGCCGGACTCACCACAACCCACCCGCTGCGCTGCGGCTTCCCATTTGCCCTGAGCCCGTCCAAGCGCTGCGGCAGACCTCAGCAAAAGAAGCAATCAATCAGCGATCTGCATTTATTTTGCATAATCCTTGATCTTGCTCCATGCATTCTCACCTGAACCTATCTGACGCAGGGTTGATCTGGCCCACCACGTCTGGCGACGGTTATGGCGGCGGATGACATCAAGGATTTCTTGGTCCGTGAGCGTGACACTATCCCCAAAAAGATCATATTTGGCAGCCAGACGATAATCCTTCACCAAGTCACGCTCAATCACTGACAGGGCCCACTTGTGTGAGGCTACCTGAGTCATGATCAGCTTATCCTCCAGATCACGGGAATGGTGCTGATTAACGAACTCCTTTAATACACGGAAGATAGGAAAATGGACATTCAAGCGTTGATCAACGACACCGATATCCTGCCCTGGGCGCTGCTGTCGGTAGTTGTAATAGCAGGCATTGACGACTGACAGCCGCTCCGCGAGAGCCAGCGTCATGAAATGGAAGGGCAAATCATCGAATCGCCGGATAGCCGTCGGAAAGTCGATACCATGATCCGTCAAAAAGTCATGGCGGTAGATGCGGCGCCAGATAGTAGGCCGCCCGGCAATTAAATCCCTGGGATTGGCAATCAGTCCGTTACCTTCCCCCAATCGGTGAGTCAGCGAGAAATGCTCCGGCTCATCCAGCCAGGTACCATCACTGTCATAACAATGACGATAACCACACTGTGCAATGTCGCTGGTGTAACGAACGGTTGATTCCGCCAAGGCTTGAAACATGGGGGGGTCAACCCAGTCATCACCATCGACCAAACCCACGAACATGCCGGTGGCGGCTTTAAGGCCATTGGAGCGAGCCGCCGCGCATCCTGCATTCGGCTGATGGATTACGCGAACTCGCGAATCACGCCTGGCCCACTCGTCAGCCAACTGGCCGGAACGATCCTTCGCTCCATCATCGACAATGATGATGTCAATGTCCTCCAACGTCTGGCTGACCAGACTTTCCACGCATTGGTCAATATAATTTTCTATGCCGTAAGCAGGGACTACGACGCTGACATCAGGTCCGTCAAAGGCTTTTCCGGCCATAGGCAAATTTAGCGTGGCGTTATGCCAATGAAAACGCTGCGACATACGACGGCTCTGCCGGTGCAGCCATAATGGATTGGCCATCCACTCGTCAAACTCGCCCACCAGTGTTTCTATTTGGGTTTCTTGAGCCAGCCTTTGTAGCAGTTCGCGACTAAACCATTCCCGTTCAATGCAGACCAGCCCCAGCGCCTCTCCAGATGATGTCGTTTGTGAAATACATTCATCAGGGGACGAAGCGATAACGAGGTTGAACGTGCCAAGATGATGGGACGACTCGGTGATCGCTTCACGCAAGGTCGCGTCCCGCTCAACAATGTAAACCCTTTGCCTTGGATTGCGATGGGCGAGCTCCAGGCCAAGTAGCCCTGACCTCCCACCGAATATGATCGAGGAACCCGCAAATGTGCCGGTTAGCAGGTAGGGTCCAAAAAAACTGTTATCAATACGCCAGCGATCTCCATCCAATAGTGAACGAGGTACCTGAGAAGAAATATGGGTGAGAATATGTCGTGTAACCAAATCCATACCGGTTTACCTCATCAATTTGCGAACTTTCACAAATTGGCGTGACCCGGCCTCTTTCAGCCGCCGCACAACCAAATCCTTGCGCCCAATTTTGAGCAGGAAAAAGAAGGACTTAATAGGGGCTCTCTGACCAAATGAAAGACGGACCAACCGATCGACGTCCCCGCGCATGATCGCCCCCAACACCAAATGTAAAATTTCGTCGGGGAAGCGGAGCAATCCAAAGCGGTTGACCCAGGCGACCGGGGCATAGCCTTTGAATGTCGTGCAGGCTTGTTCGAAGTAGTCGCTACGCTGCTTTGGCAGCGTCATCGTACCGCACCACCAGACGATACGGGTTAGCCCATAGAGGATTGCGGCACCCTCCTCCGGGGTGACATGCATGTTGCCGAGGGTATCAAAAACCTCTCGGGCTACATCCAGTATGTCGAAGCGCCTTTGGCTCCGTTCAGCCGTGATCTTTCCTGGCCGATTGACCCTGTACCAGTAGTAAGTGACATCCAATAGGCCCGTACGGGCCGACATCGCCAGCATCTTGTAGTGGACGGGCGGATCCTCAAATAGCTTCCCCACCGGATAATGCAGCCCATTCCGGATAAAGAAATCACGGCGAACCAGCCGATAATTGGCATTTGGCTCCAGGAGAAACAGAGTGGGCTCCTCGTGTCGGGAGATGACCCGGCTGGGCGAGTGGCCCAAAAGGCGCCACCAAACCCATTCGTCATAAAAGGGTGTTACAGAATCGCTCTTTGAGTCGAATACCACGCTCCTGCCCAACATCACATCGCAATCATTTTCGCGGGCAAAATCAAGCATGCAGCGCATTGCCCCGACCGACATCAGGTCATCGCTGTCAAGGAAGCCGATATAGTTGCCACTGGCCAGGCTGACACCCAGATTGCGAACCGCCGATAACCCTTGATTGTGCTGCCGGGCATAAAGCACGCCAGCCGGCAGATGCTTTGCCAGCAAATCACTGACCCGCTGCCCTGAGCCATCGGTTGAGCCATCATCAATAATGATTATTTCAAGCCTTACCGTGGCGGTCATCGCAAACACCCCCGCCAGGCATTCCTCCAGATAAGGTGCGACGTTGTAGACAGGTATGATCAGACTGACTTCAGCGGAATGGCTTTCAGCAACTCGGCTGTCATGGATAACTTTGTATGCAGCCTCACTCTGGGGCACCATCGCTGATTGATGCGAAGGCGGACTTGATACCGGGGTCATGTTTTTATTCCGTGGAAGCGGCAGGGATATTGAACGGGTTTTCAAAGCGGAACATAGCGCCAGGCTAATTCATCGGGGTATTTTTCTCCAAATCTATTGGACCACATGCGCCAAAGGCCAGTCCAATGACTCTTTCTTCGACGAGAGCACTCAGGCCGGCATTGCGGAGCATTCGGTAGTAACTACCCTGATCGATATCTATTGTTTTTGCATGGAGGAGACTGATTGAGTCAATTACAGCTATCTGTTGTCGGCCGAAGGCACGGCTGACTTCCTGTCCAAGGGCAAAATCAAGGCCCCAGCCGCTGATGGTGCGACCGAGGAGATACGCGCCCAGATTGAGGGCTTCACGGGAAACGACCGGCATCATGATCTCGACGGTATTCAAGTAGCGTCCAATCGATCCCGCTTGCTCGACCACCACCGGCCAGGTATGAGCTGATTCGTGGCGTAAGGCCGGCTGCGCGAGCTTCAGGTTCAACGTCTGGACCAGCTCAAACAGCCGAGTGAGCTGATCCTCGCTGACGAGAATGTCGTCATCGAGAAAGAGCACATAGTCATAGGGCTCAAAGAAACCCGGCCGCCCCTCCATAAGCCGATGGATCGCTGTAAATTTGGTCCCCTGGCTCTGCACCAACACCATATCGGCATGAATGCCGCGGTGATAAGCGTCATCATAAAAATTGGCGATCAGATGCCAGGGCTTGCTGGATGATGTTAACCATTGTTCATGCAAGGAGGGTCTTCCGCATTGCAGAAAAACAGCCCATCGAGCCGGTGCCCTGCGATCATCGCGAAGCACTTCTACGGTGACACTGTCAAGAAAGCGTTGTTGAGTTTGTTGCAGGGCCTCCACTGAACGATAAGCCCCCGCCAGGGCCGATTTGTCGCTTGCCAGAAACAATTCCAGCGGGGTCATTCCCACCGGCAAACGACCACAGATCCGCAAATAAGTCCGCGTATCGATTAGGGGATGTGGATCATGCAACAGCCCTGCACCCTCTGTCAGATAATGAAGGAGGGGGTTGATCCCGCTACCCGCAACCTCAGGAAACTGGCTCAGATACCAATGGCTGTCGAACAAAGGATTAGGATCCCGCCTCTCCCAAGCCCCCCGTTCAAGGTAATGAAGCAAAGGATCGAGCCCTGCGCGGGCGACATCGGGATTCTGAGACAGATACCAATCGGCGTCGAAGAGTCTCCGGGCGAGATCAAACGCTGTCTTTTGCTCAAGCATCCTTTCCCACGGGTTCGGCATTTGAATGGGGGGATTGCATCAGGTAAGCGCCAGCGGGCAAAACAGGCACCTGTCATACCGCATCACTGAGCACCCTGACGATGGAAGGGACGACGCAGCCAACGCAGCGGGGCGGTGATTCGCCAGGATAATGACCGATAAACCCCATTCAATTCATCCAAGGTTGAATCAAATCGATGCCGCACTTGATTGAGTTGATTCTCGGAAAACTTCAGATCTGACTGACGCTCAACCAATTGCTGACTTTGTGCTGTGATGGTCCTCTTCGCATCCTGTAATTGCTGGGTCAGTTCTGTGGCAGTCGTTTGCGCACCCTGCGCCCCCCGCCTCAGAGCCGTGATCGTCGTTTCGGCATCCTGTAATTGCTGAGTCAGTTCTATGACTGTCGTTTCCGCATCCTGTAATTGCTGAGTCAGTTCTATGACTGTCGTTTTCGCATCCTGCACTTGCTGACTCAGAGCCATGACCGTCGTTTCCGCATCGGCAACTCTTGATTGCAGTTCTTGGCTGGTCTGCTGATAGTCCTTATGGATGGCTTGGATCAGGCCCTGCGCCTCCTGCAGTTGAGACCGCAAATCCAGCTTTTCCTGCTCCATTTTTTTGTCGATCTCGAGCAGTTCACGCCGATGTGCCTCCTGATTTTCCAGCAGCCTCGATTGAAGCCCCTGACGAATACGACCCTGCTCTTCGAGAGCATGCCCAAGCCGGGCCTCAAGCTCGTCACAACGTCTCAGACACCGGCCAAGCTCGGTCCTGCCAGACTCACCCGAGTTTGCTTCAAGCTCCTTCATGCTAGGTCCTGAAAGCCTCACTAGTGGGTGGGTCGCTATCCTTTATCACGGCTATCTCACCTTGAAAGCGAATCAAGAGAAGAGGGGCACCTAAGGTCATGTCTTTGGGATAGCTGCAGGCTGACCTCTGCAGGATAATGCTCACACAACAAGCGTTCGGTCTCGTTTAGCCGCCTTTGCTCATCTGCCGTCAATGGTGGCCTGCTACTAAAATCAAAGTCAAAAAACCCTGCGACAAGCGCGCTTCCATCAGCGCTTTGCCAGAACTCATCAAGGTAACCATGAACACCCTCCCAGGCCCTGTCCCACATCGCTTGGTCTTGCTTGTCGGTGGTGTTGCCATCTCCGGTCAGGCGAAACTCGGAAAGATATTCCGACAACGGTGTAAAGCGGAAGCTGTGGCCCAGTAATCGGAGGAGAAAATTCCAGTCTTCCAGAACCTCCAGCGACTCATCAAATTTTACGCCATGAGCTCTCAGCGAATCGATCCGAACGGCATAAGCATTGATGGGAATGAAGTTTTCATGGAGAAGGCACGCGACGGGCAAAGGATGGTATGCCGGCTCGGCCTGTGCCCCTAACGCCCGCTTGTTGCTGGCCGTGTACACCACATCTGTCGATGGCATTTTGAGGGCGTCCGCTATGGCAGCCCCAAACCGGGGATAAAGAACATCGTCATCATCCAGAAAGGCCACAAACCCTGTGTAGCGGGCCTCCGCGCAGACATGATTCAATCCTACATTCAGAGGGTAGCCGCGGGTACGAGAGAGGTCTGGCGCATGCAAGATCTTGATGCCGAGCGAGACCTCTTCAGCCATGGCCTTGGAAACAGCCGAAAAAGCCTGGCTGTCGCCGTGAACCACCAGGACTACCGACAGGGGATTGGTTTGGTCTCTGACGGAGTGAATGGCCTCCAAAAGAAGTTGCGGACGCTGGCCTTGCGTGCGAATGATGATAACTCCCCTGGAGGATGCTGCCTCGGCCCATGGCTTAGGCGTCAGAGTGGTGACCTGTTGGGCCGGTGCGGGCCCCAATTTTTCGGCAATGCCATCTCGCAAGGAGCCGAGCAATAGGCGATGCTGCGCAGCGCTTTTCCAGCCCCCCGCCCGCAGCCAGAGCATCAGTCCATAGGCTATTCCATCGACGGTCGCCAGCAACCGGAACTGTGCATAACCTCGCTTGACGATGAGTCGATTGCGAATATTCAAATAGTGCTTGCTACCAAAGGGGCTAGTACCCAATCTGGCATCCGATGTCCGCAGGTGGACAACCACACTGTCGGCTACCAGCCAAAGTCGCCAGCCGGCATCCTGAAGCCTCAGTGAATAATCGGTATCGTCATAAGCCAGAAAAAAATCGGCGGCGGGTAGCGGAATCTGGCGCGCCGCCTCGGCGCGGACCAGAAATCCGACAAAGGAACAGGTGTCGATTTCCACCGGGCTTTTGCCATACGACGAGAGAGGCACGCTGGTTTCCCAGCCCGTGCGACGATTAAAGCGTCTGCGATGCCGCAAGGCCACATCGCCAAACTCCATAACGGCGCAACCCAGTACCCCGGCATTCGCAGGAAGCCTGGGTATCGTCAGCAATAGTTGCTCCAGTGCGTCAGCCTCAGGAACCGCATCATCATCCAGCAACCAAACCCAGTCGGCCGCGAGACCCAGTCCTTCCGATAAGCCCCTGGCAAACCCGCCCGCACCCCCGAGATTGACCACACTATGAATGATGATCAGGGCATCGGCTTGCTCAGCCAGAATTTCGTTCGCCCGGACCGGGCCACCGTTGTCAAGAATGATAATGTGATCTGGCGGATGCGTCTGACCCAGCAAAGACTCAACCACTTGGCGCAATTCAAGGGGCCGATGGTACGTAACCACCACGGCGGCTACAGCAGGGCAGCCCCGTGCACTCGAAGCAGTCTCTGTCATCAGGCCAGGGGATTTTGGACGAAGGCTGGCATGCCCTCTCCGGCTTGCCCGACGGCGAGGAATTGATCGATCGTCTCCAGCGCCTCGGCAATCGTTACATCCATGTCGAGATAGCGGTAGGTGCCAAGGCGTCCAACGAAAGTGACTCCCTGTTCACGGCGGGCCAGGTCCACATATCGGGACAGCAAGACCTTTTCCTCTACCAGGCGAATTGGGTAGTAGGGGATATCACCAGGACCGCATTCACGGCTGAACTCCTTGAAGCACAGGGTTTTCTCATGCGCCTCCCAGGGCGCAAAGTGCTTGTGCTCGCTGATCCGAGTCCACGGCACACTGTCATCGCAGTAATTGAGTACCGCACACCCCTGAAAATCACCCTGCGCACGGATGGGTTCGAAATCGAGTGTTCGGTAACCAAGCCGACCTTCCGAATGATCGAACCATGCGTCTATAGGCCCGCTGTAGAAAACATGGCCAAAATCTGCTGCCTCCTCACGCCGGAAAGATCGGTTGAGATGGACCGTAATGTTGGGGTGGTCCAGCAAGCGTTCGACGATGACGGTGTAACCCTCACGCGGCATACCCTGAAAACGATGGGCAAAGTAATTGTCATCGTAGTTGAAGCGAACCGGTAGGCGCTTGAGAATGCTGGCGGGCAACTGTGAGGGGCTGACACCCCACTGTTTGATCGTGTAGCTCTTGAAAAACGCTTCGTACAATTCACGCCCGACAAAGCGCAATGCCTGCTCTTCAAAAGACGCCGGATCAATGATGGAGGTATCACCCAGATCGGCAATGAACGCCTCGGCCTGCTGGGGATTAAGTCTCTTGCCAAAAAACTGGTTGATGGTAAGCAGGTTTATCGGCAGGGAAAACACCCGGCCACCGGTCAGCGCCTTGACACGGTTGACATAGGGTTCAAATCTCGAAAACTGGTTGACGAATTGCCATACCCTTTCGTTATCGGTATGAAAGATATGCGGCCCATACACATGCATCAACACACCGCTTTCGGCGTCACGCTCGGTATGACAGTTGCCAGCGATATGGGCGCGCTCGTCAAAAACTGTCACGCGGTAACCCTGCGCCGCCAGCTCGTGGGCAATGACCGCGCCAGAAAAACCAGCCCCCACTATGCCAATCGTTAAACTTTGCGACATCAAATTGCCACTTCGGTAATTAAAAAAGATTTCTGGATGGCGGATGATTCAGGGTTGGTTTCGCTGGCCGCCGCCGGCATCGGAAGCCGGTTTTCCCCGGGGCGTACTGAATAAGCGGGCAGCAAATCGTAACCACTCGACAAGAGATAATTCCCTGGATGACCACGCGGCCAGCACCTTATCTCCGCCACCCGTCATTAGCAAGCCCAGCAAGGCATGCTTTGGGTCCCTGCGATGTCGCTTCAGATAGGCAACCATCCAGGGTCTGGGCAGCCCGGAACCAAACAAGCCGACCGCTTGCTTGAAAAAAGCATGTCGCTGATCAAGCAGCGTCATGACCCCGCAGCCCCAAGCCAAACGAAATAACCCCCTGAGCGCAGCGGCCGCCTGCGCCGGTGAGGCGTTTGCCGCCAAAAGTTCGGTGATTGCCAAATGACACACGGCCAGCACATCAAAGCGTCGCCGACTCCGCACCTCTGTGATCTTGCCGGGCCGATTAATCCGATAGCGGTAATAGACTTCACCATGGAGCGCAACAGCCTGCGCTTGCAACAGCATCCTTAGATGAACGGCCGCATCCTCAAAAAGCAAACCCTCGGGAAAGCTCAATCTAGCCTTTTGGTAAAACTCGCGAGAGATCAAGCGGTAATTGACGTTAGGCTCCAATGACAGGATATCGGGGCTTTCCTTGGCGCTGGTAACCAAGGGCGTTTGGCCTTTCATCAGCGCATCCCAATAGGCCCGATCATAAAAAGGGCCGGATTCTGCTGTTGCAGAATCAAAGATTTCTGTTTGCCCCAAGACCAGATCGCAGCGGGTCCGACGGGCAAAATCCAGCATTCGCCGCAACTGGCCGGGGACAATCAAGTCATCGCTATCCAGAAACCCGAGGAAATCCCCCCTTGCAAGGGCCGCACCCCGGTTTCGCACGGCCGAGAGCCCCTGATTTGACTGACGAATATAGACTAGTGGTGGCCAGTCCCCCCTCAGAAGTAATGCCTCAATAACTTCATGAGAGAGGTCCTCGGAGCCATCATCAATGATGATCAACTCAAGGTGTAAATCTGATTGATTGGCACGAATGGATTCAAGACACGCCTGGATGTAGGGTGCCACGTTGAATACAGGCACGATCATCGAAACGTCAGGCTGATCAACCCCGGGGTTTCGGGTATCCAGCACTACCCCATCTCGATCAGTCATCGGCCGTGAGTTTTGCTCATGGCCATCAGCCACTGGCGATAGGTCGTCAGCAATTCTGCCACCGACGAGGCTGATGGGGCCTCTGAATAGGTGCCGAACATCAATAGCCTTCCCAGCTCCCCTTCAAAATGTGCCTTGCCGGTTGCATTGTTCAGCCAATTCACCCAGTCCTCGCCCGCGTGGCCGGCCACATCCTCTCTGGGATAGAGCGTCATGGCCACCCGCCGCATGAGTATGGACAGGGCCTCCAACTGTTCTCGTGCCGACAGAGCGGGATTGGCCTCGAGCAGAGATAATTCATGTAAAGCCAATTTGATGGGCGTGACCCGGCGGCGGCGTCGAATCAGGTAGACCAGAATACCGACCAGCAAAGTGACCAGCGCTAGCAATCCCCACCAGCCCGGGGCCAGCGGCCACCAGCCGATGGGGTCAGGCAAGTGAATATCACGCAGAGGCAAGGATTCCATGGGCATTACATGGTTACCGGCGCAAGTTGGGGGCGGTGGCTACCGCGGTTCAGTACGGTCAATGGTGATTCGGCCGTACTGCAGGCGACGAAGCGCAGACCGTGTCGGCGCGCTAGGGTTTTTACCTGTTCCTGCCGGGCCTGAAATTGCTCGGCATAATCGGTCTGGGTGCGGCGGTCGCCGTGGATGAGCACTTCGTTGACGCCATCGCCGTAGCGATGCCAGCCGGACGGGAGATGCTGTTCCAGCGGGTCGGAAATCATGACGAGCACGCCGTCGCAATGTCGCGACAAGCGGCTGATGGCAGCCTCGCCGGCGGGGGTCAGCTGGCGGAAATCGCTAAATATGAATACCAGGCTACCGGGCCGGGCATGGCGCGGCAGGTGAACAAGGGCATCGTCCAGCGCCTGGCCGGCAGGTAAACCGGTCGCGGCTTGGGATTGGTCGACCAGCACCTTGAGGAACCGCAGCACGGCGGCCTGGCCATGGTCGGGCTTGAGCTCGGTACTGCCGGCCTCGGAGAATATCTGTCCGCCGATGCGGTCATCGTGGCGGCGGGCACTCCAGGCAATCAGTGCGGCGAGGCGAGCGGCCATGGCCGACTTGTACATGCCGCGGGTGGCAAAAAACATGGATGCCCGATAATCGACACTCAGGAATATCGGCCGCTCGCGCTCCTCGCGGAACAACTTGGTGTGGGCTTTGCCGGTCCGCGCCGTGACACGCCAGTCGAGGCTGCGCACATCATCGCCGGGGGTGTAGAGGCGGGTCTCGTCGAACTCCATGCCGCGCCCCTTGAACCGGGCGAGGTACTGGCCACTCTGCAGCGCCTTGGCGGTGGGGCGAGCGAGGGCAATGCCCGCAGCGGGCTGACTGAGGGCGATCAGCTCATCCAGCGAAGGGCGAACGACATAATCCGCCGCCCGCTTGGCCGTAGGCTCTGGTGGGGCCTTTGATTTAAAAAATTTCATGCTGACTGCTGAAACGGGAAAGCCTGCCAAACCACTCATGCTCGAACGACATCCGCTGCGTCCCAGAAAGACCTGGCAGGTGATGTCCGTGCGGCCCCACTCCGCGGTGACCTGGGGCTTGCGTTGAAGGTTGCCGAAACCGCCGGTCTGCTGAGTCGGCTAACGGCCAGTAGAGGTAGTGATGATTTTTCATCCCAGAAAACGCTGCAGGACCGTGTCGAGAAAGTTGAAGCCTTGGGCGCTGCAACGGATATGCTGGCCGTTCATCTCCAGCAGCCCTTCCTCCAGACACGCGGCAAGTTCCGGCTCCAGGATACTGATCGGTAATCCCGTGCGCTCGGCAAACAGGCTTTGGCTGAAACCCTCACGCAGACGCAGCGCATTCATCAGAAACTCAAAGCGCAAGTCCTCAATCGGGACTGTTGTGGCCAACCCTTGCCGGCCAGCATCTCCTGCCGCCAATAGATAGTGCTGAGGGTGTTTGATCTTGCTGGTGCGGGTGACGCTGCCGGTTTGCATATCGGTTATTTTGCCATGAGCTCCGGCCCCGATGCCGAGATAATCGCCGAAGCGCCAATAGTTGAGGTTATGTCGGCATGGCCAACCCTCCCGGGCATAGGCCGACACTTCGTACTGTTGAAAGCCTTGCTCCGCGAGGTATGCCTGCGCCGCTTGCTGGATGGCCCAGATCGACTCATCCTCTGGCAGCGACGGCGGGTATTTGTGGAAAACCGTGTTGGGTTCCAGCGTCAATTGGTAGAAAGACAGATGCGTGGGATTGAGGTCGATGGCCGTCTGCACATCGGCCCGCGCCTGGTCGATCGTTTGTTGGGGCAGGCCGAACATCAGGTCCAGATTGAAGTTATCAAAGCCCGCTTCGCGCGCCATCTGCGCCGCCAGCAAAGCCTCCTCACGACCATGAATCCGTCCCAGCGTCTGCAGATGTCCGCCCTGGAAACTCTGGATGCCAATAGAGAGGCGATTCACGCCTGCTTGGCGAAAACCCTGAAACTTGCTGCTCTCTGCCGTGCCGGGGTTGGCTTCCAGCGTGATCTCGGCGTGCGGGGCAACCGGCAAGCGTTCTCGCACTCCCTGCAACAGGGTATGGATCGCCTCGGCACTGAACAGACTGGGTGTGCCGCCGCCCATGAAGATCGTTCCGACCTCACGACCCGCCACGCAAGGTAGTTGGGCCTCCAGATCCTGCAGCAGGGCGCTGACATACTCGTATTCTGGCAAGCCGGCTTCGGCCCGATGCGAGTTAAAGTCGCAGTAGGGGCATTTGCGGACGCACCAGGGGATGTGGATGTAGAGGCTCAAAGGGGGGCACTGAAACATGGTTGGATTGTCAGCCGTTGATTGGCGATTTGCAAAGTACTTCATTCGTGCGTCAGGGCCCCGTAGAATGACAATACGTTTTGATGTTTTGGAGACTGCCGTCAATTCGGAGACTGTTCGCTCTACTTTTTACCTGGAGTCCGCCTTGCACCAGGCGCTCCGCCTGAAGGCCGCCGCCGCTCACCGGAGCATGTCGGACATCGTCAATGAAGCCATTCGTGAAGCCTTAAGAGAAGACCAGGAAGATCTCACCACAGGCTCAACCCGATCCCGGGAACCCACCTTGGACTCCGAGCAATTCCTGACCCAGCTCAAGACAGATGGCACGCTTTGAGCTGGCGTTCAGGGCCTCAGTCGCCAAGGATTTATGTGGCCTGCCGAAGACTGACTTACCTAGCATTCTTGGCCAGATTGAGTCACTTCGAGATAACCCACGCCCAAGCGGCTCTGTAAAGCGTTCCTCTCAGGAACGGTATCGTGTCCGCGGAATGACCGTATTCTCTGTATCGTTATGGATAAGGAAGTCGTCGTCGAAATCGTCAAGGGAGGTCATCGACGCGACGTTCATTCCCGGGAAAGCTCATCAAAACGTCCCTTTGCAGCTACGGGACCTCCCAAGGCCAGCGCCGGGTGCGGCGACCCATGAGTCCATCAGCCTGTAGTTTGCCATTCCATTGCTCTTTGCCACACCCAATCGCACCTTATGCTCAGCTACCGTCACGCCTACCATGCCGGCAATCATGCCGATGTCTTCAAGCATCTGGTCCTTACCTTGCTGGTGCAGTCGCTGCTTAAAAAGGAGAAGCCCTTCTTGATTCTGGATACGCATGCTGGCGCCGGCCGGTATCACCTGGGGTCGGAGATGGCCCGCAAAAACCGGGAGTTCGCCAGCGGGATCGAGCGACTATGGGAGGTGGCGAACGCGCCCGAGGCGATTGGGCACTATCTGGAAGCGGTACGAACGACCAACCCGGGGCGCGAATTACGCTGGTATCCGGGCTCGCCGCGCATCTTTCGCCATTTCCTCAGACCACAGGACCGGCTGGTGTTGTCGGAGCTCCACCCCAACGAAGCCCGCGACATATCCCGTGAGTTTGCCGGTGACCGGCAGGTGCGGGTTGAGGCGGCCGATGGCTATCAAACGCTGAAGGCTCAACTTCCTCCCAAGGAACGTCGCG
>JBILGM010000062.1:0-13499 GCA_044351045.1 Methylococcaceae bacterium | reverse complement strand
AAGGGCATGAAGTAGGCATAGAGAATGGCGGCATCCCGAATGCTGAGGGACAGCATGCCCTGCTGCCGGTCAGGCGGGTTTTCCTCTCTCATAGGCTCATGTCGAGTGACGGGCCAATCGCGACCAGCCAATCAGGGCCTCTTCCAACAGTAACTGCCGGTTCACCTGAGTGCCGAGTGCTTGACGAATATTCAGCAATTCACTCCGAAAATCGATTAGGCTGCATATTCGATGGATTTTTGCCAGCTGAGTCAGTTCCACCTCAAGATCAGCATTAGACAAACAAGGTGCCGCGGGCGTCATCAGCAGGTAAATCATATCGGCAACCCAAGACAGCATCCAGTTCACACACTCTTCATGGGGTTGCCCGTGCCACCGTTCGGCAATACCTATCGGGTCAAGTTGTCGCCTACTCAGCTCGCCAAATTCCTGAAATACCCGCTGACGTCGCTCCACCACATCGGTCTCAATCAGCGCCAGAGCCTGCAAGGGCGAACCCCCTGAGGCGCTCAACAAGACTTCCGCCGCACAACCGGGGTGTTGCCCCTGTAACCATTCCATGGCCGCCTCCCTATGGGGCGCACGAATGCTCAGTTTTTGACACCGGCTCAAGATGGTGGGCGGCAACCGGCTGGGTCGATGGGTTATCAGCAAGAGCACCGTTCGATCCGCGGGCTCTTCCAGCGTCTTGAGAAGCGCATTCGCTGAGCTGGGATTCAGCTGCTCTGCCTTGTCGATCACGAACACCCGGTAGCCGCCGTATTGTGGTTTCAGCGACAAGTCATTGATCAGCTTTCGAATTGCATCGACCTTGATGACCTTGCCAGGCTCTTCCGGCCCTACACACTGATAATCCGGGTGCGTGCCGGCCTCGAAGAGGTGGCAGGAATGGCAGTGACCGCAGTGCCACTCGTCTGGCTCGGTGCAAAGTAGCCGGCGGGCGAATAGCGCCGCGAGGGTCGATTTCCCAAGACCCACAGGACCCTGCATCAGCAGCGCATGAGGGACACGATCCGAATCGATGTGACTCTTGAGGCTTTGCCAAGGTGCCTCCAGCCAGGGATAGAGCTCGGAGACAGTAGGAATCATTTGCTCATCTCGATCAAGTGATCCAGATGGATTGTAATACCCGCGTGGACAGACCCGAGGCTCCCGGAGGCATCAACGCGCTTGATGCGATCCGGATATTTATCCACCCTATCCAGGTAGGCCGCCCGAACCTTTTCAAAGAATCCGAGATGCTCGGACTCAAAGCGATCCGTAGCGCCACGATCCCGCACGCGAGACATGCCCACTTCGATTGAAGTATCCAGCAACAGGGTCAGATCGGGCTGCAGCCCTGCCTGGACCCATTGCTCGAGCAAGCCAATGACCGACAAATCAAGATTCCGTCCTCCGCCCTGATAAGCATAGCTGGCATCAGTAAAACGATCGCACAACACCCACCGCCCCGCCGCAAGCGCGGGGCGGATGACCTCGTCAAGGTGCTGAGCCCGGGCAGCAAAGACCAGCAGCAATTCCGACAAACTGTTCATGCCGTCGGAGTCAAGCAAGAGCCCGCGTATCCGCTCTCCGAGGGGCGTCCCGCCAGGTTCACGGGTCCTCAACAGATCGACACCCCGTGTGGTCAGGTAGTCCTCGATAAAGGCGAGATTGGTGGTCTTACCGACCCCCTCGCCCCCTTCCAACGTGATGAATCGCGGCCTCATAGTCAACGATGCCGCTGAAACTTATCGACAGCCCGTTCATGCTCATCCAGCGAGCTGGAGAAAACATGCGTGCCGTCTCCCCTGGCGACGAAATAGAGGCTAGTCCCTTCGGCGGGATTCAAGGCCGCATGAATGGCCTGTCGACCCGGCAAGGCAATGGGTGTTGGTGGCAAACCAGCGCGGGTATAGGTGTTGTAGGGCGTATCCCGCCGCAAGTCTTCCTTGTGCAGGTTGCCCTTGAACGCCTCGCCCATTCCGTAAATCACAGTGGGATCAGTTTGCAGCCGCATGCCTTTTAGCAACCGACGGGTAAACACGCCGGCGATCGCAGGACGTTCTTCGGCCCGACCCGTTTCCTTTTCGACAATGGAGGCCAGTGTCAACGCTTCGTCGGGAGTATTGACCGGGAGATTCGGGGCCCGTGCCTGCCACTCGGCAGCCAGCACCTCCTGCATTTTTTTATGGGATTTGCGCAGGATATCCAGATCGGACGTACTTGTTCCTATGAAATAAGTATCCGGAAAGAACTGACCTTCCGGAAAAACCCCGGGAGACTCCAGCATGGCCATGATTTCATCTCCGGTCTTTTCGGCCACCTCCTGCCGCAAACCGGGATGCTTGGCCAGAGCCTGGCACATTTGCGCGAAAGTCCACCCCTCGACAATGGTGACCTGAACCTGCCGCGATTTGCCACTGACCAGCATATCGAGCAGCTCTCGGCTCGTAGTACCGGCTGGAATGACATATTCCCCATATTTCAGATCTTGACTTGCACCCTGAGTAGCAGCCAAAACGCGAAGCCATAGTGGCTCAACCAAAACATTTCGCGCTCGCAAATCTTGAGCCAGCGCAGCCACGCCCTGTCCTTTCTTGATCGAAAGACGCAGGGGTTTGCTGATCCCGAGGGGTGAATTGACGCTAACCCGGTAATCGACATAAATCCAAGTTAGCAGCAGCAGTATGCCGAGCGCCCAGGCTACTACCCGCCTTAACTTAAGTCGATTTGGTTCATTATTGAGTTCATCAACCATACGCGTAACTCGAAGGTAACCGGCCCGACGGGAATGATTTTTCCCTTAACGCAGGATACAGGCCATAGACCAATGACACTGTTGGTAATGAACGCCTCATCGGCCACAGCCATGTCTTCAGGAGTGAGTCGGCACTGGGTGAGTTGGATTCCAAGACTTCTGGCTGCCCCGATGACGACTGAACGCATCACCCCACTCACACCACACCGATCAAGTAGAGGCGTCCACAACTGGCCGTCCTTGACCAGAAATACATTACTCATGGTGCCCTCAACCAACTGGCCCTCATGATCAAGCATCAAGCCTTCCGCAATTCGGTTATCCGACCACTCGGAACGCGCCAGAATCTGCTCAAGCCGATTCATATGCTTGATGCCGGCCAGCGCCGGATTGATGCCCAATCGAGTCCGGCAGTAACGCACTTCAATGCCTTCACTCGTGTATTGATCTGGAAAAACAGGAAGTGGATGCAAGGCTACCACACGGGTCGGCGAAACGATCTCAGGCGGTCGGTAGCCACGACCGCCCAAACCCCGGGTGACCTGAATCTTGATCACACCCCGCTTTTCATCACCAATGACGGACTTTATGTCACCGCGCAGGAGCGTCGATTCAATAGGAGGAATGGCTAGACCCGCGCAGTCACGACCGAGTCGATCCAGATGTTGCTCAAGGAAAAGAGGCACTCCCTCCTTAAGCAGGAGGGTCGTAAATACACCGTCACCATACTGAAACCCTCGATCAAGCAGATCGATGCAGTTCGCTATTTCCCCGTTGACAAGAATGGAGGTCACTTTGAGCGACTTGCAATCATTCGGATTGGGCCAGGAATCTGCACAACCCATGATCGGTATTTATTCGAACTTTTTGAAGATCACCGTTCCGTTGGTCCCGCCAAATCCAAAGGAGTTGGACATGACGTACTGCATGGGCATTTCGCGTGCGTGATGGGGGATGAAGTCAAGATCACATTCAGGATCCGGATTATCCAGATTGATCGTCGGAGGGGCCACCTGATCTCTTAGGGCCATAACAGAGAAAATCGCTTCGATGCCGCCGGCCGCGCCCAGCATGTGACCGGTCATGGACTTGGTCGAACTCACCGGGACCTTGTAGGCGTAGTCGCCGAATACACTTTTGACGGCTTGAGTTTCCGCCACGTCCCCTGCAGGAGTCGAGGTGCCATGCGCATTGATGTAGTCGATATCCTCTGGGTTGAGATGGGCGTCACGCAGCGCCTGTCGCATGCAACGTGCAGCACCTTCCCCACCAGCAGGCGGTTGGGTCATGTGATATGCATCGGCGCTCATGCCATAGCCGACGAGTTCGGCATAAATGGTCGCCCCGCGTTGGCGGGCATGTTCTAGCTCTTCAAGAACCAGCACGCCGGCTCCATCGCTCAACACGAACCCATCACGATCACGATCCCAGGGGCGACTTGCCAGCAACGGCTCGTCATTTCGGCGTGAAAGTGCCTTGGCTGATGCAAACCCACCCAAAGAAGTCGGAGAAGTCGCCATCTCGGCGCCGCCCGCCACCATGACATCAGCGTCACCGTACATGATGACGCGGGCCGCTTCACCGATGTTGTGTGTGCCCGTGGTGCAGGCTGTCACAATCGCGAAATTCGGGCCCTGAAGCCCATACTTTATGGACAGATTGCCCGATATCATGTTGATGATATTGCTGGGTACGAAGAAGGGGGAGATCCTGCGCGGCCCACCCTTCAGAAAAGAGTTGTGACCCGCCTCGATACCCGTAATGCCACCGATACCCGAACCAATGGCAACACCGATCCGTTCGGCATTAGCCTCAGTCACTTCTATGCCAGAGTGCTCGAAGGCCTGACTGCCGGCCGCCATGCCGTAATGGATGAAGACATCCATCTTCTTGGCATCCTTGTCGCTTATGTAATCCGTAATGTCGAAATTGCGCACGCTTCCACCAATCCTTGTGGTGAATTCGGACACATCAAACACATCCAGTGGAGCAATCCCGCTCCTGCCCTTCAGAACACTGTCCCAGGAGTCAGCCGCAGTAAGCCCAACAGGGGATACAGCACCCATTCCGGTTACTACAACACGTCTCTTAGTCACGGCCAAATCCCAAGCAGAAAAATCGAAAACCCCTGAAACACATTAACCCCGTCAACCATTCGCGGCTGACGGGGTTAATGGGGTGGAACGATTAGACGTTAGTGGTGATGTAGTCAATCGCCTGCTGGACGGTGGTAATCTTTTCAGCATCTTCATCAGGAATTTCACATTCGAATTCCTCTTCTAAAGCCATAACCAGCTCGACCGTGTCCAGTGAGTCAGCGCCTAGATCGTCAACAAAGGACGCTTCGTTGGTCACTTCCTCTTTCACGCCCAGTTGCTCGGTAACGATCTTTTTTACACGCTCTGCTACATCGCTCATTTTTTATCCTCAGTCGTTTAGTCTAAATCTGGTTTTATTAATTTCGAGATTTAAGTTTGAAACCCGATGAATACAAGGGTTTTCATTCCTCATCCAACGGCCTCGGGTTGCGAGAGCCCATCCACAACGGCCATAAAGCACCCGATAGGCGCGCGCATTATGCCATATACATGCCGCCGTTCACGTGCAGCGTCTCACCCGTCACATATCCGGCATCCACCGAACAAAGGAAACTGACGGCTCCAGCGACTTCTTCGGCTGAGCCCAGCCGGCCCAGCGGAATATTCGCCAGCAAGGACTGGCGGATGTCATCAGAAAGCGCACGGGTCATGTCGGTGTCAATAAAACCGGGGGCCACGCTGTTGACCGTAATGCCACGTGAACCGACCTCCTTAGCCAGCGATTTGGTGAAACCGATGATACCGGCCTTGGCCGCCGCATAGTTAGCTTGCCCCGCATTGCCGGTGGAGCCCACCACAGAGGTGATATTGACGATTCTCCCGTGACGCGCCTTCATCATCCCCCGCATGCAGGCCTTGCTGAGCCGAAAGATCGAGGTCAGGTTGGTGCGGATGATGTCATCCCACTCTTCGTCCTTCATCCGCATCAACAGGTTATCCCGGGTAATGCCGGCATTATTGACCAGCACTGCCGGGGTTCCAAATTCCTTGCTGACTTCGTCGATAAACTGCTCAATCGCACCAGCCTCCGCGACATTCAATACACGACCCACGCCCGTCAGCCCGGCTTCTTCAAGATAAACGGTGATGGCCGATGCTCCGGCATCGCTGGTAGCCGTACCGACCACAAAGAACCCATCATGGCCCAGACGCTCGGCTATAGCTTTACCGATACCTCGGCTCGCGCCGGTCACAATTGCCAGGGGTGAACTCATGAAATCAGACCTTTTGCTTTTTCGAGAGATGAAACATCAAAAATGGACTCTGTTTGAGCCTCCGGCACGATGCGCTTGTTCAAGCCGGCCAAGACACGGCCGGGACCGCATTCTATAAATCGATCAACGCCCTGCGCTGCCATATGACGCACAGAATCGGCCCAGTGAACTGAGCCGTAAAGTTGCTGTTCGAGTGCCATGCGGATGGCAACAGCGCCTTCATGTACCGCTGCATCCACGTTATGAATGACCGGTGCGATTGGTGCCGCAAAGTCAACATCATTCAGCATTTGGCTGAACTGATTAGCCGCGGGCTGCATCAATGGGCAGTGAGAAGGCACGCTGACCGGTAAAATGACCGCACGTTTGGCACCAACTTCCTTGGAAAGCTCAGTGGCGCGAGTCACCGCTTCGCGGTGACCGGCAATAACGACCTGTCCTGGCGCGTTAAAATTGGCCGCCTTCACGACCTGGTCGGGGCCGGTCGCCTGCTCACAAACCACCACAACCTGGTCATCGGCCAGCCCGAGCACTGCGGCCATGGCACCCACATCGGCGGGGACAGCTTCCTGCATCAAGCGAGCTCTTTCGGCTACCAGACGAATGCCATCATCGAAGCGCAACGCTCCCGCACATACCAGTGCGGTGTACTCACCCAGGCTATGGCCGGCCATCCAGGCGGGGCGCACATCAGTGGATTGACTCCAAACCCTCCATGCCGCCACCCCCGAGGCCAACATGGCCGGCTGGGTAAAGCGAGTTGAATTCAGCTGATCTTCCGGCCCATTCTTTACCACCGCCCACAGGTCATATCCCAGTAAATCAGATGCCTCACCAAAAACCGCTAGGACATCCGAATAATTCTCCGCCAGATCGGCCAGCATCCCCACTGACTGTGAACCTTGCCCCGGAAAGAGGAAGGCCAGACCCTGATCCACTCGACTCATACAGATATCCGACTCAATAACGTAGAAGCGCTGAACCCCAGGCGAAGCCACCACCGAAGGCCTCCATCAATACAGTTTGACCACGTTTGATTCGACCATCACGAACGGCCTCATCGAGCGCCAGAGGAATGGAAGCTGAAGACGTATTACCCTGTCGTTCGACAGTAACCACCACCTGATCCATCGACATTTTCAATTTCTTGGCAGTGGCGGTGATGATGCGAATATTAGCCTGGTGCGGGACCAGCCAATCGACGTCGGCCCTCTCAAGCCCGTTCTCCTCAAGGGTTTCATCAACGATGCGGCCTAGCGTATTGACAGCCACCTTGAACACTTCATTGCCCTGCATCTTGAGGTAGCGTGATGCCGTTTCTTCTTCGGGATGACTGGCCGCAGGATTCGGCACATAGAGCAAATCCTGATATTGACCATCCGAGTGGATATGCGTGCTAAGCAAACCCGGCTCATCAGAAACACCGAGAACCACCGCGCCGGCACCATCGCCAAATAGCACACAAGTGGAACGATCGCTCCAGTCCACCAGGCGAGAGTTCATTTCACTGCCGACGACCAACACGTGGCGGGCACTGCCGGCGCGGATGTACTGGTCGGCAATGCTCAGGGCAAATATAAATCCAGAACAGGCGGCCTGCACGTCAAAAGACGCACAATGGGTGATCTCCAGGCGATGCTGAAGCAGACAGGCGGTACTCGGAAAGACTCGGTCCGGCGTCCCTGTACCGACGATAATCAGGTCGAGTTCATCCGGCCTGAGCCCTGCGGCTTCCAGCGCCTGGCGTGCTGCAATTTCGGCCATGCTGGAGGCCGTTTCATGCTTGCCGGCAATCCGCCGTTCACGAATCCCGGTCCGCTCCATGATCCACTCATGTGTGGTTTCGACCGTTTGTGAAATTTGTTCGTTGGTGAGGATGGTTTCTGGCAAATAGCCGCCGGTGCCCATCAAGGTCGCATAGCGAGTCAAGCGATTTTCCTCGCGGCAAAGACTTCAGCGACCCGCTCACCGATACGGTCTGGGACACCCTGCTCAACTTCCAACATGGCGACACGAATGGCGTTGGCAAACGAGATCTGATCGGCATTGCCGTGACTCTTGACGACGATGCCCCGGAGGCCGACCAAGCTTGCGCCATTGTAGGCTCGGGGATCGAATCTCTTTTTGTAGGCTTTCAGCACCGGCAAGGCGAAAAGACCAAGCATTTTAGTGAAGAGGTTCTTGCTGAATTCGTCCTTGAGCGATCCGCCCAGCAATTTTGCGAAGCCTTCAATGGCTTTCAAGGCCACGTTTCCGGTAAAGCCATCCGTGACGACCACATCGACATTGCCCGCAAAGATGTCATTTCCCTCGACAAACCCAACAAAGTTGATATGGCTACCTGAAAGCATCTTCGCCGCTTGCTTTACCTGTTCGTTGCCCTTGATTTCTTCCTCACCGATATTCAGCAGACCAACCCTAGGATGATCATGATGTTCGACCGCCTTGACCAACTCGTAGCCCATGACGGCAAACTGGCAGAGATGTTCAGCCGTGCAATCGACATTGGCACCCAAATCCAGGACATGTGTATGCCCGGTCTTTGACGGCAGCATCGCTATTATCGCGGGCCTGTCTATGCCAGTAATAGTTTTCAAGACGAACTTGGCAATGGCCATCAAAGCTCCGGTATTGCCAGCACTCACGCAAGCATCGGCCTTGTGCTCCTTGACAAGGTCGATCGCAACCCGCATTGAGGAGTCCTTCTTTCCTCGCAACGCCTTGGAGGGTGTTTCATGCATTTCCACCAACTGGGAAGCATGGTGAATACTTATGCGGCCGGCATAATTAGCCTCCCGGCCATTCAATGCATGGCGCAAGCGGGTTTCATCTCCCACCAGAATCAAATGGAGATCCGGGTATCTGCCAGCGCTTTCGAGCGCTGCAGGAACAATGACACCGGGGCCGTGGTCGCCACCCATGGCGTCAAGCGCAATCGTCAGCTTTCGCGGCATACTCGAGGCGAGTGTGATGTGAGAAAAATGAACTCTAGCTCAGATGAGGAGCAGCCGCTTACTCTTCACTGGTCTCTTCGACCTTGCCGGCGATCACCTTGCGGCCACGGTAAAAACCGTCCGCACTGACATGATGACGACGATGCGTTTCGCCGGTGGTGGGTTCAATCGAGAGTGTCGGACCGGCCAGAGCGTCGTGGGAACGACGCATGTCACGCTTGGAACGGGTTTTACGGTTTTGTTGAACAGCCATGAGTTACTCCTGGGAAGATAATTTGGACATTAGATCAGCCAGCCCGGCAAAGGGATGGGGTTTGTCTGTCTTTGCCTCGAGCGCATTGGGAAGCTGACAGTTGGGATGCCGCGGAACCGTGGGAATTGCCAGCAGCAGCTCATCCTGGACAATATCCGCAAGCGCAATTTCGCTTTCCACCTCGATCAGCAGTGGCTCCATCGATTCCGGCAACAGCAGAGCCTCATCTACGGACGTAACAACGCCCAGATTGACTTCGCTATTGACTGGCAAGGACATCGCCCCCATGCAATATTGACACTGCAAGATCAAATCGGCATCGACGTGGCCAGTTACCACGGCTTGGCGACCGGTCTTGCCAAACTTGAGTTCGAATTTCGCGGTTCCTTGCGTCTCGAACAGCGCCTCTGCCACCCTATCCAGTTGACTCAGTGGGATCTCACCCCGCAGATGGCGACTTTTCTGGGCCAAGCTCAAGGGGTCGATCACATCCGGCAAACGATCAGGCATAATCGGCGAATAATAGCTTCAAAGACGCGAATCTGTCAAAAATAAAGACGCACCCGAGACATGCCAGAACCCCGACCCAAAATCATCCTGGCTTCCACGTCCCCTTATCGAAAGGACCTCCTCAAGAAACTGGGATTGTATTTTGAATGCGCGGCGCCCGGGATTGACGAATCCAGTCGCCTCAACGAATCTCCCCAAGCCCTTGCCTCTCGACTGGCTCATGAAAAGGCTGTCGCTATCTCCAAACACCGGGGTGAAGGTCTTATTATCGGATCGGACCAGGTGGCTGCCATGGGCGACACTCTGATCGGCAAGCCCGGATCACGGGATGCAGCGATTGACCAGCTGTTGCGGACATCGGGGCGCACAGTGGAATTCCATACCGCCGTATGCGTTACTCAGGGAGAGACTGGTGTCTCGAGAGGGTCGATCGATCTTTGCCGGGTGACCTTCCGTTCGCTGACTGAAGAGCAGATCAAAAGTTACGTTGATGCCGATCAACCCTATGATTGCGCGGGCAGTTTCAAGTCGGAAGGGCTAGGCATCGCGCTAGTGGAGAAAATCGAATGCAATGACCCTAATACACTGATCGGACTGCCGCTGATCAGTCTGATTCGCCTACTGGATTCATTCGGCGTTCAGATCCCGTGATTTTCAATTGTAGTTGTTGTAGAAACCCAGAACCTTGGAAACGTAACCACGGGTTTCGGCAAATGGTGGCACCTGATACCCATACTTCATGACATTGTGTTCACCCGCATTATAGGCGGCAACGGCCAGACGAACATCTGACCGGAACATACCCATCAGATCCTTCAGGTAACGAGCGCCACCGAAAATATTGTCTTCGGGGTCATAAGGATTACGGACACCATAACGTGCCGCCGTACCCGGCATGAGCTGCATCATACCCATCGCGCCCTTATTGGAAACCGCCCCCGGGTTATAAGAGGACTCCGCCTTAATCACCGCGTGCAACAGGGCGGGGTCAAGTCCATGCTTATAAGCCGCGCGCTCAATGACATTGGCGTACTGCATTCGACGCATGTCGAGTGAGCGACCCTTCTGGCTATGACCGGATAACATCAGGGGAACGTAGCCCGGCGCATTCAAGCCTCGTAAAGGCATCGGAGAAGCACTCTCCTCGCTTTCGCCTCCATTACCCAATTTCCGGCCTGCGCCGAGCGAAATGATCATCGGCTTGATTTCACGCTCCGGCGTCTTGATCACCAGTTTGTATCCACGATGCCGGGGACTGTCGGTGTAAACCACCTGTCCATTGCGGCCGACAAACTTGTAAACATCCGCGGTAGCGGTATTCCACACAAGACTCAATGAGCCCATCAGCAACACAACATGAATCAATCGCGTCGACTTCATAGATCAAAAAATCTAAGCCACTTCAAAACGGGGCAAAGTGTTGCATGGATTGTCTTCTTTTGGAAGTTGAGCCGTCACTGGCCACATTTCAGCATCAGACCACGCAAAACGAATTCATGGATGGATAACGGGACGAATATAGGACGCCACCTTGAGCGCCTTGGCGCGAGCCTTATCGGCATTTTCATCGACTGCGAGCGCCACACCCATGCGCCGCCGGACATAGGAGACCGGTTTACCAAAAAGCCTCAGCGCCGCGCCCTTGATGGATAGCGCTTGTTCCAGCCCCTCGTAACCCAACCCTTCGGCATCGACGCCACCATAAATGACAGCGCTGGCTCCCGGCTCCCGCATGACCGTGTTGACCGGCAACCCGAGGATAGCGCGGGCATGCAACTCGAACTCACTCTGTGCCTGGGTGATCATGGTCACCATCCCCGTATCGTGCGGCCGCGGGCTGACCTCACTGAACCATACCTGGTCGCCTTTCACGAACAGCTCAACCCCAAAGAGGCCCCGCCCTCCCAAATTGTCCACCACAGCCCGGGCGATCCGTCGGGCCTCCGCCATGGCGACCGGCGACATGCCTTGCGGCTGCCAGCTTTCAACATAATCGCCCTGCTGCTGAACGTGCCCCACGGGTTCACAAAAGGAAACCTCGACCTCTCCCTGGCCATTCAGGGAACGCACGGTCAAAAGGGTAATTTCAAAATCGAAGTCGATCCTGCCTTCAACAATGATGCGGGCATTCTGGACCCTGCCCCCCTCTTGGGCATAGGCCCAAGCCTTTTCCACATCCGCCGGGCTCAACAACATCGACTGCCCCTTGCCCGAGGAAGACATGATCGGCTTCACGAAACAAGGAAAACCTACCTGGCCGGCAGCCTCGCCCAACCCTTCCAGCGAGTCGGTGAACACGTAGGGCGAAGTAGGCAGACCCAGCTCCTCAGCCGCCAACTTCCGTATACCTTCCCGATTCATCGTGAGCCGTACCGCCCGCGCCGTCGGGATAACAGTCGCCAGTCCACCCCGTTCGATGGCATCCAAAGCCTCGGTGGCAATGGCCTCGATTTCCGGCACAATGAAATCAGGTCGTTCCAGTTCCACCAGCCGCTTCACGGCAGCCGCATCCGTCATATCGATTACATGAGAGCGATGCGCCACCTGCTGCGCGGGCGCTCCCGCGTAGCGGTCAACAGCGATCACCTCGACCCCATAGCGTTGCAGGCTGATCACCACCTCCTTGCCAAGTTCTCCGCTCCCGAGAAACATCACGCGCGTTGCGCCAGGGGTTAGGGCCGTACCGATCTTCATGACTCTCATCCGTAAAATCCACAGACGGAAAAGTGTAAACGCTTTCCGGCGTCAGCGAGGCAGAAGGTTCAGGTTAAAGCACAGCAAGGTTGACGTGATTCAGTCAGTCACTGAAACTTTTCCCTTTCAGAACGCCCCGATACCGTCTTTCCAACTCGCCGGTTGAGTGTCCTGAAGATGAACCATTACGGAACCCGATAAACCCAAAGCCCACATCAACTTTTTCATCAGATACACCATGAGCTTCAAAAGCAGCCTGATCAGCACCGCCATTAAATGGACACCCAAAGCACTCATCCTCTGGGTCGGCAATATCGTCTTGAGGGGCATAGCCACCTTGACAGACTTTCAATTGGACCTGGACAACCGCACCGCCTTCATTCGCACCAGACTGCAGGGCGAAGTCGAACCGATCGAAATCTGGCTGGATAACTTCACCCTGCTCCAGGATGGCGAGACATATCATTTTGTTCTGAGCGAAGCTCGCTCCAACAAGGTCTGGCTCACCAACCTGATGGATCGCTTCACGGGCAAGGCCTGGAAAATTCCGGAGGTCCCACAACTGAAACCGCATCTCGGACTTGCGGCGGAACTACTCAAGCCGAAAAGCTGAAAAGCTGAAAGCCAACCTACCAGCAGGTCTGATCACCCCTTCCACTGAATTAAGGTAAAACCACATGAACAGCGGTAACAAGATAATCAGCGGCCTCCTGCTGGTCTCCAGTCTTTGCATGAGTCCACTGGCCCGGGCCGACGCGGACGAGGGCTATCTTCACCTCTGCCTTAAAGCCTGGGGCCAGCATCCCTTTAAGGACGCGACACGTTATCGGAAGTACTCTTCCGTGGTGAATGTCTTCGGCATCGGCCAGAATACCGATGACCTCGCCCCGACCAGGGAACCTGAACTAGTGCTGATTGATTCGGCGGTCAACGTCATGGGCGGGACGACCATCCGCCTCATTAACCCCAACGGCTGGTATTGCTTTCGCTCAAACACCAATGTCATGGGCAAGGTCACTATCCGGGCACATTGCA
>JBILGM010000028.1:0-40424 GCA_044351045.1 Methylococcaceae bacterium | reverse complement strand
ACGGACCGGTGAGCGTGACGTTGCCGGTGTTGCTGAGTAAGTAGCTATAGGTGATGACATCCCCCACGGCAGAATAGGCCATGGGACTTGCCGTTTTTTCGAGGCGGAGTGAGGGCGCTGGCTGAGGGCCACGCACCGTCGCCGTGCTCGGGGGTGAGCTGATGCTACTGCCTTCTGCCCTGGCGGTGGCGATATTGGTGACGGAACCCGCATCGATATCTGCCTGCGTGATCACATAGGTGCCGGCACAGGTGGTGACTCCCAGCGGCGCTAGGGTGGCCGGTACGGCAGGACAGGTCACTGCGTTTTTGTCGTCATATACCGTCATTGGACCGGTCAGTGTTTGAGATCCAGTGTTGGTAATGAAGTAACTGTAGGTGATGACATCCCCGACTGATGAATAAAACAACGGACTAGCCGTCTTAGCGAGGCTCATGGACGGGACCAATATCGGCCCATAAATGGTCACGGTAGCGGGTGGCGAGGTCACACCGCCGCCAGTGGCTGTGGCAATATTGGTCACCGAGCCAGCATCGATATCGGACTGTGTGATTGTGTAGTTTCCGGTGCAGATGATGCTGGCGCCTGGGGTGAGATTTTTCGGAGATGATGGGCAGGTCGTCACTGCCAACTTGTCATCGCTCACCATGAAAGGTCCTGCCAGTCTGACATTTCCAGTGTTGGTGACCAAATAGCTATAGTTGATTATGTCCCCTAGTGAAGAATACAGCTGCTGCGAGGCAGTTTTGTTCAGGGTCAGCTTAGGGTCTGGTTTGATAATTTTGGCGATAGTGATTGGCTGACTAAAATCAGAGTTGTAGTGATAGCTGCTACCCGAAAAGTCATAAATCATGGCGCTGAGTTTTGCAGATGTGCCAGCTCCGCCAATGACTTTTACGGTGTAGCTATTGGTTATAGTTTTGCCACCCGTTTTATAGTTGCCCCCTACACAGGTTTTGTATTTTTGACTGCTAGGGTTGGCATCCCAATCACAGGCATTGGCATAGAGCATATCGGTGGTGGCCGGTTTTGCTCCGCCATCAATGTAGGGGGAGTTATTTGCCGAGTAGGTGCTCGATATCGATGTAATTTCAAATTGATCGTCGGGCAGATTCAGATAACTGGCCAACTGCTCGTAGCCCTGCGTGGCAGTGCCGCCTTTGATGGTGAAAGAGTAGGTGTTTCCCACTACCAAATTGATAGATCCACCCGTCGGCACCAAAACACCATCCAAATAAAACTCCTCAATCGAGTTGCGATTCTGGGAGAGGAGTGACTCGACATATAGTTGGCGCGGGACGGGCGAAGACGCTGTACCGGACGCGTCAACCGCTGTTATGTGATAGGAGCGTGACTGATGGAAAGCAGCGGGAACCGGGGTGACTTTCACCTGAAAGTAGACTTGGGCACATTGGCCCGCCGCAATGGCGGGGACTATCCTAGAGGACGAATCATTGAGGTTAATATAGTTAGTGGCGGCTGAATCCCAAACAAAGTCTACCGAAACTTGGGTGGTGTCCACCGAGCTGCATACCTTGACACCAACCGGGAAATCCTGGGGACCGGTGGATGGACTGTTGCTGTCAAGACCAATAATATCCCAAGTAATCGGCGTTACAGAAAGCGAAGTGCTGGTAGCCGCATGCGCTGGTATCGGAATGAACATAGCCGCAATCAAGGGCATTATTATTTTCCGCCCGCGCGTGACTGCAAGCGTCAATCGCTTGAAGGATACGGAGGATATTAATAAGTCAAAACAGCTGGCAGCGAGCAAAGCTACTGCGATTGCGACATAGTCCATAAATACCCCGATTTCTAGCTCTGACGTTTACTGGTAAATCACCTTCTTGTCTGAGCAGAAATCACGAGCTTTCAGCATTGACAGCCTCAGAGAAAAATTCGTTCTCTTCCGCAAAAAGCCATCATTGCTTTTCTCGCGGGCAAGAACTAGATTTCCCTCTGCCTCAGTGATTACATCTCAACCAAGAACCCCGCCATCCCAATGGTGTTTCATTGGGAGATGACGATTTTCATGGCTAATAAACCACTTGATAAACTAAGAGACTATTCGCATGGATACGTACGTAGAATTATCTACGTAGTTTTACGTACAATGAATTTAATATATAAATATAACCAGCTTCTTGGATAGCAATGCCATTCGGATTAATACTTACGTAGTTATACGTATTGCGCTTGGGATACCATGATTTTGGAGGCGCGAGGGGCATCTCGAGAAACCCTCGCCATGATTAAAGCCAGATTCTTAACGATCTGATTTACAGTGCGCCCTTTCCAAGAATGAGGATCTTCGGGGTACCCCACCGTGGAGAGATCTTGCTGTAGCCGCTTTGAGCCAAGGGAGCCCAATGATTACAGTTGACTTCAGGCAGGGCGGACGTGGATGGTCTTCCTCGGTCGGAAGACGTCGAGTGACAAGCATGGCTTGTGGCGGAGGGGCAGAGGGGCGGAGAGGCTGATTGGGATGAAATTTAATTGAAGCAACAGCAACGAAGTCACTGGCCGTCTTAACATTGCGGCCATTCCGGTATGAACTACTACCCCACCCGTCAAGCCACAAACGCTGGCAGCCATTGCCGACTGTCGGGTTCAAGTGCCAGGCCTTGGCTAACGCCAACATCAGGCGTACTGAAAGTGGTCGGTGGAGGCCAGCGACTACCGACCAAATAGCCGGAGATTTTGTAGCGTGGGGGGATAGTTCATATGAGACGATGGCTGAATACGCCAAGCCAGATCGAGGCGTGCAGTCCATCCGTGAGGGGAATGGCCATGCGATGCGGCCAAGACAGGCAACTACGGCCCCTCTTCATACACAGCTCGTTCAGCAGGTAATCAGTGCATTGAAGAGGCCACTAGGGGCATCGATGACGGCGGTGACGATGATCAGCCGCTTGATATAGCTCCAGAACGGAAGGCCCTGGCGATCATGAGGCCGACAAACCCAAACAGAAGCCCACAGGAGACGACCTGATTCTGTCGTTGTGCCGAAAGCGCTTGCATCAGCGAATCGAGCAGGGGGGGATGGTTTTGCGCCTTAATGCAAGGCAAACCAGGGCGTTTGCATGGCGATTACCTGTTCCCGCAGTTCTTGGATGCGATCCTGCCAGTAGCGAGGTGAATCAAACCAGGGAAAGGCCAGAGGAAAGGCCGGATCATCCCAGCGTCGGGCGATCCAGGCGGCATAGTGAATCAGACGCAGGGTGCGCAAGGCTTCTATCAGATTCAATTCACGCGGGTCGAAATCGCAAAAGGTTTCGTAACCCGCCAGCAGGGGATGAATGCGAACCCTCATTTCTTCACGATCACCACTCAGCAGCATCCATAGGTCCTGGATAGCCGGTCCCATGCGGCTATCGTCAAAGTCGACCAGGTGCGGGCCTTCCTGGGTCCACAACACATTGCCGGCATAGCAATCCCCATGCAGGCGAATGAGCGGGACATCGCCGGCCCGGTCATAACAGCATTTGATCCCCTCCAGCGCCTGATCAACCACTTCGATGTAGGCTTCACGCAACTCGATGGGGATGAAGTCATGCGCCAGCAGATAATCCCGTGGTTCAATACCGAACGTCTCGAGATCAAGCGTGGGCCGGGATTGGTAAGGGTTGAGGGCGCCAACCGCATGAAGTCGCCCGATCAACCGGCCCATGCGCATCAGCGCATCGTCCTGATCAAATTCCGGCGCATATCCGCCCTGACGGGCAAATACGGCAAAGTGATAGCCATCAAACTCATGCAGGGTGATCCCCTCCGCATTGGCGAGCGGTGGCACTACGGGGAGATCCGCCGCGGCCAGTTCCTGCATGAAGGCATGCTCCTCCAGAATGGCCGCACCGCTCCAGCGCTCGGGGCGGTAAAACTTGGCGACCTGCATCGGCCCATCGTCCATGCCAATCTGGTAGACCCGATTCTCGTAGCTGTTCAAGGCCAACAAGCGGCCGTCGCATCGAAAGCCCACACTTTCCATAGCATTGAGAATGCCATCGGGCGTCAGGCGGGCAAAGGGGGTGGGATCGCTATGCGTGTTCATGTTGCAAACAGCATAGATGATTTATCTCGAGTCGTGGGCGAGACCACTAAACCGATGCTTGAAATGGCTAATGGGAGCCTTCAAGAATTGCATTTCGACAGGCTCTGCTGACCGCAGTCGACGCGCTTCAATAGATACGGTTTGGATGTTCTCTTGATTCACTTATCAGAGGCAGGACTGCCGGGTCGGCGGACACCCTGCCGTTGATGAAGGCCGCTCTTGCAACAGGGGAGCGGCCGAAAAAGTCAAGCCATTTAATCAGAGCGTGGTGCGGTCGAGCTGTAACTGATTACGGTCTTCCTGAGTACCCCGTCGCTGATCCGTTTGATCGGTGGTAGCGGCTTTGTGCTGCACCCGCATTTCGGAATAGGCCGTGAAGGTGGCCATGAACATGATGACCCCCATGCTGGATGCCCACAGACGATCAGGCTCCTTCATCCAGAACAGTATCCAACCCGGCTTGACCAGCCCGATCAGAAACACCACGGGCGACAAAGCTACAAGAACCAGCAATAACTGCAACACAATCCACCTCTTTTTTATAGTTAAGAACCGAGCGGTTTAGACTGAACTTCTATCGGTGGTTCCCTACGCTCGTTCCAGGGAACATCACCACGACAGCAGATTCCCTAGTCAGCCACGCCTCCATGTGGTCTTCCCTGCGGTATCCTCCAGCACAATCCCCTGATCGCTCAGCAGGTCCCGAATTCGGTCTGCCTCGGCCCAGTTCTTGTTGGACCTGGCATCCAGCCGCTGCTGGATCAGTGACTCGATGGCTGCTTCATCGATGACGTTGCCCGCGACGCCGCTCCCGGCCTTGAGAAACGCCTCCGGCTCGCTCTGCAATAAGCCCAAAACGCCCGCCATGCCTCTGAGTTGAATGGCCGCCACCGACGCGAGATCGGGCTGGTCGGTCTTCAGACGATTCACCTCGCGAGCACCTTCGAACAAGACCGCGATGGCCTCGGCGGTATTGAAGTCATCGTTCATGGCGGCCTGGAATCGCGCTTGAAGATTTTGCAGAGGAGCTGCCTTAGACAGCGTGCCGGCGTCAGAGGGCATGTTCAGTCCGCGCAGGGCCGTGTAGAGGCGGGTTAGCGCCGCCAAAGCTTCATCCAGATTTTCATCACAGTAATTGAGGGGGCTGCGGTAGTGGCTGTTCAGAATGAAAAACCGCACCACTTCCGGTCGATAACGATTGAGAATTTCGCGCACCGTGAAGAAGTTGCCCAATGACTTGGACATCTTTTCCTCGTTGACCCGGACAAATCCGTTATGCATCCAGACATTGACGAAGGTTTGCCCGGTGGCACCTTCCGACTGGGCGATTTCATTTTCATGATGGGGGAACTGCAAATCCATGCCGCCGCCATGAATATCGAAATGATGCCCCAGGCAACGCGTCGACATGGCCGAACATTCAATATGCCAGCCCGGGCGGCCTTGACCCCAGGGAGATTCCCAAAATGGTTCGCCCGGCTTGGCCATTTTCCACAAAACGAAATCCAGCGGATCACGCTTGGCACCATCGACATCGACCCGCTCTCCCGCGCGCAAATCCTCGATCTGCTTGCCCGACAGGGCGCCATAATTCGGAAAATCGGCCACGGCATAGAACACATCGCCACTGCCGCCGACATAAGCCATACCCTTCCCTACCAGGGTCTCGATCATGGCGATGATGTCATCGATGGATTGGGTGGCGCGGGGCTCGATATCCGGGGGCAGCACGCCGAGCGCTCGTTCGTCCTCATGCATGGCGTCGATGAAACGCTCGGTCAGCGCCGCGATGGATTCGCCATTCTCATTGGCCCGCTGAATAATCTTGTCATCGATATCGGTGACATTACGGACATAGGTCACTGCATAGCCCAGATGCCGAAGATAACGGGCCACCACATCGAAGGCGACCATGACCCGCGCATGACCCAGATGGCAGTAGTCATAGACGGTCATCCCGCAGACATACATGCTGACCTTGCCCGGGCTGATGGGCGTGAAGAGGTCTTTCCGGCGGGTCAGTGTGTTGTAGATCTGGAGCATTAGTCAGAGGTATAGGTAAATTCGGCCAGACGGCGGTGCAGGCGATGCGGCTCGATCACGCGGTAAATTAAGCCCAGTTCCGGGCCATCATGGCGTCCGGTAAAGGCGGCGCGTAGCGGCATGAAAAGCCCCTTGCCCTTGGCACCGGTGGCTGTCTTGAGCGCTGTAAGGAACTCATCAAAATTGGTGTCCGCCGCATGGGCGGCATCGATGGCGGCGAGGAAAAAGGATTCACCGGCCTGTTCAGCGGATTGAGACGAGGTTTCCTCGATCTGCAGCGCTTCATCGGTGAAAAGTATCCGCGCCCATCGGTCTGCCTCATCCGGAAACAGGCAGTTACTGCGCACCACGTCAAGAAAGGTCGACCGTTGAACTTCGGGGACGATCGCCCAGGTCTCCGAACGCAACCAGGCGTCCAGTTCATCGTCCGAGACGGACCGTATCGCCAGGGACTGCCAGTGCTGCAAGTGGGTTGGATCGAATCGGGCCGGCGATCTGCCCAGATGTGCCATCGAAAAACGGGCCTTCAGTTCAGCCAGTCCCATCAGCTCTTCACATTCATAGTGATGCCCCAACCGGGCCATCATATTCAGCAGCGCCACAGGGAAGTAGCCTTGCTTACGAAGCTGGTTGATGCTGCGGCTGCCATTGCGCTTGGACAGCGGCGCGCCATCATCGCCGAGAATCAGGGCGGTATGCGCATAATCAGGCAGGGGCAGATCCAGTGCCTTGAGCAGCATGATCTGCCGTGGCGTGTTGGCCAGGTGATCCTCGCCGCGCACAACATGGGTCACGCCCATCAGGGCGTCGTCAATCGCATTGCAGAAGAAAAAGGCCGCCGTGCCATCGGCGCGCCGGATGATGAAATCACCGATGTCATCGCTGAGAAATTTCTGCGCACCCCTGACCCCATCGTCAAAGGCGACAAACTCGCCCTTGGGCACCCGAAACCGCAAGGTCGGCTCCCTGCCCTCCTCTCGTCGTTGCTGGGCCTCGTCCCCGGACAGATGGGCGCAACGGCCGCTGTATCTCGGCGGTTTGCCGGCACTCAGCTGAACCTTGCGTGATACCTCAAGCTCGGTGGCCGTACAAAAGCATGGGTAGGCATGACCCTGCTCGATCAAATGATGATAGTAGTGCTCATAAATCGGGCCTCTGCGGGACTGATACCAGTCCTCGCTGGCTTCGCTCGTCTTTGGCCCCTCGTGCCATTCCAGTCCCAGCCAGCGGAGATCTTCGAGTAACTCATCGACGAACTCGCGGCGGCTGCGTTCGGCGTCGGTATCCTCGATACGCAGCAGGAAAGCATCACCGGCCAGGGCACTGAATAGGGCGGTACGGGCATTGCCAATGTGGATGAGGCCGGTTGGACTGGGTGCAAAACGTGTTTTAGTGGGAGACATCAATTATTTTTCTGCGAGATGACCTGAGCGCGTGAAATGTACCAATTACGGGGAATGACGGGCAACTGTGGAACCCCCTGGCAGGCTTGACACAAGAGTGAGCCATCTGGGGTCATGTCTCATGCCAATGCCATTCGCCGCCCTCACCTAACTCAAGTATCGCGTCATAGTTGGATGCGTGATCATCCCGTTCCCGTTGACCCAAGTGACCCATGGTGATGAGTGTGGTGCCTTGCTCTTGCAGCCGTTTGAAAATTAGGGTGCGCGTCACGGGGTCGAGATCACGGCCCGGATTGGCCATGACAGTAAACCGGGGTCTGGAGAGGATGATCCGGGCAAAGGAGACAAATCGCTGCTCATGGGCAGAAAGCAGCGTGTCCCAGTCATGCTCCACATCCAGACCTCCCGCCCGGGTTACGACATCACCGATCCCCAACATTTCAAGGGCATCGAGAATCTCAGTGTCGGAATTTTTCCTGGCCTGATGAATGGTCGACAACGATTGACGAAGCGTGCCCGGGGGTAAATAGGGTCGTTCCGGCAAGAACAGGATGCGATCCAGCGTTGGCCGTTTCACCAGTCCCGTTCCCGCATCGTTGATACCGGCTGTGGCTTTGAACAGCGCGTCACGCGCCGCGTCTTCTCCCGTCACGAGGACGCGCATGCCATGCGGAATGGTGAGTGAAAGATCCTTGACCAGCACCCGCTTGTCGCTGGGCGAAAACAGGGTGACATCCTGAAAGACAACCTCATCATCTTCCACCCGCACATCCAGACTGGAGACAGTTTTCGTCTGGGCCAGCTCGATGACGTACCAGAGATTGATAAGCCGTTGTATAACCGCTGCAAATGAGGACAACGACTGAAACTGGGTGACAATCAGCGAGAAGGCACCCACCAGCATGGCAAATGCCATGGCCGACTGGGTGACGACACCAAACTCTACGCGGCCCTCGATGAACAGCGGGGCAACCAGCAGAATGGGAATAATCTGAATCAGGTAGTTATAGCCTGTTGTAAACAGACCTAGATTTCGGTTTACCCCGATAATCACCCGAAAATTATCTACTAGATCCTTGAATTGACGCATCAGGCGAGGCCTGATCCCGGCCTCATGGTGAAGCAAGGCAATCGATTCGGCGCGTTCACGCACATGAATCAGGCCGGAACGAAACACGGCTTCCTTATCCAGTTGCTTGTAATTGAGATCAACCAACCGTCCGCCCACTTTCACCGTAATGTAGGAACCGATCACGGCGTACAGCAGCGCCGCACCGAACAGCCAGGGGCTGATCATCCACAGCACACCGGAGAACGCCACGACGGTGAAAACCCCATTCATCACCATCAAAATGAAGGACAGGGTGACGGTAGTGAAGGTTTTCACATCGTCGGCAATGCGTTGATCCGGATGCTCCACCCCGCTTTGCCGAATGAGTTCGTCATTCATGCGGTAATAGGTCGGTGGAGTCACGTAGAGCCCCACAAACGCGGTCGTCATGAAGTCCCGCCACAAGAGCACCAGGCGTTCCTCACAAAACCGGAGCACCACCGCCACCAGGGTGGAACCGGCGAAAACGAGGACATACAAAAAAGCCTGACGCACAAAGGCGTCAGAGTTTCGATCAGCCAGGGCGCTCATGAAATCACGACCCACATAGCTGTTGACGATATTCAGACCATTGACGGCGATCAGCAAAACAATCAGGGAAACAAATAGGTAGGTGGCCATGGGGCCCAGCTCGGACTTGCGAAAATTGACGACAAGTCGAGTAAACAGACCCCAGCCCTGCTCATTGATCGGAAGTCGAAACATCGTCTAACTGTCCCTTGAAAGGTCTTCGGCCATGATTAGCTGGTAGGATATTAACAGGCACGCCATCGCCGCTGCGAGGCTGGTCATAAGCGTAAGTGGTGTTGATGCCCACTGATCAGGGATCATCCATCCGCAAAATCGAATCTGACTTTACCGTTACTCTCTTCGACAAGCTCCCGTATCTGATCCTGCGCCGTGCCGCCATTTTTAGCCGACCGATTCAAGAGCCTTTCCCGCCGCATGCAACCTTTCGAAAACCTGCTTCTGGAAAACAAGGCCTGGGCCGGGGAAAAAATTGCGCATGATCCTGATTTTTTCACGAAACAAATCAAGGCACAGACCCCGGAATTTTTATGGATAGGCTGCTCGGATAGTCGGGTGCCTGCTGAAATCATTGTCAACGCGACGCCCGGTGAGATCTTTGTTCACCGCAACATTGCCAACCAGATCATCACCACCGATTTCAACAGCCTGAGCGTCGTACAATTTGCCGTACAAGCGCTTAAGGTCAAACACATCATCGTCTGTGGCCATTACGAGTGTGGCGGCATCAAGGCGGCACTGGGCAAGCAACGCTCCGACATGACGCTGGTCAATCATTGGTTGATGCACATAAAAGACATCTATCGACTGCATCAGGAGACTATCGAGACTCTGCCTACTCAGGAGGCCCGCATCAATCGGCTGGTGGAACTCAACATCATTGAGCAGATTTACAAATTGGCACATACGCCGATCATTCAGCAAGCTTGGAAAAGCCAGAATGCACCCACCCTGCATGGCTGGGTATACGGCCTTGATGATGGCCTGATCAAGGAGCTTGTCACGCTGACACCGCTGCATCCGATCGAGTCGATCTACCAATACACTGATCTGACCCAAGCCTGAATTACATTGCAGCGGATAGCCCCCATTGTTTTATATCGTTTTTTCAACCCTTTTAATTCCGGAGATTGATGTGACCCAATCAATGCCCCCACTAAGAGCCCTCATCTTCGGCCTGTCTGTGGCAGGTCTTTCCTTAAGCCCATCGGCCCATGCGCTGGGTTACTGGGGCACCTACTCATCGACGATGTGGAATACACCTTCGGAATATTTCACACCGCTGGACTGGGAGCAGTTTGAAGGGACGCTACGCAAGACCCTCGATGCGGCCCCCGATGGTCAAGCGAATGCCTGGTCAAATTCGGCCTCCAAGGCCTCCGGCGAATTCACCATACTCAAATCCGTCAGAAAAAACGATCAGGACTGCCGTGAAGTCAAGATCACTGCAAGCGCCGGCGGCTTGCGGCGCGTGACGGGTGTCGCCTTCTGCAAGGAAGACGACGGCACCTGGACAGCCATTCCGGGCAAGGGCCGCAAGTAGTCAAAACGGTGGCCAAATCCACCAGGCTCGATGATCATCGGGCTGTATTGATGAGGCGAATTCAGGAATTCTGACTGACGCGTATGCAATGATTATTTTTTCCTACCACTTTTCGTGAGACCACCATGAGAAACGCCTTTATTGCCTTCCTATGTGCCTTAAGCCTGTCATTCACCTGTCAGGCGGCGGCAAAACCTAAAAAAACGGAGAAACACCCTGTGAGCAATTCTGCCCCTCAAGTCAAACTACAAACCACGCTGGGAGATGTCGTCATTCAACTGGATTCGGCCAAGGCCCCTGTCTCCGTGGAAAACTTCCTCGCCTATGTAAAGGACGGCCATTACGACGGCACGATCTTTCATCGCGTCATTCCCGGCTTCATGGCGCAGGGCGGTGGATTTACCGAAAAATGGGACCAGAAACCCACCAAGGCCCCGATCAAGAACGAAGCCGATAATGGGCTTCTCAACAAGCGCGGCACCATTGCCATGGCGCGCACTTCAGAGCCGCAATCTGCGACCGCGCAGTTCTTCATCAACTTTGCGGACAATGCCTTCCTTGATTTCAAGAACCCGACTCCCCAGGGCTGGGGTTATGCGGTATTTGGTGAAGTCGTCCAGGGCATGGACATCGTCGACAAGATGGCGACGGTACCCACCGGTCGCGGCGGCCCCATGCCCACCGATGTCCCGCAAACACCGATCGTGATTACCAAGGCTACCGTGGTGGAAGCCAAGTAATCAGCCCATAGCAAGAAATGCGACAGGAATCGCTCTTCATCTCCGACCTGCACCTGACGGCCAGCCGGCCGGAGGTCGTCGAGCGATTTCTGAATTTCTGTCATCAACGGGCCACAGGTGCCGAACGGCTTTATATCCTTGGCGACCTGTTCGACGCATTCATCGGTGATGACAACAACGACTGGCCGTTTAATGCCATCAAGGCCAGCCTGAAGCGACTGACCGGCCTCGGAACCACCGTCTTCTTCCTGCACGGTAACCGCGATTTTCTGCTGGGCGACCGCTTCGCTGAAGAAACTGGTGCCCAATTATTAAAGGACTACGAAGTCATCGACCTGTATGGCACCCCCGCGCTGGTTACCCATGGTGACCTCTTGTGCACGGATGACATCCAGTATCAGGCGGCACGCCAACGCGTCCGCGCCCCCGAATGGAAGGCTAACGCGCTGGGGAAACCGCTGTGGATGCGCAAGCTGTATGCCCGCTGGTACCGCTACAAAAGCGGGCGCGACAAAGGCGCTAAAACCCATGAAGTCATGGATGTGAATGCGGACACGGTCGAATCCGTGATGCGCGAATATGGCGTCAATGTGCTGATACACGGTCACACGCACCGCCCTGCCACTCATGCACTGATCATCAATGGCTTATCGGCTCAACGAGTCGTCCTTCCGGAATGGGATGGTAAGGAATGGCTGCTTTGCTGGACAACCCAGGGCCTGAAAAAAGAACCCTTGTAAACCCGGACTTCCTGCTCAGAGTGCCGAATCCAACAGGGCCAGATGTCCCAATTCTCCCTCACTGAATCCCGCACGGCGTCGCGCCTCGATATTGAAAGGCCCGCGCACACCGCCCTTGACGTAGCGATCGATCAGTCCGAAATACGTGACCTCGGGATTGATGCCACGCGCTTCAGCTACCTGTTTGAACCAGCGGGTCCCAATGGCCACATGGCCAATTTCCTCCCGGAGGATGAGCTCCAGTATTGCCACACTGTCCGTATCCCCCAGCTCGGTCAGCTTAGTGATCATGCCTGGCGTTACATCCAACCCGCGGGCCTCCATGAAGCGGGGCACCAGCGCCAGTCGATGCAGGACATCGCCGGAGGTTTGCTCGGCCAGCTCCCACAAACCCCGATGGGCCGGGAGATCTCCGTAATCTGCCCCCAGCGAACGCAGGCGATCACGCACCCCTGAAAAATGACTCGCCTCCTCGATGGCCACCATCAGCCAATCGCGCTGGAAATCCTCGGGCAAGTCCCGGAATCGGTAAGCCATGTCCCACGCCAGGAGAATGGCGGTAAATTCGATATGCGCGACGGCATGCAGAAAGGCGATCAATCCGGCCGGCTTATTGAGTGAGCGGCGGGTTAATTGCCGGGGTTCAACCAGAATCGGCTGCTCGGGAAAACAGACTTCACTCGCGGGCCGAGCCGGGGCATCGAAGCCAAAATCCAGTGTTCCCTCCTCCAGCGCGACTTTTGCTTGAAATGTCGCCTGCAGCTTGGACTCGATCGAAGCTTCAAACAGGCATTGAATGGCAAGATCTTGAAAGCGGATATTGGCGTTCATCAAAAAGTTCGGAGTTAAATGGCATTGAGATGTTTCTTTGCACCGTCACAGTCACCCGATGCGTGGCGTTATACAATCTCCAGATCATTTGATTCATCGGACAGCAACTGTCGCTCATGACCCTGGAAACCTCTCGTCCAGCAACCCCAACCCGTCGCCGGCGATTGCAAAGAAACGCCCGGCGTCGACGCATCGGTGGCGTATGCGCCGGGCTAGCCGATTATCTGGGATGGGATGTAAATTTTATCCGCTTCTTTTTTCTGCTTTCGATGTTTTTTGGTGGACTCGGAATTGGCGTCTATCTGGCGCTATGGATGGCACTCCCCCTGGCAGCCATGACACCTATTCCGAGGGTGTCATGGCCGCTTCAACGTGAGCTGCGACGGATTGAGAAAAAGGTGCTGCGCCTTAACCGTAGCCATGACCCAATGATTGCCGACCTCGCCCAGGAAGCCTTCGATGCGATCAAGATACTGGCACCGCAGTTCGATCGGGCAAAGCAAACAGCCGTGAACGAGGACCTGCAGATACAGGCACTGGCGGGCTTTCCAACATTGCTCGACCGTTTGCAGGCCCTACCCCACCGTCAGTTTTCCCAGGCTCATCTGCAGTCAGCGCACTCAGCCGCTGCTTTGCTGATGGTGGAACTGGAGGATTACCGGCAGCGGTTTCAACAGGCTACCTACGCCGCCATGGAGCAGGAATTCATGCGCTCAATGGGGGCCGATGACATGGCAAGTCCCGAACTGGCCGCGTGGCGGAGGAAGCTGCGACCCTTGCAGGAAAAGCTCGGTGAACGGTCAACCGAAGAGACCTCTCGCCTGCTAGCCAGCATCGAGGACACGTTGGGCTTCCTCCTGTTTCGGCTTGATGAGGGCTCCGGAGAACTCATGGACTTGCGTCCTTTTGAGGTCCGCAAGATCGCCTTTGAGTACCTTCCCGACACCCTCAACGAGTTCCTGCGATTACCGCCCAGCCTGGCAAAAACCGAGGCCCTGCATGGAGAAAATACGGCAGAGGAGACGCTGAATGAACAACTGACGCTGCTCGACACCACCTTGCATGATCTGGCCAAGAGTCTCTTCGAAAAAGACGCTACCAGCCTGCTGGTTAATGGTCGGTTCCTCAAGGAAAAGTTCGCCGAACCGCTGTTTCGGACCCAGAGCGATGCCAAGCAGGAGCGACCCTCATGAGCATTATCGGTATTCATCATGCCTCGGTACGGGTCCACGACCTGGAGGCATCCGCAACCTTTTATGAAAAACTGCTCGGATTGAGTCCGTGCGAACGCCCTAGCAAGCCATTTGACGGGCGCTGGTATCAAGCCGGTCAGCAACAGATCCATTTGATTATGTCTAGGAATGTGGAGGCCGAAGCGGATCAGGCTTATCCCGGCACGCAACGCCACATTGCCCTGATGGTCAGCGATCTGGCCGGCCTGAGGGAGCGACTGCAGGCGGCGGGTGTTCCCTGCATGGCCAGCCGATCCGGTCGTCCGGTTCTGTTCTGTCAGGACCCGGACGGCAATGTCTTCGAATTGATTGGCGAGGGCTGATCCCTTCCCTTATCCGGGCTTATGGCGTCGGCAACCAGCCAGGATCGGCATCGATCAGATATTTCTTGGACCGGAATCTGCGCAGCGTCGCCTCGGCGTTATCCAGATCCTGGTTGGCGCGATCGACCCACTCCTCACCCCAGTAGAAATTGCAGCTGGTCTCGGCACGCAATACGCGCCATTGGGCTTCCTCGAGGACGGTTTGCTCCTGACCACCCATTTCCCGGTGACCGGCCTCACGTATCGCCTGCTGGACCGCCGTACTCACAACCCGCAGCCGATGCAAAGATGCTTTTTGCGAAGGTGACCCCGTCCATTGGGTGAAGTCCTGACCATCGTGCCATTCGGTATTCCAGGCGCCGGTCTTGACCGCGACTTCGCCGTGGGTGCCGTATTGCTCCAGATAGTCATGGATGAACGTAGGCCGAATGGCACCATCATCACGCGCCGCCTCAAGCAAGTCGCGGTAGAAGCCTCCCCAGAAATTGGCCTCATTATTGGTATTCCTGAACCAGGCGCCATTCTCGCCATCACTGCAGGTCGTCACCAGTGGCGGATGATCACAAGCTCGGGTTCTCTGGGCAACTTCCTTGACGAACCATAAATAATCCATGCCGGAGGCCTGGGCATTCGAAAGTTCGCGATCACGGACGATCACGATAATCTCCTCGCCGCCGTGGCGCGCTATATGCGGTCGATACAGGCGCTCATGCTCAGCCATCGGCGTCACCGGATCGACATGCTCACTGTCCACCATGACATAGCGATAGCCCTGGCGTTTCAGTAGCGGGATCATCTCCATGCAAAAACCCATTTCCGGCGGCCAGAAACCGGAGAAATCCTGGCGCCAAAACAGATGCTGGGCGATGCCCTGCCATCGAGCCAGTTGCTCGGGCCAGTCAGATTCCGGGATCAGGGGTAATATGGGGTGGTAATAAGCGGTGCCGAGAATATCGATGATGTTCCGGTTCTGAAAGTGCCACAGCAGCGACCCGCAATCCACCACACCATAGATGTTCTGCTGAAAGTCGGCACTGGAAAGAGTTTCCAACAAACTCCCCGACAGCGATACGTGCACTCGAGCGACGTCTTCATACGGCCAGAGAAAGCGCGGAATTCGGTCATACGCATATAAAATCTCGCGCGCTTCCCATGGCTTTTCAGCCAGGAGATGCTCGAGATTACCGGGAGGCTGATGCAGATTCAAAACCAGGGCATGGTGTATGACAGACATGGGCGGCTTCCTGAATGCAGGTCGTTTCGCATGGCATCAGACCCCCGGTGAGAAGGCGGATGAGCGAAATTACCCGATAAATGGGCGGTTTTTAGTCAGCCGTGCATTATGCCGATTGACTCCCCATAAAGGTGCACTTTTTTCCTGATTTTGAGGCGCTTTTGGGGTAATAGTGTTTTTCCCCATGCACTACCCTTCGGCCAACACAGGAAATGACCCTTCAATTCCGAGCCTCAAGCCAGCAGCATGTCCGTCTGGATACGCTTGATTTCATCCCGCAGACGGGCGGCCTCCTCAAATTCCAGATCGCGGGCGGCCAAGTACATCTTCTCCTCCAGCTGCTTGATGACCTTCGCGACATCCGCCGGCTTGATGTGCTTGTATTCCGGTGGCGCTTCGGCCACCCTGGAGCGGCTTTTTTTCTGTCCGCCCGACATTGACCCCGGAATGGGCAACTCGAGAATGTCGGTGACTTTCTTGACGATTCCCTGGGGCACCTGGCCCATTTTGAGGTTGTATTCCACCTGTTTTGCGCGTCGACGATCGGTTTCCTCGATGGCGCGCTCCATCGATCCAGTCATGCGATCAGCATAGAGAATGGCCTTGCCATGAATATTGCGAGCCGCGCGCCCGATGGTCTGGATTAGTGAAGACACGGAGCGCAAGAACCCTTCCTTGTCAGCATCCAGAATGGCCACGAGGGATACCTCGGGCAGATCAAGGCCCTCACGCAACAGGTTGATGCCGACGAGCACATCGAACTTGCCCAATCGGAGATCGCGAATGATCTCCACCCGTTCCACCGTTTCCACATCGGAATGGAGATAACGCACGGCAATATCGCGCTCGAACAGATATTCGGTGAGATCCTCCGCCATGCGTTTGGTCAGGGTGGTGACCAGGACCCGCTCGTTCTTGCGAATCCGATCACGGATTTCCAGGAGCAGATTCTCCACCTGCGTCACCGCCGGACGAACCTCCACCACCGGATCGATCAGCCCGGTGGGACGCACCACCTGCTCGATGACGGCACCGGAATGTTTCAGCTCATAAGGCCCGGGCGTTGCGGAAATATAAATCCGCTGCGGAGCCCGCGCTTCAAATTCCTCGAATTGCAGGGGTCGGTTATCCAGTGCCGAGGGCAAGCGGAAGCCATAGTCGACCAGCGTCTCCTTGCGAGACCGGTCACCCCGGTACATGGCCCCCAGCTGGGGAATGGTCACATGACTCTCATCCACCACCAGCAGTGCATCATCGGGTAGATAATCGAAGAGTGTGGGCGGCGCCTCACCGGGCCCGCGACCGGACAAGTAGCGCGAGTAGTTCTCGATACCTGAGCAATAGCCGACCTCCAGCATAATCTCCAGATCAAAGAGAGTCCGCTGCTCCAGTCGCTGCGCCTCAACCAGCTTGTGCTGGTCTCGCAGTTCGTCGAGCCGGGCCCTCAGATCCACCTTGATCTGGTCGATGGCTTCCAGGATACGCTCGCGTGGAGTGACGTAATGCGTCTTGGGATAGACGGTATAGCGGGCGATGCGCGCCAGAATTTCACCGGTCAGCGGATCGAACAGCGACAGCCGTTCGATCTCGTCGTCGAACAGTTCCACCCGCAGCGCCTCACGCTCGGATTCGGCGGGATAGATATCGACCACCTCCCCCCTGACCCGATAGGTCGCCCGTCGAAGTTCGGTGTCATTGCGGGTGTACTGCAACTCCGCCAAACGGCGCAACAGCGTGCGCTGGCTGATCATGTCGCCCCGCACGAGATGCAGCACCATGCTGAAGTAGGATGCCGGCTCGCCCAGACCGTAGATGGACGAGACCGTCGCCACGATAATCGTGTCCCGCCGCTCGATCAGTGCCTTGGTTGCTGACAGACGCATCTGCTCGATATGCTCGTTCAGCGAGGCATCTTTCTGGATGTAGGTATCCGACGAGGGCACATAGGCTTCCGGCTGATAGTAATCGTAATAGGAGACGAAATACTCGACCGAGTTGTCGGGGAAAAACTCCTTCATCTCGCCGTATAACTGCGCCGCCAGTGTTTTGTTCGGCGCGAGAATCAGCGTGGGACGTTGCTCGCGCGAAACGACATTGGCGATCGTGAATGTCTTGCCCGAGCCGGTTACGCCCAGCAGGGTCTGATGCAGCAGGGCATCATGCAGCCCCTCGATCAGCTTGCGGATGGCTTCGGGCTGATCCCCGGCGGGCTCGAAACGTCCCCGTAGGGTAAACGCCTTGCCCTTGACCGGATTCAGCGCCTGGAAATCTTGAAGATCTTTATCCATAAATTATGAATCAGATGCCCAGCCAGCCATTCAACTCTTCAAGCCCGTGCCACGCCACAGGAGCCAAAGCCCCCAACCGGCCAGCAAGATCACCCCCATTCCCACCACCGCGAGAGCGGGCAGGACCGGGATGTCCGACACTCCCAGAAAACCGTAGCGAAAGGCGTTGACCATATAGAGTATGGGGTTGGCCAGCGAAACTTTTTGCCAGAAGTCCGGCAAAAGATGGATCGAGTAAAACACCCCACCCAGGTAAACCAGTGGGGTCAGCACGAAGTTGGGGACGATCGAAATATCGTCGAAGCTGTTGGCATAAACGGCATTGATGAAGCCGGCGAGGGCAAACAGCGTCGCAGTCAACAGGAAGACTGTCGCAATCACCCAAGGGTGCTGAAAACTCAGATGATCGGAAAATAGCATCCCGATCCCGGTCACCAACAGACCGTCCACCAGGCCCCGCACCACCCCTCCGCCGGCGTAGCCGGTGAGGATGACCCAGTTGGGCACAGGTGAAGCCAGTAGCTCCTCGATATTGCGCTGGAATTTACTGGAGTAGAACGAGGAGACGACGTTGCTGTAGGCATTGGTAATGACCGACATCAAGGCGACTCCCGGCACGATATAGTCGCGGTAGGTCATGCCATCCATCGGGCCCATGCGGTTGCCAATGAGCGTTCCAAAGATGAGGAAGTACAGGGACGTGGTCACCGCTGCCGGCAAGACGGTCTGTGGCCAGATCCGCATGAAACGATAAACCTCCCGGGTCAGGATGGTTTTCAAAGCGACGAGGTGTGCAGGCTCGATAATCCGGTACATGGGGTCTTCAATGAATGGAAAGTTTCAGGGACGGCAAAGCGATTCGCAGGGAACTCCGTCCCCATTACCATCCAGACCGTCTACGCCACACCGGCGCAAATAATAGATGGCCTCCCCGCAGGTCTCCATCTGGCCGCAGTGGCGCTTAGTCCCGCAACGGCGGGACTCGGGAAGGTGCCGGGACAATTTGGCGCTCTTCTGCGTCTTGGGGTCATCCTTGTGCCGGTAATCCCAGGGCGGTTCGGGCTTACCGGAGGACCATAGTCCACGTCGGCGTTCTCGCGCCTCGATTTCGAGATTCCGGAGTTCAGCGCTATCGCTGTATTTAGCGTAATGCCATGCCATTCCCCGGCGGATCTGCTCCGCATTGACATCCACCCCGCCGCATCTGACATGCGCTACGACTCGGCCATACTTGTCGCGCGCTTCCGATTCGATGCTGGCAAATCTTCCATAACAGAGACCAGAGAGTGATCTCCGCGATTGCTGACCAAAGGGTTGATGCAGTTCCGGAGCATCGATGGCGTTAAGCCGCACTTTAATTGCCCGCCCCCGCTGGAGCGCCGATACCGTATCGCCATCATGAATCGCAACCACCTTACCGGTCCATGCTAATGACGATCCGGACCAGGAAAAGAGCCAGATTGAAAGGAGGGCTATACGCACAAGCGATAGCGACTCTTCAGTAACGCGGGATCATGAATTTCTGACCATCCAGTTCCAGAACCAGATTCTCAGACTGAATTTCCAGCAATAACATCCCACCGGGCAATCGGTCCCCTACACGGCTTTTCTTCATATCAATAATCACGAAACGTTCGCCCGGATTTTTAGAATAGGCAAACATGGTGATTTTGAAGGGCGGAACCTTCTCTTGAAATTCAACCGGGAGATCGCGCAAATGCGGGGTTCCGGCCCGGATGCCATGCCGGACAGCGGACGGCTGGAACTGAGAATTGTCAGCGCGCGCATCAGCCACTCGCTCATCATCGGCCTCCATCTCTGCATCCACCTCATCGAAATCCTGTTCCTGAGCCGAGGGAACGCGGGCTACCGAGTGTCGTGAGGTCGACGAATGCTCTGGCGGGAAATAGGGCAACTCCCGGGTCGTCGGGGCTGGCACCGCAGGGGCGAGTGGCGTTTGGCTTTGCAACTGAGGCTGAGTTTGTGCCTGGACTGGGGTGGGGGGCTGCACTGGGACCGATGCAACCTCTGCGGGTGGTGGTAGCACCGAGCCAGGAGCCACCCCGGACGGAACGGCCTGAGGCGCAGAGGGCACAGCCGGTATGACCGGAATGGCTGGCTGGACCAACGGCTGCGCCGACGCGGGGCTGGCCGGCACCGGAACAGCCATGACGCCACTTGGTTGCCCCTGCGGCGAAACTCCCGCGTTGGCCACGGATGTCGTCACCGCTTGATCCGCTTTGGCCGCCGGCGAGAGTTCGGCCGAATTTACAGGCGTCACTGGCGGCGGGGTCACCGGCGTCTGCAACCGCTCTTGCTGAGAGGCTGGCCTGAGGAACAACCAGTAGGCTACACCGCCCAGATTGATCAGTAACAGCAAGCCCACCAGCCAGAAAAGCCAGCGGGCGGATTTTTTGTCGCCGTCGGAAACAAGATTGGTTAGCCCGGGCACCTGTCCAGCCTGTCGTTCCCGTTCGGACTTGCGCAATGCATCGAGGATATAGGACATCAACTGATCCTCCGTTACGGTGCCACCGGCGTCAGCCGGGGAATCCCGACTGATTGGCCAGCGGTTTGAAGGCTCAGAAAGGTGAGGGTTCCGATAATGCCATCGGCCTTCAGCCCCCGGGACTTCTGAAACTCCATGACTCCCCCTCGTAGCGGCTCGTCATAGTAGGTCTCGCCCTCCCCAGTCGCCAGCATGCCCAATTGCTGCCGAACCCAGGCCACCAGAGGAGAACGATCCCCCGGCATGAGATTTTTGGTCTCCGCCGGTCCAGGCTTCCAGGCCACCATCGAGTTACCGGTCCAAAGCGGCAACATCTCGTTCGCGGGAAATTTCGCCGACTGTTCGGCGAGCGTCACTTCAACCTGGTCACCCTGAACCTTCTTCACCAGGGCAAATCGCTTTTCACCACCAGGCAGAACAAACTCCAACACAGCCGGAAGATTGAGATTTTTGATCTGAACCCATGAGCTTTGCAGCGACTGACAACGAATCCCCTGTTCGGCCGCTTGAAGACAGGGGTCCGTATTGTTGTTGTCCGTCGTCGTTACCGACCACTCCGCCAGCAACTGCCTCATCGCATTTGCCTTGCGGTTTGCTGCATCCGCTATGGACACGGAGAATTCGGGTGCATGGGCCGACGGTTTTTCCCTGTCCGCCAAACCACGATCTTCCGGGGTTGCAGCATCCGCAATTTTTGGAGGCGAATTAACAGTAGGCTCGTCGACACTGATGCCTGCCGATTGCTCTTCAGATGGCTTTTTACCCGCCAACATCGCCGCCGGATTCGTACCCCATGCCCAGGGATTGGGAAGGGCATTCAGGTAGGCGGCCACGGCGAGTGCCGCCACCAGAAGGGTCAACAAGCCCGCCAGACGACGCTGCTTCTCCCTGCCTGCGGGCGAAATGAGTTCAACCGCCGCCCGCGAAGCCACCCGAACGCTGACCCGTTGCTTCCCGAGCGTATAGGCACCCAGCAGGGCACGATCGGCAATGAGATTGATCAGGCGAGGAATACCCCGGGCCTTGTGATGAATGGCCCGAATGGCTGGACGGGTGAATACCTCTTCCGAGCCGCTGGCCACCGTCATGCGGTGGTGGATGTAGTCCCGAGTCTCAGGCAGCGACAAGGGATTCAAGTGATACCGCGCGGTAATCCGCTGCGATAACTGACGAAGGTTGGGCCGGTCGAGAATCTGGTTCAGCTCGGGTTGCCCGACCAGAATGATCTGCAGCAGCTTGGCTTGGTTGGTTTCCAGATTGGTTAGCAAGCGCACCTGCTCCAGCACGTCGAAACGCAGATTCTGAGCTTCGTCGATCAGCACAATTACCCGCCGACCCCGTGCATGGGACTGCAGCAGGTACTGATTCAGCGCATCGATCAGCTGCTTGAGGCTCGCCTTTGGCCCCGCGTAAGGGATATGCAGCTCGTCGCAAATTCCGGCGAGCAACTCGCGCGAGTTCAGTCGCGGGTTGAAAATCAGGGCGATGTCGACGTCTTCCGGCAACTGATCCAGCAAGGCTCGGCAGAGCGTGGTCTTACCGGTACCCACCTCACCCGTCAGAACGACGAAACCGCCTCCCACACCAATGCCATAAAGCAGGTGAGCCAAAGCCTCCCGATGCTGGGGACTCAGATAGAGATAGCGCGGATTGGGCGCAATCGAGAACGGTAGCTCGGTAAGACGGAAGTGCTGGGTGTACATGCTCCTTTTCTTGAAGTTCGGCAGACCAATCTGGCTATTCTATCGGGCAGAATCATGCCATGCAGAGAACAGCACTCAAGCTTGAAGGGCAAAGCGCCGAACGCCTTGCCCCCATTGAGATCAAGCCTCGGCAGTTGCGGAGGAACGGCTGGCTTTTTTACGCTCATGCTCCAGCAGCAGCTTCTTGCGAATACGGATGGTTTTCGGCGTGACTTCGACCAGTTCATCGTCATCGATGAATTCCAGCGCCTGCTCCAGGCTGAAACGTATCGGCGGGGTCAGCAGAATATTTTCGTCGGTGCCTGCAGCTCGGATATTGGTCAACTGCTTGGCCTTGGTGGGGTTAACGACCAGATCGTTATCGCGGGAATGGATACCGATGATCATCCCCTCGTAGACCTCAGTGCCATGGTCGATAAACAGGCGACCGCGTTCCTGCAGATTGAACAGTGCATAGCCCAGCGCCTTGCCGGCCACCATGGAGATCATGACGCCGTTGATGCGTTGGCCGATATCGCCCTTCTTGACCGGACCGTAATGATCGAACACGTGGTACAGCAAACCCGTGCCGGAAGTCGCCGTCATGAATTCGGTCTGGAACCCGATCAGTCCTCGGGACGGCATCATGTACTCCAGCCGCACCCGGCCCAGGCCGTCAGGCACCATGTTCTGCAAATCGCCCTTGCGCTCGCCCAGTTTTTCCATCACGGAACCCTGGTTGGTTTCTTCCACCTCGATGGTGACAAATTCATACGGCTCACAGGATTCGCCATCGATTTCCTTGATGATGACTTCCGGGCGCGACACACCCAACTCATACCCTTCGCGGCGCATATTCTCGATCAGGATCGAAAGATGCAGTTCACCGCGCCCCGAGACGCGGAACTTATCCGGGTCCTGGGTATCTTCGACCCGAAGCGCCACGTTATGCAGCAGCTCACGCTGAAGCCGCTCACGAATCTGACGCGATGTCACAAACTTGCCTTCCTTGCCCGCGAACGGCGAGTTATTGACCTGGAAGGTCATGGTTACGGTCGGCTCGTCCACGGTCAGCGGCGGCAGTGCCTCGATGACATCCGGCGAACAGAGGGTGTCGGAGATTTCCAGCGCATCGATACCGGTGAAAGCAATGATGTCGCCGGCATTGGCCTGCGGCACTTCAACCCGCTCCAGCCCCTTGAAGCCGAAGACCTGCAGCAACCGGGCATTACGCTGTGAACCATCGCGGTTGACGACCACCACCGGCGAATTGGTCTTGATGCTGCCGCGCTGGATGCGGCCGATGCCGATAACGCCGACATACGAGTTGTAATCCAGCTGACTGATCTGCATCTGGAAGCCGCCATCGCGATCCACCACCGGCGGATGGACTTTTTCTACGACGGTCTGGAATAGGAAATCCATGTTCCCTTCCCGAACATCGGGGTTATCTCCGGCGTAGCCGTTGAGCGCCGAAGCGTAAACCACCGGGAAATCCAGTTGCTCTTCGGTGGCGCCCAGCTTGTCGAACAGATCAAAGGTCTGGTCCAGCACCCAATGGGCGCGGGCACCCGGCCGGTCGATCTTGTTGATAACCACGATGGGGTGCAGACCCATGGCAAAGGCCTTCTGGGTCACGAAGCGGGTCTGCGGCATCGGCCCGTCGACGGCATCGACTAACAGCAACACCGAATCGACCATAGACAACACCCGCTCCACTTCGCCGCCAAAGTCGGCGTGCCCCGGGGTGTCCACGATGTTGATGTGGTAATCGTTCCAGTCGATCGCCGTATTCTTGGCCAGAATCGTGATGCCGCGCTCTTTTTCCAGCGCATTGGAGTCCATGACCCGTTCTTCGACTTTTTCATGCGCGGCAAAAGTGCCGGACTGCTGCAGCAGCTTGTCTACCAGTGTGGTCTTGCCATGGTCGACGTGGGCGATAATGGCGATGTTGCGTAATTTCTCGATCATGAGGGAGCGGGCCTGCGGGGGGTAATGGCAAACCAAATAGTATACGGCTCAAAGATGACGAGACCTAATCGTCCATGGAAGGCGGGGGTTGCTCTGGTACTCACTGCAATCTGGGCCCTGACACAATCCCCCCGAACATAAGGCCCGCTTCACCAACTTTGAAGTGATGGGTAGATTGGCTAAGATTACAGCCGGTGCCGGGAGCCATAGGAGATCCCAAACCACTTCATTCACAACATAACCAGGAAGTCAGACCACCATGAAATCAATAGCTAGCCCTTTGATTCTTATTGCATTGAGCCTTGCGTTCTCGGCCTGCAATACTTGGAGCGGGTTCGGCAAAGACATGCAGAAAGTTGGTCAAAAGGTCGAACAGCAAGGCGACAAGGTGAACCGGTAAATTTCCGGAGTTCAATTATGATCAATTGTTAACGACCCGGGGCAAACCCGGATCGTTAATTTCACTTGAGATGACCGGCAGGCATTCCGCCGGGATGTGAGGGATCTTCTTAATCATTCCGGACTTCCATCTTCTACCATGTTGGTAGCTATCAGGCCGGCAAATGCACAAAGAAAGGCGTTAATGACCAGCCAGAAGGGGAGCGTAGCTAATCCTGCGAATTGTGCACCGGTAATGATGGACCACAACATGGCCATCAAGGCCGTGAGGATGGTGCTGATGAATCCCACAATGCCGCCATGAACGAACCCATGATGAGCCGCTTTTTTTGCCGCAATAAAGCCCGACACCAGACAGGTGGCCAAGCCAAGTACCTGATTGATGGCGTAAAGCAGCCCTTGGTTTTCACTTTCTGCCGCTTCCTTCCCTACCAGCGTTGGCAATAGGGAAATGTGCAGCACATAGATAGCCAAAAAAACACCGATGCCCCAAACGAGGGCTCTGCCATTGATCTCCATGGTTCTCTCTCTGCTTGTAACTCTGCTTGAATCCACTGCGCCCACATGGTTCTGGCGCCAAATTTAGACGCAAGTGAGGAAAAAAATTCCAGTTAGTTAGGTTTTTCCCATCAGTCGGGCCAGAAAATAGCCCTGTGGCGCCAATACCGACGGCGTGGTCCCCACTACCATGGACCGATGAAATCACTTAACGGACAATGTCGCGGTGGGCTGACATTCTTCCCTTTTTCGATGACTTAAGCTTTACCTTTAAACCTCACTTTGTCCCCCCTTAAAACCCTCACAAAATCCCACTCATGAAGCAACTGGTTACCCGAATGGCCAGGGCTAGCGCCCAGCATCCCTGGATCGTCCTGAGCCTGACGCTGATCTTCTCGGCCTTCGCCCTGCAGGCCGCCTCTCATCTGCCGGTTTACACCTCGCGGCAGGCCCTGCTCCCGCAAAACACGGAGGTAGCATGGCGACTGAATCGTTTCCTGGAGAAATTTGGCGCGGCATCCGATCTAGTGGTGGCATTGGAGAATGCCCCGCGCGCCGCTATGGAAGATTATGCTTCCGAGTTAGCGAAGCGGTTGAAAGTCGAACCGGAAATTGATCAGGCCACAGAGCGCCTCGATTCTCAGTTTTTCATGCAGCATGCCTACTTGCTAATGCCGCCGGCACAGCTCGCGGGGCTGGATAATCTGCTCGATCAGGCCAATAACGCCAAACCGGCCACACTGGAGTCGCTCCTCCAAGACGCACAGAGCCTTTTGGGGCTGCCAGTATCGATGACCGAGGTGGACCTGATCCAGGCCAATACCGGACTCAAGGCGATTGGAGCAGCGCTCGATGAATGGCAACGCTGGATCAAGCAAGACGCCACCGATCGCATCGATTGGAGCGGGCTCTTGAGCAGTGTGGGTGCCGGGCAGCTGGGAGATGGCTATTTTGCTTCGCACGATGGAAAGATGCTTTTCATGTTCGTTCATGCGAGCAACCACTCCGAGGATTTTGAGGTTCTCCAGCCCTTCAATGAACGAGTGAAAGCGGTTGCCGAAACCCTTGCCAAAGAATACCGAGCTGCGGGCAGAGAGGCGCCAAGCGTGGTCCTGACGGGACTTCCAGCGATCGAGTATGAGGAATATCTCGACATCGAGAAGGATATTAAGCTGGTGATCTGGACCGCCGCCGGCCTGATTGCCGGGCTGATTTTTCTGGTGGTGCGCAGTGTCCGGTGGGCTTTGGCGATTTTCATTCCCATGGGCCTCGGCGCTCTCTGGAGTCTGGCCCTGGCGCTGGGCACGGTGGGTCATTTGACGATCATCACTTCCAGTTTTTTGGCGATCTTGTTCGGACTGGGGGCCGATTACGGGATCTTCACCACATCGCAGATCGCCGACGAACGCCGCAAAGGCAAGTCATTGATCGATGCTATCGCGGACGGGATGGGCGAATCCTTTCATGCGGTGATGACGGCTGGCGGCGCATCGTTATTGATCTTCGGTGCGCTGGCGACCGTGGAGTTTCCAGGCTTTGCTGAACTGGGTCTGGTCGCAGCCGGCGGTGTATTGCTGATCCTGCTAAGCACCTGGGTCGTGCAGCCGGCCATTTACGCGCTACTGCCGCCGAACCTGAAGCCCGGAAAGACCCCGAACAAACCATCTTCCGTAATCAAGGGTGCATTTCCTCGCTCACTGGCAGTGGGACTGGTGCTACTGGCGATTGTCACAGCCATCGCGGGTCTTCGCGCCGGCACCCGCATTCCTTTCGACTATGACGTGTTGTCACTTTTGCCGATTAACTCTCAGGCCGCTCAATATCAACGGCGCATGGTCAAGGAAACCGATTATCAGTCGGAAGTCGTCATCTTTACCGCCGATACACTGGATGAGATCCGGAGAATCACGGATGAAGCCGGTCAGCTGAAATCGATCGCCAAAGTGCAATCGATCACTAATCTGTTCCCGACCGATGCCGATTCCCGACTGAATCAGGCACGGGGAATTGGGCAACATGCTGCCCAACCCCAACTGATCCGGACTCTCGAGCGTCTGGGTGCAACTGGAGTGAGTCAACCGGCCTATCAGTCGTTACTCAAATTGCTGGAGCAAGCCGCGGAGCGCGTCGATGAAGCGCAGGAACAGGCTTTTTCGGCTGGCCATGCTGACTTGGTCAAGGGGCTGGAGAATGTCCGATCACAAATCGAGTCACTGCTGGAGAACGCCAAAATCGACCCCGAAAAAACAAGAAGTCGCACGGAAGCCTTCCTACGCGCCCTGATCACAGAGGCTCATCACGGCATCGCATTGATGCAGGGCTGGCGGGAAGCGAAGCCGCTTACCTCGGCCGATTTGCCCGATACACTGCGTGATCGCTTCGTGGCCCCGGACGGTACTCTGGCGGCCTACGCCTTCCCCGCCAGGAGCGTTTATGACCCGGCCAATCTGGAACAGCTTGTCAGCGACGTGTACAACGTATCACCCGAGGCCACCGGCTTCCCGACGACCCATCTGGCCTTTACCAAGGCTGTGGTCGACAGCTTTACCCGGGGCACGCTGCTGGCTGCCGCCTTGTGTCTCCTCTGGTTGCTGGTCGTGCTGCGAGACCTACGCGCGTTCATTCTCGCTTCCCTGCCCCTACTCATCGGTGGCGGCTGGATGCTGGGGCTGATGGCAGTCAGCGGGCTTCGCTACAATTATGCCAATATCATTGCACTACCTCTGGTCATTGCCTTGGCGGTAGATTATGGCGTTTGGTACAGTCATCGATGGATTGCCTTGAAGGGGTACAGTCCGTTGGCGGTCACTTGGGATGCCGGCAAGGTGATTGCGCTGGCGGCTGGAACCGAGCTGGCAGGACTGGGGGCGATCACCTTGGCTAGTTACCGGGGCGTCGCTGGGTTGGGCATGGACATTACGCTGGGCCTGCTATCCTGTTTGTTGGCAACCCTTCTGGTGGCACCAGCCATCGGACAACTCATCGACTCGAAGAGAAAATCGTGAAATTGAAACTGCTTCTAAACTTTCGCGTTATTGGCAGCCTGCTCGCCATGAGCATTTCCGTTTGGACTTACGCAGAGCCAGCCCCAATTGTTGTTTGCTACCCCGGCGGCCCCGTCAGCGAGTCTGAGGCGAACACTGCTATGGGTGCCATGTTGCGTGTGGTCGAGCGGGTGGGTGAATGGCCGGCAAACAGCTTCACCAGTTATTTCACTGCTCAGGCCGATGAGTGCCGAAGTCTGCTGAAGAGCAAACAGCCTGCGTTTGCCATTACCTCGCTGGGTCTGTTTCTTGAAGAGCGCGAGGCCCACCATTTTCTGCCGATGGTCCAACCACGGATGAAAGGAGCCACTTCCGAGCGTTATCGGGTGATGGTGCAGAAGGACAAATATGCCACCCTCGAAAGCCTTCATGGCAAGTCCATTGGCGGAACGGTTTTCGAAGAGCCTGATTTCATCAGGAAGATTGTGTTCGCCGGAAAAATCGATCCGGCGGTTGAGTTCAATACCCAACCGTCGCGGCAAGCCCTCAGGGCATTACGCTCGCTGGACAAAGGCGAACTGGATGCCGTGCTGCTGAACGGACAGCAATTCGCCGCGCTGGGTTCGCTGCCGCTGAAATCCCCGCTGGCTGCTGTCTTTACCTCCGAGGATATTCCGCTGATGGGACTTGTCGCCAACAGCCTTACGAGCAAACCGGAGGAGCGGACGCGACTCGCCAAAGGACTTCTGGGCATGTGCACCGATGCAGACGGCAAAAAGCTCTGTGACCTGTTTGGCATCGAGGCATTCGTCCCCGCCAATCCGGCAGCAATCGATCCCATGATCAAGCTCTGGCAGCATGGAAAGTAACGCGGTGAGACTCTGGATTCTCTTGATGGCGCTCTTGGCCAGCTTCGTTCTGAACGGATGTACCAGCCTGCCCGACAAGACCGTTCGGTTTGCAGGGCTTTCTGATTGCGGACCTGCCAAGATCCTACTGGCTCAACCTCAAACACTGGGGCCAGCCAGCTCAACTCACAGGCTGCAATGCGCGCTGACTGCGGTGCGAGAATCCAGCGATCCGACGTTACTCAAATCCCCCCTGCCCTCCCGACTTGCCCTCCATCTTGCTGAGCGCAGCACAAATGCAGCCGAGAAGGATGCGCTGGCCAATGAAGGAGTGGCTTTGGCCGAACGGGCACTAGTCCAAGGCGCCAGTAGCGACGGTGCAGTGCACTACTACTTAGCCGCCAATCTTGGGCTGGCGATCCATGATCACCCGCTGCTGGCGGCGGATAACTTGTCGCGCCTTGAACAGGAACTAAAAAAAGCAACGGACCTCACCCCCTCCGTCGATGACGGCGGCCCGCTGCGTTTGCTTGGCATGCTTTATCTGAAAGCTCCCCCCTGGCCAACCGGCATCGGTGACGGCGACAAGGCGCTGGAACTACTAAAGAAGGCGGCTGATGACTATACCGACCACCCGCTCAATCATCTCTTTTATGGGCAGGCGCTTTGGGAAGTCGAGGAGAAGTTGACATCGGCCAATCAGCAGCTTGCCATGGGCAGAGAAAAGTTGCATGCCGGTCCGTGGGGTCATAACAAGCCAATCTGGGACAAGGAATTCAACGCTGTCGCCATGGAAGTATCCGCTTCTTCCCGCTGAGGTCTTCTGCAACCGCCAGTCCGTAGCATTACTCCAGCCACATCGTGAAACCCTGCACCGATCTGACTCAAGAAAACGTCACCCAGGCCACACAGAAAGCCGTTCGCCATCTCGTCGGATTGCAAAAACCCGGCGGCGACTGGGAGGGGGAAATGGTGTGGTGCACCATGATTCTGGCCCAGGCCATTATCGTGCGCACCATCACCGACCGTCCCTACAGTCGCGATGATCAGCGAGCAATCATCAAAAACTTCAGGGTAACCCAGTCGAGCGAAGGTGCCTGGGGCATGCACCCGGAGTCACATGGGTATGTTTTTTTCACGACCCTCGCTTATGTGGCGCTAAGACTACTGGGATTGCCCGCCGACGACCCCATGTTGGCAAAGGCACGCAGCTGGCTTCGTGCGCAACCGGGAGGCGTCAAAGGCATTCCAACTTGGGGTAAGTTCTGGTTGGCCATTTTGGGCCTATATGATTATCGGGGACTCAATGCGATCCCCCCCGAACTATTCCTCTTACCAGACTCATTTCCGTTTCATCCGAGTCGTTTCTACAGCCATACCCGGTTGATCTACCTCGGCATTGCCTTCATTGCCGGCAACCGCTTTCAGGCGAAGCTGCCAGAGCGACTACTACTTGAATTGCGGGAAGAACTATATGCCGAGCCTTATGAAGAGATCGACTTTCCTGCCCTGCGGCATGTTCTTGCGCCCGGTGATGTTTACGTCCCGATCAGCCCCCTGTTGCGGCGAATCTACGATGGACTGGCATTGTATGAACGATGGCATGGTAAAAAATTACGCGAAAAGGCACTAATAGCCTGCTTTGACCGCATCCTTTACGAGCAGAAATCTACCCGTTATCAGGGAATCTCTCCGGTCAATGGGCTGTTGAATACACTGGCGATCTTCATTCACAACCCAAATCATCCTGAACTAGAACCGAGCCTCGCCGGCGTCGAGGCGTGGCGCTGGCAAGATGAGGCGGAAGGTCTGCGCTATGTGGGTGCCCGTTCCAATACCTGGGATACTGGGTTTGTTTTGCAGGCGCTGGCCGAAGTCAAGGAACCGGATAATGACCTTCACAAGGCCATCCATAATGCACAGAGCTTTCTCGAGAAGGCCCAAATGGTCGAGGAACTGCCCGATTTCAAGCGATACTGGCGAGATCCCGCTGTGGGTGGCTGGTGCTTTTCAGATGGACAACATCGGTGGCCGGTCAGTGATTGCACTGCGGAGGCGATGAGTGGCTTGCTATTAATTTCCGAGCATCCCCAACATGATCCACTGGCCCGCTTCGATGAGCGGCGGCTGCGTCAGGCGGCGGAATTCATCCTGTCGAGACAAAACGCGGATGGCGGGTTTGGCACTTACGAGCGTCGCCGTGCCGGTCGGCTTCTGGAAATGATCAATCCTTCCGAGATGTTTGGTCAGTGCATGACGGAATTGTCCTATATCGAGTGCACTGCATCATCATTGGCCGCGCTTTGTCATTACCGTCGCCATCACGCCGACTTACCCGATGGCGAGATAGACCGTGCCATCCCCAAAGCCATCAGACTGTTGCGACAAAGTCAGCTGGATGATGGCTCCTGGCCTGGCTTCTGGGGCATCAACCATACCTATGCGATTTTCCATGTTGCCAAAGCGTTCCGCATGGCTGGAATTCCGCAGGATGACTCGTCACTAGTCAAGGCCGCCGAATGGCTAAAGAGCAAGCAGCGCGTCGATGGTGGTTGGAGCGAACATTACAGCAGTTGCCTGGAAGGCCGCTTCAAGGAGCACCCAACGACCCAGGTGGTAATGACTAGTTGGTCGATACTGGCCTTGCTGGAGATTCTTCCCTCGAACGACCCGTCCATCCAGCAAGGGATGCTGTGGCTTTTAAGCCAACAACAGGCCGATGGCGGTTGGCCACGACAGGCCGTTAATGGCGTTTTTTTTGGGGCTGCTATGCTGGACTATCGGCTTTACCATACCTATTTCCCCGTTTGGGCGCTGACAAGGTATAATCGAGCTGCACCAGCGCACTGAAAGTTTCTTTTTCGCTACAGATGTTGCAATAATCGCTCAAACACCGTTCGAGGAAATGGGAGTACTCACGGGTCAAGACAAATCCATATCCCAATTCAAACACCTATTACGTAGCTGCGGTTAGACCAGATCGCGCTGCTTCAAGCTAAGAAATCAGTGACGGGGAATTCCGAATTCATGAAGGAAGCACAAGCAATGAATGAGATGGACGTTGATGTCCTTATTGCCGGGGGTGGAGTTGCAGGTTCTGCAGCTGCAGCTGCACTATCGCCGCTCGGCCTCAAGATACTCATTGTCGAACCCAAGGTATCGCATGGTCGTCGACTCGCAGGTGAACTGATACATCCCCCCGGCATTGATGGACTAAAACAGCTTGGGCTTCTGGATGAGAATTCAGGCATTGGCTCGGAAATCCGCGGCTTCTCCCTATTCCCCTATGATCCCGACCAGGAAAAGAAGGAGTCGGTTACCCTACCCTACAGCGAAGTTGAGGGACTGACTCATGGTGGCATGGCAATTGAACACCAATCACTGAAGGATCATCTGCTTGAGAGGGTCAAGACATTCCCTGGGGTTGAAGTCTGGATGGGAGGACGGGTCACCAGCATTGAAAAAAGTGAGGGCGGGGAAGACTACTCGACCATCGTGTCCTCAGAGACAGGCAACACCCGAGTCAATGCCCGCCTCATCATTGGTGCTGATGGGCCGATGTCACAGGTCCGCAAAATGACCGGCATCCCTCACGAAACACACCGCTATTCAGGCATGCTGGGAGTCGAAGTGGATGACACCCATTTGCCTACCCCAGGCTATGGCAACATCTTTTTGAATCCCCTCGGCATTTCCTACGCGTACAGCGTCAGCCAAGGGCGTGCCCGTGTCATGTTTGAAATCCTGCGCGGGGACGACTCCAAGGAATCCATTCGTGAGCATCTAAAATTCTTCCCCAGCCCCTTCCGTGACGATATCGAAGCGGCCATGGCCGAAGACAAGCCACTAGCAGCCGCAAACTACCGAATCGTTCCGCAGAGCAATGTCAAAGCCAACATTGCCTTGCTGGGCGACGCAAGGGGATGTTGCCACCCGCTGACGGCTTCTGGCATCACGACTGCCGTCAAGGATGCTCTGAGCCTCCGCGACGCCCTGGTGGATTCCAATTTTGACTTCCATGCTGCCCTGCGGAAATATGCCATCGCTGCAGGCCGCGTCCAATTAACCCGCCGCACGCTTTCGGAAGAGCTGCGAGAAGCTTTTCTTTCGCATACCAACGAAGCCAAATTGCTCAACGAATGCATATTTTCTTATTGGAGCAATAATCCCAAGGGTCGGGCCCATTCCTTGGCCCTTTTGTCCACGTTAGACAGCAGCATCCTCTCCATGGGCGCTCAGTTTGTCTTGGTCGTCATGCAGGCTTTCAGATTGCTACCCAGCCAGATCAGGCAGGGCAAATTAGGCTCTTGGTCTCTCTCCATGCTCAAACTGGCCTTCAAGAGCCTGAGCATCCCGCAAACGGCGGTGCGGCATTGGTTGAGAGAACAACACGCCATGGCCAAATAACCCGGCATTAAATCCAGCTTGTCGCTTTTGCGGCAATCTGCAAAAAAGCCCCGCATGTCTTTGGCTCGCGGGGTTTTTTGTTGGTATGGCTCCAGGGAGGATCGCGTGATGGCATACCAATGGTCGTCCAATACGTTTATGTAAACACGGCAAAGACCGGCACTTTCACTCTGTCTCCTCAATCTTGATAGCTTGAGTCGGGCAATATTTAGCGGCGGCTCTGGCCTTACCAATCAATTCCTCTTCCGGCGAGGGGTTCACTATGGTCAGCTTTCCGGCCTCATCGACATAGAAGAGCTCTGGCGCCTCTCCCATACAAGTGGCATGACCTTTACAAAGATCCATGTCTACTTGAATCCTGTAGCGACTCCCTTCTGCCTGCGCATCCAGCCCTGAATCTTCTCCCTTTTCCATCTCCGGAGCGGGTTGAACATGCTCTCTGAGTCGATATCGAATGCTGCATGGGGATGCGGGTTCCACCACCATTTTTGTGTAATCGTCACAGTAAGACTCGGGGGGACTCACCAGTTCGAACTCGTACCGACGCAACAGAATGCAAAAGATCGCCTTGATCTGGAACAGCGCAAATGCATTGCCAGAGCACTTGTGGCGCCCACCGCCGAACGCCTGCCAGGCATAGAGATTTTTGTCCTCTCCCCGCTCGGTTGAATAACGATCCGGATCAAATCGTTCGGGATCGGGAAACAGGGAAGCAATGCGGTGGGTAATAGCCGGCGCAGCACAGACAAACTTGCCTGCCTTGATCGTGAAATCTTCAACGGTAAAGTCTTGAAGCACCTTGCGCATCAGGATTATGAGGGGCGGGTGCAGGCGCAGCACTTCTTTGAGGACACTTTCCAACTTTGGAATTTGTCGCAGCGACTCGAAGGTCACTGAACCCTGATCGCCGAAGAGTCCATCCAGTTCAGCAACGACCGACTTCATCCACTCCGGGTGGCGCAACAATTCGATCAATACCCAGGCCGTAGTGCCTGAACTGGTATGGTGACCGGCAAAGATCGTAGCGATCAACATGCCGGTTATTTCGTGCGGCGTCAGCTTGGTGCCATCCTCATAGGCCGCATCAATCAATGTCTGGAAGACATTTGGACTATCCGAACGCCGTTGCGCCCGCCGTGACATGATGTCAGTGACCAGCCCTTGCAGGCGGACTCGTGCTTTGTCGCGCCGACGGAAAACGGGCAGCGGCAAATTCGGGAAAACATAAGCAATCGGTTTGATGCCCTGCTCCAGATCGTGATAAATCTCGGCAAACTCCGTGTTAAGTTCATGTCGGAACTCCGGACCCAGCAGACAGTGGCTGGAGGTGTAAATGGTCAGTTCCTTAGTGAATTCCAGCAGGTCAAGCTCGCCAGAATTACCCCAATCCTTTATGAGGTTTTCCACTTCCTCCACGATGATGTCCGAGTAGGTCCTCATGGGCTTGTCCCTGAGAGCCGGCATCAGCATCTGTAATTGCTGATTTTTTTTGCGAATCGGTGCATCAAAGACTACGCCATGGCCAAAAATCGGCGTCATGATCTTGTAAGCCGCTCCCTGATCCAGCGTCTCATCCGCCGCCCGGTAAAACGCCTCGCTCGCCTTGTCACCCGTCAGCAAGACCATGTCCTGGTGAAACATCTTGAACTCAGCCACATCCCCCAACTTCGCCCGTAGTCGCATCATGAATTCATGCGGGTTCTTGCCGAAATCCAGGATGTGCCCAACTAGCGGCCAGGCACCTGGCAGACGGGGTGGTAATTTGCTGGCGTGTTTGGGTTGGCTTGATTGGCGTTCCATGAGGTTCCAGACAGGGATGAATGAAGTGGCCAGACAGTCTGGCAGTTAAAAAAGAATGATATCGCAAGCAAATGACTGGAGCAGTCGCCTACCTCCAGAATCCGGTATGCTGAATCCGGCTGGAAAAATACACTTGACGAACTGAAGACCAGAAATCGTGAAAAAAAGAGCCTGTCCCATTGAAAGACCTCACCCAGTCCCCCACCAGCAGCTTGAATCCTCGATGGATAGGAATATACTCTTGGATGAACGCCGGGGGTGACATGGCTTCGACGTGGATCGCAAAACCCAAGGTGCATGCCGAGGTGCAGTTCCCCTCGTAAAACCAGCTGCAACCAAGTTAGTTGCCAACGACGACAACTACGCTCTAGCTGCTTAATCGGCTAGTGTCTGACCAGGGCCTGCTTATGGACGCTGTCTCAGGCATAACCCAAGCATAAGCTCGCGAGGAGGCACGTCCGGGGCCAAATTGCTAAAACTCACGGAATCGCTGTTTGACTTCCCTGCCAGTCGGGAAGCAGGTAGTTAAAACCAAAGACGCGGATAAGCATGTAGAACCGAAGGCGGAGGATTTGCGGACGCGGGTTCAATTCCCGCCACCTCCACCAAATGTTGGGAGTCTCAGGACCTTCCCAGACCCACTAAGACCCAGTTAAATCAGGAGCTTAGTGGACTTCTTCAAAATGGCCCACCGGTCTCGGTGGGTCTCCCCTGGTGTCAGTTGTGGCACGAAAATGTCACAAATCGGGCACAAGCTCCCCAACTTAGCAAACCTCCAGACAACCCAGACGCTGCTCCGCTCCCGGACATTTCCGCGCGTTTGCTCGATGATCTTGACCCGATTGCGGTTGATCTGACTGCTCGGTATGCGAGGATCGCCGATCTGGCTGGATACGATCAGGCTCAGCAGGAATTGGAAAGCATCCATTCCCGCTTGGTCATCCATGACTTGAACCTGACGGCGGGGACTTCTGAACTCCAGCAGTCAGCCCAGCGTATCGCCAAGCTCTGCCGCATCTAACGCGAAAGGAAGTCGCACCCATGATCGAGAAAATGCAGGAAGCGGAACGGCAGGCCGAGATCTAACGGCTAGGGCGACTTGCAGAGGAAGAACGGCGCCGACAGAAAGAGAACCAGCACCGTATCGCGCTGTCCATGAAGGAAAGCCGCGACCAGCTCGAGCAGGTCATTCAAGTCTGGTCCAAGGTCATCAGCCTGTAACAGTTCATCCAAGGTATCGAGCATCGGGCCCAGCAGCTTCCGGAGCCGGAACGTCGGGATGTCCTTGATCGACTGCAACTCGCTCGGGAGTTCGTCGGCACCCAGAACCCTTGGGTTTCTCTCGCGCATGGAATACGCCCGTCGAGCGCTACGTGCCGCTATCTCAGATATCACCCGCGACGCAGCCCCCCGGAGGCGGTGATGAGGACGATGGTGGCTGATGAAGCCGTCATGGAATCAGCGGCAAACCCCACGAACACACCCCGGTGAGCCATGCAGTCGCCCGGCAATCGGTACCGCTGCCACCATAGTAAGCTCATGCACCAAGGCTGCTGCCCGGTGTGAATGCTCTGGATGATGGCGGGCTCAAGCAGGGTAAGCCGCAACAGTGCTTAGGCCCTACCCCACACGATATCACTGCCACTGCCGACCACGCCGTCGTCGAGCATCTGCTGCCTATAAAAAGCCCGCTTCAGCGCTATTAGCAAGAATTGGTCTATCTGGTCGTCCACCCCGCTTTTGGAGTCTCGACCAGGCCATACGGCCGCATCACGACCTTGCTGGCGCAGCGAAAAAAAGACATCCAGGACCCGGTGGCGCTATGACGGGCGAGCCACTCAAGGTTTAGAAGCCCTGTTTCCAGGGCATCTTACGCGTACTGCCCCTTCGAGAAAGGAGTCACAGAATTCCATTTTGGCCTCTGTTTTCGAGTAAGGCTACGCTGCTGGATGACAGGTTGATTCAGCCTCTACCCAAATCATAAAGATGGTAAGGGGGCCAGAACGCGCTCTGTCAAATCCAGCTTCCCGGCTATTTTACCGCTGTGGCCTGAGCCGCCCCGGCGGCCAAGTGGGTGCCGTTGTTCGATCGTATAAATTCAAGATAGTAACGGTTTCTACGCAGGATGTGGGCTGCGGTTTCGATAAGGATATCTACATCCTTGTTCGAGAGCTCGAGAGACGTCGGCAGGCTGTTGAGCACGCTCTTCATGGTTTTGGCCTCGACCGAATCAAACGAGACCTCCACATTGTGGAATTTCACATCGTGACCCTTGGCGGCGAACTCGGCTTTCAGATCACCCAGCTTTTTCTGGAGGTGCAGCCTGGTCTCGTCATTGAAGAGTGTCATCTGGGTATCCGTCATGGCATCGACGGTTTCACCCACGGAAGGCTTTTCCGCGGAATGATCCATGGTCCGCATCGGCTTTACCTGAGCATTCACCGTAATGATCAGCACATCCTTGGGGATTCGCCCGCCATCCTTCATCAGATACCCGCTACCCTGCGTTTCGATGCGATCAGCTACGGCCCGCAAGCCCAGATTATCGGCAATTCCACCGTCCACCAGGTGAATAAAGGGACGAGCTTTGGGATCAAGATAGGATTGCATCCGTTCCCTGATTTCCATCTTGCGTGGGTCACTGTCGTTTTGCGTATCAATGAACTTCTTCATACTGGATCTACCGAAATCGCAGTCGCCCGCGTGGTTTTTCAATACCACCGTCGGGAATGCGACCGGTACTGCTGATGAGGCCGTTACCGCCCGTGCGACGGGGAAGTGGTCCAGATCTGAGCAAATCAGATCGAAAGAAGCCTGGATGAAGGAAAAACGATTTCCCCCCGCAAGGTCGGTGGCGTTGATTTCTATGAAGGGGCCACTCCCCAGATTGATGTCGGCAAAGGTCTTGCCCTGGAAAATATGGCGATCATAGTAATCCGCCGCCATTTCGGTGCGGTCAAAGCCATCAAACAAGCTGTCCCACCAGAAAACTGGATTGAACAATTGCCGAATCAGAGTGCCCTGGATACTCTGACGCAGAAACACCTTCTCGTAATCGGTGAAAGTCTTTTCTCCGAACAGCCCGTAATAGGCCGCCGTGAAGCTGCCGCCGGAAACGGAACTGATACTGTCCACCTCATCCAGCAGACGTACCCGCTTACCCCGTGAGTCGATCTGCGTATCACGCAATTCTTTCAGCAGCCCATACGAGAGCGCCGCGGCGCGCGTTCCACCGCCGGAGAAGGCCAGAAAAATCATGTGGTCGCCCATGTCCCCCCTCCTACTAGTGACGAACCGATAACCCTGCTGGTTATCAATGTTGGCAATGGGCTGATTCTTTGGCTTGTAAATACTGGCACAGCCCTGAAGTAACGTCACACATGTAAAGCACAACAGCAATCGGGAACGGGTCAAGCGGAGCAGAGTAGATTGGATCATCACGAAAAAATGGAGTAAGGGTGAGCCGATGACCATTATCGCCCAAGGACATCAAGAGACGAAACGGCAAAGCCACCACCCTCCAACCAGCCAAGCCCACGCTCCTGATCTGAAAATACAGCCCCTCTCCTCCAAGTCGATATCATCGGGAAGCCGATGACACCTTTTCCTGCCCCGACGACCCAATATTGCTCATGACCTATTGAACACAAGGACGGCAGCGGACCTACCAAGGAAGCGCAGAAACCTGTGCTGCCTATCCGAAAAAAGCCTGGCCCGTGCCATCACCACCCATAAGCGGGAGTCCTTGCGGCAAGACATGAACCACGATGAGGCAGACGCCCGCTGCACAAGCGATTTACCAGCAACGCAAAGTCATCATCGAGCCGGTGTTTGGTGAAGTCAAAATAGCGGTTTCCGGGTATTCCGCTGACGGGTCAAAGAAGGCTCCCGGTAAGTTTTCCAAAATTTGCGCAGCCCACAACTTCAAAAAAACGCCAAGCCCATTCAGACGCGATTAATCCGTCCTGAATTTGGAAGCAGCCCCATTGAACCAGCAATGTAAGGAAAATGACCCAATTAGCGCGTCGTATGTAATATATTGAAATTAATCGCATCAACCTCGAGTCGGACTACCAAAATATTTTTAAATGTTTCAAGCAACTTCCAATTGGGTCGTTCGTAGCCCGCATTCTCGACGGGCCTTTTAGGCATGTACACTCACAACAAGCCGATCTCGCTAGCCTGCGAGCGCAACCGTGATCCAATACTTGCCGTGCTACAGGAATATTTCAGCGATCGATCCTCAGTGCTGGAAATCGGCAGTGGTACCGGGCAGCATGCCATGCATTTCGCGGCCGCTCTTCCGTCCCTGACCTGGCAGACCTCGGACCGCGCCGAGCATCTTGAAGGCATAACGATGTGGCTGGACGAGGCGAAACTAAGCAACACACCACCTCCATTGGAACTCGACGTCAACCTCATCTGGCCAACTCAATGCTTTGACGCAATTTTCAGCGCCAATACACTGCACATCATGAGCTGGGTCGAGGTTGAGCGCATGTTCGCCCGCCTGCCGGATGTCATGACCCAGTCAGCCAAGCTGATGATCTACGGACCCTTCAACTATCAAGGGCATTTCACCAGCGAGAGCAATGCCCAGTTTGATGCCATGCTAAAGCAACACAGCAGCCACCAGGGCATCCGCGATTGCGAAGCCGTCATCGCCCTGGCCGACCAGATCGGTCTCCGACTTCTGGAGGATCGCAACCTGCCGGCGAACAATAGATGTCTGGTCTGGGAACGATACCTTTAACGTACGAGTAGCACTTCAAATAACTCGACGCTGATGATTGTTGAACGCAGTCTGCAAGGCATCCAATTGCACCCTGTCGATGGTCGATTGCTCGTCGCCGAAAAACCCTCGGGCCTCCTGTGCCAACCGGGATTGGGACCAGAATTGGCGGACTCGCTGATTACACGTTTACAAAAGGACTGGCCGACCGCCCGGTTGGTGCATCGTCTGGACCGCGACACCTCGGGCCTACTGGTGGTGGCGCTTGACCCCGACATGCACCGCGCATTGAGCCAGTTATTTGCTGACCGTGAAGTCCACAAGATCTACTTAGCCGACGTCATGGGCATTCCCGATCGCAGTCAAGGGACCATTACATTAGCGATCGCCAAGCGCAGCCATCGCCCCCCCGTCTATGGCCCTGACCCGACGGGTAAAGCTTGCAGAACAAACTGGAAATTGCTGAAAACTTGCGGGACATGGAGCCGGCTGGAACTAAATCCGGAGACCGGTCGTTCCCATCAACT
>JBILGM010000003.1:0-119471 GCA_044351045.1 Methylococcaceae bacterium | reverse complement strand
AACGAGTTCAATCAGTTCGGCATCGTCGACCATGTCGGCCTTGTTGAGGTACACGACAATATAGGGTACGCCGACCTGACGAGCGAGCAGGATATGCTCACGGGTCTGCGGCATGGGGCCGTCTGCAGCGGAGCAGACCAGAATGGCGCCATCCATCTGCGCGGCTCCGGTGATCATGTTCTTGACGTAGTCAGCATGGCCCGGACAGTCGACATGGGCGTAGTGTCGGGTGGGGGACTCGTATTCGACGTGGGCGGTTGCAATAGTAATACCGCGAGCCCGCTCTTCCGGGGCGGCGTCGATCTGGTCGTAGGCCTTGAAGGCGCCACCAAAGCGCTCTGCACCGACCTTGGTCAAGGCCGCCGTCAAGGTCGTCTTACCATGATCAACGTGACCGATGGTGCCGACGTTTACGTGCGGCTTATTACGCGTAAATTTCTCTTTTGACACGACCCAAATACCCCTTAACTAGATAATGCAAACATTGGAGCCCATAACCGGACTTGAACCGGTGACCTCTTCCTTACCAAGGAAGTGCTCTACCGACTGAGCTATATGGGCAGAAACAATTTGGAGCGGGTAGCGGGAATCGAACCCGCGCCATCAGCTTGGAAGGCTGAGGTTCTACCATTGAACTACACCCGCCTACACGCAACTTTTTACCCAAATGGTGGAGGGGGAAGGATTCGAACCTTCGAAGGCTGAGCCGTCAGATTTACAGTCTGATCCCTTTGACCGCTCGGGAACCCCTCCAATCGGGTTAGCAGGCGATTATCTTGAAAACCTCCGCGTGCGTCAACCCTTTTTTACATTCGCCGCTTGAACCGCGGATCCTGCCGAATTCAGGCGATTCATTGCCGACACACTACCTCCACGCAAAATACTGGCCACCTCATCCAACGCACGGCCAATGGCCTCATGGATGCAGCCGGCCTCATTCCGCGAGGGCGCGCTCAGCACATAATTACTGACTAGCGATCGCTCACCCGGATGACCAATCCCGAAGCGCAGCCTAAGGAATTCTGGGGTTCCGACATGAGAAATAATGTCCTTAACACCATTGTGCCCCCCGTGACCCCCGCCGAGCTTGAGCCGAACCACGCCTGGCGACAGATCCAACTCATCATGCACCACCAGAATCTCACCCGGCGCCACCTTGTAGTAGCCCGCAACCGCCGCCACCGACTGACCGCTACCATTCATGTAGGTCGATGGCTTAAGCAGAAACACGGGCTGTCCGCCGACATCAGCCCGACCGAACACCCCAAGAAATCGTGATTCTGGCCTGAGACCGACACCAAGCTGACGCGACAAATCTTCCAAAAACCAAAACCCGGCATTGTGCCGGGTTTTTTCATACTGCGTCGTTGGGTTACCCAGGCCGACTATCAGTTTCACGCCATCAGCCAAGATGGCCCTCCACGCGAAACAATCCGGGCTCAACCCTCATCTTCGACCGTTTCGCTGTTGACCCGACCTGCCTGAATGGCCGCCACGACCTGATCATGCTCAGGCCCATGAAGCAACTCGACAATCTCAACCCCCGGCGGAAGCCTGAGTTCGGACAAATGCACCGATTGTCCAACATCCACCCTCGCCATATCGACCTCGATGAATTCGGGTAGACGCGCTGGCAGACAAACCACCTCAACGTCAACCAGATTATGGGTGATAACACCACCCTTCTTGGCGCCCAACGATGCTTCCTGATTCAGGAAGTGGATTGGCACATGGACCTTGACCTTCTGCGACTCACTGACCCGCTGAAAATCCATATGCATGATGATCGGGCGGCTTGGATGACGCTGAAGATCTTTCAATATCGCGGTTTCCTCCTTGCCATCGAAACGCAGGGTCAGAATATGCGAATAGGTCGCGTCATTTTCCAGCGCCTTCAAGACTTTATTGTGATCGAGCGTCAACCCGACTGGCCCTGCATCGCCACCATAGAGAATGGCCGGCACCCGACCCACTAGACGAACACGCCGCGAATGACCCCGCCCCAACTCTTTCCGGGACTCGGCTTCAAATACAAAACTGCCTGCCATCTTTAACTCCAAATACTCTGAGCAGTTAATAAACGTCGAATTAATCGACATACATGGAACTGACCGATTCGCCCACCGCAATGCGGCGAATGGTCTCAGCCAGCATCTCAGCCACGCTGAGCTGCCGAATTCTTTTGCAGCGCTTGGCATCAGCATGCAACGGGATAGTATCGGTCACCACCAACTCATCCAGCACGGATGCCTCGAGATTTTCAATAGCCCGCCCCGACAGCACGGGATGGGTACAGTAAGCGACCACCCTGATTGCGCCGTTGGCCTTTAATGCCTCGGCCGCCTTACACAAAGTGCCCGCTGTGTCGACCAGATCATCGACCATGATGCAAGTCCGCCCCGCCACGTCGCCAATGATATTCATCACCTTGGCCTCATTGGCCTTGGGTCGGCGCTTGTCAATGATGGCCAGATCCGCCTCATCCAGCCGTTTAGCTAAGGCGCGTGCGCGCACCACGCCACCGACGTCCGGCGATACCACCATCAAGTCCCTGTACTGCTGACGCCAAACATCACCCAACAGAATAGGTGAGGCATAAACATTATCGACCGGCACATCGAAAAACCCCTGGATCTGATCGGCGTGCAAATCCACCGTCAGCACCCGGTCGGCACCCGCCGCACAAATCATCCCAGCCGCCAACTTGGCTGCGATGGGCACACGCGCCGAGCGAATCCGACGATCTTGGCGAGAATAGCCGTAGTAGGGGATGACAGCTGTAATAACAGAGGCTGATGACCGACGAAAGGCGTCAATCATCACCAGCAACTCCATCAGATTTTCATTGACCGGCGAGCAGGTGGGTTGAACGATGAACACCTCACGCCCACGAACGTTCTCTTCAATCTCGAAAGAGATCTCGCCATCGGAGAACCGGCCCAAGGTCGCCTGACCCAGACGCATATTCAGCGCCCGAACGATGCCCCGAGCAAGCGGCACGTTGGCGTTCCCCGAAAACACCATGAATGGGGCGTCGGACATTCTCACTCAGCTCCAAACAGAGAAACAGCCGGAAAGTATTTGGCTGGGGCGCCAGGATTCGAACCTGGGCATGGCGGGATCAAAACCCACTGCCTTACCGCTTGGCTACGCCCCAATAAAAAGAAAAAAAGCCAATCTGCCTTCAGCTCAAGCAGCCCAGAAGAGGAGACTCATTCAAGCCGCGAGCAGCAAACACAGACCATTTTGGGGCCAGCGCCGCAACCGCCTGATGGGCGGCCTCCTCTGTCCCGAACTCCGCAAACACACAAGCACCCGTACCCGTCAGACGGCCCGGTGAATATTCCGAGATATCCGCAATGGCCTCGGCTACCTCCGGATATAAACCCACCACAACCGGCAGGCAGTGGTTGTCCTGATGCCCCTTTAAAAAGTCGTCTATTGTGATGGGCGGGTTATTCCTTGTCAAATCAGAATGCCTAAAGACATCGGCCGTGGCCACATGGCACCGAGGCGCAATCACCACATACCAGGGCTCGGGCAGATCCAGGGGCGTCAGCAGCTCGCCCACCCCCTCGGCCCAGGCCGCATACCCATCAATAAACACCGGCACATCAGCACCCAGACGCAGGCCCAAGACCTTGAGCTCGTCCAGCGACATGCCCACATTCCATAGGCGATTGAGTCCCAGCAAGGTGGTTGCCGCATCCGAACTCCCGCCACCGAGACCGCCCCCCATGGGCAGGTTTTTCTCAACCTCGATAAGAGCGCCTTCGCCGGCACCGGCCGCGGTCTTCAGTGCCATGGCGGCACGCACCGTCAGATCAGATTCTTCGGGCACACCCGGCAATGGCGATTTCAGCCGAACCTTGCCATCAGTCGTGGGGCGGAGGGTAATCCAGTCACAACGATCGATGAACTGGAACACCGTCTGCAGCAGGTGGTATCCGTCCTCGCGACGCCCCACAACCCGCAATATCAAATTCAGCTTGGCCGGGGCCGGCAAGTGTAAAACCTTTGATTCCACCATTTCTTAACCCTTGATATCCCAAGAATCCGCGAGGATCTTCAACTTTACGCCGGCACCCTGAACACGCAGCTTTTGAGGCAAAGTCCAGCCGGCCACCATAGTTAGCTTGTCAGGTGCAACTTCCCAACCGACCTGCTGAAATCCGCCCGCCGCGAGTGGCACCGATTTTTTTCCTGGATCAGATACACCGAGCATCCAATACCGCAGACTTGTCAACGGAATCGCAAACCCCAGCCGCTGCCGCAGCATTGCATCGGGATCTCGTGACAAAGAGGTGACGCCGTTCCCCTCATTCAGGTAAATCAGATCCTTCTGGACAATGATGGATACCAACCCCTGACTCAGAGGCCCAGAAATGCGCAGGCGATCCTGCTCCAGCTCATGCTCCCAATAGAGGTTGGCATGCCAGGCACCCTCGGCCGACTGCACACCGATCCGCCCATCCATCGACCAGGACTGGATACTGGCCGGCGTTTTCGACGAGACACCTGTCTGAGAGGGCGGCTGCACCAAGGCACACCCCACTAGAAACAGTAACGGCAAAAAACACCAAAGCCGCATCACTTGACGCTCCCACTGAAGCCCTCCGGGTATTTCTCCCGCATATGCTTCATATCTTCCTGATCGGGATTCTTCTTTTGGCCCTCAGCCCAAACCCTTTTGGCTTCAGTCTTCTGGCCAGCCTCCCAGAGCACTTCACCCAGGTGAGCGGCAATTTCGGGGTCAGCAAACAATTTATAAGCCTTGCGCAGATAGACCAGCGCCTGTTCACGCTGCCCCTTGCGATAAAGAACCCAGCCGTAGCTGTCCAGGATTGCCGGATCGCCTGGACGTTTCTCCATGGCCTGCTTGATGTAGCCTTCCGCTTCGTCGAGCCGGTCTAGCCGATGCTCCGCCAGGGAAAACCCGAGAGCATTCAGCGCGGCGGGATCAGCGGGCTTCTTACTGAGAACCGCCCTCAAATCCGCCTCCATGACATCCAGACGGCCCATTTGCTCGGCCATCAGCGCCCGAGAGTAAAGCAGATCGGTCTGCCCTGGCTCCTCCTTCAATGCGTCATCCAAAACGCCAAAGGCTGTCGCCACATCCTTGCTTTTTATCAGCATTTCCGCCTCGATTAGATAGAGACGAACCTTTTCGTTGGGATAAGCTTTGCGCGACCTAGCTAACCGATCACGCGCCTCTTCATAACGCCCCAGACCAATCAGGGCTGAAATTCCGTTGAATCGCGCATCAAACTCCAAAGGCCCAGGCCCCACGCGATCGAACTGCCTGAGCGCATTCTCGGTCTTGCCGAGGCGAGCATCGATCAGACCGATTGAAAAGTCAGACTGCGCCTGCCACCGCGGATCACCCGTCAGCAACTGAAACTCTGATCGCGCACGCTCATACTCCCCCACCTCCAACCACACGGAGGCCAGCGTGAACCGCGCGTCATGGTTTCCACTCTCCTTTTCAAGAATACACTTCAGCTCGCGCTCGGCCGACTTGTATTCACCCGCCTTGGCCAGTAATTGCGCATAGAGCAAGCCCACGCGGGCATTACCGGGGTCGCTTTTCAAAGCCTTCTCGAGAGCCACGCGCGCAGCCTTGGCATCACCCGACTGCATCAATAGCTGAGCTTGCAGCATCTGGGCACGGCCCCACTTCGGGCGCAGGGAAATGGCCTTCTCAACTTCCACCCGAGCCGTCATTAAGGCTTCCTTGTTGCTGGCCAACAAGGCATGGGCGAAATGCAACTCAGGCACCTTCGGGTGACTCTCCGAAAGCTGCTGCATGATTGCTAAAGACTGCTCTTTGGGCATCTCAACATCCAGCCACTTGACCAACTCGATCAGCGTATTTTCCAGCTCCGGATCCTTGAGGGCGATCAACTTACCCAACTCGTCCGACGCCTTGTCGGTATGCCCCGCCTTGATCTCAAGTACCGCCGTCAAGCGATGCGCGGCCAAGCTCTTGGCATCAAGCCCCGACCAAAGCGATGCGGCTTCCAGCGCCTTATCGGTATCCTTGACGTACAACGCAATTTGCGTGGAACGTTCGGCCACCCGGGCATCCGGCGCCAGACGCATCAGCTTAAGATAATGATCCAGGGCGACATCAAACTGCCCGCGCTGGCCAGCAATCTCACCGACCAACATCAGATAGATAGGCGCAGCGACGCCTTCCGGTGGCTCCGGAGCGTTTACTGGCACACCCCCATCCGCGACATCACTTGCATCGGAAACCCCCGAGCCAACGCCAGCGCAACCCGTGGCCCACAGCACGCCCACCACCACCCACCAGAGCAAATTTTTTCCCACGCCCGGCATTGCCTCCTTAGAAAAATGACCTATGAACAACAGCCTAAATCCACTTGATGGAGCTGATCACGCTCAACCGACAGAATGACCTCAAGATGTGGAAAATATCACCCGGTTGCGAAGCCGGTTCCAAAAAAGCCTGAAGGAGAGGTTAAGAAGAAGCCTTCCGACCCCCGATTGGCCCAAACAGCGCTTTGTCCTTAGAATTATATGCTCAAAGCACTGGACCTTGAGCCTCATGGCCATCATTACCCTCGGATTAAATCACAACACAGCACCGATCTCGGTCCGGGAGCGGCTTGCTTTTCCCACCGAGTATGTAATCGAGGCCTTGCGCAACCTCAGCCAACTGCCTTGCGTCGAGGAAGCCGCCATTTTGTCCACCTGCAACCGCACCGAGTTTTACTGCGGGTTTAATGGGGCGAACCGCGAGCCGCTGGTTGACTGGATAGCCGAACAGCAGCAACTCACCCGGGAAGAATTTCAGCCTTACCTCTACACCCATACCGACTCTTCCACCATCCGCCACATGTTCCGGGTGGCCTCCGGGCTGGATTCGATGGTATTAGGAGAACCTCAGATTCTCGGCCAAATGAAGACAGCCTACCAGGCCGCAGCCGAGGCCGGAACGTTAGGAAAAACGCTCAGTAAGCTGTTTCAGCACACCTTTACCGCCGCGAAAAAAGTCCGCACCGACACCGCTATAGGCAGCAGCCCGGTCTCCGTGGCCTTCGCCGCCGTCCGGCTCGCGCAAAGGATTTTCGAAGACCTCAGCCAGCAAACCGCCATCCTCATCGGCGCCGGGGAAACCATCGAGCTTACCGCACGCCACCTTACCGAAAATCGCATTGGCGAACTGATTATCGCCAATCGCACCTATGACCGTGCCCACGCGCTCGCGCAGCAATTCAATGGTTTCGCCATCTCGCTCTCGGAGCTGCCCATGCATCTGTCCCGGGCTGACATCGTCGTCTCCTCAACCGCCAGTCAGCTACCCATCCTCGGCAAGGGCAGCGTCGAAAGCGCCATCAAGGCCCGCAAACATAAACCCATATTCATGGTTGATCTGGCGGTGCCGCGCGACATCGAACCGGAAGTCGAGCAACTGCGTGACGTTTACCTCTATACGGTCGATGATCTCCGCAATACGGTCGAGGAAAACCTCCGCTCACGACAGGAAGCTGCCAAGCAAGCCGAGGAAATCATCGACATCGAAGTGGCTCATTTTCTCAACTGGCTGAAATCCCAAGGCGCCACCACTACCATTCGCGACTTCCGCACCCAAGCCGAACAGATCCGTGATGAAGCGCTCGAAAAGGCCCGACAGACCCTTAAATCCGGCAAATCCGCCGAGGAAGCGCTCGAGTTGCTAGCCCATCTCCTCACAAACAAACTGACCCATACCCCGAGCACCCAACTCAAACAGGCGGGCATCTACGACCGCCACGACCTCATCGCCGCCGCTCGCGAACTCTTCAAACTCAAGGAAAGCCCCTGATACGTGAAAGCCTCCATCCCCCAGAAACTGGACCAACTCTCGCAACGCTTCGAAGAAATCACCGTGCTTCTCGCCGAACCGGACACCCAGAATGACCAGGACCGTTTTCGTGCCCTGAGTCGCGAATACGCCCAACTCAACCCGGTCGTCACGACTTACCGGGGCTATATTGAAACACTGGAGGCCGCCGCCTTTGCCGAAAGTCTGGCGGGCGATCCAGATGTCGAGGTACGTGCCATGGCCAAGGATGAACTGGCAGAAGCCAAGGCAAAACAGACTCAGCTTGAGGATGACCTTCAAATCTTGCTATTGCCCCGCGATCCCAACGACGAGCGCAACATCTTTCTAGAGGTCCGCGCCGGCACCGGCGGCGCCGAGGCCGCGCTGTTTGCCGGCGACCTGTTCCGGATGTACGTCCGTCACGCGGAGCAAAAGGGCTGGAAAACCGAAGTCATGAGCGAAAGCGAGGGCGACCTCGGCGGCTACAAGGAAATCATCGTTCGCATCAGCGGCCAGGATGTCTACTCGCAGCTGAAGTTCGAAGCCGGCACCCATCGCGTCCAGCGCGTCCCGGAAACCGAAGCCCAGGGCCGCATCCATACTTCCGCCTGCACCGTCGCCGTCCTGCCGGAAGTCGACGAAGTCGAGTTCGACATCAACCCCGCCGACCTCCGCATTGACACCTTCCGCGCCTCGGGCGCCGGTGGCCAGCACGTCAACAAGACCGAATCCGCCATCCGCATCACCCACATCCCGACCGGCGTCGTCGTCGAATGTCAGGACGAACGCTCCCAGCACAAGAACCGCGCCCGCGCCATGTCGCTGCTGCAATCGCGCATTCTCTCGGCCGAGCAGGACAAGCAATCCGCCGAAATCGCCGCCTCACGCAAGCTGCAAGTCGGCAGCGGCGACCGCTCCGAACGCATCCGCACCTACAACTTTCCGCAGGGCCGACTGACCGACCACCGCATCAACCTGACGCTATACAAACTGGAGGGCATCATGGAGGGCGATCTCGACCCCGTGATCGAGCCGCTTATCAGCGAACACCAAGCCGAATTGCTGGCCCAACTCGCCGAGGAATAACTACCGTGGACACGGCCGGCGCGCCACCGGACACGCTTGCCGCTGCGCTGTCTTTTGGCAGCCACCGATTGCGCGAGACATCAGACACCGCCGGGCTGGATGCCGAGGTGCTGTTGATGCATGTGCTGAGCTGCGACCGCGCACATTTGCGCGCCTGGCCCGAGAAACCGCTGACGCCGGCGCAGGCCAGCGACTATGAAGCACTAATCGAACGCCGCCTGGAGGGTTGGCCCATCGCCTACCTGACCGGCGAACGCGAATTCTGGTCGCGCAGTTTCAAGGTGGCTCCGGGCGTGCTCATTCCCCGCCCCGAAACCGAATTGCTGATTGAACTGACACTCGCCGCGATTCCCGCCGACCAACCCGCCGCCCTCCTCGATCTCGGCACCGGCACCGGCATTATCGCCATCACCCTCGCCGTCGAACGGCCCCGGGCGCAGGTCATGGCAGTGGATATCAGCGCCGAAGCGCTTGCCATCGCCAGAACCAACGCCGAACGGCTCGGCGCCCGAAATCTCCGCCTGCTCCAGGGTGACTGGCTGACGCCACTGCCGCCTGACGAACGCTATGACCTCATTGTCAGCAACCCGCCTTACATTGCCGATATCGATCCGCACCTGCAGCAAGGTGACCTGCGCTACGAGCCACCGCAGGCCCTCGCGTGTGGGCGGGATGGACTGTCGGCACTGCACAGGATCATCGAACAGGCACGGAGTTTCCTGAAACCGGGCGGCGCCCTGCTGCTGGAGCACGGCTACGATCAGGCCGACGCGGTCGCGGCTCTATTGCGAGAACACGGCTATGGCAAGATCGACCACCATGGCGACCTGCAAGGACATCGCCGCGCCGCCATGGCAAGATACCGCTGAGACACCCACCGACATCTGCTCAAAACCATGACCGACTCCCTGCATCTGCCTCGCTCACTGGTCAATCACCTGCTCCATCAGGCCCAGATCGCCCCCGGCGGGCGTATGGCCGGACTCATCGGCGCAAAGGGCGGCCACGCTCAGTCGTTCTATGCTTCGGATGTGAACGCCAACGCCACGACGGCCCGCGAGGTGCCACTGAAGGCCCTGCAAACCCAAGGCGAAACCCTGCTCGCCATCCTCAGTTCGCACCCCGACTCGCCCGCTGAACCGTCCGCTCAGGAACTCGCCGACTCCGACCACCCGGATACACACCGCTTCATCATCAGCCTTAACACCAAGGGCGTACTGGAACTGCGCGGTTTTAAGCGCATCGAGCCTTCAGGGTGGCAGGAAATCGAATTGCTGTTGCTGGAGGAGTGAAGACAGGGCATTGGAATCACCAGGAACTCACTTCCCGGCAAAATATTCTCAGGCAACCCGTAAAGAGCGCGAATAACGGTACTTGGCGCGCCATTTATCTGGCATTTCACGCAGAGCATGGCTGAATCAAGTCAGGACCTGAGCGACAGGCGCGGCTGGCCGGTCAATCGGGACGGTACCGCAGAAATTCAGCCGCCCGGCCAGACCACCCTCAATACTCTACCGGCGTTAATCTCTCCGCCAGCGCATCCCAATGAATGACCACGCCCGGCAAAACGCCCACGGGGGTTTTGCCGGTTAGTTCGAAACCATCCGGTCTGCCATATTCGCCGTCCAGCAAGCGATAGACCGTGACCATGCGATCTACGGGATGCACCAGCCAGTATTCAAGGACGCCGGCGAGCTCGTAAACCCGCCGCTTGCGCACATGATCATGGCTTGAGGTTCCCGGCGAAAGCACTTCCACCACCAGATCCGGCGCACCGCGAACGCCGCGCCGATCCAGCTTCGAGGGATCGCAGACCACCAGCACATCGGGCTGCAGCACGGTATCCACCTGCTCGTCCACCTCACCCGCCTTGGGAAATCGCACGTCAACCGGCGCGATGAATACGCGACAGGACTTGCCTTCCAGGGCCTGACGCAATTGAAAATAGATTTCTCCGGAAACATCCTGATGATCCAGGTTAGGTGCCGGCGCCATGAGGTAAGCGACTCCATCGATCAGTTCATAGCGAACATCACCCGGCCAATGGAGGTACTCGCCGTAGGTATGGTGCTCGAAGTCACGCAGGGCTGGGGTTGACATGGATACTTCCGCTGGAAAAGCCGGTAAGGAGATAGTTTAACGCCGAATTCGGGCACCGATCTTTCCCATGCGCCAACCCCGATGGCGGGCCCAGCGCAGCATGACCGGGGATAGGAAACCCCCTTTGCCCATCTGCCAGGCAACGTTATTCGGGACCTTGGTCAACGTTGGTCTTAGATTACACGCCGAACATGACCGCAGGGTCCGCCGTGATTTCTGGCGGCCTTGGTGCCTGATGGATTCTATTCGAACTGGAGTTGCATCTGGGACCACACGTGCTGGTGCCGAACGCGTCGACCTTGTCGTCAGGATTCCCATCTCTGCCGCCCGCCGGGGCCGCTGGCTCATGGAAAACGCATGGCAACAGCACGGTCATGGTTCACACCCCCTCTTTTGCAGAACATCGATACTGCTCAAGCAATCTTTGGGTAGATTAGTTACAGCGAAACCGACTGAGCTCACGAGCCGTCATCCGGCTGCGAATCGGACACGTTGTCATTGGCCGTATCCTCGCGGTGAAATCGGTCATCCGTCACTTCGATTAGGAATCGCTGCCCCTTGTAACTCATCACCGATGCCTGCAGCCCATGCAAGGTGCCATTGGTAACCTCGATGTGCGATCCATCCGTCCAGACGATCTTGGTCACCTCATCGTCCTCGATGACAACCGGCAAGTTGTAAGTGCCATTCAACACCCCGCCGCCGGGATTGTAGAGACCGTAGGTCCCGTCTAGCGCCGAGACCCGGGCTTTATAGGTACCGATATCGGCGGCAACGCCTCGCAAGCCCATGATCAGAAAAGCGCCCAGCCACAAAACCAACCAACCGCCCCAGGGGTGTTTCATGTCCGTGCTCCCTTAAAACTCCACGTTCTTTTCCGTCTTGTACGCGCCATCACGCCAAATACTGTTCAACTAAAGATTTTCCATTCGCCCTGAGCTCTTCGGCGACGATGAGGAGAGCCTTACCGAAGGATGGGAAAAATCCAAAAGCCTGATAAATACGCTATTCATGGTTCTACAAGCTCACCATGAACGGCCTGACTCAACGGCATTGCACCCATCACGCCGCTCTATAAATCCAGCCCCGACGCCGCAACCCTTTTTCAATTTCCACGGCGATGAAGACCACCGAGGAAAGCGCCAGGCACAACAGCAGCTCGTCAAGACTCAGGGCTTCGGTCTTGAAGATGGGCTGTAGCGCCGGCACGAAAAGCACCGCCATCTGTAGAGCCAACGTCAGCAGGGTTGCACCCAGCAACGGCAAGTTGGAAAAAGGCCCCTGAACGAAGAACGAATCGCGCTCGGAGCGGATCGCCAGCACATGCCCCATCTGCGACAAGGTCAACACCGTAAACACCATGCTCTGCCAGTGGGCGGAGCCGGTGTGGTAGGCCCAGCCCTGCGCATACAGGGAGACGCCGCCCATCAGCAAACCGATCCACAAAATGTGCTGCCACATACCACCGGCAAAAATGCTTTCCTGCGGCGGACGCGGCGGGCGCCCCATGATGCCGCGCTCCTCCGGCTCCACCGCCAGCGCCAGCCCCGGCAGGCCATCCGTGACCAGATTGATCCACAAAATATGGATGGGCAGTAGCGGAATCGGCAGCCCCAGGAAGGGCGCCAGGAACAGCGTCCAGATTTCCGCAGAATTGCTGGTCATCGTGTATTTGATGAATTTGCGGATGTTGTCGAAAATCCGACGCCCCTCGCGTACGGCGGAGACGATGGTGGCGAAATTGTCGTCCAGCAGCACCATGTGGGACGCCTCGCGGGCGACGTCGGTGCCGATCTTGCCCATGGCGATGCCGATATTGGCCGAGCGCAGCGCCGGCGCGTCATTGACGCCATCCCCGGTCATAGCCACGAACTCGCCGCGGTCCTGCAGTGCTTTGACGATCTTGATTTTCTGCTCGGGCGCTACGCGGGCATAGAGCCGAACCGACTCCACCTGCTTCTCGAATTCCTCGAGGCTCATCGCGGCCAATTCGGCGCCGGTCAGCACGGCGCTGTTGGCCTCGGCGATACCGAGGCGCCTTGCGATCGCGCGAGCCGTGGCCGGATGGTCACCGGTGATCATGACCGGGGTGATGCCGGCGCTTTGGCAAAGTTCCACCGCTTCCCGCGCCTCCGGCCGGGGCGGGTCCATCAGGCCCACAAGCCCGAGAAAACAGAGTTCGGCCTCGATAGTCTCGGCGCTGAATTCCGCTGGCCGCACGGCAAAGACTCGAAAGGCCAGCGCCAGGACGCGCAAGCCGTCGGCAGCCATCTGTTCGGCCACGGCGAGGACCGGCGCCGAATCCAAGGCTTGCACTTGCCCATCGACCCAATGACTGACACAGCATGGCAACAGCGACTCCGGCGCGCCCTTGGTATAGGCCACATGCTCGTCCGCCTCGAGATGCAGCGTCGTCATCCGCTTGCGGTCGGAATCGAACGGAATCTCGTCAAGCCGGGGCGACTCTTTGATCAAGCTGGCCGGCTCCAACCCAGCACTCACCGCCGCCTCGTAAAGGGCGATTTCGGTGGGATCGCCGATCAAGTTCCCGGCGGCATCCGGGCGGGCATCATTGTTCAGCAGCAGCGCCCGTGCCAGGCGCGGCGGCGCCTCAGGCCGCAGCGCTTCCAGGCGCTGACCCGCCACCCAGAACGCCTCGGCCCGCATGCGGTTCTGCGTCAGGGTGCCGGTCTTGTCGGAGCAGATGTAGGTGACCGAGCCGAGGGTTTCGACCGCCGGCAGCCGCCGGATTAGGGCGTTCTTCCTGACCATGCGCCGGGCGCCAAGAGCCAGCGACACGGTCGCCACCGCCGGCAGTGCCTCGGGAATGGCGGCCACCGCCAGACTGATGGCGGTCAGCAGCATCAGTACCGGTTCCTCGCCGCGCATCAGCCCGACCCCGAAGATGATGGCGCAGACCCCCAGCACCAGCAGTGCCAACCGCTGCCCGAATTTGGCCAGCCGCTGTTGCAGCGGCGTCTTGGCCTCCTTCTCCTGACGCAGCAACTCGGCGATTTTGCCCAACTCCGTATTCAGACCCGTCGCGATCACGATGCCGGCCCCGCGCCCGTGAGTGGCGACGGTGCCTTTGTAGGCCATATTAGTGCGATCCCCCAAGGGCGAATCCAGCTCGCGAAGCAAGGCATCCACCTTTTCCACCGGCTGCGATTCTCCGGTCAGAGCCGCCTCCTCGACCTTCAATCGCGCCACATCGAGCAGCCTCAGATCAGCCGGGACGACATTGCCCGCCTCCAGCATCACCAGATCGCCCGGCACCAACTCACTGGCCGGTATCGCATTCAGCTTACCCTCGCGCAACACCTGCGCGGAGGCGCTCGCCAGACGCCTGAGCGCCGCGACGGCGCGCTCGGCACGGTATTCCTGAACAAAGCCGATGATCGCATTCAGTACCACGATGATGATGACGGCGATGGTGTCGGTGATGTCGCCGAGCAGGCCGGAAATCAGCCCGGCCACCATCAGCACGAAGATCATGTAGTCGGCAAATTGACCGAAGAACATCCGCAACGGGCCTCGCGTCCGCTGTTCAGGAATGGCATTAGGACCAAAGATCTCCCTGCGCTCCTGAACCTCTGCCTCACTCAAGCCTTGCTCCGGGTCGACCTTCAGCCAGGTCGAGGTTTGCCAAGGCTCCAGCAGGTGCCAGGGCGGTACTGTGAAACGGTTGGATGGCGGCTTGGGTTGCTGTGATGGGTTCATGAGGCAAATCAGCGAGGTAGGGGCCTAAGCAGCACAGCCGTTTTGAGTTCAATCATCGGCCGGGCCAAGGCTTTTATTTGCCGGCCAGAGGATCCGGTTCGACTTATCGTTTAATGGACGATTTCAGAATCACCTTACTTCAGGTGCTGACAGGCCACAACGGAAACCCCGATCACCGAGGGCACCGGATAGTTAAACCAGCGAGATCAATCAGCTTTGTCGCCGATGCAGCGGGCTCTTGCGCGGAAAGTGAGACTTGAGAAATTCCATCTGGTCACTGAGGACGCGCCGCCCCTGCAGGTAGACATATTCGGCGTGGGTAGGCGTGAAGGGAATGGCCAGCAGCTGCATGCCCGCCTGCTCGGGCGTTCGGCCGGCCTTGTGGTTGTTGCAGCGCTTGCAGGCGGTGACGACATTACCCCAAAGATCGACCCCACCCTGACTGAGCGGTTTGACATGATCCCGCGAAAGCTCCGTGTGCCGGAACTGGAATCCACAATAGAGACAGAGATGATCGTCGCGCCGGAACAGAGAAGGGTTGCTGAGAGGAGGAACATAATGCACATCGCCGCCGCGCCCCTTCTTGTGATGGTGGGTGGTGGCGATGATGGAGTTGACTTCAATCTGGCTCAGCCGACCGCTTTTCGCATTGATACCGCCATGCAGGACATATAGCGGGTTGCCGCAGCTATAAGCGATCATGCCCAGGTGGTAGAGTTTCGCGGCCTCCTGGTAGCCCAGCCACTCCAATGGCATGCCAGAGAGATCGGTACGCAACACCTGTAGCTGACAAATATCCATAGATTCTCCTCCGGTGGTCTGCTTCTGTTTTCAGCGCATGGGGTGGCTAAGCGATTGATTCATGGTTGAGTTATGCACAGTGTATAAAATTTATATGTCAAGTAGAAATTTCGCCGGACCATGCCGGCTACATACTCCCAAGACTCTCTCAACCCATTGTTTTATATAGCTCATCCCGCGAAGTCCAATTCCTGGTCAATCCAATGAATCCCCAGCAATCACGCTTGCGGGCGCCGGTCTTTCACGCGGCATCCACAAACTTATCCACAGACTCTGTGGATGAATGGCCCCAGGCCGCATCTTCTCTGGCTCTTGCACCATTGCCACTATTTTTCCCTGCTTGACCCTTATGCTCTGCGTGCTGAAGATCGCCGTACCGGTCCCGATGCACCGGATTTTCGATTACCTACCTCCCGCCGGGATTAACCATTCATCGGTCAGACCCGGCGTGCGGGTCGAGGTGCCCTTCGGACGCAGTCGGAAGACGGGCATCCTGCTGGAAATTACCGATGCCTCGGACATTGCGCCGGAGCGCCTGCGCGCAGCCAGCCGCATCATCGATACCACCCCGCTGCTGTCCGGGGCCGATCTTCGGCTGATGGAATGGGCCAGCCACTATTACCACCACCCGATCGGCGAGGCGATGTCGGCCGCCCTCGCGGCAGTTCTGCGAAAAGGCGAATCCGCCGCACCGGAAACCCGGCGCCGGCTTTTTGCGACTCCGACGCCAAACCCGGACGCTGTCGCCGGGCTTAGACGGGCACCCCGTCAGCTCGAGCTATTCACCCGCCTGCAGCAATGCCTGGATGGAATGGGCACCGAGGTGCTGTCGGCCCTGGCCATCGACTTTTCTGCCCCGGTACGGGCCTTGATCAGCAAGGGGCTAGCGGAGTGGAGAGAGTTGCCCCCAAGCCCACCCACGCCAACGCCAACGCCAGCCAACCAGCCGTCTTCTCCGCTGCTCACGCTGAATAGCGGTCAGGCTCAAGCTATCGCGACCGTCACGGCCGCCTTGGGAAGTTATCAGGCGTTCCTGCTCGAAGGCGTCACCGGCAGCGGCAAAACCGAGGTTTATCTGCGCCTGACGCAGGCGGTGCTGGCCCGCGGCCAGCAGGTGATGATCCTGCTCCCCGAAATCAATCTGACGCCGCAACTGGAAGCCCGCTTTCGCAGCCGCTTCGATGCGCCCATTGCGACCTTCCATTCGGCTCTGGCCGATGGCGTGCGTCTCCGCACCTGGCTGTCGATGCAGCGCGGCGAAGCGGCGATTCTATTGGGCACCCGTTCGGCCGTCTTCACGCCAATTCATTCGCTCGGCCTGATCATTCTGGACGAGGAACATGACAGTTCCTTTAAACAGCAGGAGGGTTTCCACTTCTCGGCGCGGGATGTCGCCGTCATGCGCGCTCGCTTTGCCGAAGTCCCGATTCTGCTGGGTTCGGCCACGCCTTCGCTGGAAAGTCTGCATAACGTGCAATTGGGCCGGTATCAGCTGTTGGACCTGCCCTACCGCGCCGGCAATGCCGCCCAACCGCGTTTTCAGGTACTGGATATCCGCGCCCAGCGACTGAATGAGGGGATTTCCGCCCAACTGGCCGGCCAAATCCGCGAGACGGTGGACCGGGGCGAGCAGGCACTACTGTTCGTCAACCGCCGCGGCTATGCCCCAACTCTGATCTGTCATGACTGCGGCTGGGTCGCACCGTGCCGGCACTGCGACACGCATCTGGTGATTCATGCGCAGGAACGCCGACTGCGCTGCCACCACTGCGGGCTGGAACAGCCCATTCCTCCGGCCTGCCCGGACTGCGGCAAAACCGCCCTCCAGCCACTGGGACTGGGTACGGAGCGGGTCGAGGCGGGGCTGAACGAGTTATTTCCGCAGGCACGAGTGGCGCGCATCGACCGCGACAGTACCCGCCGCAAAGGCTCGCTGGAACGAGTGCTAAAAGAGATTCATGCCGGCCAGATCAACATCCTGATCGGCACCCAGATGCTAGCTAAGGGCCATCATTTCCCTGGCGTCACGCTCGTCGGCATCCTGGACGTGGATGCCGGGCTTTACAGCAACGATTTCAGGGCAGGCGAGCGCACGGCCCAGCTGATCATTCAGGTGGCGGGTCGGGCCGGACGCGAGGAAAAACCCGGCGCCGTGATGCTGCAGACCCGCCATCCTGCCCATCCGCTGCTGCTGGCTCTGGTGCGTAATGGCTACCCGGATTTCGCCCGCGCCTGCCTGCTGGAACGTCAGGAGACGGGCCTGCCGCCCTTCAGCCATCAGGCCTTGTGGCGAGCCGACGCACTCGATAGCCGCATGGCGCAGCAATTGCTGGAGACCGTGGCAGGACAAGCCCGCCGCCTTAGCCAAAAGGCGGTGGATGTACTGGGGCCGGTGCCTGCACCGCTGCCGCGCCGAGGCAATCGCTATCGCTGGCAATTGCTGCTGCAGTCAGGGAAACGTGGCTCACTGCACACTTTGCTGGACCGGCTGATTCCAGCTGCGTTCGAAACCGAATTGGGCCGCAAGGTGCGCTGGGCGGTCGACGTTGACCCGGTCGATCTCTTTTGATCGAACGCATGACGTCTCATCCGGGAGGCTGAAAATACTTTCGCGGTAACATGAGCGGCGAAGTTCCGTGACCCCTGTCACCCAAGCAAGGCAACCGCCCAACAGATCGAGGCCACCATGTTTCCACTGCGCGACGAGAACCCGACCCTCCGCCCTCCGGTGGCCGTCATGTCCATCATTACCTTCAATGCCGCCGCTTGGGCCCTCGTCCAAGGCCTTGGCGAAGGCGCGCATCTGGCACAGTCACTCTGTGATTGGGGGCTCATCCCGGGCGAGCTTTTGCATACCGCCCAACCCGGCACGCTTGTCCCCCTGGGCGAGGGTCTCGCCTGCCGACTAGAGCCCAACGCCTCGGTATTTAGCATGGTGACGCACATGTTCCTGCACGGCGGTTGGTTCCACCTGATCGGCAACATGTGGTTCCTCTGGGTATTCGGCGACAATGTCGAGGACGCGATGGGCCCCAGCCGTTTCTGGATTTTCTACCTGCTTTGCGGGGTTGCCGCCGCCGGGGCACAAATCATTTCGAACCCATCCGCCGCCATTCCCATGGTCGGCGCATCCGGTGCCATTGGCGGCGTCATGGGCGGGTATGCCCGGCTCTACCCTCATGCCCGCATCATCACTTTCCTGTTTCTCGGCTTCTACGCAACCACATTTGCAGTCCCTGCTTTCGCGATGCTTGGCTACTGGTTTTTCATTCAGCTGGCGTCCGGCATACCCGCCTTGCAGGAAGCTGGGGGCGGCGTGGCATTCTGGGCACATGCCGGGGGCTTTATCGCCGGGGTTCTCCTGATCAAACCGATGGTCAGAAAAGATTTATTGGCCGATCATCTTAGCCACAGCCGCCCCCCCTCTCGACCCTGGAAATAGGGGGGGGTGGAGCCACCCCTGAAATTCTGGAAAAATGATCCACGTTCAGCGCTGTGAAGTCTTGAAATCCCACTGGACCGGATACGCCCCCGCACGGACATCCGCAAAAAAATAATCAGAACCCACAAGGAGAACCCGATGAGCGAAGAAACTGAAATCAAAGTCGAGGAGACAAGCGTAGATCAGTTGCCGGACAAAGCGCCCGCGCCCAGAAAAGCCAAAAACGAAAAAACTTCACCCGAGCAGCCAGTGGCCGCATCTCTTCGAGAGCAACTGGGCGGCGACGAAGCCATTAAGAATGCCGTCGAGATTCTCACCGAAAAGTTAATGGCAGACCCCCGCATCAATCACTTCATGTTCGGCGTCAGTCGCGCCGATCAGGGTGACAAGCACAAGTCCTTCCTGACCGTGGCCCTGGGCGGAGAAGGCGATGCCGAAGTCGGCGATCTTCCTGATCTGCATAAGGCTTTTGCCCAGTTCTTTGACAAGGGTTTTAAGGACCGACACTTCGACGTGATTTTCCATCATCTGCGTGACTCACTGAGGCAGATGGACATTGCCGACGAGCTTTCCGACGCCGTCATCAAGGCATCCAATTCGGTGCGCCTTAGTCTTGTCAGCAAATAACCCACGCCCCAAGGCCATGGATGGCCGAGATGAGAGAACTCAAGAATCTTGACTTGGTGCCAAAAGTTTCGGTGCAACCGGCCACTCAATCAAAGCGCCACTATTTGATGACTCGCTCCAGCACGGGCCCCAGTCGCCGGGCTCCGGCATCTGACAGGTGATTGTTGTCGGCATACAGATAATCCCCATCAATTCTGGCGTAGCAGTATTGCCGGTCACAGAAGGTATCCATTGGGTCCACTTGAACGATTCCGGGAAAATCGGACATCACATTTTTCACTGCTGATCTGTACCCGGACTGTCTTGCCTCTACCGCAACCCGATCAATCTTGCACACATTTACGGGTTTGAAACTGAATGGTCGCGGCAGACAGGACTTTGTATTGAACCCAAGTTCTGGCACCTGATGGACAAATATGATTTTTTTGCCTTTTGCATAAACTTGCTGCAATGTTTCACGGAGGGTTCGAGCGAAAAGTGACTCCTGGCTCTCCCCTTGCTCCCTTCTGACATCCCTGAAGGCATGACGCATGGTATCCACACCAAAACCCGTGCCATGAAACCTGGATGCCCAGCGACCGACAAGAACTACCGTATCGGCGGCCTTATTATCTGCCACATAGTCATAGATGGATGAGTAGAAAGGTTGACACTCGTTGCTGCCGTTGCGTTTTTCCACCCAAACAAAGGGCATGCAACCACCCTTTGCCATGATCTGCGCTGAAAAACCCATGCCCGTATCGTCCTTGACCTGGTTAAGCGCCTCCGCGAAGGCCATGGCATGACTGTCACCCACCAGCAGAATTTGCCGGCCTTCACCCGCATTTCCGGGTAACTGCTTGCAAATCAGCTCAGCTCCATCCGTTTTCAGAATACGATCGGGACATGAATCGACCCATCCCGAAAGACTCCAGCCTAGTTGTTTTGCCTTTTGCAAATCCTCCGCACTCGCATTCAACCGTAGGGGCAATCCGTCTTTCAACGCAACAATGCCACCGACTGTACCCACCAGACTCAGCTCGAGAAACAAAGCTACCGACAACCTCCCGGATCTGGCCTTCCGAACCGGCCGCTCAATAAACCGACAGGTGAGATCGGCTAGCAGTAAACTCAGTGCAAGCAGGCCCAAACTGACCACCCGGGTCCGGTCCCCGGAGTCCATCAGATACTCGAATGAGATAAGCGGCCAATGCCATAGATAGAGCGGGTAACTGATCAAGCCGACATACACAAGCCACCGCATACTCAGCAGACCCTTGTTCACCAAGGCCTTCTCACCCGAAAGAATCAGAAACCCCGCCGCCACTACTGGCAAAATTGCAAAAGAACCGGGGAAGGGTTTTCGCTGGTCAATGATCACATACGAAAAGATCAATAATAAAAGACCACAAACCGATAGAACGTCATCGGCACTAACGTTCAATTTACCCACATTAGTGCGCCATTGCCTCAAGCTTATCATGCAGCCATAACGGCCCAGCCAGAGGACTGCAAACCCAACCATAAACTCCCAGAACCGATAAGCCGGAAGGTAAAAAGCAGCCTCCTGATGGATGCTTGTCACCATCACACAAAGCACCATGGAAGCCAGCCCCAACAGGATCGGCAACCATAATAACCGGTATTTATTGACCAGAAGCAGTAGTGTCGGCCAGACCAGATAAAACTGTTCTTCTACACCTAATGACCAAAGATGCAGCAATGGTTTTTCATGGGAAGCAAGATCAAAATATCCGGCCTCACTGTACAGTAAAAGGTTAGCCACAAACCCTGCGCCCGCAGCGATCGATTTTGCCAATGATTGATATTCCGCGGACCATAAAACGAGCCAACCGACACCCAAAGATGCCAGCAAAACGATAAGCAGGGCCGGAAACAGCCTTCTGGCCCGCCTCGCATAAAAGTCGTAATAACTAAAAAGCCCGGCGGAGGCCTCCCTCAAAATAATATCAGAGATCAAATACCCGGATATTACAAAAAATATATCAACACCTATAAACCCTGCCTTTATGAATTTCGGGAAGGCGTGATAAATCACCACCGACAGCACCGCAATCCCGCGGAGACCATCAATATCTCTGCGATAAACACCCAGTCCTTTTTGACTTTCACTCATATACTAAAAAATCGTACTGTGGTTCCTGGAATATAGCTATTCCGCCATACCGATACCGCTTCATCCGGGTACTGTATTGCCGGCGCCAGCGCCGTCTCACGCGATGTGTCAACACTCCGAGCCGGACAATTTCGGGGATCTCTGAGGGCCTTCCTGCGTAAGCCATAATCACCCATCATCCCGACTGATTGATGACGGGGCCAAAGGCGAATGACTTGGTGTTGGTTAAGGCGACCTATCCTTAACGAGAATTACGATTTGCATGCCCGCGCCTCACCGATGGCAGGTCGATTGTCCCATATTGATCAGCCTGCAAAATTGCGGATACATGGACGCACCGGGCCTCATTAGCAGTGTCATGCGATCCGTCGGCCACGCAATCGCCTCATGCCATAGACTCCGGGATTCGGACTGACGGTCGATCAGCCGCCCTTGCCTTCATAAACAAAATAGAACGGCTTATGAAATTTATTCTATTGGACCACCCTCTAGGCCAGCGCTATGGTTTCGTCGCCCCAGTTTGTGGCCTGTTTTGAGCCGAACTGCAATCCTGGAGGCAATGGTCGCGGTAGCCTCTCGGCGCCGCATATACAAGTATTGATGCCCGGAGGGAGCTGTCTTCCGGCAGGTGATGACAGGAGATGCCGCCATGTGGGCCGAGTTGCGCGAGCTTCGAGAAGACCGGGATGTCGGGACGCCGCCGCGCGAGGGCGAGCCGGTCACGCTGACCGTCGATGACCAGCCGGTGACCGTCCCGGTGGGCAGTTCAGTGATGCTGGCCGCCGCGTTGGCGGGCCGGAGCATCCCCAAACTGTGCGCCACCGACACACTGGAGCCGTTCGGGAGTTGCCGAGTGTGTCTGGTGGAGATTGATGGGCGCAAGGGCTACCCAGCCAGTTGCACCACCTTGGTCGAACCCGGCATGGCGGTGCGTACCGAAACCGAGAAACTACAATCCTTGCGGCGCGGCGTTCTGGAGCTCTACCTGTCCGATTTCCCCGCCGGCGATATTCCCGATGGCTGGAGTGAGTTCCACACCACCCTGGAGCACTGCGGCGTTAGCTCGCATCCCTTTGGCAACGGCGCCAGCCATCTGGATAGCGCGGTTGATTTGTCCAATCCGTATTTCATTTTCGATCCGGCCAAGTGCATCGTCTGCAGCCGCTGCATCCGCGCCTGCGAGGAGATCCAGGGCACCTTTGCCCTCACCGTCGACGGCCGCGGCTTCGAGTCCCGCATCGTCGCCGGCCAGGATCAGTCCTTCTTCGAGTCCGAATGCGTCAGTTGTGGCGCCTGCGTGCAGGCGTGCCCGTCGCAGGCCCTGATCGAGAAAAGTCTGTTCGAGGGAGAGTACCGTCATGCCGAATCCTGTTAAACCTGATCGCAGCGTCGTCACCACCTGTGCCTATTGCGGCGTCGGTTGCGGCTTTAAGGCCGAAACCCGCGAGGGCCGCATCGTCCGTATGATTCCATGGAAGGAAGGCAAGGCTAATCATGGACATAGCTGCGTCAAGGGCCGCTTTGCCTTTGACTACTACATGCATCCGGACCGGGTGCGGACGCCGATGATTCGGAATTCGATCGACGAGCCATGGCGCGAGGTGTCTTGGGATGAGGCCTTCCGCCATACGGCCAGCGAGTTCCGCCGCATTCAGACGCAATACGGACCCAAGTCTATCGGCGCCGTCTCCAGTTCGCGCTGCACCAACGAGGAAATCTTTCTGGTGCAGAAACTGGCACGGGCGGTATTCGGCAACAACAACATCGACAACTGTGCCCGCATCTGCCACTCACCCACGCAGTTCGGTATGTCGGCCACGGTCGGTTGGGGCGCTGCCAGTCAGCATTTCGACTCCATCCTTCAGGCCGACGTGATCATGGTGGTCGGCGCCAACCCGACCGAGGGGCATCCGGTGTTCGGCTCGCTCATGAAACGCCGGATCCGCGAGGGTGCCCGGCTGATCGTCATCGACCCGCGCCGGACCGAGACCGTTGAATCACCGCATTGCCGCGCCAACGTGCACCTGCCGCTGCGGCCCGGCACCAATGTCGCCGTGCTCGACAGCATCGCCCATGTGATCGTCCGCGAGCGTCTTTACAACGAAACCTTTGTCCGCGAGCGCTGCGAGTGGCAGGAATTTGAGGGCTGGATGGCGCTGGTCGGCGACGACCGCTACGCGCCCGAGTTGATCGGCCCCCAAGCCGGCATCGACCCGGACGCCATCCGCCAGGCTGCCCGCCTCTATGCCGGCGGCCCGAACAGCGCGATCTACTACGGGCTGGGGGTCACGGAGCATTCGCAGGGCTCGACCGGCGTCATGTGTCTCGGCAATCTGGCGCTGGCCTGCGGCATGCTTGGCCGCGAGGGTGTCGGTGTAAACCCGTTGCGCGGCCAGGGGAATGTGCAGGGCGGCAGCTGCCTTGGCAGCTGGCCTCATGTCTTCAGCGGGTATCGGTTCGTCACCGACCCCGAGGTACGCGGCTCTTTCGAGCAGGAATGGGGTGTCGGGCTGGATGGCGAACCGGGCCTGCGCCTGCCGAACATGTTCGACGCGGCGCTGACCGGGCATTTCCGCGGCATGTTCATCATGGGCGAGGACCCGGTGCAGAGCGACCCGAACCAGCAGCATGTCATGGCCGCATTCCGCAACATGGAATGCGTGGTGTTGCAAGACCTGTTCCTCAATGAAACATCCAAGTTCGCCCACGTGTTTCTGCCGGGCAGCTCCTCGCTGGAAAAGGAAGGCACCTTCACCAGCGCCGAGCGGCGGGTGAACCGGGTCCGCAAGGTGGTCGAGCCGCTGGCGGGCTACCAGGACTGGGAAATCGTCGTCCAGCTGATGAATGCCATGGGCTACCCGGCCCATTACGACCACGCTGGCCAGATTCTCGACGAGATCGCCCGGCTGTCGCCAGCCTATCGGGGCATGAGCTTCGAACTGCTGGAGCGCATCGGTTCGGCGCAATGGCCCTGCGACGAGGAGGCGCCAGAAGGCACCGAGGTGCTGCACCGGCAACGCTTCCCGCGTGCCAACGGCCGCGGCACTTTCATGCTGACCGAATTCGTGCCGACCCGGGAGCGCACCACTGACCGCTACCCGCTGCTGCTGACCACCGGCCGCATACTCAGCCAGTACAACGTCGGCACGCAGACCCGGCGCACCGCCAACTCGATGTGGCATCCCGAAGACCGGCTGGAGATTCACGCCGAGGATGCCTTGGCGCGCGGCCTGGCCGATGGCGACTGGGTCGACGTGACTAGCCGCTTTGGCACTACCCAGCTGCGCGTCAAGCTGTCAAAACGGGTCAACCCGGGCGTCGTCTATACCACCTTCCACCATGCCCAATCCAAGGCCAACACGCTGACCTCGGACCTTTCCGACTGGGCCACCAACTGTCCCGAATATAAGGTCACGGCAGTCGATGTGACCCGGTTGACGGCGGGACCCGACCGGAAAACTGCCGAAACGGCGCCCGCACCCGAGGAGGCGCTGGCATGACGGCGGCAGCAGCGAGCGGCGCGATGGGCGATACGGTGCTGGACCTGGACCGGCTGCTGACCATGGCGAATCAGATCGGCGATTTCTTTGCGCCCTACCCCCCGGCGCGGCGGGCTGAGGGCATCCGCAATCATCTCCGGACCTATTGGGATCCGCGGATGAGAGAAGCGCTACTGGAACATATCGATCAAGGCGGTAGTGACGACCTGAAGGATTTCGTGGTCGACGGCGCCCGCCTGCTGCGTGAAACCGATGCCGCCCGCAAGGGCTATTACGGGCCGCCACAGGCTTGAGTGATCGACGGTCAGCCCGCTGTCGACAGCCAACCACCTCTCCACCCCCGGCTGCCCAAAGCGATCATGGGACATCCCACTGCTGACTCACCATGAGTCCAGGCTGAAGAAGTAGGTACACGAGCTGCGGATGGCGCTGAATTCCCCCGTTCGGCGCGGCCCGCGGCGGCGTGTCTTGATCCCTTGCCCACCGACGAAACGCCCAGCCCAGTCTTTCCCTTACTGCTACGGTCAGTCGGCGGCTAGACATGCCGGCCGCAATCGCTGGGTTGGGATAACGACGTGGGTAATGGCTAACCCGGGCTCAATGTGGCGTTTCACCGGCCGAGGCCATCCGTCCCGCCCATTACAGTCCCCGGGTTTGGACCACAAATTCATAGCTGCCGGCGGTTCCGGCCTTCACATCGGTTCTGGCCGGTGCGGTGTTGCCGTAGTAGTCCTTCTGACTTTTCAGGCCCAGCATACAGTTGCCGGTCTTGATTGCCGCCATCATCTGCCGTCCAAAGTTGCCTTCCAGTTGCCATAAACCGGAGTTGATGGCTCGCTGCAGCCGGACGTGGTATTCGACATCGCCGAGTTACTCATCACCCTCAATGGCAATGAGGTCAGTCAGATCCTGTTCGTGTGTCATAGCTGCCGCCTGCGGGTTTGCTGTCTATTTAAAATGCCGATATCCGACGATTACGCTTCAAACATCGCCAAAGCGACGCAATGGGGGAGTACCCTGTTGTGACTCAATGCCCTGAAGCCTTTGTAACTTGTTGACTTGCCTCTTCAGTCCCAGCGGAGTCAGCGTGCTCATTCGCCGTGGACAGTGGAATTCCACGCCAAGCCCGGCGTGAGGCACTTCGGTCACCAAGTAACAAATGCGATTGACATAGTGGATTCCGGGTGTGATCCATTGCTCACCATGTTCGCCATCGACGACCGTCCAAACGCAGTGCGGATTCAGACGACGAACGAGTTCGAAATCCTTGCCGAAGTTTTCCAAGCCATGCCCGCCCCAAATGGAATGTTGAGATTCTGGATGGCGATAAGGTTTGAAATACGCATAGAAGGCGTCTTCGTGGAGTATCAGGGGTAACGTTTGGCTTGCCATCAAAGCTCCCCATTCGACGTGAGTGTCAGATCCCATGAGTCGACCTTCTCAACGCGTTCCAGCAAAGCCGACAAGCATCCCCAAGGTTTTAGTCGTTCAAAGTCTTCGTGGGTTGCCTCGCGAATCTCGCTGAATTCATGCCATGCATGATCCAGTTCATCCGACGGCTCGCACTGGCATTCGCGCCAGAGTTCTTCATACAACGTGGGTATTCCGATTTGCTCGGCGATGAATAACTCGCCATCTTCCAATCGCGAGGTCAGGCGAGTGGTTTTCTCATCGGTGAGTTCACCCTCCAACAACAACTGGCCCCAGACCTTGTAGTTGCCGGCATCCCGGTAAAGGTATTCAAAAATGCATTGTTTATTCACGGTTAACCACCTCGCCGATTATCCTCAAACATCTCAACCGGCATCGCATGCCTGAGCCTCCAGACCATCTTGATCGGCCGTTCGCTCTCGTAGCTGACCCTATCCACTGGTCCAAGGAAGGTGAACGGCACCGTCACAGTGTTTCGCTTCTTCTGCCCCCGAGCAAAGATGAGAACCGTATACCCTCGCTCCTGATGGTGGATCAGGTTCTGGCCATCGGCGCGATACTGCGCCGTATTGGCTTGAGATTCCCAGTGCATGAGTTCCCTGCTGATGGGGTAATCCGCATACATGGTGCTGGGGGAGAATTCCTTTTCTGTCTTTTTGGAAGGTCACTAGCAGGACATAGGTCTTCTGCTCGGCAAAATGCATGACCCCGACACCTGTCTGGCCGGTGCTCTCCAGTGTCGCTCTGCCAAATGCAGCCTGAGCTTCCCTGATGCCGTACTGTGCATGTAGCTCCAATGGCACGGAAAAGGGCAATCCCAAGGCCGTTCCAACAACCTCGGTGCTATCCAACGTCCAAGCCAGAATCTCGTCCAGATCGGCGCAAACAGTCGGATTGGCGGCCAAGCGTTGAAAGGCATCCGCCAGCGATGCAACCCCCACCTTCTCCGCTTTGTCCCCCCAAATGCGGTAATAGAGCACCATGGCCGATGAGCCTGCCAGCTCCAGTGCCTCGGCCACTTGCCCGGCCGCAACCATGGTCAGCACCTGACGAAGCAGCGATGCTTCCCGTGGCCCATTGATGAAGGCGGCCCGAATCAGTGCCTTTTTCAACCGCGCCATATCGGGATCAACCGGAATCGGTGCCAGTTGGGCCTTCGCTTTCCACTCGCTCCATGACTCCTTGATCAGCAGGACCTCCGGCTCGTAATCGTGGTAGCGAATGAAGTTGCCAAAGGTCAACTCCTGCCCGGTCTCGCTGGTAAAGGTCTGAAGCCGGTCCGGCACCTGCACCGCCAGCCGGCCGAAATTTTCCCGGATGTTCTCAAGTACATACTGGCGGGAAAGTCGGTCAAGCTGGATGGCGCAGCCGGCTGGCAGGTGGGGGAAATCCTGCTCTACTTCCTTGTCGATGGCGAAACGGTGCCGCGGTAGGAGTGCCTTCAGTTTGGTGTCGATGCGGTAGCGGCGATGCACCTGACCCACAAAATCGAGAACCGTGAGGCAATCCTTCTCTGGAGCGTGGCGCAGACCGCGGCCGAGTTGCTGCAAAAAGACCGTCAGACTCTCGGTGGGGCGCAGAAACAGAACAATGTTGATTTCAGGCAAGTCGACGCCTTCACTCAACTTGTCCACCGTGAAGAGGGAGGTGAGTTGGCCGCTTTTCAGGCGGGCAAGAAGATCGGCGCACTGATCACTATCGCCGTTGGAAGTGAGTGCGGCGGACGGAATGCCTTGTTGGTTGAATTGCTCGGCCATGTATTCGGCATGACGGATGGTGACGCAGAAGCCGATCCCCTTGAGGCGATCTACGTCGGGCTCATAACGATGCAGCGCTGTTATGATGGCTGCCACCCGCTGACGGGCTCGGGCCGGGTCCAGCACATAGACATTTTCCAGCGCGGCGGCATCGTATTTGCCATTCCGCCAGAACTGGTCATCGCTGATAGCAATGGGGTCGGCAATACCGAAATAATGGAATGGGCAAAGTAGCTTTTCCTCCAAGGCTTCGGGGAGACGGATTTCCGCGGCAAAGCGATTACCGAAGTCGGCGGCCACATTACCCCCGTCCATCCGTTCCGGGGTTGCGGTAAGGCCTAGCAGAATCTGCGGAGTGAAGTGATCGAAGATGGGGCGATAACTGCTGGCCGTGCCGTGGTGGGCTTCGTCAACCACGATGTAATCGTAGAAGCCGCTTCCTACCTGCTCCCAAAGCCGGCGGGTGCTGAGCATGCCGACGGAACAGAACAGATGTTCCAGACGGTTGGCCTCATAGGGACCGACCTGCAATTCGCCAAAGTTCTGGTCGCGCAGGATGTTACGGAAGGTACCCAAAGCCTGCTGCAGAATCTCATGCCGGTGGGCCAGATAGAGCAGCCGCGCCTGCCGCTTTCGCTGATCAAAGAAACGCTTGGAGTCGAATGCTGCCACCACGGTCTTGCCGGTACCCGTCGCAGCGATGACCAGATTGCGCCAACGGTCATGAGCGCTCCGGTCGCGCTCCAAGGCTTCCAGAATTCGCTCCTGAAATGGGTGTGGGGTGAGGTCAAAGAAGACCGCAGGGCCGCTTGAATCCTTGCTCTTGGCGCGAGCCAGTGCGCTGCGAAACGCCCCGGGCTGTTGCGGGTCGTAGTGAACGAACTCCCGGCTGTTCCAGTAGATTTCGAACTCCACGCTGAACTTGTCCAATACATGGCTCATATCCTGGGCGGTCACTTTCAGGTTCCACTCCAGACCACTGGTGATGGCGGCTTGGGACATGTTGGCCGATCCGATGTAAGCGGTAGAGAAACCACTATGGCGTCGGAAATGGTATGCCTTGGCGTGAAGCCGGGTCCGCTCGGTATCAAACGAGACTCGCACCTGCACATTGGGGAGTTTAGCCAGCCACTCCACTGCCGGAGCATCGGACGCTCCCATGTACGAGGTGGTTATAAGTCGGACTGGCACCTCGCGGTCGCGCAAATCCTCAAAGGCCGGCATCAGCAGCCGCAGCCCCGACCACTTGATGAACGAGACCAGAATATCTACCCCATTGGCGGAGCGCATCTCCTCCAGCAGTTCATGAGCCAATTGGGGCTCCTGGGGTGAGCCGGTAAAGAGGGAGCTTTCAGACAGGGAGGTATGGGGACGGGGAAGGCCGGTTTGATTGAAGTTGGGCGGGGTAATTTCCAGCAACAGCGGCTTGCTCTCCGAAATCAGGCGGCGATTTTGCAGATGCGATCTACCCGGTTCGGCGGCCACAGTCCCAAGCAACCGGTTGCACAGGGCCAACCGCTGCTCCGGGTCATTCTCTTCCCGTAAAGCCTGTTCCAGCACTCGGGCGACAAAGCTGGCATAGAGCGCCGGTTGCTCCTCAGCGTCGATCTTGCTGAACACGCGGCGCAATTCCGGCCGCTGTGCCAATTCCTCCTGCAAGGCTTCGTCAAGTAGACGTTCATAGATGCCGTGCGGTAACGATGTCATTGAATTACTTCTCCAAGATCATCGTCGCCGTGATCGGCAACTTTTTGGAGGGTTGTGCTCGCGGTCATGATCGGGTTGTCCAGTCAAGTAATGGCTACCTCGGCGCCTTCAGGTAAGGTTCCGCCCCGGCCCGCACCAGAGGCAGATAGCGGTGCAGCCGGTACCTGCGCGGATAGGCGCGGGTAAAACACAGCGCGCTGATGTAGAGGGCGGGTTGCGCCAGCCGCGCCGCCAGCTTCGGCGGGCCGTCAAGGCCATCCCCGAGCCAGGCCAGTCCGGCCGAGAGCAGGAAGCACAGCCCCCAGACCAGCGTCAGCCGGGCGTTGACGCGGAGAAAATGCCGGTTGACCCACCACTTGGGGCCGACCAGGGACTTCGCATAGTCCAGTGTGCACGGGCGGCCGGCGATTACCGAGGCGAAGGACGCCATGGCCAGCAGCGCGGGAATCATGACTTCCGGACGCCGGGTCAGCGGCTCTCCGGGAAACCACCAGGCGCCGAGGAAGAACAGCAGGATCGCCCCTTCAAACCGCTTGAGCTCCCGCCAGACCGGCGCTCTCAGCGCCAGCCAGACGAGCAGGGCCACGGCGGCGGCGGGAACGGCGCCGGCCAGCGGATCCCGCGTGAAGGCCAGCCAGGGCAGCAGCCAGGCGAGCCCGTCCCGGAGGAGGGCTCGCCGGTTCATGGCTTGCGGGCGGTGTATTCGCTGAAAATACCCGCCTCGACGCAGCGGCCGGGCTGGTCGAAGCCGGCCCGCGCCAGCGCTTCCAGCACCCGGTCGGGCTCGACCATCTGGTCGAGCGTTTCCCAGTAGTACTCCATCAGGTATTGCGCCTTGTTGCTGCTGGTCATCACCCAGGTCAGGCGTGGCAGCACATCGCGAAAATAGAGACGGGTCAGCCAGTTGGCAAACCGCCCTCCGGGCTTGGTGATATCCATGACCAGCAAGCGTCCGCCGGGCTTGAGAATCCGGGCGAATTCGCGGAAGGCGGTTTCGAGGTCCTCGACATGCCGCAGGGCGAAACCCATGCTGACAAAGTCGAACTGGCCGTCCGGCAGCGGAATGTCATCCGCGCCGGCCTGCACATGGGCCGCGGCGGGCAGGCGCTTTTTCGATTCCTGCAGCATGCCGGCGCTAGGCTCGACGCAGGTGATCCGCGACGCATCGCCGACGATCTCCGCTGCCGCCCGGGCGGTAATGCCAGTGCCCGCCGCGATATCCGCCACCCGCATCCCGGGCAGCAGGCCGGCCCGCCGTAGCGCCTGGCGGCGGTACCAGTCACCGGTGCCGAAAAACCCCCAACGGGCGATGCGCTCGTAATGCTCGGCCGAATCATCGAACACGCGCCGCAGAAAGGGCTGTTTCTCATGGAGATCAGTGAAGTGCGGATCAAGCACCGGGTGAGGTGTGTAAGGTGATTTTTCGGGCATGGTCGTCTCGGTTCAGCCGATAAAATTCAGTGGAGGTCGGAATTACCCGGCTCCCTTAGCGCCGGATGTTCCCGCGCCGGCCCGGCTGATTCAGCCCCGGATCACGCCCCACCTGAGGCGTCGCCACCGCGGCAGCCCCGCGCGGGTTTTGCACCCCCGGCATGCGGGCCGCCTCACGGGCCATGGGCGCATTACCCGGTGCGCCGGGCTGGTTGATACCGGGATCTCTAACGGCCGCTCGGCCGACACCGTGATTGCCGATCATCCCCGGCTGATTGATGCCGGGGTCGACGGCGAATGACTCCGTTGCGGTCATGACGGTCATGACGCCGACGATAGCGAGAGTGGTGATTTTCATGGGGGCGACTCCTTGGTGATGGGGAGCCGATTGTCCCACATTGATCAGACTGCAGAATCCCGCGCGGGAAGCGGGTCATCCCACTAGCGTTCAGCTCTAGCCGTCTTGCCAGACAGTGCGGATTGGCCCGATCCATGCCAAGCCGGCGGTCGAGTTCCAGCCAGTTTCCGTCCGAGGCCGTCTAATTGGGCCGAATCAGCCGAGCCTCGAATCCATCAACCCTCTCCGCCAGCGAGTGCTGTCGACTTCGGGGTCAGCGGCGCTGACTATCGCGGCTCCTTACCGACACGCCCCCAACCATCCATACGCAAGCGCTCAATCACGGCCACTCCATTTTGTGTAGCCGCCACCCGTAACGCAGCCTGCAACATGACGTGCCCCAGCTCGCATACATTTCCAGGTCAGTCCTATTCCTTTAGTCTTTGGATGGTCATAGTCGTCATGAAAGAACGGCTCATTCCGAGAGAATGCGAGGCTGATCGAGAAAATGGCCGGCAAGCATGACGATATCATCGACCCACTCGCGCAAGGGCGACACATGCAATGGGTACATGCTGAGACGATGATAGAGATCCGCGCGAAAACGTCCCTCCTTAACCTCCACCGGAAACAGCCGATTCGTCGCGGCATTAATACGGACATCCACCCGGTGACTTCTATCCGAACCCACCCGCTGAATGTTGCCGAACTGGACCGCTCTCAACAGCTTTGCCTGGATGACCAGCGGCCGTTCTCCCATTTCTTCAAGAAACAGCATGCCGCTCTCGGCCAGCTCAAGCTTGCCGAAGGGTAGAAGGGGTAATACAGGCCCCCAAAGGAGTGCACCCTATGCAACTTGGCACAGGCGCTCATCATGCCGGGGCAATCCAGCCAAGCTTGCCCCGGTCTCGCAGCCATTGCTCCTGAAAAACTCGCTTGGCCGCAGTGCCGGTGCGAAGGACGAATTGTCTGTTGAGGTAGGCGTTCAGGGCAATATTGAACCCCGGCACCATGGCGCCAATTTCTTGCCCCAAAACCACTCGCTGCAGCGCCTTGTTGGCCGACTCTTCCATAGCGGCATGAATAAAGGAGGTTTCGATATGCCGGCGATAGTTTTTCATGGCATGGGCTCGCTGCACGGGAGTACTGGCCAAGGCAATCGATAACACGCCCATCATGGCACCTGGCTCTTGCTCAGCGGTGAAGGTATTTCCATAGCAGCCTGACACTCGGTGAATCAGTCGCAACGCTCCGAACAAGAGGGTCGGAATGCCCACGGCTACAGAAATCGGCCCACCGGCACTTGTCGCGGCCCCCATCCCGGCAGCAATATGTCCCGCTTCCGTTATGCAACGGTCCGCCAGCTGATCGACGAACTCAAGCGGCTGGGCGGAAAGCTGCTCGATACTGCTGATACCCGCCTCATCCAGCCGCTTGTCTTTCAGAATCGAGTCATCCTGATTGATGTGTGCCGCCGCCTGATTGATCAACAACAGAACTTTTTCGATAGGCGCATCCGGTAATACCGCATCAGTCAGCTTACCCGCGGATGATGCCACGCGGCTGATAACACCGGCCATGACTCCCGGTTTTTCACCCTTCCAGGCCGTAATAGCCTGCACCTGGCTCCGCTCATAGTCAGAAAAGGGCACTTGCGATTCAGTTTTTGAGGAGACCGTCATTTTCTGATTTACTCTGGATGGTGATCATCTTGGTATATCCCTTACCACTGCAAAGAGCTTCCGTGACCGCCCTGTGAAACCAGTCGACCCCATGGGACCCAGCTCCACAAGGGGGTGAGGTAAACTCAGAGGTATTCTGAACCGTGACTCCTTGGTTTCAATTTGCAAGATCTCTCAGACTTTCGTCCGTTGACCCATGATAGAAAACTTCTACGATGTTGCGGAAATTGCCGAGCTGATCAAGATTTCTGTCGCTCCAGTCTTTCTTTTGACAGGCATCGGCAGTTTCGCCAATGTGCTCAGCGCCCGAATAGCCCGCATCGTCGACCGGGCACGGACCCTTGAGGACATTATTACGGCCGGCGGGCCGCTAACCGCCAGCCAAGCAAGGCTGGAATTGAAGGTGCAGATTCGTCGATTGAAACTGGCCAGTTGGGCGGTGGGGTTGTGCGTGGCCAGCGCTCTGCTGATTTGCACGCTGGTGGCCTTGCTGTTTCTGGGGGGCCTGCTTCACTTTGATCCATCTGAAACCCTCGGCATTTTGTTTGTAGCGGCAATGTGCTGCCTGATCGTGGCCTTGATCCTGTTTTTCGTCGAAGTCCAGATTGTCGTTCAACATACGTGGGTTGGAAGCTCCATGAAACGTCATTGAACCTGGTTATACGAAATGGCAGAGAATAATCCCGGCCATGGACCAAGGCATGCTCTCCAACTAAACTGCCGACTGATATCGACCGCGCTGCCCAAGCACTTTGGGTCAGACCAGAACAATAAAGACTCAGCCTACTGCCACCCGCTGTCGCAGCAGCGGCCGCACGTCGGCAAGTATCACAATAGAGAGGTAAACCGCCATGAGACCCGAGCCGGTTTTCCAGACGCTCCAGCCGCAGAACTGGACCAGTTCGCGGTCGACAAAATACAGCCCGACGCCGAAGAGCATATAGAAGAGGATGCGGAACACGGGATAAGGGACTGGATAGTAGTGTCGCCCTAGCATCCAGGAGGCCATGGCCATGCCGCCATAGCAGGCCAGATGCGCCCAGGCCGCGCCGCGATAGCCGATCAGTGGAATCCACCAGAAGTTCAGGCCAATGGTGATGACGGCGGCGATAAGCGACACCCAGGCGCCCATGCCGGTGCGGTCGGTGAGCTTGTACCAGACCGAGAGGTTGACGTAGACACCGAGGAACAGGTTGGCCATCAAGAGGATCGGCACGACGTCCAGCCCTTCGCGATAGTCAGTGCCGACAAAGTATTTGAAGACATCCAGGAACAAGGTCACCAGCAGGAAAATGAAGACACAGAAGATGACGAAATACTTCAGGACCAGGGCGTAGGACCGTTTGGCGTCGGCGCGGCCGGCGTAGGCGAAGAAGAAGGGCTCGCCGGCATAGCGGAACGCTTGCACAAAGAGCGTCATCAGGATCGACAATTTGTAACAGGCACCGTAGACGCCGAGGATGCGAAGGTTCTCCTTGAGATCGAAGGGCAGCAGGAATTTGAGGATAGCCCGGTCGAGCATTTCGTTGATGACGCCGGCAAAGCCGATGATCACCATCGGCAATGAGTAGGCCAGCATGGGCCGGAGCACCTTGAACCCATCACGGAAGCGGACACCGCGAAATTGCGGAATGAGCAGCAGCATCTTGAAGCCGCTGGCGAGAAGGTTCGCCAGAAAAATGTAGCCAATGCCTATGGCGGGGTCGTAAAACCGGGCCGCGACCGACTCGGGCCATAGCGCGGCGATTTTTGGCAGGCCGAGCAGAAACAGGAGGTTAAGGCCGATGGCGAGCAAAATTTCGGCTACCTTGATGCCGGCAAAACGCCAGGCCCGATCTTCGGCCCGCAACCGGGCAAAGGGAAGCGCCGAAATGCCATCGAGCGCCAGGATCAGGCCGAACCAGACCAGATATTCCGGGTGATCCGGATAGCGCAGCACATCGGCCAGCGGTTGCCGGTAAGCGACAATCAGGCCGATAAATCCCAGATTCGCCAGCAGCACGACCATCAGGGCCGCAGGATACGCAGCCCCGGTCGGCACGCCCTCCTTCTTGCGGAAGCGGAAGTAGCCGGTCTCCAGACCGAATACCAGCAGTACCGCGAAGAAACCCGCATAGGCATAGAATTCAGACACGACCCCATAGGCGTCGGCTGGAAAGGTGTAGGTGTAGAGCGGAACCAGCAAATAATTAAGGAACCGACCGACGATGCTGCTGAGCCCGTAGACGGCAGTTTGCGAGGCGAGTTTGCTTAGCGGATTCAAGAGGATAGCTGGTGAAATGGTTACAGTGGCGTCATTGTACGGGTGCCCATTGGCTTGACCCAAATACGGACTGGCTTTGCCAAGTCTTGTCGGGTGTGGATACCATGGCACTGGCTGGCGTCATGCCGTATACCGTCAACCCAACCCTCTACCCGGTTAGCTGCTTAGATCACGACACCCAACCACTCTGGCTCCATGATCGAATTCAAGCACATCACAAAACGTTACCCGGAAAGCGGTGAGGCGCTCTCGGACGTGAGTTTTCGCATCGAGCGGGGAGAATTGACGTTCCTCACCGGCCATTCGGGCGCCGGCAAAAGTACCCTGCTGCGGTTAATCCCTGCCATGGAGAGACCCAGTCGCGGTGAAATCACCCTCGACGGCGTGACGGTTCAGGACCTCCCCACAAGTCACATTCCTTTTCTGCGGCGCAAGCTGGGGCTGATTTTCCAGGACTACCGGCTCCTGAATGATCGCAGCGTTTTCGACAACGTGGCGTTGCCGCTCCTGATTACCGGCCACAACCCACACGAGGTCGGGCGCCGGGTCAGGGCGGCACTCGACAAGGTCGGCCTCCTCAAGAAGGAAAAACGACTGCCACTGGCACTGTCCGGAGGCGAGCAACAACGCGTCGGCATTGCCAGGGCTATTGTGCATAAACCTCCCGTCATCCTGGCCGATGAACCCACCGGCAATCTGGATCCTGAGCTAGCCGAGGAGATCATGCGGATGTTCCGTGACTTCAATGATGTCGGAGTGACGGTGTTGATTGCCAGCCATGATCTGCACCTCGTTCGCCGCTTCAGCCGCCGCACCTTGCGTCTGGAACATGGCAAATTGATCGAGGAGTGCTGAACCATGGCTCTCATGCGCAAAACAGGCTCAAGACGCGGCATCTTCCGCCAGCCTCTGCACTCCGAAACTGCGGCTATTGACCGGATCAAGGCCTATCTGGCCCTGCAAATGGATTCGCTCAAAGGTAGCTTTGCCCGTATCTGGGAAACACCTATCGCCAGCAGCCTGACCATACTGGTCGTGGCCATCGCTCTGGCTCTTCCTGCCAGCTTCAATGCCTTTATTCAGAATGCGCGCCAACCGGTCGAGGCATTGGAGACCACCAGCCAGATATCCCTGTTTCTTAAGCCGGAGCTGAGCAATGAAGTCGCACTGAGGCTGGCCAACAAACTCAAACAGAATCCTGCGCTGTTCGACGCCACCCTGATCACCAAGGAAGACGGATTAAGAGAACTGGCCGCATATAGCGGTTTCGGCGACGCGCTGGCGGCGCTGAACAATAATCCACTCCCGGCGGTCATTCTGCTCAGGCCCCGGGTGACCGACGCCGACTCAGTTTCCCGGCTACTGGTCGAACTGAAAACCCTGAGCGAGGCCGACAAGGTTCAATTCGACAGTGAATGGCTGCAAAAACTGCAAGCCTTGCTGGCGATTGCCCAACGCTGTGTGACAGCATTCAGTCTGCTACTGGGTTTCGGCGTACTGTTTACCGTGGGCAATACCATTCGCCTGGAGCTACAGAATCGCCGTGATGAAATCGCGGTTGCTCAGCTCCTGGGCGCCACCCACCGTTTCATCCGCCGCCCCTTCATTCATTCCGCCTTCTGGTATGCCTTTCTCGGCGCAATCCTGGCATGGGGCTTGGCCAATCTCCTAATTCTGGCCGTGCAAACCCCCGCCAATCAATTGGCCGAACTCTACAACAGCCCCTATCGGCTCTCTTTTCTGCGTCTCACCGATAGCGGCATTCTCTTTGGCAGTGCCATTCTGCTGGGCATCACCGGCGCCTGGATCGTGGTCGCACACTTTCTGCGCGAAATCGATTCCGAGTAAGGAACCCGCATTAGCACTCACAGTCCTAGAGTGCTAACATAATTAGGCCAATCCAAACTAAGGGGGACTTACATGACCAATGCACTGACCCTGCCGCTGAACGTTTCTCTGGGCTCCATCGATGACTACATGGCCGGCATCAGCCGTTTTCCACGTCTCGAAGCCGAGGAGGAGCGGGCACTTGCCGTGCGTTTTCGGGAGGACGGCGATCTCGACGCCGCCCGCAAACTGATCATGGCCAACTTACGCTTTGTCGCCCACGTGGCGCGGGGTTACATGGGGTATGGCCTGCCACTACCGGACCTGATCCAGGAGGGAAACATCGGTCTGATGAAGGCCGTCAAGCGCTTTGACCCCGAAGTGGGGGTTAGATTGGTGTCGTTTGCCGTGCACTGGATCAAGGCCGAAATTCATGAATACATCATTCAGAACTGGCGCATCGTGAAGGTGGCGACCACCAAGGCCCAGCGCAAGTTGTTCTTCAATCTGCGAAAGTACAAAAACCGCTTGGGCTGGCTCAACCCGGAGGAAGCGAATAGCATCGCCGAAGAACTCGCCGTGGATGTCGCTACGGTCTATGAAATGGAAGGCCGCTTGAGCAGCCATGATATGGCCTTTGACGCCTCCGATGATTCGGAAGATGGTGAAAAGGATCTCTCCGCCCCGGTTCATTACCTGAAACAGGCAAACGCCGACCCGGCAGACCTGCTGGAGGAGAGCGACTGGGAAGAGAGCGAACAAAGTCGTTTGATTAGCGCCATGGAGACCCTTGATGACCGCAGCCGCGATATCCTCAAAAGCCGTTGGCTGAGTGAAGAAAAACTGACCCTGCATGACCTGGCTGCGCGCTACAACGTGTCCGCCGAGCGGATCCGGCAACTAGAAAGTTCCGCCATGAAACGGATCAAACTTTCCATGGCCGCATAAACCGGCAAATTCCTGGCGAAAAAGGTGGCCGCTGTGCCGCCTTTTTTCATGCTCGATCCTTCAGACAAAAACCGCCGGGCATTTCACCGCATAGTGGCAATTCGTATAAGATTCGCCGCTTTTTTCGCATCAAGGAATGGGAATCCAGACACATGACTAAAGCATTCGAAGTCAAACTCACCAGCGAGCCGGGTGAAGTCATCGCGAAAGCCAGGGTGGCCGCCCGCGACAATGGCGTCAACTTCGAGGGCGACGACCAGACCGGGCATTTCTCTGGACATGGCATCGAGGGTAGCTACCTTATCCTGGAGAACACCCTTGCCATACACATAACAAAGAAACCCTTCATCATGCCTTGGGGCATGATCGAAAAGACCCTCCGCAACTATTTTGCCTGAGGCTCCTCCGGCGACACCGGGCCCCTGACGGACGGGTGCACCGGCTGAATCCATGTCCAATTTCAACCAACCCCTCAAGGCAGGGGTGCTGCTAAAGCGCTGCCGAGGAGGTCTGGCAAGGCCGTCAAAATCGAACGCCGCCTGCCGGGCGAACGGCGACTCAACCAGCCGGTCAGGTTGATCGAACCCAGACAGCAGCAACCGTAATCCGGCAGAAACTCCTCGGCGCATGGATTTGTCGCCACAAACACCTCGCAGTAATGCATCGGTGACGGCCGCGGAGATATTGAAGTTAGTCAGTTCCCCGGCGCGGTCTTTGGCATGGATGAAGTCTTTGAAATCCGGATGATCGCAGCGCAGTAAGCTCATCTGTGCGCCACGCCGGCTGCCGGCCGACTCGACGGTCTCGCAGGAGCAGTCGAATACCCGCATGAAGGAAATGGGGCCAGACGCATTGGAGGCGGTGCCCTTGACCTGGGTGCCATTGGGCCGAATGAGCGAGAAGTCATAACCGACATCTCCACCCCGACGCACGGTTTTGGCGGATTCGCGCAGGGCGATATAGATGTCGGTGCCAGCCGCCGACATGATGCGGCCGGCAGAAATGAAACCGCGTTCCATCACCGCCCGAAATCGGGGTTTCCAGACACGCGGGAAGGACTCCACCGAGGCCAGTGCCCGGGCGACGCGGGCCTGAATGTCGGCTACCGCAGTCTCGCCCGGCTTGGCGTATTCTTCCTTGAAGACATCTCCCGAAATGAGCTGGGTCGACATTGGTTTCACTCGGTTTCGGCGATTGCAATCCGAAGCCCCGTGGCCCCAAGCAAAAGGGCGCACCCGCCGGCCTGGTGGATCCAGCAGGACAGGGCCTTTCAGCCTTGCCAAAAAATCGAATCAGGCCTTGTGATAGATCTCCGCTCCGGTCTTGACGAATTCCTCGGCCATTTCTTCCATGCCGGCCTCAAGGGCCTGTGCGGTTTCCAGCCCATGAGTCAGGGCGTACTCACGCACATCCTGAGTGATTTTCATGGAACAGAAATGCGGTCCACACATGGAGCAGAAATGGGCCAGCTTGGCGCCTTCCTGGGGCAGGGTTTCGTCGTGGAATTCCAGCGCCTTTTCGGGGTCAAGGGACAGGTTGAACTGGTCGGCCCAGCGGAATTCGAAGCGGGCCTTAGACAGGGCATTGTCACGCGCTTGGGCACCGGGGTGTCCCTTGGCGAGATCGGCGGCATGGGCCGCAATCTTGTAGGCGATGATGCCGTCGCGCACATCCTGCTTGTTGGGCAAGCCCAAGTGTTCCTTCGGCGTAACGTAGCAAAGCATCGCGGTACCGTACCAACCGATCATCGCCGCGCCGATGGCGGAGGTGATGTGGTCGTAGCCAGGGGCGATATCGGTGGTCAGCGGGCCCAGCGTATAAAACGGCGCTTCATGACAATGCTTGAGCTGCTCGTCCATGTTGGCCTTGATCATGTGCATGGGCACGTGACCGGGACCTTCGATCATCACCTGCACGTCGTGCTTCCAGGCGACTTCGGTGAGCTCTCCCAAGGTGCGAAGCTCGGCAAACTGGGCTTCATCGTTGGCGTCAGCGATCGAACCGGGGCGCAAGCCATCTCCCAGCGAGAAGGCGACGTCATAAGTCTTCATGATGTCGCAGATGTCCTCGAAATGGGTGTAAAGGAAACTTTCCTTGTGATGGGCCAGACACCACTTGGCCATGATCGATCCACCACGAGATACAATCCCGGTCACCCGCTTTGCGGTCAGCGGTATGTGCGCCAGCCGGATTCCAGCATGGATAGTGAAGTAATCTACGCCCTGCTCGGCCTGCTCAATCAGCGTGTCGCGGAAGATTTCCCAAGTCAGCTCCTCGGCCCGGCCGTCAACCTTCTCCAGCGCCTGATAGATCGGCACCGTGCCGATCGGTACAGGGGAGTTGCGGATGATCCACTCGCGGGTTTCGTGGATATTCTTGCCCGTCGACAGATCCATGACCGTGTCGCCACCCCAGCGGATCGACCAGAGCATCTTCTCGACCTCTTCCTCGATCGAGGACGTGACGGCAGAGTTACCCAGATTGCAATTGATCTTCACCAGGAAGTTGCGACCGATGATCATCGGCTCGGATTCGGGGTGATTGATGTTGTTGGGAATAATGGCCCGACCGCGCGCCACCTCGTCTCGGACAAACTCGGGCGTAATGATCCCGGGGATAGCCGCGCCGAAATTCTCACCCGGATGCTGGAACCGGTACATTTCGGCGATGGCATCTAGCCTCTGATTTTCGCGAATGGCGATGTATTCCATCTCCGGCGTGATGATGCCCCGCCGCGCATAGTGCATCTGGGTGACGTTGGCGCCGGCTTTGGCGCGGCGGGGATTGCTGATGTGTTCGAACCGCAATGCGCTCAGGGCGGGATCGCTCTGCCGGGTATGCCCATAGCTGGAGCTGGGCCCGCTCAGCTGTTCAGTATCGCCGCGCTCCTCGATCCAGCGCTCACGCAGAGCAGGCAAACCATGGCGCAGATCAACCGTGACCGCCGGGTCGGTGTAGGGCCCGGAGGTGTCGTAGACGTATATCGGCGGATTCGTTTGCGGACCCGCGGCGGTCGGGGTCTCGGACTGGCTGACCTTGCGCATGGGAACGCGAACATCGGGACGACCGCCCTGGACATACACCTTTTCGGAGGCGGCAAATGGCTGGATCGATGCCCGCTTGGCGGTTACGGCATCATGGAGGTAGGTATCAGGGACGGCGTTCATCTCATGCTCCTCGGCGAAATGACTTTCAATTTCAGCGCAGGAGGAGTGTCTGAACAGTGCGCCGGCAACAATCCGGGCTCTTGAACAGGCTTTCCTACGCCGGTGCTAACCGGGTCAGGTTCGAAGGGTGTGTCTCAGCCCGACAGCTGATGGTCTTCCATCGCGCCGGGCACCCCTAGCCCTAGGTTGGCGGCTAAGCTAATGCATGTCCGCAGGTTTGGCAAGGCAGATGGTTCAGCGCGCGTCCCGCGTAACGGGTGGCCCTATGGTGAGACTGGTTTGCCAGTTGCTGGAGGGGTCACGCTCCTTGAAATAGCGCACCTCAACCTTGGCGGGATCACCCCCTTTAGAAAATAGCGTGGCTTCTCCGGTTTGTCCGGCAGGATGGGATGCTGTCCATTCCGAGCCAAGGCAACGCTGGACAATGCCCAGCCCGTCCTGATAATCAGAACGCGCAGATGCTTCGCTGCCCTTGTTCCAGACGCAGGCGTAATTGGTTCGCCCTCCACCCCAGCCAATCACGTCACACTGAGTCCCGGCGATGATCGGTTGGGCATCCCAACGGGTATGATCGTAATCGGTGGTGGCGCTTCCACGAAGGGCACTGAAACCAGTGCTTGCCTGTGCCAGCACGCTCTTAAGGGAAGAGCAGGCCTGCCCCTCGCCGATCGCTGCCGACGGTTTTTGCATGTTCATGTTTTGGCTACAGGCAACCGCGATGCCGCCAAAGGCGACTATTAACAGCGGCCTGGCAAAGACACCCCGCATTGAGTCATCTGACTGAGACATGTGAACTTGACCTGTCTTTGGTGTTTGATTGGAAGCAAGTCACTGACTGATGAAATCAACGCAATGACTTCGCACGGATATCGATACTACCACCCACCCTCCAGCTGAAGAAACCACCATGACTCGAATGTCATGCGTGACAGCCAGCCGCGTTTATAACTTTTAGATCTATAGGTATTCAATTTGATTCTTGGGGAATCAAATCAATGATTGTTACGATGGCTGTTTTGGCGCGACATGTAAGCCATCTCCGTAATGGTTTCCCCATCCGCTGCCCCTCCGTTTTTGATGAGTGACCTTATGACATTTGATGTGGCGCAGATCATTTCAGGTCTGCTGGTGGGTTTCCTGGTCGGTTTGACCGGTGTCGGTGGTGGCTCCTTGATGACGCCCATACTGGTGTTCATCTTTGGCTACGCACCCAAGGCGGCCGTGGGAACGGACCTTTTGTTTGCCGCGATCACCAAGACCGGTGGCGTATTCGTGCATCATGGCAAGCATCGCTCAGTGGAATGGAAAATCGTGAGGCGGCTTTGTCTGGGCAGCATCCCCGCCGCCCTGCTAGTGATTTACCTGATGGAAAATGTCTTCACCAAGGACGACACAATCACGAAGGTGATCACCAGCAGTCTGGGTGTGGCGCTGATTTTCACTTCGCTGGCGCTTTTTGTGCGTAATCGCCTAATCTCTCGCCGGCAGCAGGACGATACAGCCATCGAAAGGCTCACGCATACGGAACGTTTTGGCCGCTGGCAGGGCCCGCTGACCGTGTTGGTCGGACTGGTCTTGGGAGTGCTGGTCACGCTGTCCTCGGTGGGGGCAGGAGCGCTCGGCACCATTGCGCTTCTATTCCTCTATCCGCGCCTCGCCACCGTTCGTATTGTCGGCACTGACCTAGCGCACGCGATTCCCCTCACGGCGGTTGCCGGACTGGGCCATATGCACATGGGCAATGTTGACCTAGGGCTACTGGGTAGCCTGCTGATGGGTTCCTTGCCGGGCATTTACATCGGCAGCCATCTGAGCGCGAAGATTCCTGAAAAAGTCCTGCGCCCCATACTGGCGACGCTCCTGATGATCATCGGCATCAAGTTCGTTATGTGAGGGCTAGCGTCAGATCAATCGGATTCATCGATACGAAAACAGCCGGCGATGTGGTCGTTGACCATACCAACGGCCTGCATGTATGAGTAGCAAATCACCGGGCCCACAAAGGTGAACCCGCGTCGTTTCAGATCATTGCTGAGCCGGTCAGAAATCGGTGATCTGGGCGGAAGGTCGGCAAGGCCAGGCCAGACATTACTGATGGGCCGGCCCTCGACAAAACGCCAAAGATACTGATCAAAACTGCCGAATTGTTCCTGAACGGCCAGGAAAGCCCGTGCATTGTTCACGGACGATGTCAGTTTCAGACGATTCCGGATGAGACCCGGGTTTTGCATCAGGTCAGCCATCTTTTCCGCCCCATAGGCCGCGACTCGCACCGGATCAAAGCCGTCAAACGCAGCCCGATACGCCTCGCGCTTGCGGAGCACCGTGACCCAGGACAGACCGGCCTGCGCGCCCTCGAGCAGCAGAAACTCGAACAGCCGCTGATCGTCATGCTGGGGTACGCCCCACTCGGTATCGTGATATTGCCGCTCCAGTTCGGACCGCGCGGCCCACGCGCAGCGAGAGCGCTCCTCACTCATTCACCCGTAGCCTCTTGCTCCCAGCGCTTCCATACGGGCTCCAGCCCAACAGGTAGGGCGGGTAAACGCCCCAGCTTGGGCCAACCCTCATCGGGACCATGAAAATCGGAGCCGCACGAAGCCAGTAACCCAAAACGCGAGGCCAACGCAGCGCTGGACTGCACATCACCGGGTGAGGCCGTACCGGACAGGACCTCCAAACCCTCGCCGCCCATTTCCTTGAACTCGCCTAACAAGCGACGCAACCAGCTGCCCGTCAGTTTGTAGCGTTGCGGATGGGCCAGCACCGCAACCCCGCCGGCATGCCGTATCCACTGGATCGCATCGACAATATCGACCCAACGAGTCGACACGTAGCCGGGCTTTCCTGCCGTCAAGTAGCGGCCAAACACATCTCTGACATCGGAAGCCAATCCGCGCCGGGCGAGACAATGGGCAAAGTGTGTCCGCGTAATCATGCCCCCACCGACCATGGCCTGGGCCTCGTCGAAAATGCCAGAAATCCCCGCATTTTCCAGTCGGTCGCCCATTTCCAGCGCACGATCGGTCCTGAGCCGCTGCAACTGGCTCAGGCCGGCCTGTAGGGGGGCATGGTCAGCATCGATATTGAGACCGACCACATGCAGGGTTTTCTTCTCCCAGGTCACGGAGACTTCCACGCCCGGGATAACCCGAATCCCGGCGATCTGCGCTGCAAGGTCAGCCTCGGGCAAACCTGCGGTCGTATCGTGGTCGGTCAGACTCAATACCTTAACCCCGGCGGTAGCCGCCCGCTGCACCAAATCCGTTGGCGAGTAAAAGCCATCCGACGCAGTTGAGTGAGCGTGAAGATCGTAGACTGTCATAGGCCCCGGCTTCTGGTTGATCATGCAGGCTCCATGCGGGACTCTGTCGCTTGCGACCTTGAGCCCGGCGCGCCATAGAGCCTGGAATAGAGCCCCTCCCGCGCCATCAGGGTTTCGTGATTGCCGTCCTCAACAATCAGCCCTTCTTCGAAAACCAGTATCCGATCCGCATGAGTAATAGCGCTCAACCTGTGCGCTACGATCAGGGTCGTGCGGTGGGCCAGATAATCATCCAGAGATCGGTAGAGATTGGCTTCGGTGACATTGTCGACGGCAGAGGTGGCTTCATCCAGGATCACGACTTTGGGGTCGGCCAACACCATACGAGCAATCGCCAGCCTTTGGCGCTGACCGCCGGACAGACGCACTCCGGACCGCCCCACTACGGCATCAAGACCCGCCGGAGCTTCCTCGATCACGTCACGGAGCTGAGCAATCTCGAGCGCCCGCCAAAGATCGTCGTCCCGGGCATCTCGACCGAGTGTCAGATTAGATCGGACGGTATCGTTGAACAGCACGGGATGCTGAAGGACGGTCACGACATGCTCCCGCACGACGTCCATGCCGATCTGGTCCATGGGTACCCCATCGTAATAAACCATGCCACGCGTCGGCGGGTAGAGGCCGATGAGCACCTGAACCAGCGTCGACTTGCCACCCCCGCTGGCGCCTACCAGGGCAATCTTTTCACCGGGGGCAATATCCAGATGGATCCCCTGCAAGACCTCGCCGCCATGAGGGTAGGTGAAATGCAGGTTTTCGACCCGGATACCCACCGTTTTCTTGCCACGGAAGGGGTTGTGTCGATGCGGATAGACCGGCTCTAGTTGGCGCGAGCAGAAGTGGTTAAGCCGATCGAGTGCCGCGTTGGCGCCGTAATAGGCGTACTGCATGCCCAGGATTTCCTGTACCGGCGCCATCATGAACCATAGATACCCCGACACCGCCATCATTTCGCCAATGGTCAGGTCCGAGTAAACCACCATGAACAGCGCCAATCCGCGAAACAGGTCAAAGCCGGTCAGAAACACCAGAAAACTCATCCGGCTGGCGGCGTCACTTTTCCAGGTGTAGGCGGCGGAGTGCTCGCGGACACCGCGCGCGGCATCCACCAGACGACCGAAATAATGCTGCTCCCGGTTGCTGGCCCGAATCTGTTGAATGGCGTCCAGCGTCTCGGTCAGTGCCGTCTGGAAAACACCAATCGCACTGTTTTCCTGGCGCTTGAGCACCTTGACCTGCTTGCCCATTGCCTTGGTGAAGAAAATCACCACAGGATTGAGCAGCAAGATAAATAGAGCAAGATGCCAGTTCATCCAGAGCAGCACCGCAGCAGTCCCGATTAGCGTTAGCACCGCCACCAGACTCCGCGCCACGGCGTTGCCGATAAAGGCATCCAGCGTGTCCAGGTCAGTGACCAGATGCGTCACGACGGCACCGCTGCCGAGGCTCTCGTATTCCGCCATCGAGATCCGCTCCAATCGCCCGATCAAATGTGATCGGATGCGGAAAACAATATCTTTGGAAATCAGGCTAAAGGCTCGCGTCTGCAGGACATTGAACATCGCCGACAACAGTCGTAGCAGCATCGTCAGCAGGAGTAAGGCCAGGATATAGCCTGCCGGGCCCTGCCAAGCCTCTGGCAGGAGACCGTTCATCACCCCGACGGCCAACCGCGGATGATTCAGTAACACTTCATCCACTAACATCGGCAACAACAACGGGACAGGGACGGCGGCTAGGGCCGCCATGATAGCCATCCATTGGGCAAAAACCAGCCCCCTTCTGTGCTGCAGCACCACGGACTTGATATAGCTCCAGCCCAGCGGAGCGCTGGGTACCTGCTGTTCCGTCTTTGCGGTCATGTTGCCATCGAAACCTTGCTGCTATTCATTTCGCCAAGTACGTGTGGTTGCGGCCGGCAGGGCGTCATTCATTACGGCCCCACGCATTGGCCTCGCCAGCTTTAACCGACCAAGCCATCTGATACAATGCCGCGAAAATTCGGGGGCTGAGGGGATGCAAACCATCGAGGAATCCCTTCATCGACGCAACGGTTACGGCTAACTGCCTTGCGACTGCGAAGTGAGATTTACGAGGATCGCGACCCTCAAGGTCAGTGAGTATAAATGCTCCACGGGATCTGGGCTGGCATAAGCTCTTTCCGGCCGCCCACAACGTCAGGACGGGCCTTTTAACAAAGCCCCAAAGCAACCAAATCATTCATCAACACCGGCACGCCAATGACAGTTACGGAAACCCCCCCGAGCCATTCACGCCAAGCCCATTACACCCGGGAGGATCTCCTGCGGTGTGGACGCGGCGAACTTTTCGGGCCGGGTAACGCGCAACTGCCACTTCCCCCTATGTTGATGTTCGACCGCATTACACATATTGCAGGAGAAGGCGGGCTGTTCGACAAAGGGGTGATAACCGCCGAGCTGGATGTCTCACCTGACCTATGGTTCTTTGACTGTCACTTCAGGAATGATCCGGTCATGCCCGGCTGCCTTGGACTGGATGCCATGTGGCAACTGGTTGGCTTTCACTTGGGCTGGCTAGGGGGGCCCGGTCGTGGCCGGGCACTGGGCGTGGGAGAGGTCAAGTTTCGGGGACAAGTGCTTCCCGAAAACAAACTTGTCACTTATCGCATCAACCTAAAAAGGGTGATGATGCGAAAATTGGTAATGGGGATCGCGGACGCCGAAATGGAATGCGACGGCCGGGTCATTTACGAGGCCAACGACCTGAGAGTCGGCCTTTTCACCTCCACAGACGACTTCTGAGGAGCAAAGATGATGAGACGTGTTGTTGTTACCGGAATCGGTATCGTATCCAGCCTCGGCAACAATAAATCCGAGGTAACCGACTCCTTGAGATCGGGTAAGACCGGCGTGAGCTTCAGTAAAGAGTATGCCGATCTTGGCTTCCGTAGCCATGTGCATGCCCCGATCACGATCGATACCGAGGAGCTGATCGACCGAAAAATCCGTCGTTTCATGGGTGAGGGCGCTGCCTACAACTATCTGGCCATGGAAGAGGCGATTGCCGATGCCGGTCTACCCGAATCGCTGGTATCCAATCCACGTGCCGGATTGATCATGGGCTCCGGCGGACCTTCCACCTCGAACCTCCTCATGGCATGGGATACTTTTCGCGAGAAAGGCATTAAGAAAGTCGGGCCTTATATGGTGCCACGCACCATGTCGAATACCAACTCTGCCTGTCTGGCCACGCCATTCAAGATACAGGGCGTCAATTACTCTATTAGCTCCGCCTGTGCGACCAGCGCCCACTGTATCGGCAATGCCGCTGAGCTCATTCAGCTGGGAAAGCAGGACATCATTTTCGCGGGTGGCGGCGAAGAGCTCCATTGGACGTTGACAGTCCTGTTCGATGCCATGGGCGCACTCTCATCAAAGTACAACGATACGCCAGAGCGGGCCTCCCGAGCCTATGACGCCGATCGCGACGGCTTCGTCATTTCTGGCGGCGGCGGGGTACTGGTGCTGGAAGAGCTGGAGCATGCCACGGCACGCGGCGCGAAAATTTACGCCGAACTGACCGGCTATGGCGCCACCTCCGATGGCTACGATATGGTCCAGCCATCCGGCGAAGGTGCCATACGCTGCATGCAGCAGGCCATGGCGACCATCCACACGCCGATTGACTACATCAACGCTCACGGAACCAGCACGCCGATTGGCGATATCCGCGAACTGGAAGCGGTCAAAACCGTCTTTGGCGCGGGCATTCCAAAGATCAGTTCGACGAAATCCCTGTCAGGTCACTCGCTGGGCGCCGCTGGCGTCCATGAAGCCATCTATACGCTTCTCATGATGGAGAGCCGCTTCATCGCCGCATCTGCCAACATCGAAAACCTGGACCCAGGCGCCCATGGCGTCCCCATTGTCAGAGAACGCCTGGATAACGCCCAGATAAACACCGCCATGTCCAACAGTTTCGGGTTTGGTGGCACCAACGCCAGCCTGGTGTTCCAACGGCATGACGGATAGGGCGACCTCGGAGCTCAGCGAGAAGCAGCGCTACGACTTCAACAAACTGCAAAAACGCCTGCGCCGACTGACGGGCGAGGCTATCGCCGACTTCAATATGATCGAAGCCGGCGACAAGGTCATGGTTTGCCTGTCGGGCGGGAAAGACTCCTACACACTTCTTGACCTGCTTCTCAGCCTGAGACTGAATGCGCCGATTCACTTTGAAATTATTGCGGTCAACCTCGACCAGAAACAGCCAGGGTTCCCCGAGGACGTCCTGCCGGCGTACCTGAAGGAACGGCAAATCCCGTTCCATATCATTCAGCAGGACACCTACAGCATTGTCAAACGTGTGGTCCCGGAGGGCAAAACCACCTGTGGACTCTGCTCCCGACTGAGGCGAGGCTTACTCTACCGCTATGCCACAGAGAACGGGGTAACCAAGATCGCCCTTGGGCATCATCGCGATGACATTCTGGAAACTTTCTTTCTCAACCTGTTTTACGGGGGGACGCTAAAAGCGATGCCTCCCAAGTTGCTGAGCGACAATCGCGAACACATCGTCATCCGTCCTCTCGCCTACTGCAAGGAGAAGGACATCGACGCCTATGCTCGCACGCGCGCCTTCCCACTGATTCCCTGCAATCTCTGCGGATCACAGGAGAATCTTCAGCGTCAGGCCATGAAAGAGATGCTGAGAGATTGGGAAAGACGCCATCCCGGGCGGGTCGAGACCATCTTCACCGCGCTGCAGAATATCGCCCCCTCGCAACTGGCTGATCGCAATCTCTTCGATTTCGCCACACTGGAGAAGCTGAGAGGACAGACAGCGGACTCCCCGGCTATTGGCAGCGAAGGCCTGGATATCCTGGCTCGGTGAGCCCCACTCAGGCCACTCGATGTGGGCATTTGAGCCACTCGAATAAAATAGGCTATTGCATTTCGCCGGAATGTTATTTATAAATTGCCCCGTGCTTAGCGCACTACAAACTATAACTTTCAAGTGTTCAATCAGGAGGTTCCTTATGAAGAAGTTGCTCTGCGTTGTTAGCGTACTGATGATGTCTCTGGTCGTTGTTGGCTGTGGAAACTCCCCGGACGGCGATGGACAGAAGTTGGAAGCACCTGCTGCTCCTTCTCTGTAAGCAGAGGACCGGCCTGAGTATCGCGTTGACGCACTCGCAAATATAAGGGAACGCTCCCACAAACAAAAATTGCGAAAAGCGCTTCAGGTTCAAAATAAACCCGGGTTCTTCCCGGGTTTTTTTTGCGCAGGATTTCCATGAAGCGCGTCAATTTGCCGCAGGCGGAGGCTCTGCGACGGCTTTGATTCGAGCCAAACCCGACTTGACAGACAATGGCCACACTGTAAGATACCTAGTAGCGCTAGACGCTAACTGAAGCCATTCATTGAGCTAACAAAAATCTAGAAAGGTATAAGCATATGGGAATGATCCTCGACTTGGTCGAAAAAATGAGATCTCCGGTTGGTATCACGGTTACTCTGGCTATCGTAGCCGCTGGCGTATTTTTCGTACGCTGGGTCTTCAACGACGAAGAACCGAAGTAATTCGCTTGCCATGCGGCAAGCATGGGTGCCTTGGATAGGACACGTTCCAACCAAGCACCCGTTCTTGTCCGCTGGGCTTGGTCCGCTTAATCCTTAACGTTAGAAAGTCACCCGCCCTCAGCCCTGTGAAGTGCCCCGAACGTGGGAGCTTCCTGACCAAGTCATCCTCAATACGAATAGGGCGAACATCATGAGAATCCTGATCACAGGCGGAACAGGCTTCATCGGACGTAAACTCTGTCACCAACTAGCTCGACAGGGATACCAACTCACGCTTCTCGCGCGAAATCCCGCTAAGGCCAAGCAACTGCTTAGCGAAATCGAAATTGATACCTTCGCATCCCTTGAGGATTGGAAACCCCACATCGGCTTTGATGCGGTGATTAATCTGGCCGGCGAACCCATCATGGCAAAGCGCTGGACGGAGCATCGAAAAAGAATCCTCTGGGACAGCCGGGTCGGATTGACCGCAAAACTCGTTGAATGCATGACCTTGGTGCAATGCAAACCAACCGTATTCATCAGCGGTTCTGCAGTGGGCATTTACGGCAATCAGGGTGACGCGTTCCTGGACGAGACGAGCCAATTTAAGGATGAGTTCGGTCACCGACTCTGCGCTGCCTGGGAAAATGCTGCCCTCCAGGCGGAAAAGCTAGACATTCGTGTTTGCCTGCTTCGCACGGGATTAGTCATCGGCAAACAGGGCGGCTTTCTGGAAAGGATGCTTGTACCCTTCAAGCTCGGGCTTGGCGGCCGGATAGGTGAAGGACGGCAATGGATGTCCTGGATCCATATCGAGGACCACATCGGTCTGACCCAGCACTTATTGGGGTCACCGAAAGCACGAGGCCCCTACAACGCCACGGCACCCAATCCCGTGACTAATGCTGAATTCACTCACGAACTGGCGAAATGCCTGCACCGCCGCGCCCTGCTCCCGATTCCTGCCTGGTTACTAAAGCTTGCGATGGGCGAAATGGCCGAGTTACTTTTGGGTAGCCAGCGGGTAATACCCAAGAAAGCACTGGACAGCGGCTTCAGATTTTCCTACGAGACACTGGAACCGGCGTTGAGTGAAGTACTGGCTGACGACCCGGACGAACCTGCCTAAAAACTCAAAATTTTCCCGATCCCAGCAAAGGAACTACCCAGAAGTGAATGCCGGCACCCACAAAATCGCCGCGCAATCGCTCAAGCATGAGATCCACCTCGCCCTCTGGGGCATACACCTCGAACCGAATCTGCCGCTGACGGCCCGAGACCTGCTCAGCAACCGTCAGTGACTCATGACTGACCGAATGTCCGTTGATCGGACCGCTGCAAAAGCAGTGACTCGACGCATGCTTCAAAAGCCAATCGACCAAGGGTTCCTCGAGACCGACCGGGGCAATCAATGTTAAGAGTGACGTGGCCCCCATCACTTCCGCCCATTTGCCATAGTGTCACCGAAACGCCGATACAAAATGGGTAACAGGACTAAGGTCAGCAAGGTGGAGGTGCAAAGCCCTCCCACACCGACAACCGCCAGTGGACGCTGAATCTCCGATCCCGGTCCGGTCGCAAACAACAGTGGAATCAGACCAAAAGCGGCAATACTCGCCGTCATCAGCACCGGTCTCAATCGTCGCATGGCTCCCTGCAATACGACCTCGTCCATTGGCCGTCCCATCGCTCGCAGCTGATTGAAATAACTCACCATCACCACCCCATTCAAGACCGCAATCCCGAGCAGGGAAATAAAGCCCACCGAGGCCGATACCGACAGATACTCCCCGGACAACCAGATCCCGTAAACCCCGCCGATCAAAGCCAGCGGGACATTCGCCAGAACCAGAAGCGCCTGCCGAACCGATTGGAAGGTCGAGAACAACAATAGGAAAATGAGCAGCAGCGCAATGGGAATAACCACCGCCAATCGAGCGGCAGCCCGCTGTTGGTTCTCGAACTGGCCGCCCCACTGAATAAAGTAGCCCTGCGGCAACACAACCTTTTCTGCCACAGTTCGCTTGGCATCTTCGACAAAGCCAACCAGATCACGCCCCTCCACATTGCTACGGACGACCGAAAACCGTTGGCCGCGCTCTCTTGATACGGACACGGCCCCTTCGACGAGTCTGATGTTCGCTACGGCGGACAAGGGAACTCTTTGCCCATCAGGCAAGGCGATCTGCAAAGTCGACATATTGGCCGATTCACCGGAGCCTCTCAGCAGCAAAGGCGTCCGCCGGATGCCCTCCTGAACGATGCCCAGCTTGCGACCCTCCACTTGAGCCCGAAGGGTATCAGCCAGTGAATCAGAATCCAGGCCAAGTCGCCCAGCTGCCAGACGGTCGACTTTAACAACCAGATATTGCATACCCTCGTTACGCAGGGTAAAGACGTCCGAGGCACCTTCGATGGCTCGCATGATGCCCGCTATTTCCTCTGCCTTGGCATTGAGCACAGAAAGTTCGGGGCCATACAGCTTCACCGCCACATCCCCGCGCACTCCAGTTAACATCTCGGTCACGCGCATCTGGATGGGCTGAGTGAAGCCATAGGCGATTCCTGGAATGGTATCCAGCACCTTGCGAATCTCCTCAATCAGCTCGCCCTTATTTTTCACGCGCCACTCCGATTGCGGCTTGAGCACCATGAAAGTGTCAGTTTCATTGAGCCCCATGGGATCAAGGCCGATTTCGTCCGCGCCTACCCTTGCCGTAATCCTCTGTACTTCAGGAACATGATCGAGAATAGCTTTCTGGATTTGGCCATCCATTCTGATCGACTGCTCAAGATTGATGGAAGGTAGCTTTTCGACCTGAACAATGATGTCGCCCTCATCCATGGTCGGCATGAACGTTTTACCGATCAGCGTGTAAACATACAAAGCAGACAGCAGTAACGTGCCGGCAAACAACAGGACCGCTCGGGAATTGGCCAAGGACCAGATCAAGATGGGGCGATAGAGGGCCAGTAAGTTTCTCGCCAGCCAGGGCTCCTTGTGGCTAACTCGCGTCATCAGGAATGAAGCCAGCACCGGGATGACCAGCAGGGAGAAGACCAGAGACCCCGCCATAGCAAAGACATTAGTAAAGGCCACGGGCTTGAACAGCTTGCCCTCCAAGCCCTCCAGAGAGAGCAAGGGCACAAACACGATCCCGATGATGATGGCCCCGGAAATGACCGGCGCCATGATTTCGCGCATGGCCCGATAAATCACATGAAGGCGGGGGAGCCTGCTGTCCTCCGGGCGCTCGGCCAGATGCGATGTGACGTTTTCCACGACGACTACGGCAGGATCAACTAGCTTGCCGATGGCGATCGCCAATCCACCGAGACTCATCAGATTAGCCGTCAGCCCAAAATAATTCATCAGCAGAAACGTGAACAGGGCGACCATCGGCAAAATAAGTGCAACGGTGAGTGCAGCGCGCAGATCTCCCAGAAAAAGCACCAGGAGAATGACCACCAGCACCGTGGCTTCGATCAACGCATGCACAATTGTCTGGGTAGCCTTGTTGACCAAGTGACTGCGATTGAAGAAAACATTCACCTTGACCCCTTTCGGCAAGGCCAGGCGAAGTTCTTCCAGTTTCTTCTCGATCCCCTCAACCACCAGACGGGCATTGGCTCCACGCAGACTGAGCACCAACCCTTCGACAACCTCGCCCTCACCGTTCTGGCTCACCGCCCCATAGCGTGTCAGGGAGCCGAGCCGGACTTCAGCAATGTCACCCACGGTGATAGGAATGTAATTCCGCTCGGTCACCACGATATTGCGGACATCTTCCAGATTGGTGATTCGCCCCTCCGTTCGCACCAGCAGGGACTCTTCCCCCTGAACCAAACGCCCAGCCCCATCATTCCGATTATTGACCTCTAGCGCCTTCGTCAGCGATTCCATGCTGACACCGCGCGCCGACAAGCGAGTGACATCTGGAATAACCTCGAAACTGCGAACCTCGCCACCGAGGGCATTGATATCGGCCACCCCAGGCACGGTCCTTAGCGCCGGACGGATGACCCAATCCAGCAAGCCACGTCGATCGGAGAGACTCAGCCCATCGCCATCCACCGTGAACATGACCATTTCCCCGAGAGGCGTGGTCATGGGCGCCATGCCGCCCTCGGCATTCTCAGGTAGCGCCGCCCAGACACCACTCAAACGTTCGGCCACCTGTTGGCGGGCCCAGTAGATATCGGTCCCTTCCTCAAAATCGATGGTGATATCGGTCAGGGCATATTTTGCGATGGATCGCAGCATGGCCTGCTTAGGGATACCTAGCATTTCCACTTCGATCGGCATCGTCACCCGCGTCTCGACTTCTTCCGGCGTCATGCCGGCCACCTTGACGATGATCTTGACCTGGGTGGGCGAAACATCCGGGAAGGCATCAATAGGCAAATTAAGCGCCGCCACCCAGCCAGCGCCTGCGATCATCAAAGCCAGCAGCAGAGTGAAAACCCGCTGCGTCAGCGCGAAGTGAATGAGTCGGCTCATCAGTCGCTGCGACTTCCCCTACCGCCCAGCCAAGCCGCCTTCAGACCGGCAACGCCCTGAACCACGACGGCTTCACCTCCCTGCAAGCCCTCATGCAGCACCATGCTGTAGGCTTCCTGACCAGCCACCGCCACTTCCACGGCCTCATAACCCGCCAGCCTTTTTAGAAAGACGTAGTTGCGGCCCTCATGACTGAATACCGCCGCGACCGGCACCTTGAAAATACGGTCTGTGCTCCGATGCATGGTTTGCACATTGACGTGCATGCCGGGTCGCAATCGCTCGGCACCTGACTCCACTAAGGCCCGCACCACCGTGCTCTGACTCTGCGGATCGACGCTCTGACTGATTTCGATGATTCTTGCCCGGACCTTCTGGTTCTCGACCGTCACGCGATCACCGATACGAGCTTCCTTGAGCCGCTCCTGTGGCATATCGACTTCCAGCCATAGGACATCCAGCTTGCCAATGCGAAAGAGTGGAGAAAAGGCATCCACCCGCTGCCCAACCATTGCCATTCGATCCAGCACCATGCCATCTTCCGGAGCAACGACTTTATAAACTCCGTTGATCTGGGTGGTGCTGGTCTTGATCCGGTCAATATCGGTCTGAGCGATACCGGACGCCAGCAAGGTCTGCTCGGCAGCCCGCAGAGTCGCTTGAGCTCGCTCAAAATCACTCTGGGTCTCTTGCCACCGCATTTTGGAAATCACCCCTTCACGCAGCAGTATCTCGTCCCTATTCAATCTGGAGGCCGCCACACCATAAACGGCAGAGGCATCGACAAGTGAACGCTGGAGATCAACCAGTGCCACGCTGTCGATTTCCGCCAACACCTGCCCCTTGGCAACCTTCACGCCCAGCGGGACATTCACATGAGTGATCACTCCAGACTGCACGGCCGTCACAGCGAACTCCTTGGCCGGCGGCAAGACCACGCGACCCGGAGCCTGCGCCAGTGGGATACCCGCGACAGGCTCAGGGGTCGCGGTGCGCACGTCAAGATGGCTGCGTTGCTCTGCATCCAGTTTGATCAAGTCGCTCCCAGCGGTGGCCTGTCCGTTGATGATCAGACACAAGCCCAACAGCCAGACTCTCCTCATGGCATGACCCCCACCACCTGGTTGTAGACCGAGGTGTCTTTCTGCACGAGGATGGCGCGCTCGGCGGCGTCCCGAATGGCTGATTGGGCGCCGGCCTGGATCTTCAAATAGTCGATCAAGGCGATCTCGCCGGCCTCGAAGGCGATGCGGCTCATGCTGATCTGGGTTTCGGCGATGGCTTTGCGCCGTTCGGCTATCTCTAGTGCGGCGCGGTCTACTGCTAGATTGTGTTGTGCCTCATGCAGCGCTTTTTCGAGTTGTCTTCGCAAGGTTTCACGCTGTACGATTTTTTCGTTGAGCGTGAGATTGGCTTGGGCTACCTGCGGGGCGTGCCAGTCATCTCCGCCGATGGGGATCTGGAGCACGATATTGGTGCCGGTCCCGAAGCGGCCTTGGCGTTCAATCTGGGTGCTGTCGGTCCCTACCAGGATCGTTGGCTGGTTGCCTTGTTTGGATAGGCGTGTAAATTCGACCTCGGCTTGGGCTCGTTCTACCGAGGCGCCGGAGGCGGCCAGTGAGGGATGACGTTCGTCGAGTCCTTTTAGGTTGCTGAGCATTTCTTCTAGTCGTTTGGGCGCACGATTCATGCGGGTCAGGTTCTGATAGGCTTTGCGCGCATGCATGACTTCCGCTTCGGCCTGAACCCAGGCGGTTTTCTTTTCGAGTTGGTCACTTTCGGCTAGCAGTTCGTCGGCGCGGGCGAGATCCCCCAGTTCGACGCGCCGCCGTACCACGGCGGTCAGCTTTTCCGCGACCTCGTAGATCTGGCGGGACAATTCCCGGCGATTTTCCATGAGGCGGAGCGTCCACAGGCTATCGCGAACCAGTCCGGCCACTTCATGCTTGAGTGCGTGGATGTAGTGTTCGGCGGCCTGCTTGGATTCTTCGGTGATTTTCTGGCTGGCTTCTTTCTGTCCCCACATCCATAAGGGCACTTGGTAGCCCGACTGGACATTGGTGATGCCATCATCACGACCCAGCAAGGCATCATCGATATATTGCAGATAGATCATGGGGTACCCGGCTATCCAGCTGGAACTGCGCTGCTCCAGCGCCTTGGACTCTTCCTGAAAGGCGGAAATGAGGGCGTTTTGGGGATAGCGCTCAAATGTGGTGTCAACCACTTGGCTGAGCGTGAGACGATCGTCGATCACCAGCTCGTCGAGGTGCTCAACCAGCAATTCCTCGGCTTCGCCGCTGATCGCGACCACAAGGCCGATAACGAATGTGATACCAATTAGACTTTTCATCAACAAACCCATGCTGTCATGAAAGCCCCATGACCCTGATCAACCATTATTGAATACAGGAATTGCACGGAAAGTACCTCTTCCTGGAAAGCGTGGGGCAAAGCCCCCGAAAACATCAGAGATGGATGTCCGTAGGCGAGGCGCGAGGAGGGGAGCCCGGGTGTGGATTCTGCCTGGGCAATGCATTGCCCGCTGTATTTTCACGAATTCTCAAGACGAGAGGCGGGGGCTCAGCAAGCAGGGGCCAATTCAGGAGCGCTTCTGCATAGGAATCCATCAGCTTGCCCAGACGGAACCCGGATTGCTGGATACCAGCCTGAATCCCCACCAGGGTGTCGGCGGCAGAAAGATCGGTCTGAGGCATGGAAATAGCTTCAGGGCCGCGCAACCGTTCCAAACCGGGAATATACAAAGGTTCCCCCGTATCGCAACCGGTATGGGCATGCACCCATGGCGAGAGTAGTTGAATCAGAATCAGCAGCGGACAAAGAAAAAGGGACCGGTGTCGGCTCATGGATTGGTGATCGGGATGTAACCGGGATACATGGACAACAGTATAGTACCGATGGACCCTGATTAGACTTGCAAAGGCAAAATGCGGCCTTTTATTAGTTCGGCTTGTCCATTTGCTCTGAAGAGGATGGCAAAATACACCTGCGGCCCATAAAACAAGGCCGCTAAACATAGCAGGTACCCACGGAATAGACATGCGATATTGGCTGATGAAATCTGAACCCAGCGAGTTCAGCATTGATGACCTGGCTCAGCGCCCTGATCAAATGGAACCTTGGGACGGCGTCAGAAACTACCAGGCGCGCAACATGATGCGAGATGACATGAAGGTGGGGGATTCCATTTTCTTCTACCACTCCAATTGTGACGTACCGGGGATCGTCGGCGTTGCCCAGGTAAAAAGTGAAGCTTACCCAGACCCTACGGCGATTGACCCCCGGCACAAACACCATGACCCGAAGAGTCAGCCTGACAAACCAACCTGGGTTATGGTCGATGTGGGATTCGTCCGCAAGCTAAGTCGAACCATCACGCTCGCGGAATTAAAGGACAAACCGGAGTTGGAGGGCCTGGCACTTGTTCGACGCGGCAACCGGCTGTCAGTCATGCCGGTCACCGAAAACCAATGGCAGTTCATTCTGGAGTTGGAATGAGCTGGCTGTATCTCCTGGGTGCCGGCCTGTTCGAAATCGGCTGGCCGGTCGGCCTAAAGCTGGCGCAAGCCTCCAGTCACCGTCTTTTGGGTATTGCAATTGCTATGGGCTGCATGGCCTGCAGTGGCAGCCTGCTCTGGCTGGCGCAGCGGGATATCACTATCGGTACGGCCTATGCCGTGTGGACCGGCATCGGGGCCGCAGGGACTTTCCTGGTGGGCATCTGGTTTTTTGGCGACCCCTCCAGCCTAAGCCGCTACCTGGGGGTTTTGCTGATCATCGCCGGCGTTGCCACCCTGAAGCTGGCCAATTAGAAGTCTTCGTAAAACCTTACTGACCCCCGGCAAACAGGCGGTAAGCGGGGTTCTGGGTTTCGTCGTGGTAGGCGAACCCGATCTCGTCGAGAAACACACGAAAGCTTTTCCGCTCCGATTTGGGCACTTGAATCCCCATCAATACGCGACCGTACGCCGCACCATGATTGCGGTAATGGAACAGGCTGATGTTCCAGCGACCACTCAGCCGGGACAGAAAATCAAGCAGGGCACCGGGCCGCTCGGGAAATTCGAACCGATACACGACCTCGTCCAGCAGCTTCGGCGCGTGGCCCCCAACCATATAGCGAATGTGTTCCAGGGCCAGCTCATTACCGGACATATCGGTGACCCCGTAGCCCTGGGCACCAAGGTCATCGATCAGGGCTCCGGCGTCCCTCACATCAGTCTGGATGCCAACAAAGATTTTCGCGGCGCCCTCATCGAAATAACGATAGTTGAATTCGGTGATGCCACGCCGACCAATGGCTCGACAGAAGTCCAGAAAGCTGCCAGGGCGTTCGGGAATGGTGACACCCATCAGCCGCTCCCGCATCTCGCCGACTTGGGCACGCTCCGCCACATGACGTAATCGGTCGAAATTGATGTTTGCCCCGCTCTCAATGGCGATCAAACACTGGTTGGTCATGCTGGTTTTTTCGACGTATTTTTTCGCCCCCGCAACCCCCAGGGCACCCGCCGGCTCGGCAACCGAGCGGGTATCGTCGAAAATATCCTTGATGGCGGCGCAAATTTCATCCGTGCTGACAGTCAGCACTTCATCCACAAACTGATGGGCAATGTGGAAGGTCTCCTTGCCAATCTGTTTGACAGCTACGCCGTCCGCGAATAAGCCCACCTGACGGAGAATGACCCGGCGACTCGCTTTCATGGCCCGATTGAGGCAGTCGGCATCATCGGGTTCGACCCCGATGATCCTGATGTCGGGCCGGACAAATTTGACGTAGGCAGCAATTCCGGCAATCAGTCCACCGCCCCCCACCGGGATAAAGATGGCATGAATCGGGTCATGCCGCTGCCGAAGTATCTCCATGCCGATGGTGCCCTGTCCGGCAATGACCTCCGGGTCATCATAGGGGTGAATAAACGCCATCTGCTGCTCGGTTGACAGGGCAATGGCTATTCGTAAGCCTCGTCATAGGCATCCCCATGCAGAATGGTCTCAGCCCCCAGTGCCTTCACGGCATTGACCTTGATGGCAGGCGTGGTTCGTGGCATCACGATCAGCGCCCGAATACCCAACTTTTTAGCCGCCAGGGCGACGCCTTGAGCATGGTTACCCGCAGAGGCCGCAATCACACCCGCCTGTCGGTCGGTTTCACCGAGACCGGCGATTTTGTTATAGGCTCCACGTAGCTTGAACGAGAATACCGGCTGCAGATCCTCGCGCTTGATGTAAATCGCGTTATCCAGCCGGCGACTGAGCCCTGCCGCATAATCCAGGGGGCTTTCGATCGCCACGTCATAGACGCGGGCGCGCAAAACGCGCTCAACATATTTGGTCAGAATCATGGATTTATTTGTGGTTCAAATCGATAGCGACCAAATCAATAAGGACATGGCGGGAGAGACACGCTCACGTTATTATCGACCAGTTTGTTCCATGACTGCAGATAAGGAAAACTAAAATGACGCAAGATCAACTGAAGCAGAAAGTTGCCGAAGCGGCGCTGGAGTACGTAAAAGGTTACTCGATTCTTGGCATTGGCACCGGATCGACCACCCGATTGTTTATCGACTGTCTGGCCGATATCAAGAAGGACATCGAAGGCACGGTGTCGAGCTCCAATGCCAGTACCGAACAACTCAAGAAGCTGGGCATCCCCGTACTGGAACTGAACGACGTCGGCACACTGGACGTTTATGTCGACGGGGCCGATGAAATTAACCCTAACAAGCAATTGATCAAGGGTGGTGGCGCCGCCTTGACCCGAGAAAAAATCATTGCTGGCGCCAGCCGCAAGTTCATCTGTATAGCGGATGACAGCAAGTGTGTGGATATTCTCGGCAAGTTTCCTCTGCCGGTCGAGGTCATTCCCATGGCGCGCAGTTTTGTCGCCCGTGAAATGGTCAAGTTAGGCGGACAGCCAGTGTGGCGCGAGAACTGTGTGACGGACAACGGCGGTCAGATTCTCGATGTGTGGAACCTCTCCATCCTGAACCCGTTGGAAATGGAACAGGTCATCAACAACATTCCCGGCGTCATCACGGTGGGTATCTTTGCCATGCGTCCCGCCGACGTTGTCCTTGTAGGCGGTGCTGATGGCGTTCGTCGCATCGGCTGAATCAGGACGGTAGTCGACAGCTCGGCTGTTCTATCAGACGCCGAGCGTCACCCGCATGGAGAGATCGATAGCCCGGATGTTTTTGGTCAAGGCGCCCACAGAAATGTAATTCACGCCCGTTTCCGCTATTTCCCGAATAGCCTCCAGCGTCACGCTACCGGAGACCTCCAGCTCTGCCCGGTACGCCGCCATAGCCACCGCCTCGCGCATCATGGTCAGCGAAAATTCATCCAGCAGGATGCGTTTTGCTCCGGCCGTGAGCGCCTCATTCAGCTCATCCAGCGTTTCAACTTCCACTTCGATCATGACCCCGGCCTGCAGCCGTACCGCGCTGCGAATGGCCTGAGTGATGGAGCCTGCCGACAGAATATGGTTTTCCTTGATCAGAATGCCATCATAAAGTCCTATTCGATGGTTATGACAACCACCGCAGCGAACAGCATATTTCTGAGCCAGACGCAGGCCGGGTATCGTTTTGCGAGTATCCAGGATTCTCACCCCAGTGCCTTCCACAGCCTTTGCATATTCCCGTGCCAGAGTGGCCGTCGCCGACAGCGTCTGGAGCAGGTTGAGCGCCGTTCTCTCACCCGTCATCAGCGACCGGGCGGGCCCCTCGAGCCGGCATAAAAGTGACCCCGCCTGGACTTCGGTCCCTTCCACACAATGCCAGACAATCTTGACAGGGGAATCCAGCCGACCGAAAACGGCCTCGAACCAAGCCTGACCGCAAACAACCGTGTTCTCGCGGGTTACTACGTTTGCAGAAGCACATGCGGCCTCCGGCAGAATGGCCGCCGTAAGGTCGCCTGCTCCGATATCTTCCGCTAAAAACCGATCAATTTCTGCGGGATCAGGGAGTTCCATTTCATTGGGGGGCATGGCGATGCAAGACGGGCTCGACGTGAAGCCTTAGCTCTCAACTTGGAGAGTGATAGTTTGCCCAAGCATCTTAATGGACTGGCTACTGAATCTGAGCCTCGAATTCCGCTTTATCTTTCTTATAGAGCGCTTCTAGACTGTCACAGGTGGCGCTGCCTGCGTGACGTGTCGCGAGACAGTCGTTGTATTCCTGCTTTGATTCCTCCATCCGTATGGCTGCCTCTTGGGCATCTGGACCGCCAATGACAGTATCAGATCGATGGCTACAGCCCTGCAACGCGGCGGCAATAAGGAGCAGAAAACTTGGGGCGACAAATCCGTTCATGATGAGCGATGTGTTGAGGTTCGGGACATAAGTGAAACATACCCCGCCTCAACTGGCAAAAGCAGTGCACCTGCCCTGAATATTTTTGATTGCCCAGAGGTCCTCTAATCGGCATAGGGGGGCCGCGATGATCGCAGCCGCTCCTGCCACACCACCCGGCTGCGGGTTCGCACCGGGCGGTTCGAGAGCTTGAGGTCAGGACCGTCTTGGCACTCCCAGCGGGTCAAAGTACGCAATGGCCAGCAACGGAGATAGGGGTCCGCCTTGCGGCATGCCCAGATAGCGATCCACCACCACCCCACCATCCATAATCCCGGCGTTCACATAGGCCCGAACCAGCCGGATCACTCCGGCGTCATCGATGCGTTTCCCGGACCTGTCGATCAGTATGACATGGTTGACCCGGTCGAAGAACTGCTCCAGATCCACGTCCACCCCAATACGTTTGCCGGACTGCACGGACGCCAGGGCGGCCTTGACCGCGTCGTATGCCCGTCTGCCCGCTCTAAAACTCCGGCTATGTTCGCTGAAGGTGGGGTCGATGTGGGTTGCAGCACTTGCAAAAGGGCTTGCAGGATCGGTCGATCGGTCACCGTCGGGATGCCCAGCTTGCGCTGGCTGCCGTCCGGCTTCGGGATCATCACTTTGCATCCCGGACTGCGCCGGTATTGCCCATGCAACAATGAAAAAATCCGGCCGAAGCCGGGTAACTTAGTGATGGCTGCCTTGTTTGAAGGTACGGTGCCCCCCTTGTAATTATGTCCTACCGCAGGCAAGCCTGAGCCATCGAAATGAAAACTGGACTCCACTAGATCCCTGACTAGAAACTTGGTCCGAGGATGAGCTTCAAAAGCAACATAAACAAAAGCCTCCCATTGCATAGACATACTAGTCCCTATCAAGCCTATGTAAATTCGTAAAAGTACGTAAAAATCTACGTAATTTACGTAAATTGGATGTTCAGCCTTAATTGCTTTGAACACACGATGCATGGATCTGAGATAGCTAAAAGTAAAGAAAGACATGAATCAAGTAGACTTTGATGCTCCCGCGTGCGCGCTTCTGAGCGAGGGAATACTAACCTTCACTTGCCAATGCAGAAATCCGCAAATATCCGGCCCAATAAGTCGTCAGAGCTGAACTCGCCCGTTATTTCTGAGAGTGCGTTTTGAGCTAACCTGAGTTCCTCCGCCAGCAACTCCAGCACACCGGAATTGAAATTTTCTACCGCCCTGTGAACGGCCACCACCGCCCGGTCAATCGCATCCAGGTGACGTCTTCTCGCCATGAAGACACCCTCCGACGCTTCTGCATAACCAACACACGATTTGAGGTGCTGGAAGAGCAGCTCCATCCCCTCGCCAGTTTTTAGTGACAAATAAATTACGGCATTTTTTTCAGCGATCTGATGACCAGCAGCACGCCCGCTGAGGTCGATCTTGTTATGAATATGAGTCAGCGGCAGATGGGCGGGAATGTCCGCCAGCAGCAAGTCGGTGCCATATGGTTCGGTGTCATCAATCAATAGCAAGACATGATCGGCCTGAACAATTTCGGCTCTTGCCCGGCGCATACCCTCCTGCTCCACGACATCCTCGCTGTGCTCCCGAAGCCCGGCAGTATCAATGATGTGCAAGGGCAGTCCATCGATCTGAATGAACTCCTTGAGCGTGTCCCTGGTTGTGCCGGCGATTGGGGTGACAATGGCGCTATCGCGGCCAGTCAGCCTATTGAGCAGACTGGATTTACCCGCATTGGGTCGACCAGTGATCACCAGGGTCATGCCTTCCCGCAACAATTGCCCCTGGCGTGCCGAGCCACGAATGGTTTCAAGCCGTTGCCGCAAACCTGCCAGGCTTGTTCCGATATGGCCGGCGGTGAGAAGCTCAATATCCTCGTCGACGAAGTCTATCGACGCCTCAATATATAAGCGCAACTGGATGAGTAATTCGACCAAATAATTGATCTGGCGTGAGAATTCGCCTTGAAGCGAACGCTGAGCCGCGCGGGCCGCGCTTTCAGTGGTGCACTCGATCAGGTCCGCGATGGCCTCGGCCTGGGCGAGGTCGATCTTGTCGTTCAGGAAGGCTCGCTCGCTGAATTCACCCGGCCTGGCGGTCCGTGCACCCAGTTCCAACACGCGCTTGAGGAGCACATCCAGCACCACAGGACTTCCGTGGGCGTGAAGTTCGAGCACATCTTCCCCAGTAAAGGAGTTCGGCGCGGGAAAGTAGATCGCCAGACCCTGATCAATTGACTCGCCGTTGGCACTTTGAAAAGTGACCAAGTGGGCGTTACGTGGCAATAAATCCCTGCCCAACAGGGCATGGCCAATGGATGGAACGGCATCGCCAGACACCCGGATAACTCCGACACCGCCGCGCCCAGGCGGCGTGGCGATAGCGGCTATGGTGTTCTGCTGAGAATTCATAAATAAAGAAAAGGCGGGCGGGTACCTTAAAGTACCCAACCCGCCTCTGGTTCTGCTGGGACCGAACCGTCAGGCCTTGGCCGGCACTGCCTCTCCAATGGTTTTGTTGATATACCATTGCTGAAGAATCGAAAGCACATTATTCACGACCCAGTAAAGCACCAGACCGGACGGGAAAAACGCAAAGAAACCGGTGAACATGACAGGGAAAAATTGCATGATCTTCGCCTGCAGAGGATCGGAAGGCGGTGGGCTCAAGCGTTGCTGGATAAACATGGAAATACCCATGAGCAACGGTAGGATGAAATAGGGGTCCTTCGACGACAAATCAGTCAGCCAGCCAATGAAGGGCGCCTGCCGCATCTCGACGGTTTCGATCAAAACCCAATACAGCGAAATGAACACAGGAATTTGAACCAAGATGGGCAGACAGCCGCCCAGTGGATTCACTTTTTCCTTTCGGTACATTTCCATCATGGCGTGATTCAGCTTCTGCTTGTCACCACCAAACCGCTCCTTCAGTTCCGCCAGCTTTGGCTGCATCTTGCGCATGTTGGCCATGGACCGATAGCTGGCAGCGGAGAGGCGGAAAAACAACGCCTTCAATGTCAGCGTCACGAAAATGATGGCCCAACCCCAGTTATTGAAGATTTTGTGAAACTGTTCGAGCAGCCAGAAAATGGGCTTGGCAATAATGGTCAGTGCACCGTAGTCCACGGTCAGATCCAGACCAGGCGCGGTCGTTTCCAGGATCCGCTGAAGCTTGGGCCCGGCAAACAATTGTGCCTGGAAGGCTTTGGACCCACCGGCAGGGACTTCCAGCACCGGGGTGTACGCACCGATCACGAAATGATCATCTGAGAGGGCCTTAGTGTAGAAACCGTTTTCTTCACCACTGGGTGGAATCCAGGCAGCCACAAAATAATGCTGGATCATCGCGATCCAGCCATCTTTTGCTTTTGCATCAAGGTTTTCTCCCGCCATGTCCTTGAAAGTTATTTTCTTGTACTTATCCTCCGGGGTGTAAAGCACACCACCGGTATATGTACGGACCATCTGGTCCTTGTTTTTGTCACCAGGATCCTTGCGTTGTAGCTGAACATACTGGCGGGCGGTCCAAGGTTTCGGGCTGTTATTGGCAACCTGCTGCTCAAGATGCACGTCATAGCTGCCACGATTCAGGATGTAGGTCTTGGTGACGGTAACACCTTGGGGGCTTGTCCAGATCAGGGGAACTCGTAATTCGTTCTGGCCATCGACCAAGGCAAACGAGATCGCTTGCGCCTGCCACTGACTATGGTGATTGGGTGCGGACGCCTCATCACCGATGAAGCCGTTTTGCGCAACAAAGACTAGATCGTGGTCCGTGAAAAGTTGTACCGGAGCATTCGGAGTTTCCTTGGCAACGGGGTAATCCAGCAGCTCAAGCAGGCGGATATCTCCACCCTCTGTATCGATCTCCATCCGCACCACATCAGTTTTCACTTGTATGCGCTGACGGCTGAGCAAATTTTCGGCCTGGGCCGAAGCTGACTCCAGGCTTCCCGCAGAATCGGCAGACACGGGGACATCCGGATTGGCCACCGAACTGACGCCGGCCTGGCTGGAGCTGGTAGCAGCGGGTTTTGGACCATAATCAGCCTGCCATTGCTGGTAAAGCATGATGCTAAGGAAGAAAAAGAAGACGATCAGTACGAACCTTGCGTTATCCATTAGTTATTTCCGGTTTCTTTTCAGGTACGGGATCGATTCCGCCCTCATGCCATGGGTGACACTTAGAGAGGCGCCTTAAGACAAGTCCAGAGCCATTCAGGGCGCCAAACCGCTCTAACGCGGTAAGAGCATAGGCCGAGCAAGTCGGTTCAAAACGACAGTGATGCCCCACCCAGGGACTGATCAGGTATCGGTAGAACTGGACGAGGGCGACCAAGATGGCTTGCATTGCTTCACCAGATGAGCCCAGTGTTTACGCAATGAGCGGGAAAGGGTTTCATGGTCTACCTGACATGCGGCGGTGCGGGCCATAACGACGAAATCGACACCGGCAAGTTTATGCTGATAAAGCCTGAAGGTTTCACGCGCAAGTCGCTTGACACGGTTTCGATCGCTGGCCAGCCGGATGTTTCGCTTCGAAATCGCAAGGCCAAGTTTAGGTCTGTCAGAACCATTGGCTCTGGCGAGAACGGTGAGATATCCATCCGAAGATTTGAACGCGTTTGCGAATACCTGCTGGAAAGCGCTCGCCGTGGTTAGCCGACAGGTTCGCGGAAATCTGTATTCCGAGCGTGGCAAGCCTTTAGACGGTCAGCCGCTTGCGTCCCTTGGCACGTCGGGCGTTGATGACCGAACGGCCGCCGCGGGTCTTCATCCGGGCCCGGAATCCATGGGTACGTACACGCTTGATTTTGCTGGGCTGATAAGTTCTTTTCATGATGACTGCCTTGCGACCCGATGCTATAAAAGAGGCGGAATGCTAAAGCACCCGGCGAACCCGTGTCAATCCTGCGGGCACCGGGACGATGGGTTATATTACCCGGCCAACTGCGTGATCGCTCTGCTGCCCATGTTTCATTTTCCAAATTATCGGCCGTTCTCTTGGCGCCCTCAACCATGAGCCTGGTCTGGACACAGTGCATGAGTCGTCTCGAGGGGGAGTTGCCGCCACAGCAATTCAATACCTGGATTCGCCCTCTTCAACCCGTTGAAAATGCCGGTCAACTTAGGTTGCTAGCGCCCAACAAATTTGTTCTCGACTGGGTCAGGCAGCATTTTTTCAGCCGTATCGAGGAGGTCCTTGCCGCCCAGAACACGCCTCCACCCAGCGTGTTACTTGAAATTGGTACCCGCCCCCAAGAATCCGGCGCGCCCGCCCACAGCACTGACAACCCCAGCACGCAACAAAAACCGACCCCGCGCCGCAAGAGTCTTCCCAACAACCTAAATCCGGCTTTCACTTTCGATAATTTCGTCGAAGGAAAATCCAACCAACTGGCCAAGGCGGCTTCACACCAGGTCGCACAGAATGTCGGGCGCGCTTACAACCCGCTCTTTATATACGGAGGCGTGGGTCTCGGAAAAACCCATCTCATGCACGCGATCGGGAACGAAATTCTCAGGACGAATCCAGCCGCCAACATCATTTATCTCCATTCCGAGCGGTTTGTTTCGGATATGGTGAAGGCGCTCCAGCACAACGCCATCAACGCTTTCAAGGACTTTTACCGGACGGTGGATGCGCTGCTGATCGATGACATCCAGTTTTTTGCGGGGAAGGAGCGCTCCCAGGAGGAGTTCTTCCACACCTTCAATACCCTGCTGGAAAACAAGCATCAGGTCGTCCTCACCTGCGACAGATACCCCAAGGAAATAAAGGGACTGGAGGAGCGACTCAAGTCACGCTTCGGCTGGGGGCTTCCGGTCGCGGTCGAGCCCCCCGATCTGGAGACACGGGTGGCCATTTTGATGAGCAAGGCCATGCACGCGGGCGTCGATCTACCGGATGAAGTCGCCTTTTTCATCGGCAAGCGCATCCGTTCGAATATCCGTGAACTGGAGGGTGCACTGCGCCGGGTTATTGCCAATTCCCATTTCACCGGCAAACCCATTACTCTGGAGTTTGCGCGTGATGCGCTCCGGGATTTGATCGCGCTCCAGGATCGACTGGTCAACGTGGAAAATATCCAGAAGACCGTAGCGGAATACTTCAAAATTCGGGTGGCTGACCTGCTGTCCGCCAAGCGGACCCGCTCGGTGACGCGACCCCGGCAAGCCGCCATGGCGCTCACCAAAGATTTGACCAATCATAGCCTGCCGGAAATAGGCCAACTCTTTGGCGGACGCGATCACACGACGGTACTGCATGCTTGCCGCAAGGTTAATGAACTTAAGGAAAGCGACAGCAAATTTGCCGAGGACTACAGCAACCTCAAGCGCACCTTGTCCGCCTGACATCCACAGCAGACATCTCAGCCCATTTATCAAAATCCTTCAGGTACGATTTCATGAAACTTTCCATTGCGCGCGAGACCTTGCTGACCCCACTGTCTCAAGTCATTGGTGTCATTGAAAAACGACAGACCCTGCCCATCCTGTCCAACGTACTGCTGCAACTGAGCGGTGGTCAGCTGGAGATGACGGGGACCGATCTTGAGGTGCAACTTCTTGCAAGAGTCCTTGTTGACTCTGCTGAAGAGGGCGCAATCACCGTTCCCGCCCGCAAGCTGCTGGACATTTTTCGCTTGCTGCCGGAAAGAAGCGAAGTCACCTTGGTGCACATCGATGATCGACTGTCGATCCGCTCCGGCCGAAGCCGTTTCAACCTGACGACCCTCCCTGTCGAGAACTACCCGGCTTTTGATTCCGGGTCTACCGATCTGGAGGTGAGCCTTCCCAGTGAGAGTCTGCGAGCAGCTCTGGACAAAACCATTTTTGCCATGGCCCAGCAGGATGTTCGCTCATACCTGAATGGTTTGCTGATTGATCTTGAAGGTCACACATTGCGCACCGTGGCCTCGGATGGCCACAGATTGGCGGTGTTTCAAGAAGCTTTGCCGTCGGCCTTCACGGCGAATCGTCAGATTATCGTGCCGCGCAAGGGGATACAGGAGCTTTCCCGACTGCTGGGCGATGCGGATGATTCCCTCACGATCCAGATTTCGCCCAACACCATCCGCGTCAATTTGGGCCAGGTGACTTACTCGGCAAAACTGATAGAAGGTCGTTACCCGGACTACCAGCGCGTAATGCCTAAAGAGCTCTCGCGTCTTTATCAGGCCGACAAGGAGGAACTCAAGGCAGCCCTGAGTCGGGCTTCCTTGCTGACCAGTGAAAAACAGAAAAGCGTCAGCCTCGAATTGGATGAGGCTGGCCTCATGATTCTCAATGCTCAGAATTCCGAGCATGAGGAGGCAGAGGAACGCCTGATGGTCGATGCCCAAGGCGGGAGCGTCTCGGTCGGTTTTAATGCCAGTTATCTGCTGGACGCAATCAATCACGTCGATTCCGAGCGGGTCCGGCTTTCCTTCACTGATGTGGCCAATAGCTGCCTGGTCGAGGATACGACAGACCCACGATTCAAGTACGTTGTCATGCCGATGCGCCTCTGAGCGTTGGTGGCCTTTATCAGCATCAGGACTGCTGTGTGACCCTGGTCAAGCTGGACGCCAACGGGCTCCGTAATTTACATCCCGTTAACCTGGAGCCAGGGCCCGGTCTCAACTACCTTGTCGGTGAAAATGCCAGTGGCAAGACATCCCTCCTCGAAGCCATATATCTGTTGGGCCGCGCTCGCTCCTTTCGAACTTCTCAGATCAATCAACTAATTCAGTTTGATCGACCCGAATTGACGGTGGTTGGCAAAATAGCCCCGCAAAATCAGAGCGGTACCCTGCCCATAGGCGTCCGGGTGGCGCGCGGCAAACGCGAGATTCATCTGGGCGGGCGCATCGCTCAGTCCAGTGCCCAACTTTTACAGGCTTTTCCCCTACTGGTCATCCAACCCGCAGGCATCGCCCTGCTGGAAGGCGCACCCAAGTTGCGTCGCCATTTTCTGGATTTCGGCGTCTTCCACCATAACTCTCGCTACCTAGATTACTGGCGCCGGTATACCAAGGCACTGAACCACCGGAACGCCTTGCTTAGGAACGGCAAGGCAAGGGAATTGGCACCGTGGAATCAGGAGCTTACCCGTTACGGTATAATGATCCATGAGGCGCGATCGATTTATCTTGAGCGCCTCGCGCCTTTTTTTCACGAGATAGGGGGACGGTTCTTTTCCGATCCGCGCTTTGAATTGCGCATCCATGCAGGTTGGGATGTTGCCCGATCGCTGGATTTCGTCCTGGAAAGCGATATCGCGGCGGATCTTCGTTATGGCTACACCCAGTCCGGCCCCCACAAAGGGGACTTTTCAATTCTGCTCAACCAGCGCCCGGTCAAGGCTTATGTCTCTCGGGGCCAGATGAAGCTTCTGGTCTACGCGTTGCTATTGGCCCAATCCAGGCTGATGGAAGAACAGGTGGGAGCTGCCGGGTGTGTCCTGATAGACGATGTGGCCTCTGAACTCGACGAACCCAATAAACGAATTCTGCTGGAGCTATTGCAGGGTCGCTTGACCCAGTTTTTCATCACCGCCACCGGGCGTGAAATCATTGAAGAGGGCGTATCCGACGATACAGCTGTGTTCCAGATCGCAGAAGGCCGGATAACCCAGGCACAAAATCCATGACCAATAACGCAAACCCTTCCGATTACGATAGCAATTCCATCAAGGTCCTCAAGGGGCTGGATGCGGTTCGCAAGCGACCCGGCATGTACATCGGCGATACCGATGATGGTACCGGCCTGCATCACATGGTGTTCGAGGTCGTCGACAACGCCATTGATGAGGCGCTGGCAGGCTACTGCAAGAATGTCTGCGTGACGATTCACGCGGATGAGTCCATCACTGTCAGTGATGATGGTCGTGGCATTCCCGTGGATATCCATCAGGAAGAAGGCCGCTCGGCGGCAGAAGTGATCATGACAGTCCTGCATGCGGGCGGCAAGTTCGATGACAACTCCTACAAGGTCTCGGGTGGCCTCCATGGGGTCGGCGTATCGGTTGTAAATGCCCTCTCCGAGTCCTTGACTCTGGAGATTCATCGCAACGGCAGAAAATACCAGCAGTTTTACGTTCATGGCGTGCCCCAGGCACCGCTCGCGCCAATAGGCGATACCAACACCACAGGAACCATTGTCCACTTCAAACCTAGCGCGGACACGTTTACCAACATCGAATTTCACTACGAAATACTCTCGAAACGTCTGCGTGAATTGTCTTTTCTCAACTCAGGCGTTCGTATCGTCCTGGCGGACGAGCGGAGCGAGAAATCCGACACCTTCGAGTTTGAAGGGGGGATCCGCGCTTTCGTGGAGCATCTAAACAAGAACAAGACGCCGCTGTTCGACAAGGTCTTCTATTTCTCGACCGAAAAGGATGGCATCACGGTTGAGGCGGCCCTGCAATGGAATGACTCCTATCAGGAAAATATTTACTGCTTTACCAATAACATTCCGCAACGCGACGGCGGCACCCACCTGGCGGGTTTCCGCGGGGCACTCACCCGCACACTGAACCAGTACATCGACGAACAGGCGCTACTCAAGAAACACAAGGTTGACACTTCCGGCGACGACGCCCGCGAAGGCCTGACTGCCATCCTGTCAGTGAAGGTTCCCGATCCCAAATTTTCCTCCCAGACCAAGGATAAGCTGGTCTCTTCCGAGGTCAAGCCGGTGGTCGAATCAGCTATGGGCGAGAAGTTTCAGGAATTCATGCTGGAAAATCCCAGCATCGGCAAGCTGATCGCCAATAAGATGATCGATGCTGCGCGCGCTCGGGAGGCTGCACGCAAAGCGCGGGAAATGACGCGGCGCAAGACAGCACTGGATATCGCGGGCTTGCCGGGCAAGCTCGCGGACTGTCAGGAAAAGGACCCGGCGCTGTCCGAACTGTTCATCGTTGAAGGTGACTCCGCGGGCGGTTCCGCCAAGCAGGGCCGTGATCGTCGTACCCAGGCCATCTTGCCGCTGAAGGGTAAAATCCTGAATGTGGAACGCGCGCGCTTTGACCGCATGATTTCTTCGGAGGAAGTGGGCACCCTGATCACCGCCATGGGCTGTGGCATCGGGCGCGAGGAATATGATCCCGATAAGCTTCGCTATCACCGCATCATCATCATGACCGATGCCGACATCGACGGCTCGCATATCCGCACACTCCTCCTGACATTCTTCTACCGACAGATGCCGGAGCTGATCGAACGCGGGTACATCTATATCGCCCAACCACCTTTGTATAAGGTCAAAAAAGGCAAGCAGGAGCAATACGTCAAGGACGATAACGAACTGAACAACTATCTCTTGCAGCTGGCACTGGAGAAAACCCGCCTGCATGCCAATGAGGCAACACCTCCCATTCAAGGGCCGGGACTCGAAAAGCTGGCTCGCGATTATCTGGCGGTCAGGTCACTGATCGACCGGCTCGTCCACCGCTATGACGAGGCATTACTGAATGCTCTGGCCGAACTTCCCGCCATTGATCCAGCGAAACTCGCCGAGCGTGCAACCACGGAAACCTGGTTGGCCAAATTGCTCGACTGTCTGAACGGCAAGGAAGCAGGAGCCAGCTTTATCCTGGAGCCCGAATTCGGCGATCAACCGGAATCCTTTCGCTTACGCGTCAAAAAGCGGCTACATGGCGTCTACAAGCACTTTGAACTGGGCGCAGGGTTTTTTCAGTCAAATGACTATCGCCGCCTGTCCGGTTTTGCCCAGATGACCGAAGGGTTGTTCGGTCCAGAGAGCTATGTCGCGGCAGACGAACGGCGGGAATGGGTCAAGGACTTCAGGGCCGCTTTTTCCTGGATGATGTCCGAGGCGCGACGCGGACAACACATTCAACGATATAAAGGTCTCGGCGAGATGAATCCGGACCAGCTGTTTGAGACAACACTGGACTCCAATACCCGTCGACTGCTTCAGGTCAGGATTGAAGATGCCATCGCGGCCGACGAGATTTTCACTACGCTGATGGGCGATCAGGTCGAGCCACGCCGTGAATTCATTGAGCGCAACGCGCTGGAAGTGTCCAATCTCGACGTGTAGCACATATAGCTGGCGGAAATAATCACATCCTTACCAAGACTGGGATCGACGTAGGGTACCCGTTCACAGCCTCGCTCCAGATTTTCACCACGGATGATTACCTACAACCCCAAATCCTGGTGGGGCCTAATCTTCAAATTCCATAAGAGCGACACCTTCCGGCGTCTGCTGCCCAATATGCTGACCATCGCTCTGTTTACGGCAGCAGTGGCTTACCTGAATGTAAACGTTTTTCCTGGCTATTTTCAGACCACCAGCATCGTCCACTCGCTGCTCGGGTTCGTCATTTCCCTACTCTTGGTCTTTCGCACTAACACCGCCTATGAGCGCTGGTGGGAAGGCCGACGCTTCTGGGGGCAACTGGTCAATACCTCACGAAATCTGGCATTGAAGTTGAACGCCTACCTCCCGAAAACTCATCCATCCCGGCCTGCTCTATCCGGAACTATTAGCGCTTTCGCCTGGACTCTGATCGATCACCTTCGTGGCAATCCTTGGTCCGCGCATGGACCGATCACGCATGGGCCGAATGCCATCTCAGTAATTCTCTTCAACCATATCGAGCAGTTGCGTCGCACAGGTGACCTGACATGGGAGCATTCCCGCAACCTCAACAACGACCTGACCGCCCTAGCGGATATCTGCGGTGGCTGTGAAAGAATCAAGAAAACCCCGATCCCCTATTCCTACAATCTTTTTATCAAGAAATTCATCTTCGCCTATATCGTGGCGATGCCGTTCTTGTTCGTGCCCGCGTTTGGTTACTGGACAACGTTGTTTTCTACATTCGTGTTTTACGTTCTCGGCAGCCTCGAAATACTGGCTGAGGAAGTGGAAAACCCCTTTGGCGCCGATGCTAATGATCTGCCGATGGAAGACATCGCGGAGACCATCGAGCGGGGCGTCAGCGAAATTCTACTGCAGGGTCAAGACTAACGGCACTCCGCGCTATCTATCGATCGAGGGGGTCAAGCCTACGTTGGTATAATCCCTGAATTACATCGTCGCCCTGATCCCACCTCCCCATCCATGTCAGAACACATCCTGTTTCTCACCGGCAAGCTGGCTGAAAAACAGTTGCGACGGACGCTGGCAGAGATGGAGCCTGATTTTTTCTGGGAGGTCCATCAGCTGGGCATTACCGTCGCCGCACTGATGACGGCCGACATGATCCGACGTCGACTCAAGAATACCGGCGGGGCGGATCGTATTATTGTTCCGGGTCGTTGTCGGGGTGACCTCGAAACGCTATCCACTGACCTCGGGCTTCCTGTGGAACGTGGGCCGGAGGAACTGCATGATCTCCCCGAGTTTTTCGGTAAAGCTCAAAAAAAGCCAGACCTTTCCCGCTATGAACTGCATATCTTTGGCGAGATTGTTGAGGCCCCTCAGCTTGATATCGATGGCATCCTCAGTCGTGCTCGGGATTACCGACGCGACGGGGCGGATGTCATTGATATCGGCTGTCTACCCGCCACACCTTTTCCGCATCTACAAGATGCCGTGGCGGCGCTCAAGGCCGAGGGATTTCTGGTCAGCGTCGACTCCCTGGACACCGACGACCTGATCAAGGGAGGCCGAGCGGGAGCGGATTTCCTGCTGAGCCTCAGCGAAGAGACTCTGTGGATTGCGGACGAAGTGGCCGCCACCCCAATCCTTATTCCTGCCAAGCACGGCGATCTGAAATCTTTGGATCGGGCCATCGCGAGGATGCAGGCGAAGGAACGAGAGTTTATTGTTGACCCAATTCTCGACCCCATTCACTTCGGCTTTGCCGATTCCATCGTGCGTTATCACGAAGTGCGGCGAAGGCATCCGGAAGCGGAAATGATGATGGGCGTGGGCAACCTGACTGAACTCACTCACTGCGATACCGCCGGCATCAATGCCACCCTCCTGGGCATCTGCTCGGAACTACATATCAAGCAGATTCTGGCCACCCAGGTGAGCAAGCATGCGCGCACGGCCATCCGCGAAGCGGATCGGGCGCGTCGCATCATGTTTGCCGCACGTGAGCTGAACCGTCTTCCCAAACATATCGACGATGGTCTCATGGCGCTGCATGAACGTGCGCCATTCCCCCTGTCCCGAGAGGAAATCCAGGAGCTCTTCGAAGCCATCAAGGACCCCAGCTATCGCATTCTCACCAGCCCCGATGGTCTGCATATTTTCAATCGCAATGGACTGTTTACGGCGGAGGACCCTTTCCAGCTTTTTCCCAAGCTGGCGGTCGAAGACGATGGTGGCCATGCCTTTTACCTCGGCGTTGAGCTCGCGCGGGCCCAGGTTGCCTGGCAACTCGGGAAGCGTTATGTGCAGGATCAGCCGCTGGACTGGGGCTGTCAGGTGATAGTTACGGATGATCCCTCCATTAACCCGCATGCTTACAAACCGGCCGGCCCGACTCTGCAGAAAAGACGGGAAGAAACCGACGCCCCCATTTCCGATACCACGTCATGATTCGCGAGGTCATTCTCACCAGCCAATCGATCGAGGGTCCTGTGCATCTGGCACCAATGGGTATCCACATCCAGAACAACGAAAGGCTGCTCATGCCATTTCGCCCCTCAACGACCCTGGATAACGTACTGGCCACGGGTTCAGCGGTGATGAACCATTGCGACGATGTTCGCCTCTTCGCCGGCTGTCTGACCGGTCGGCGTGACTGGCCGCTGCTGGCCGCAGACAAGATTGTCGGGCATCGGCTCGCCGGTGCTTTGTCCCACGCGGAACTGGAGCTGGTCCGGCATGAGGATGATCCCGTTCGGCCGAAGCTGTATTGCCGAGTCATCCATGAAGTCATGCATGCTCCGTTTCAAGGCTTCAATCGGGCGCAGTTTGCCGTTCTGGAAGCCGCCATACTGGTCAGCCGACTGCACATGCTCCCGTCGGAAAAGCTCGAATCCGAACTCGCCTATCTGCGGATTGGTTTTGATAAAACCGCAGGGCCCAATGAACAGGAAGCCTGGGAGTGGTTGATGGAACGGATAGACGCCTATCGGAAGACTTCCTCATGACACGGCTCTTGGCCAGTGTGGCGAACCTGGAAGAGGCCCGGGTGGCAGAGGACTGCGGGGCCGGCATTATCGACCTTAAGAATCCCCGCAAAGGCGCGCTGGGTGCCTGGTCAGTTGTTCAAGTCAGGAAGGCGGTCGATGCCCTGCAAGGGAAATCTCCCATCAGTGCCACCATTGGTGATTTGCCCATGGTAGCCGAAACGATCCGGGCAGCCGTTGAGCCCATGGCAGCGACCGGGGTGGATTACGTCAAACTCGGCTTTTTTTCTGGTGGCGATTGGCATGAAGTGATCGCGGCCCTCAAGCCGATTACACAGCAGGGGATCCGTCTCGTCGCCGTAATGTTCGCCGATCATCACATTGACGCCCTGGGATGGATTCCGCGGCTGGCGGAGGCCGGCTTTGCCGGTGCCATGCTCGATACGGCCAACAAACAGAAAGGTACGTTGACCACGCTTCGCAACTTAGCTTTTCTCAGTCATTTTGTTAGTGAAGCTCAGCAGGCGGGATTGTTGTGTGGACTTGCCGGTTCTCTTCGAGAACAGGACATTCATTGCCTCCAGGCCCTCGGCCCCGATTATCTGGGTTTTCGCGGCGCCCTGTGTGGAGGAACTCGCACGGATGCCCTGGACCCTCACGCAGTCAGAACCCTACTTAACACCCTATCCACCACCCGCGGTCAGCCGCCTGAGTTCGCTCCATGGGATCTCCATCATGCTTTACAACCTCATTCGTCCGGCCCTTTTCCGGCTTGACCCCGAAACCGCTCATCACCTGACGCTGCAGAGCCTCAGCGTATTGTCCCGCCTGGGAACACTCAATCCATTCAAGCAAGCGACGACCGGGCAGCCCCGCACGGTGATGGGCTTGAATTTTCCCAATCCCATCGGCCTGGCTGCCGGCCTGGACAAGAATGGCGAGTACATCGACGGTCTGGCCGCGCTGGGTTTTGGCTTCCTCGAAATCGGCACGGTCACGCCCCGTGCGCAGCCCGGAAACCCCAAGCCGCGCCTTTTTCGGCTACCGGAAGCCCGGGCCATCATCAATCGCATGGGATTCAACAACGAGGGGGTCGACCACCTCCTTCATCAGGTCAGTCAGGCACGGTATCCAGGCATTCTTGGCATCAACATTGGCAAGAACAAGGACACCCCGGTTGAGCAGGCGCTGGACGATTACCTGATTGGATTGCGGAAGGTCTATTCGGCTGCGAGTTACGTGACCGTCAACATCTCCTCGCCTAACACGCCAGGTCTTCGCAGCCTGCAAACGGGCGAGCACCTCGACCATCTCCTCAGGGGCCTAATGGCGGAACGTGAAAAGCTGGCCACCCATCATGGCTGCAGTGTACCGATCGCCGTCAAGATTGCACCCGATCTGCAGTCCACTGAAATCGCATCGATTGCCGATGCGCTGTTACGTCATGGCGTCGATGCGGTGATTGCCACGAACACCACCTCGGCGCGCCACGGTGTAGAACACCTGATGCATGGTTCAGAATCGGGCGGCCTGAGCGGTCACCCGGTGTTGGCCGCCTCAACGGCCGTAGTAGGCCAGCTGGCAAAGCATCTCGATGGCAGACTGCCGATCATCGCCTGTGGCGGCATCCTGTGTCTAGACGACGCTCAGCGCAAGCTTGATGCCGGCGCGTCAATGGTTCAAATCTATTCCGGCCTCATTTATCGGGGACCGGCGTTAGTGCAAGAACTCATTCGCGGGTTGGGATAAGCCGTTAGCTTGTTCCAATTCTAAGCTCGTTGGAAACAGACTTGAAGCGCCATCCATGTCGCCGGTATCCCGGTATGAAAGAGGTTCCCCCGCCGGCCGCAACAATGAGCCACCGATGACGCGCCCGAGCACCAGCACATGGTCCCCTGCGGGAGATTCCCCAAACACCTCGCATTCAAAATGGGCAACAACACCATTCAGCAGCGGCGCACCCGTTTTACCCGAGGACCAGGCAACACCCGCCAACTTGTCGATGACAGCCGGAGCTCCAAAATGGGCTGCCAGATCCAACTGATCTGTGCCCAACACGTTAATCGAGAACACCCCATTGGCCCTGATCATGGCATAGGATGAGTGGTGTGGATTGATGCTGACGACCAGCAGGAGCGGCTGGAATGAAGCCGGCATCACCCAAGCTGCAGTGAAGGCATTTTGCTTCTGGTCTGCCGTTGCACCCACCACATAAACTCCGGTCGTGATACGTTTGACCCATTCGGATACATCTACACTCATGTCGCTTGCCCTATTATGGTTGTTGGAATTCTTATAATTGCCGGTCGAACTCGGCAGCTACTTTTTCCCTTTACGCCATGATTCCACTCACGCATTTTGACGAAACCGGCGCGGCCCACATGGTCGATGTCGGAGAAAAACCAGTAACCCAGCGGGCCGCTGTAGCCGAGGGCGTCATCGTCATGAAGGCGGAGACGCTGGCCATGATCATGGTCGGCACACATAAAAAAGGCGACGTACTAGGGATCGCGCGAGTCGCCGGCATCATGGCGAGCAAGAGGACCGCAGACCTGATTCCGCTCTGCCATCCGCTCGCCTTATCCCATGTGAGTCTGCAACTGGAGCCTGAACCCTCCCATGATCAGGTGCGCGTGACGGCGACCGTCAAGACGGCGGGCCAGACCGGTGTCGAGATGGAAGCGATGACCGCCGTGCAGATCGCACTGCTCACCATCTACGACATGTGTAAGGCCGTAGACAAGGGGATGACGATGCAGGAAATCCGACTGCTAAAGAAATCCGGTGGGAAATCAGGCGACTGGCAAAGGGCGGAACCCTCTTGACCATCGCTCACTGATAACTCCTCCGAACAGCGAGTCAAGCAGCGGAGGGCAACCTCAAGGGTCAAATCGCGTAATCTTCGACCCCTGAATTCCAACCCCGCCCATGAGCCCTTTCTGGCCATAGATAAAGGCATAAACATCGTCCTTCGCGGTCGTGGTAGTCAGTGATCTTGCGACCCCCTCGTCCACGATCACAATGCTAGGTCCTACCCCGATCTCTAGCCCCGCATCGGTATACAGATAATCCATGGCGCTATCCTTCATGAACAACATGGCGTAGTTGAAAGACTGCACGCCCGCCTGAAGACCATAGGAACCAGCAACCAAATTGTAATAACCAGCTGTCCGCCCACGCTTGCGGAGGGCACCAACGCCGTATTGCGCACCACCGATGAATCCAGCTTTCACGACGCCTGGAAATATCAGGATTCCTTTCGCACTTTTTGCCAACTTCTTGGCAACGGGGGAAGTGACATAAAGGTTAGCCAGAGCAGCATCCACGTCGTTATCGATCTGGGCCGCATCGGTGTACTTTGAGCTGCCGCCAAACAGTTGACAGCCAGCCAAGGAAAACAGCAACAGCAAAGCAAAGCTGGCCATTATTTATCTTTTCATCATCTTTACCTCAATGTTCGGGGACTGATATTACCGGTACCACGATATATGGGTGCTACCGCTTGTTGAAATGACGAATAAGGTCGGTGGAAGTGACCATGCCGATCAGTTTTCCCGCCTCATCCACAACCGGCAAACTCTGAAAGCTTTCGCGACTGAATAGCTCTGCAGCCTCCTGAATGCTAGTGGCGGGCGATATGGTGACCACCCGTGTCGAGAGGATGGAGGTGACGGAGTTTGTAGGCGACTGAACCTGATGAGCCAGCTTATTTTCGGTGGGCCTGGACTCCCTGACTAGAAGAGGGGGATGAGGCGATTGCGGCTTGTCTTCAACCCGCACAGAGACGGCGGGATGCGCCTGGGTCCGCTGCCGGTTCATGACATCTTCGCGGGTACTTTCACAGATATCGATAACCTCCTGGATGAGGCTTTCTGGCACCTCAAGTTCGTTTAGCGTACTGCGCAGATGGTCCAGAACGATATCGAAGTGCCGGTCATTCATGCCCATACCGACGAGCTTAGCGTGACTGCGACGCATGTCACGCCCGGTATATTCGTGCGGGCCACCAAAAGCCATGCTCAAGAATGCCTTCTGTTTGGCCGCCTGCTCGCTAATGCTCACGCCAAAGAAAAAGTAGTTGATGCGGGCATCGGCAATCACCTTGCGATAAAAAATATCGACGGCCATGTTGACAGCCGGCTCACCACCCAATCGCTCGTACAACGTGGGATTGATCGTGGCCTGCGTCGGATCGGCCTTTTTGCGGAACAAATTGGACAGCGTCTCACTCATGGTAGATTCCTCTCAAGTGTTAATAGGCGGTCATTCAGGGACATATTTATGAGGCCTCATGAACGGGGGTTGGGTCCAATCAGGAGCCGTCTACATCAACGATTCAGGCTCGAACTCTCTCGAGGTCGACAAAGCAATAGCTCAACCCGCTCTGTTCGTCCTGTTGACTCTCTCCCCTCGCCATTTCATGCCATTCCAACCAATCGATCGTCGGAAAGAAGGTATCACCCTCAAAGGTATGCTGGATAAGGGTCAGGTAGAGTCGATCGGCCAGCGGCAGAAACTCCTGGTAAAGACCGGCACCGCCAATCACCATGAGCTCGGGCGCATCACCTGCGGCCCGGACGGCTTGATCACGATTGTGAACCAGGGTACAGCCTGGGGACTGATAGGCAGAATCCCGGGTCAAGACGATATTCTCACGCCCCGGTAATGGCTTTCCGATGGACTCATGAGTCCGGCGCCCCATCAGGATGGGTTTGCCCAAGGTGATTTGTCGGAAGCGCTTCAGATCGGCGGAGAGATGCCAGGGCATGCGATTGTCGACACCGATCACACGGTTCTCACCCATCGCGGCAATCAGGGAGATCTTCATGCGACTCAGTTTGCTTCCAGCACACTGAAATCAGGCAACCTCTCCTCGCCATTCTGCTGCTTGAGAGTCGGATAGTCGACATAGCCCTGAACACCGCCCCCATAAAAGGTGGCCTGATCCGGTTCGTTAAGTGATGCCCCGGTGCGAAGACGTTCAGGCAAATCGGGATTGGCAATGAAAGGCCGGCCGAACGCAACCAGATCCGCCTGGTGGTTCCGGATCGATTCCTGAGCACGCTCAAGGGTATAGCCCCCGCAAACCATGAGGGTTCCGGCAAACCGCTCACGAATCATCGTCATGATCGCAACCCCACGAGGATCGGACACGGTGGTGGACTGATGACCGCCATGGCTGGGATCGACCACATGCAGATACGCCAAGTCGAGTTGGTTCAGCTTTTCCGACACAAAGCCAAACAAGGCCTCTGGATTCTCGTCCCTCATGTCGTTGAACGTGCCCATCGGTGAGATCCTGACTCCCACACGATCAGACCCGCAAACCCGTGCAACGGCTTCCACCACTTCCAGCAACAGTCTGGCCCGGTTCTCGATGGAACCCCCATAAGCATCGGCTCGCTGGTTCGTGCTGGAGTTGAGAAACTGATCCAGCAAGTAGCCATTAGCGGCGTGAACCTCTACCCCATCCAGTCCGGCCGACAAGGCGTTTTTGGCGGCCTGCACATATTGCTTCACCAGCGAGGGTAACTCCTCGGCTTCCAGCGCACGCGGAGCAACGAAAGGGACAAACTCCGGCTCTCCCTTGGCATTAGTGACAAACGCCATGCCAGTGGGCGCAATGGCTGAGGGCGCTACCGGAAGAGCGCCCTTGGGCTGCAGCGCCGGGTGGGAAATTCGTCCGACATGCCACAGCTGCATAAAGATCAAACCATCGGCATCATGGACAGACTCCGCGACCAGACGCCAGCCCTCGATTTGTTCTTCCGTGTAAATCCCCGGTGTCCATGCATAGCCCTGACCCTGCTGGGAGATTTGCGTGGCTTCAGTAATGATCAGACCCGCGCTCGCGCGCTGGGCATAGTAAAAGGCGTTCAGGCGGCTCGGTAAATTACCGGGCTGCTTACTGCGTGAGCGGGTCAACGGCGCCATTACCGTTCGATTCTTCATGATGTAGGGGCCGATCTCGTAACGGGAGAATAAGGATAGGGTCATGATGATCTTTGGATGAGATTTGAGTGACGCGGCCTTTTACCAGATCAGGTCGTCAGGCACCTGATAGTCCGCATAGGGGTCATCGCTGGAGGTCTCATTATGCCCGCTTGGCTCATTCATCAGAATGAGAAACGCGGCATCTCGCTGAAGAATCTTTTCTGCTGTTTCACGTGGAACCAATTCATAAGCCTGATCAACCTTGACGATGGCCAACTGGCCTCGCACCAATTGATCGCGGACGCGCGTTTCCAGCATCAGCTTCTTGATCTTGCCGCCATCCGTAAAACTAAAGGGTGTCTCGCCCTCATTTCTGGGCTGCTTGTGGACTTCAATCAGCTGCCGCGCCTGGGCCGCTAATGCCTTTTTGTCGGCGTCATCCTTTCGTTGCTGGTTGAGCCGCCGATCGCGCTCCAACTTCTCGGCTTGCACGCGCAACCGGCGCTGAGCCTCCTCGTCTTCCCCTGCATGGGATTTGCCCTGACTCCGTTGCTCCTTATGTTTTTCTTTTTGCGCCTTCTTGACCTGCTTTTCGTTCACGAGCCCTGACTTCAAAAGCTGATCACGTAGTCCTGCCATCGCACATTCTCCATTCCTTAAGCCCCATAAGCCTGGGGCGGGGGTAACACTGATGGGCTCATTGTCCCGTTGCGAACACCCTGAGGCAAGCCAGGTTCTGACGGGAATCAGCAGGCTGGAAAGAAGGATCACCGTGCTATAGTGATAGGGCATTTTTGGCCAGACGTATCATCCTCGGTACTTCTCTCTCCGAAGAAACCCGTCTCGGCCAGCCCAGCCGTCCATTCCGCCAGTGACTACGGTTCATTCAGCGCTGTTTTCTGTTTTCGCTCCCTTTTGAACTCTGGACTTTCGCATGCTTGCCTACCCGAATATTGATCCGGTTGCCATAAGCCTTGGGCCCCTTAAGGTCCATTGGTATGGTCTGATGTACATCATCGGTATCGGCGCAGCCTGGATCATGGCGCGCCAACGTGCAAAGGAACCAGGCTTCCCCTGGACCGCCAATCAGATCGAGGACCTGATCTTTTATTGCGCCATCGGACTGATGATCGGTGGCCGTCTCGGCTACATTCTTTTCTACAATTTTTCCGCGTTCATTGGCGACCCGCTGATGATTATTCGCGTATGGGAAGGCGGGATGTCGTTTCATGGCGGCATGCTAGGCGCCTTTGCCGGGATGTGGGTTTTTGCCCGTCAGGTAGGCGCTCGCTTCTCCGACGTGACGGACTTCATTGGGCCCTATGTACCACTGGGTCTCTTCACCGGCCGTATCGGCAATTTCATCAATGGCGAGTTATGGGGCAAACCGACCGACTTGCCCTGGGCCATGATATTTCCGACGGGTGGGCCGGAACCGCGCCATCCCTCCCAGCTGTATGAAGCCTTTCTCGAAGGGATCGTCCTATTCATCATTCTGCAATGGTTCCGCCGGCAGAACCCTCCCCGAACTGCCGTCAGCGGGATGTTCATATTGATGTACGGCGTTTTCCGCTTCATGGTGGAGTTTGTCCGCCTGCCCGATGCCCATATCGGATATCTCGCATTTGGCTGGGTCACCATGGGCATGGTGCTAACCTTCCCCATGATATTGATCGGCGCTTTCATTCTGCTCCGGGCCTATCTCCGGCGGGACTCCTATGCCGTGGAGTCTTGAGGTGACCGGCCTTCATCCCGAACAGCAGTACCTCGACCTGCTGGAGACACTACTGACCCGCGGAGATCTGCGGCAAGATCGGACTGGCGTGGGCACCCGCGCGATCTTTGGCCACACCCTGCGCTTCGATCTCGCCGAGGGATTCCCGGTTTTCACGACCAAAAGGATCTTCTGGAAAACCGCCTTCAAGGAAATGCTCTGGATGCTCTCCGGCGGCCGTAATATCCGCGAACTACTGGAACAGAACGTCCGCATCTGGACCGACTGGCCGCTGAAAAAGTACCGCGAAACCACCGGGGAACCGATCAGTCAGGAGGACTTCGAGCGTCGTATCGTTGGCGATGAGTCATTCGCCGCCACTTGGGGAGACCTCGGCCCGGTCTATGGTTGGCAGTGGCGTCGCTGGAAAGCAGCCGATGGTCGAGAGATAGACCAGATTGCGGCGTTGATCGACGGACTCAAGCAGAACCCCACCTCACGTCGCCTGCTGTTCGAGGGCTGGAATGTCGGCGACCTCGACGCCATGGCCTTGCCGCCCTGCCACAAGACCTATCAGTTTTTTTTGTCGAGCGAGACCGGCAAGCTCTCCGCCGCGCTCATGCAACGATCCGCCGATGCCTACCTCGGACTGGGCTGGAACATCGCCAATCTCGCCTTGCTCACTCATTTGCTGGCGCAACAGTGTGGGTACGAACCCGGCGAAATCGTCTGGTTCGGTTGTGATGTCCACCTTTACCTCAACCATCAGGAACAGGCGCGCACCCAGATCGCACGGGAACCCCGCCCGCTGCCCAAGCTGCTCATCCGCCGCAAACCGGACAGCCTGTTCGACTACACGATTGATGATCTGGATCTGCAGGGCTATGACCCGCATCCTCACATCGCGGCAGATGTCGCGGTTTAGGCCGATCTTTGCGATCGAGCCCATGGCTTTGGGTCCCGGAGCTAGCCCCATATAAGCAGCGTCTTTCGCTTTAATCCAGCGGCTCCATCGCGCATACTCGACGCCCTGTTTCATGTTGTGTGAGAGGGATGTCATGTGCCGCTTGTTGGTTCTGCTGATTCTGTTCCTCTTCCAGCAGCCGGTCTTTGCCAAAACGGCGGCTAGGGCCAGCCTTGAATCCTTTTCACCCCAAGGTTCAGTCAAGAGCGTCCGCCAGGTCACGGCAAGATTTTCCGCCGAGATGGTGGCGCTGGGCGATCCACGACGACCGGAGCCATTTGATATCGACTGCCCGGAAACGGGTACCCGCCGCTGGGCCGATCCACGCACCTGGGTGCTGGATTTTGACCATAACCTCCCCTCGGGGCGCATCTGCCATTTCAGGCTGAAAGCCGATCTTCGCTCCATCGATGGGAGCAAAGTATCCGGCAAGACGGATTTCAGCTTTGATACCGGGGGACCCACCATCCTGCGTTCACTTCCTGAAGAGGGTAGCCACCGGGTCGATGAGCGACAGGCTTTTGTGCTGGCATTGGATGGCGCTGTCGATCCGAATTCGCTTAAGGCGCACGCGCACTGCGAAATCAATGGACTAAGCGAACAGATCGGTCTCGACCTGCTCGAGGGTGACGCACGGGCACAAATCCTGAAACAGCGTCGCGCCCTGGGTTATGGCTACAGCCACTTGCTGTCCCCCGACGAAGATGCGGAGGCCGTCATGCGCTTTCAGGGAGAGGCGCTGGAACAGGCTGAAGCCGGCCTGTTGTTAATCCAATGTCGCCGGTCACTACCGCCGGATACGGACGTGCGCCTGGTCTGGGGCAAAGAGATTCTCTCGCCCAGCGGCGTCAACGGCCAGAAGGATCAGGTGCTGTCGTTCAGAACCCGACCCGCCTTCAGTGCCCACCTGCGCTGTCAGCGGGTGAATCCACAGGCCGACTGCCTGCCTATGTTGCCGCTGGAGCTTTTCTTCACTGCAGACGTTCCCAGCACATCACTCATGGCGGTTCGACTGGTGGACGAGACCGGCAAGCGCTATCCGGCAGAGCCCATCGATCAGGCCAAAACCCCCGTGGCGCATTCCCTCACATTTCGCGGGCCATTTCCGGAAAAGAGCCCACTCCGAATCATCCTGCCCGACAACCTGCGGGATGATGCCGATCGAACACTGGAAAATGCCGCTCGATTTCCGCTGCCCATAGCCATTGATGAATATCCGCCGCTGGCCAAGTTTTCAGGCGATTTTGGCATCCTGGAACGAAAGACCGGCGGCATTCTGCCGGTCACTCTGCGCAACCTGGAACCCCAGATCGCCGGACAGCAACGGGTGATCGAAGCCAGTGATGGTGTGCCGGGCCAAGTCAGGCGCATGGAGAGTGATGAAGACATCATCCGCTGGCTGGAACGGGTCAAGCAAGCGGGGCGGAGTCGGGGCGAATGGATAATAGCCAAAGGCGCCAACACGGACGACAAGATCTGGAAGGAGCAGACAGGCTCCGAGTCCGTATTTGGCCCGTCTGACCCCACCAGCGGGATCACCGTTCCCAAACCCCTGGGCGAAAAGGAGTTCGAGGTGGTCGGGATCCCGCTGGTTGATCCGGGGTTTTATGTTGTCGAACTCAGCAGCCCCAAGTTGGGGGCCTCGCTGCTCGGTGAAAACAAGCCGCGCTTCGTCGCCACCTCGACCTTGGTGACCAATCTGGGTGTGCACTTCAAATGGGGACGCGAGGGCTCCATCGTCTGGGTGACCACACTGGACAAGGCAACACCAGTCGACAACGCGACGATTCAGATCAGCGATTACTGCACTGGCTATCGCCTCTGGCAGGGCAAGACGGGCACGGACGGACTGGTCAGGATTCCCGGCGGCGAAATGATCGGTAAACCTCATGGCGGGGAGGGATGTTCGGAGGGCAGCCCCCACCCTCTGTTTGTCAGCGCCCGCACTGGAGATGACCTAGGTTTCACGGCCTCATTCTGGAACCGCGGCATACAGCCTGCAGAATTTAATTTAAACGTCGGCGACTATGTGGGCCCGGACATCGCCCATACCGTGTTTGATCGCGCCCTGTTCCGTGCCGGGGAAACCGTGTCCATGAAACACTTTTTCCGGCGCCATGCGCTGACGGGATTTGCGATCCCGGAGGGGTTCCAGCCCACCATAATCGAGATGACCCACTCGGGGAGCGACCAGCAATTCCGGATGCCGGTCACGATGGATGCCAAGGGCATTGGGGAAACCGCGTGGACCATTCCCAAAGAGGCCCGCCTCGGAACCTATGAGGTCGCACTGACGGATGACAAGCAGACCCGGCGCTTTGAGTCTGGCGCGTTTCACGTGGAACAATTCCGTCTGCCCACCATGAAGGCCGTCATCCAGCCACCCAAGGACGACCTCATCAATCCGACCCAGGTTCAGCTGGATCTGTTTCTAACCTATCTAAGCGGTGGCGTAGCGGGTCAGGCGCCCGTGAAACTCCGAACGATCACTTCGCCGAGAGACATCCGACTCAATGGCTATGAGGATTTCGTGTTTGGGGGAGAAACCATCCAGGAGGGCATGACCGAGGAAAAGGAGGACTCCGAGGCGGGAGAAGGGCAAAAACCTGCCGAAGTCATTCCGCTGATGCTCGACGCCAAGGGCGCCGCCAGAACTACGCTGACCGTGCAGCCCAACCACAGGCCACGGGATCTTTTGGTGGAGATGGAGTATCAGGATGCAAACGGCGAAATGGAAGCCGTAACCCGCCGACTGCCCCTCTGGCCGGCCCGCCTCAACATCGGGCTGCGCACCGAAAGCTGGGTAGCCAGCCGAGATCAGGTCCGTTTCGACGCGGTGGTGCTGGATCTTCGCGGCAAGCCCATTGCCAACCATCCCGTCGAAGTGGACCTGTTCGAACGCAAGACCTACTCATATCGCAAGCGGCTGATTGGCGGCTTCTACAGCTATGACAATCGCTCGGAAGTCATCAGGCTGCCCAAACATTGCAAAGGCAAGACGGATGCAATGGGCCGACTCCACTGCGAGATAAATCCCGAGATGAGCGGGGAAATCCTTTTGCAGGCTCGAACCGAAGATAGCCAGGGCAATACCGTCTCCAGCGTAACCAGCAGTTGGTTGTCCGGCGCGGAGGACACCTGGTTCGACGGTAGCGGGACGGACCGGATCGACCTCATTCCCGAACGAAAGGAGTATCAGCCGGGAGAAACCGCTCGTTTCCAGGTGCGGATGCCCTTCCGTGAAGCTACCGCCTGGGTCACTGTGGAGCGCGAGGGCGTAGCCGAAACCTTCGTCACCAAGCTCAGCGGCAAGTCACCGATGATCGAGGTCCCCGTGAGAGGGACACACGCACCGAATGTGTTTGTCTCGGTACTGGCCATCCGCGGACGAGTCGAAACCAACTCTCCGTGGTGGTCGGCCATGGCGGACAAGCTGCATCTTCCATGGCAGGCGGAAGCCGCTCCGGCGCCCAGTGCTCTGGCCGATCTCGGCAAGCCGGCCTACCGCCTGGGCAATGCAGAAATCAAGGTCGGTTGGCAGGCGCACCGGCTGGATGTCAGTGTTGAACCAGCCGCCACCACTTACAAACCGCGTGAAACGGCAAAAGTCAGGATCAAAGTAAAACCGGCGGGTGGCGGGCGCCTGCCCGACGATGCGGAACTCGCCATAGCCGCAGTGGATGAAGCGCTTCTGGAGCTCAAACCGAATCTCTCCTGGCGTTTGCTTGACAGCATGATGAACGTCCGACCCATCGAGGTGTACACCTCCACGGCCCAGATGCAGGTGATCGGCAAACGCCATTTTGGACGCAAGGCCGTGCCGCATGGTGGCGGCGGGGGTCGTCAGGCGGCGCGCGAGCTGTTCGATACGCTACTGCTCTGGAAAGGGCGCGTTCCCCTACAGGGGAGAAATGCGGTGGAGATCGACATCCCGCTCAATGATGCGCTCAGTGGATTCCGTGTTGTCGCCGTGGCCAATGCGGGATCGGGATTGTTCGGAACGGGGAGCGGCAACTTCCAGACCAGCCAGCCACTGATGCTGAATTCGGGGCTACCGCCCGTCGTGCGAGAAGGTGACCGCCTCAGCGCTCTGTTCACCCTGCGCAATGCGTCCAACACAGCCATGCAGGTGGAGGTGACCCCAACACTCAGCATGGACTCGACCGCAGTGACTCTGCCTCAGGTAAACCCGATCCATCTGGAGATTCCCGCCGGTAGCGCTCGCGAAGCCCTCTTTGACGTGGAAGTGCCGATCGGCATCCAGCGCCTGCATTGGGACATCAGCGCCATCGACAGCCAAAGCCAGACACGGGATCAGCTCAAGGTTCAGCAGGCCGTTCAGCCGGCGGTCCCTGTTCGGACCCTGCAGGCCACGCTCGAGCAAGTGGATGAAACCCCGCTCAGCCTCGACATCCAGGCACCCGCAGGCTCACTGCCAGGACGGGGCCGTATTGAAGTTGGCCTGCGGTCACGACTGGCGGGCGCGATGTCGGGTGTCACCGATTACATGCGGCAATATCCTTACAACTGTCTGGAGCAGAAAGTGTCGGTCGCCATCGCGTTGCGCGACAAAACCCGCTGGGCTGATGTGCTCAGCCAATTGCCGGTATCACAGGATCGGGATGGATTGCTGCGCTATTTCCCAAGCGACCAGCTCATGGGCAGCGATGTACTGACCAGCTACGTGCTGGGCGTTGGGCATGAGGCGGGCTGGGAATTGCCCGAAAAACCCCGCTCGCGCATGCTGGAAGGTCTGAAGAAATTCGTCGCAGGGCGAGTGATCCGAGATTCCGCCCTCAATGCGCCTGACCTCACGCTACGCAAGCTGACCGCGATTGAGGCCTTGGCTCGGTATGGCGAAGCGACGCCGGATATGCTGGATTCGCTCACCATCGACCCCAACCACTGGCCCACATCCGCCGTGCTCGACTGGATGAGCATCCTCGACAGGATGGAGAGAGCGCCCTTGCGTGAGCAGCGCCAGCAACAAGCCGAACAGATACTTTTCAGCCGTCTAACTTATCACGGCACCACCCTGTTGTTTTCCACGGAAAGCCAGGATAGTCTGGGTTGGTTGATGGTATCTGCCGATGTCAATGCCGTGCGTATGGTGTTGGCTGCATTGAAAAGCCCTCAGTGGCAAGCCGATATCCCCCGGCTGGCGCGGGGCGCACTCGGACGTCAGCTGAAGGGCCGCTGGAACATGACGACGGCGAACGCCTGGGGTGTTCTGGCGATGGAACAATTCAGCGAAAGATTTGAATCGACCCCGGTCACCGGCACGACGCACATCCGCCTCGGCGATCAGCAGACAGATCTCACCTGGCCCGCCAGCGAACCGCAACAAGTCGGACTGTCATTACCGGAAACCCGAGAGTCACTCTCAATTCAGCAGGCGGGCAGCGGCAAGCCCTGGGCCATGGTGCAGGTCAAGGCGGCGCTCCCTTTAACCAGCCCATTGAATGCGGGCTTCAAACTCAAGCGCAGCGTGCTGCCCGTGGAACAGAAAACACCCGGCGTCTGGACCGTTGGCGATACTGCACGCGTGACGCTGGAGTTGGAGGCGCAATCAGATCTGAGCTGGGTGGTCGTCGATGATCCGGTCCCGGGCGGCGCCACCCTCCTCGGCAAAGGGCTCGGTCGAGACTCCAGCCTGCTCACCCAGGGTGAGCGTGGGCCTCAAGGTCGCGCCTGGCTGGCCTACGAAGAACGGCGACAGGACGCATTCCGGGCCTATTACCAGTTTGTGCCCAAGGGCTCGTGGACGGTGGAATACACGGTTCGGCTCAACAACCCCGGACGCTTTGTCCTGCCACCTACTCATGTCGAAGCCTTATATGCGCCCGAGATTTTTGCGGATTATCCCAATGCTCCCGTGGAGGTGCTGGCGCCTTGACCTTCAGGGACATCGCCGGCATGCGCCGTCCCTGGCGAGTCCTGGCCATCCTATGGGCGCTGCTGAGTGCGCCCTGCCTGCTCGTCTGGACCGCCAGCCTGTTCATAACGCCCATCCGCTTCAACGATGTGCAAGCCGGCTGGACACCCTCCGAAGCCTGGCTGCTGGACCGGCATGGTCAGTTAGTCAGCAGCCAACGCCAGAATCACGCTATCCGGAGACTCGCCTGGACCCAGCTGGATGATGTCTCACCGGCACTGGTCAGGGCCATCCTGCTGGCCGAGGATCGCCGGTTTTTTGAGCACGGCGCAATGGATCTGCGGGCGATGCTGAGCGCAGTGGCCGGATGGCTGCGCGAAGGGCGACTCCGCGGTGCCAGCACGATCACCATGCAGTTGACCGGTTTGCTGGAACCCGTCAGTTCGCAGACGCGATCGGGCCGAACGATCGGGCAGAAACTTCGGCAGATCACGCAGGCCCTCGCGCTGGAACGGCGATGGACCAAAACCGAGATTCTCGAAGCCTATCTCAATCGGGTCAGCTTCCGCGGCGAACTGCAGGGCATCGCGGCCACCGCCAAAGCCCTGTTCGACAAGCACCCCTCCGGCCTGAGCGAGCCGGAATCAATCATTCTCGCCGCACTGTTGCCCGCCCCCAATGCGGATGTGAGCCGCCTTAAACGCCGCGCCTGCGCTATTGCACAAGCAGGCGAATTCGCAACCCCTTGCACAACATTGGAGGCATTGGCCTCGCAGGCCCTGACTCAACCCGGTACCCGAACCACGGAGGCCAACTGGGCACCCTCACTGGCCCGTCGATTCCTGCGGCAACCCGGCGAGCGGGTGACCACCACCCTGGACCTCCACTGGCAGAAGCTGGCGCTGGAAGCCCTCTCGCAGCAGTTGGCCGGATTGGGGGGACGTAATGTCCGCGACGGTGCCGCCGTCATTGTGGACAACGCGACCGGCGAGGTCCTCGCCTATGTGGGTTCGGCCGGCATCCAATCCACCGCCGGACAGGTCGATGGGGCTGCCGCCAGACGGCAGGCCGGTTCAACCCTGAAACCCTTCCTTTACGGATTGGCGCTGGAACAGTCATTCGTCACAGCCGCCTCGGTCCTCGAGGATTCGCCCGTCAACCTGGAAACCACGAGCGGTCTCTACATTCCCCAGAACTATGACCATGACTTCAAAGGACCGGTCAGCGTGCGGACGGCACTGGCCTCGTCGTTGAACGTGCCGGCGGTTCGCGCACTGGTCCTAGTGGGCGTCGATCGATTTCGTGACCGCCTGAACGAGCTCGGGTATCGGGGCTTGACCGAGGATGGCGAATACTATGGATTTTCCCTGGCCCTGGGCTCTGCTGAAGTGAGCCTTCTCGAACAGGTAACCGCCTATCGGACGCTGGCGAATGGCGGGCTTTGGAGCCCTCTGCGATTCATGCCGAAGGCGGCGGCCCCCGAGCAATCCCGTCGCGTCATGAGTGCCGACGCGGCCTTTCTGGTAGCCGACATACTCAGCGACAACGCCAGCCGGTCGGTGACATTCGGGCTGGACAGCCCGTTAGCGACCCGCTTCTGGACCGCCGTCAAAACCGGGACCAGCAAGGATATGCGGGACAACTGGTGTATCGGCTTCAGTCGCCAGTACACCGTCGGCGTGTGGGTGGGCAATTTCGAGGGCGATGCCATGAAGGATGTGTCAGGCATCAGCGGCGCGGCCCCGGCGTGGGCGGCCATCATGGCGAAGCTTCATGCGGAACAACCCGGGTCGCCGCCCCAACCGCCCGAAGGGGTTGTACAGCAAGCCATCCGCTTTGATCCGGCCATCGAGCCAGCACGCGAGGAATGGTTCATCGCCGGCACCCAAAGCGAAGTGATTCGCGCCGGCCAGAGCGAAAACCATCAAGCCCACCTCGAATCCCCACCCGACAGCGTGATCATCGCGCTCGATCCCGATATCCCCCCCGCCAACCAGCAAGTCTGGTTCAAGGCCCACGGGGGCGATCAGGCCGTGTTCACATTGGACGGGACACGCATCGGACCGGCCAGGATCGCCCAGTCATGGCGGCCACAGCCGGGGCAACACGTACTGCAACTACAACGGGAATCCGATGGCTTGATATTGGATACAGTGCGTTTTCAGGTCCGAACGCCGCGATAGCCGGGACGCCCGACGGCCATCAGTGCCAGCCGCCATAATGTTTGGTGGGATCACCCTTGAAGCCCGCCGAGCCGCCGCTGCCGCCCGTGCTCTTGCGTTGAGAAATCGCGGCCCCGGCCGCCTTGGCGAGATTGACCTCCGTCAACCCGCCCAGATTCATCGCCGTATTGACGACAATGGTCGTCACGCTGCTGATGTTCTGATCGGTTGCCAGATCGCTGGTGACGGCCGCTTTCAACGGGCTGCCTTCACCCTCGAAGCTGGCACTCAGTACGACGGGATACTTCGCGCCGACGGGAATCGCAATGCGGTAATGCCCGTCACCGCCGACCTCGGTATTGGCAATCACCTTGCCAGCCGAGTCCGTAGCCTCGATCCTGGCCTTTGTGATCGGAGTTTCGTCCTGCAGGACGATGCCGGTAATGCTCGCCGGCGCAGCCGATTGACTGCTGCCGGGATGAGAGGAATCCCCACAGCCCCCCAGGGCCAGGAGCGTGGAGAGAAATAGGGATCTGATGGTTGTTTTTCTCATGTTTGCGTCCAGTTACGTAAAAAGTTATCAGGAGCTCCACCCCCCGGAATCCAAATCATTAATGGCTTGAGAGTCAAAGAGGGTATATCCGTTCCCCAAGCTCGGCAGTCAGTCTGCGACGCAGGCCGACTTATCGCGTTTGCATAGGTATCGATGGCCGCGCCCAGAGATCTCTGTTTCTATAGAAAATCAGCGCCATCGAAAGATAGCCACTCCCCAGCGCCAGCCATAGATTGATCAGCGAAAGCGGTTCAGCAAGCCACATCAAAATGGGCCATGCCTTGCCAACCATCAAGGCACCCACACAAAACAACTAAATGAACGTTTTCAACTTGCTCAAGAGATCGGTGCGAATCATCACCCCCACACATGGCGCCATGCTTCGAAAGCCCTGAACCGCAAATTCCCGGGCCAGCATCTACAGAATCATCCATAGGGGAAGTAATCGGGATATCGGCTGGCTAGAAAAACCAGCAACACATTGGTCACGATCTTGTCAGCCAATGGGTCGAGAAAGGCACCCAGATGGGTGACACAGTCAAACCGTCTTGCCACCCAGCCATCCACCAGATCGGTAAAACTGGCCAGCAGAAAAATCATGAACGCATATCGAATGATCTGAGAATCACCGCCACTCAACCCCAAAAGCAGGGTAATGGAATCAACAGAACGATGCGGGACAGCGTCAAAAGATTCGGCAGGTGTTTCATTCTGGAGTGACAGAATAAGTTGAAATGCGGGCCCGAAGATTACCGTTTTTCATCAGGGCGTCACAGAAAAACGCATCACCCTGAGACGACAAAAGCGCCGTTTGCACGGGTGAGACTAGATTTGCCAATCCAGCGGGGGTTCCCGATCCTTGGCCGCATCCAGGGCGCGTTGATGCCGGTAATGAATCACGCCCCGTGTCCAATAAAGCGCCATGACGAGGAAAGCGGTCAGCAGACCACGAAAGAATTCGTGATGCTCCCTCACCAGACGCTCAACGTCCGCAAGGGCCTTCCAGGACAACTCGCGGTGGAGCAGATAAGCGGCGATCGCGATAACGAACAGGCCAAAGCCCCGCCGAAGCCCGCTATTGCTGACATACCGGGTCAGCGCGCTACCGATGAGGCTGCCGACGATGGCGACGGCGGTGACTAGCCCGGCAAAGCGCAGATCGATCTCGACATACCCAGCGTAGCCCGCCAGCGCGGCGGCCGAGTTCATGACGATAATCAACAGCGAGGTGCCGATGGCGGCACGGATGGGCAGACCACCCAGCAGATTCAGCGCCGGGACAATGACAAAACCGCCGCCCACGCCAACCAGACCGGTGATGATGCCAACCAGAAACCCATCAAACAGGACGCCCGGCAAATTCAGCCGGGTGGGGCAACTCGCTCCCGGCGTGTCGGTCTTTGGCCCCTCATTGCGGCGGATGAGCATGGTGAACGCCGTTCCCAGCATGATCACGGCAAACATCAACAGCAATACGTTGCCGGGCACATAAGCCGCCAGACGGGCGCCGCCATAGGCGCCCAGCATGCCGGCCAGTCCGAATGCCCCACCGTTTTTCCAGCAGACGCGCCCCCCTCGGGCATGCCCCACCACCGCCACCAGACTCGTCAGGCCCACAACCACCAGGGTCGTCGCGATGGCGACCTTGGTTTCCAGACCCACCAGATAGACCAAAACCGGCACCAACAGAATGGACCCGCCGCCACCGAGCAAGCCCAAGAGCAGGCCAACCACCAGGGTAATGACCATCAACGAGGAAAGATTCATACCGGTTGCACCCCGCAGCGGGCTGGGCTGGGCTGTACTCAGGCATCAGCCCTGAGGAATGACGGCATCCGGGTTTCCGCCACAAGCCAGATTGGCCGGCAACGCGGCATCAATATGTTTCGGGTAAGCCAGCTTGAGCTGGCTCATGATCTCGATGAACGCCTCGCGGGATTTACCGGAGCCCAGCCTCGGGTTTTTCTGCATTTCCTGGCGGATGGTGGAGACAGTGTTGCCGTTATAGTCATGCCCGGGAAACACCAGGGTGTCCGGCGGCAGGGAGAAGAGCTTCTCATGGATGCTGTCAAACAGCGTACCGGAGTCCCCTTGCTGGAAGTCTGTGCGACCGCAGCCCCCAATCAGCAAGGCATCGCCGGTAAAGACCCGATCCGCCAGCACAAAGCTCATACAACCCGAAGTATGTCCCGGTGTATGACGCACCTGCAGTTCGATATCCCCGACCTGCAACAACACGCCATCAGTGACCAGCACATCCGGGCATAGCGTACCGGCATCGCGATGCACCACGCTCTTGCTGCCCAGACGATCCCGAAGCAGGCCAGAGCCGGTGATGTGGTCCGCATGGACATGCGTTTCCAGGGTATAGATCAGTGTCAAACCAAGGCTATCAATCAGCTCGATATAGCGGCCCACCTCGCTCGCCACCGGATCGATGAGCAGCGCCCGGTGGGTTCGCTGGCACCCGAGCAGGTAGGTATAGGTCGAGGTATCGGTTTCAAAAAGCTGGCGGAAGATTATAGACATCAGGCTGGGCGGCTCAGAGAAGATAAGGAGAACCTGATAATAATCGATCCAACGGGTGGCCGTCAGCCATGCATGTGATCGAGCCAAACGTCCTTCAACAAAGAACCCCGCTAAGCAGGGTTCTGTAACTTCATGGGGACTGGACTGCCTATAGAACCATATAGCCAGTATCTCTTATTTCACAGCGACCATCGGCGCCATGGTTTTGGCCTGATCAGCGACCTTTTTGCGCTCCGCATCAGGTAAAGCAATTAGGCCCTTGTCCGAGAGATAGCCTTCCGGACCCGCCGCCTTCTCGCTAGTGAATTCCGTCACGTATTCTTCAATCCCCGGAATCACGCCGACATGACCTTTCTTGACATAAAAGAACAGCGGGCGGGAAACAGGATATTTGCCCTCAGCGATTGCTTCATAGGTGGGGGCCTGGCCATCCACCGTGGAGGCATTCAGACGATCTTCATTCATGGCCAGGTAGCTGTAGCCGAAGACGCCCGCCGCGTCGGGATTGGCTTCCAGCTTTTGCACGATGAGGTTGTCATTTTCACCGGCTTCCACATAAGCCCCGTCCTCACGCACCGTCATGCAGGTGTTCTTGAACCATGCATCGTCCTTTTCCTTTTTGGCCTTAATCCAGGGGATTTCCTGACATCCACCTTCCAGAGCCAGCTCAGCAAAGGCATCGCGGGTACCGGAGCTCGGCGGCGGACCCAGTACCTCAATCTTGGTGGCCGGCAAAGCCGGGTTAATCTCGTTCCAGGTCTTGTAGGGGTTATCGATCAGGGTACCGCCCTCGGGGTTATTGGGGTCAGGTACCTGTTTGGCCAGCGCCAGGAAGATCTCCTTACGGGTCAACGGCAGGGCGGTCTTGGCTTTTTTGGACTGGGCCACGACGATACCATCAAAGCCGATCTTGACCTCGACAATGTCCTTCACCCCAGCTTTCTGACAAGCGTCATATTCCGACTTCTTCATCTTGCGCGAGGCATTGGCAATGTCTGGAAATTTGGGTCCAACACCCCCACAGAAAAGCTTGATGCCACCCCCGGTCCCGGTCGCCTCGACCTTGGGTGTTTTGAACTTACCGCTCTTGCCAAATTGTTCAGCCACTGCAGCGGAGAAAGGGTAAACCGTGGAGGACCCCACGATAGAAATGGAATCGCGAGCACCACTGGCAGCCTGCAGGGGGGGCACTGCCACAAGGCTCATGGCAAAGAGTAGTGTGCGTATGCTGGTTTTTTTCATCGTCTTCCTCGGTTAGTTGGGCTCATTACCTTCATGCGCAGAGCGTGAGACCACCTCATGGGTTTATATCTCTCACTCTCCAAAGAACACGATTATTTTCACAGCGTTCTTTGCGGGGGAAGAGCTTATCAAGAAATTGCCCATGCCAACGGGAGTTGAGACATGGGCAGATTCAGGGTTTCGAACTGGGCATCAAGCCTACATCTTCATAAGCTCCAGCTTACGGGCAGAGTCTGCGACTTGTTTTCGCTGGCGCTCGGGCAAGGGAACCAATCCTTTCTCGACCAAATAGCCTTCATCACCCCAAGCCTTTTCGCTGGTGAACTCCTCAATGTATTCGTTGAGTCCGGGCACCGCACCAATCTGAGCCTTTTTGACATAGAAAAAGAGAGGGCGGGAAATGGGATAGGCGCCATCGGCAATGCTATCGGGGCTAGGCTCCTTTCTCTCAATGGTACTGGCAGTAATTTCATCCCGATTCGCATCGAGGAAACTGTAACCAAAGATACCGAATGCGCCGGGCTTCGCTTTCAGCTTCTGGACAATCAAGTTGTCATTTTCACCGGCTTCCACATAGGCACCATCCTCACGAATGGCCTGGCACATGCGTTTATATTCAGCCTCATTCTTTTTCTTCCACTCCTTCAACCAGTCAAACTCGTTACAACCAGCCTCCATCACTAATTCAGCAAAGGCGTCACGGGTGCCTGAACTGGTCGGCGGTCCCATGACCTCGATTTTGGCATTGGGCAGGCTGGAATTGACCTGATCCCAGGTGGTGTAGGGATTGTCGATCAATTTGCCGCATTCCTGGCAGTCCGGGTCAGGAATCTGCTTGGCAAGCCCCAAATAAAGATCCTTTCTGGAAAATTCCACAGGTTTGACCTGGTTGGCCTGCGCTATCACGATGCCATCATAGCCAATCTTGACCTCGACCAGGTCTTTCACACCCGAGCTGGCACAGTCCTTAACCTCACTGGGCTTAATTTTCCGGGAGGCATTGGCAATGTCCGGGTAGTTGACTCCAGTGCCGCCGCAGAAAATCTTGAATCCGCCACCGGTTCCGGTGGACTCAACCGTTGGGGTCTTGAATTTCCCGGACTGGCCCAAATGCTCGGCCACCGACGAGGCAAAGGGGAACACCGTCGAGGAACCGACCACGCTGATTTGCTGACGGGGCCCGGCAGCCAAGGCGGCGTCGGACAGACCCGTCAAAGCCAGCATGGCTACTAAACTGTAGGTTTGCGATTTCATTCAATTACTCTGTTGTTGGTTAAAAGGTGCATTGATCAATAGGCGAGAGACACACGAGCCTGGACAACATCCCAGTCACCCGGATTGTTCCCGGGGATGTTAAGCACGGTGCGATTAACACCTGCCTCACCCACATTCAGTGAGTAGATGTGGGTCCAGTCCAGCATGAAGCGCGACCAGTTATTCCAGTACCAGTTAGCGCCGATGGTCGACGATACTTCATTACCACCTGCATAGCGCTGTTCACCAATCTGATTCATATCGACCCAGGCAAAGCGACCCTTGAGCTCCCAGGCTCCCCAACCGTCATGAAAGTTTAAGTTATGGTTTGGTTTGATTCTGCCCAGTACGCCCTGACTCGGTCGATAGGTTGTGGCTCGGGACTCACCGGTTAGAGAATAGGCTACGTCAACATGCGCACCCTGCATGAAACCGGCGCCCGCAGGGTCACCAAGACTTGTATCGGAATCGTTGCTATTGATCCAGGTGCCGTTGTACTCGGTCTCGAACGAGAGGGGACCGTAAATGCCCACCATTTCGCCGTTGATGAACTGGCTGTTCTGAATATCGCGCATGGTGCCGGTATCCAGATAAGCCACGGGTGACATGGCCGTCTGCCTGAAGTTATAGCGCAAATCGCGTCGATCGCTTTGCGGTGCTCGGTATGCAGCGGAAGCGCCAACATGCATCAGCTCATCCGACTTCATCCAGGGTGCCAAGGTTGCGCGCATGGCTCCACCCCAGCCTTCATCCGGCGCATCGGAGGTACCCGATGTCTGCGGTGTGGCGGTGTCGCCATAAATACCAGTGGAGAATCCCCACCATGATCCGGGAAGGTCATAACGGAGACCCAAGGCACGGTTGACTGAGGTATTGGTAAAAGCATATTCCATGGATCGCTCCATGAAAACCATGTCGTTGGAAGACATCATCTGCTGGAAACTGTAGGGCTGTTTGCTTTGACCGGCTAAAAACTCCCCGTACTCGCCGAAGCCCGTGTATTGAACAAACGCATCACGGATACCCACCGTATATTGGCCGCCGGTTCCCGCATTCGCCAGTTCAGGTTGCACTTTGAATTTAAAGTCATCATAGAACTGACCGGCAAACTCCATACGGAGACGTCTCACTTCCGTGCCGTCACTTTCACGGTTGTATTGCTTTATCTCCTTGCCAGCTACCTCAGACACTGTAGCAATGTCGCCGCCCGAGTACATCGCGGCATCCGTGTGCAATCGGCCGTTCAAGGCAAACTTGAAAGCACCGTCATTGGTTTCAAAACGAATTCCCTTGTCATCGATGGTCGTCTTGGCCTCATTCGGCTTCTTGGGCTTGTTGACCACATCATCAATGCGTGCATTGAGTTTGCTTTCGACCTTTTTCACTTCATCAGCCGTAGCGAGATCCGTCTTTGAGCTATAGCCCTCATCATCGTAATTGCTCACTGCCGCATGCTTGGATTTTTTCGCATGGCTGGCTTCTTTGTGCTCAACCTGCTCGAACTCCCCTAGCTTTATGCGGTTGGGCCCCGGCGTGGTAAAAACCTGGCTGGTCTTGCTATCGACGTAGAGTTGCAGTGCCTGAGCGGGCGTTACCAAGCCGCCGCCCAAGAGCGCAGTGACCGCAAGGCGGAGCGCTGTCGGTTTCATAGAAGTTCCCGTTGTTTGTGAATCTGTTGTTTCCACGCGACACTCTCGCCTGGGAGTCGCAACAATAAACGGGATATATGACGGTTTTATTACAGCATGATGGATTTTAAATTACAGGTTACGATTTGATGTCTTTTTGATGACCGCCAGTGACTATCAGACTGGTTCCTGACCAGGGGCTTGAGGTTCCGTTGTTACCCAGTGGAGCACATCACGGATAACGCTCCAGCGAGGTGCCTTGGACTTGGTGTTCTTGCCCAACATCCAGTGATCGAAAAGCTTTTCGAGAGTGCCGTCCATCCTCAAGAGGGTAATCCAGGTATTCAGCATGTCGTCGAGAACGACATCAAAGCCGCCAATTGCCATGGAGACCGGCGCGCCGTCACGCCGCTGCAATGGATTGACCACTGTGTAGGCAGGATAGACCAAGGTCCAGGCCGCGCCACTTTCGGCGTGGGTAGCCAAGGCATCGAGTTCTCGCCAGTCCTCGTCAAAAAACTGTCGGGGCGAATCCAGCCGCACGATTTGGGCATTAGGAAAGTGATCGGCCGCGCGTTTCTCGAAATAGCTCCCCTTGACGACACCGATGCGCAGTCGTTTGCGCCGGTTGATGAGCTCCTCGCTCTCAAAATCGCTACGCTGATGATCCTTTACCAACAGACCCATATTGACGACCAGATAAGGCTCACTCATCAGCATCGCACTGGAACGTTCTAGGGAGTCCGTCAGCCCAGACAGGGCAAAGTCAAAGTGATCGTCAGCCAGCTGCTGGGCCAGGCTCTCTGAACGAAAGCCAACCAACTCAAGCCCAACATTAAGATCTCTGGCAAGACGCGCGGCCAAATCGATGTCGTGACCCACCAGCTTGCCCTCCTGATTGAAGTAGGTGTAGGGCAGATTGTCGGGCCGGTAGCCCACGCGGAGCATGCCGCGTTGTTTGATACGTTTAAGCCGGTTCTGACCAGGCTTCAGCGGTACAGGGTTGGGCGCGGCCTGTGATACCAGGGTCGTATGGATGGGCTCTGCCAGTAGGTCGCGTCGATCCAGTGTGGTTTCGCCGCCATGCTCATCCGTGCCCATGCTGGCCAAGGTGTAATGGATACCAATGACGGTCGGCACGATGACGACCAGTGAAACACCTATCGCCCAGAACAGGCGCCGCCAACGAACTTTGAGCAACCCGGTCATCGCCGCAGTGGTCAGTACGGTGAAAACCAGGTAGTGCATGCTGCTGAGAATGTCGCCGACCCGGGCTGCCAGAACACCCGCTGCCAGAAAAAGCTGGAACATGTCCTGCGGGATATGAAAGCTGTTCAAAAGAAAGGGGATGGTCAAAAAGACCTTGCCAAACAGCAGAAAGAAACCCGCACACACCATGAAAAACTCATCGCCAAAGCCCAGCGCATCTCCCAGAAACCAGGCGGCAAACGGGATAAAGATCAGGTCGACGACATTCCCGCTATCAGGGAAGGGGTAAGCCAACGGCAGAATGAATTCGGGAAAATCCGCATGCTTAGGGTCCGCTCGAAAGTGCTGGGCATACAGACCATTAACACCATCGATAAGCAGAGGGATCACGGGAAAGACGCTACCGGTGACAAACGCCGTCAACAAGGCATCCTTGGCGGCAGAAATCACCTGCCGATAGGTAAAAGGGGTACAGACGGTCACCAGCAGGGGCAGGATGACGAAGGTCAAAATGAGAACGCTGGCACCAAATGTCAGGTAGTAAGCCTGCAGGCGCTCAAACTCGGAAAAGCTCATCGTACCGGCGGCGTGGGCACATATGCCGAACACGCCAAAGGGGGTCAGCTTGACCACATATCCGTTGACCCGGTGCAGTGTCCGCGTAATCAGGCCAACATGATCAAGCAGGCTTTTCTTCTCCTCAAAACCAATGATGGCGACCCCGAAGAGAATGCAGAACACGACCACCGCCGGCACGGAGTTATCTGCAAGCGAGCGGAACGGATTCGAAGGGACAAAGAGATTTAGCCAATTCAGCTTGGGCGGAGGGTCTACCATTGCGGAGCTGAAATATTGACCGGTCGTCAGTTCCGGAAAGGCTTGTGACAACAGCAACACCGTCAGGGCCGCGATAGCCCAGAGACCCAGGAAGATCTTCAGACCCGATGTCGCCAACAGCCCAACCTCGCGGACCGATAGACGACCAATGTTGCCGATTAGGGAAAACACGACGTAGGGCAGCACTGTCATCTGCATCAGGCCGACATAGACATCGCCGATGAATTTCAGGTTATTGGCGTACTCACCAATGAAAAGGCCGGTGCCGATACCCAAAGCCAACGCCAAGAAGATCCAGGTCGTGAGGCTGATAGGCTTTTTCGGGGCCCCCTTTTCGACGACCGCTGGGCGCAGATGCGGGAGCAGTGTGGACATCCGCGTAACCATTGGCATGTCAATTAGTGCCCTGACGGTTGGGTGTGTCGACGGGGCTGCGGCGCCGTGGTGAATTTCTGGGGCTGATAATCGGGCAGCTCGGCCGGATCGATCGCAAAGGCAAAGAAACGCGTGTTCTCGGTTTTTGAAAAGTCATTATCCGTGCTGAGAATGAGCATAAGGCGACCATCCTCCAACAAGGGCCCGAAAGTCAGCCCCTCAAATTTTTCCGGGATGCCCTGGATGCCAAATTGCAGAATGTCTAGAAATGGGCGCTTATGGACGTAAACCGGATGGGGGGCACCCGCCGCCTCTTCTTCGACCAGACCGCTTTCGGAGAGCGATTTATAGCCATGCACATCAGTAGCACCATTAAGGTCAATCAAATGCAGCTTCTTGTCTTTAGCCTCGGTGCCAGATTTGCTGTCACGCTCCAGGACCAGAAACTGATGATCGTTGACTGCAAGAATTTCTGAAACCCCGTTTTTGGGATCCTCCAGCGGGTAGACATATTCCTTTACATTGCCTGATTTCAAATTGATATCCAGAATTCGATTGTGGTTACCCACGAGCTTTCGATCTGGATCATGATTGCAGTCCTGGATCAGCGGGTCCTGAATCATGGCCACCAGACGGTCACCCTCGGGCGTGATGGCCAGCGACTCAAGACCCCGATTGCTTTGTCGTCCCACAAGATTGCGATTGAGTTCTTCGCGCAGATACTTGGAGGGAAAATCGATATGGAACTTGTTAGGAATCGCCACATTCCGCATGAGCTTCCCAGTGGAAATATCGAACTCTTCAACAAATGGACCATACTCATCGGCTATGAACACAGATGTGCCAGACGGACTGACACGCAGGGCCTCCGAATCTCTTCGACGGCTGGTCTCGGAGTTGACGTTATCGAAGGCCGAGGCGTCGCCGGTCAGAAAATGCCCGGCCTGATCCTTCAGCAAATGGGTTGCAGTAATGCGTGGTACCAACTGAAAACCCTTGTCACCCTTGTTCAAGGGAATATCAAGGACATACAACCGCTCTATATAAGAGGTCTCACCGGCACCTGGACCGCGATCAGGAACCGCATAGTACCGATGCTCATGTCCGCTGTAGGCGATGGCTCCACCAAACCCACCCTCCTGCGCCTTGGGTGTTTCACCGTCCTCCAATAAGCCAGTGAGATGAGATTGATCGAGTGCGGTGGCCGAAATTTCCCCTTCAGCCAGCAACCTGATTTCGGCTTTAGCCGGCACAAAAACACACAAACACAGGGTGGCCAGAAGCAAACTGCGCGATCCCTTGGTCATTCAATAATCTCCATCGCAAAAATTTAGTGATATTCGAGGTTGTCTTGGTGGACATCACATCATTCCACCACGGAAAATCGGTAGCCGAAGCCTCGAACGGTCTGTATCAAAATCTCGCGGTGGTATTCGGCCAGCAATTTACGCAAACGACGGATGTGGACGTCGACGGTTCGTTCCTCGACATAGGTGCTGCGGCCCCAGACCAGGTCAAGCAGCTGGGTCCGGTTGTAGACCCGATCGGGGTGGGTGAGGAAGAATTCCAACAATCGATACTCGGTGGGGCTGATATTCACCGAATTGTCGGCGATGAAGACGCGATGCTGGTCGGTAATCAGGGTGATGCCGCCCATCTCGATGCGGTTAGGCTTTTCCAGCTTGCCGCAGCGACGCAGAACGGCCCGGATGCGCGCGAGCAGTTCACGCGCCGAGAATGGCTTGGTGATGTGGTCATCCAGCCCGGAATCCAGACTTTTGATCTTGTCGTCGACCTCCCCCCTGGCGGTCAACATGATCATGGGAATATCGGCGTAGATCTCATCCTTTTTCAGGCGCCGCGCCCATTCGATTCCGGTTTGGCCCGGCAGCATCCAGTCCAGCAGGATGAGATCCGGTACCTGCTTCTCCATGAGCTCGAAGGCTCGCTGGGTATCCGAGGCAACCTGGACGGCAAAATCGGACTCTTGCAGCACATCCCGCAGCATATCCCGAATGGAAATGTCGTCCTCGACCACCAGGATGTTCAGCATTGCCCCTCCATCAATCGTCAAGCCTTGAGCATAACAATTTTCGGGGCAATTATGACAATCAGGTTAACAATTAAACATTTCGGCGATACGAAATCGAGATTGCAGGTGACAGGAAATCACTGAATAACCAGACGGGGGCCGAGGATGAGGGCCCAAATCAACCCCGCCAGCAGCAGGGCCGACAGGACCGCCGCCGAGCCGACATCCTTGGCTCTACCGGATAGCTCGTGCCGCTCAAAGCTGATGCGGTCCACGACGATTTCAATGCCGGTGTTCAGCAGTTCAACGATCATGACCAGGATCAGACTGCCCACTAGTAGCGTCTTTTCGACGCCGGTCTGTCCCAACCAAAGCCCCAACGGGGCCCCCAGAACAAACAGATAAACCTCCAGGCGGAAGGCCTCTTCGTGCAACCAGGTGGCTTTGAAGCCACGGAGTGAATGAAAAAAAGCGGCGTAAATCCGGGCAAAGCCGGTGAGATTCTGTCCTGCCATGGTATGTAGTGACTGGCTTGTGTTAAGAGTTGGGAAGTCGACGGGCTGGCTTTTGGCCGCCTTCAGTTGAGTCGTTCGCAGCGGTTCCAGACGCTTTCGATCCAGGAGGGTTCAATCGTCAGATCGCCCTGCATCAGCCATTCGGTGACCGCGCCGGCCACATCCGGAAACCGCAGCTGAGTCGAATGCGATTTAGCCAGCCACTGGGCCACGATAGCGGCATCCAGTTCATCCATGACCTCGCCCAACTTCAGCCGATCCAGCGCCAGGGCATTGGAACATTGTTCCATTTGGCCATGCAGCGGTTTCACCAACAACTTCTTGCCCTGATGCAAGGCTTCACTCGGCAGCTCAAACCCGGCATTGCACAGCACGCCGCCGGCATCCGCAAAATCTGCCTGGAATCGTTCCCGCGATAATCCCTTCACCCGAATATGGCGCATCTGGGCGCTCACCGTTTGCTCTCCGCCGGGATGATAGACATGGAACTCATGATGGGAAAAGGGTTTGAGCAGGGCAAGAATCGCCTCGACATCCTCGAAAGGCAGATAGACGATGATCTTGCGCGAATTCAGCGGCTGATCGGAAAGGCAGGTTTCAATCATGGGCGGCAGAATGGGCCCGTTGAAGTGATGCCAATGAATACCCAGGCCGACACTCGCGGGCGCGAAATACTTGAGCAACCGGGTCCCCATGAAATCCGCCCCGGCGATGGGAATATCCAGGCCAAAGGCATATTGGTGACCAATGCCCACCGTCTTGATGCCTTGCAGGCGGGCAGCCCAGGCCGTCACGGGTTCGAAGTCGGTGATGACACGATCGTAACCCCTTAAATCAAGGGACCTGACATCATTGAGAAAGCGAGGCAGATGGTTGCGCAGGGCGGTGCGCAGGTAATCAACATGGCCATGCCGGGTCTGGAAGGTCAGGCCACTCCGCCACTGGAAATCACCAAAGATCTCCATCTCGAAAAAGTCCTGCCTGGGTCTGCCGGTAAACAACCAGGTCACCTCTGCCCCGGCCGCCTTGAGTTTAGGCGCGATGGCCCGAGCGCGGGTGATATGGCCATTGCCCGTCCCCTGGACACCATAAAAGATTTTCACGAATCAACTCTCTCCTGACGATCAAGAATGGATGGACTGCCCCGCGAAGGGGCAATCACTGAATGGCACGAACTGGCTACGATTGGGTGCTGGGAATCCGGGCCAGATGGCTCTCGAACAGGCGGGCACACCGTTCCCAGGTATACCCCAACGCGTACTGGCGACAGTCATCACGGTTCAGCGTCAAGGCGGTGGCCACGGCCTTGGCCAGATCATCATCCAGGCAGCCGACCTTCTCGCTGAGAATGACATCCCTGGGACCCTGAACCGGATAGGCGGCCACCGGCACCCCGCAAGCCAGCGCCTCGAGCATCACCAGGCCGAAGGTATCGGTGCGGCTGGGAAAGACGAAAACATCCGCCGAGGTGATATGTCGGGCCAGTTCCTCACCCTGCCGATAGCCCAGAAAGACTGCGGCGGGATATTTCATCTCCAGCTCGGCGCGTTGAGGGCCATCACCAATGACGTATTTGGTTCCGGGCACGTCCAGGGCCAGAAATGCCTCGATGTTTTTTTCGACCGCCACTCGGCCCACATACAGCAGCCGTGGCGCTGGGCTGTTGAGCCGATCGCGTTCTCGCGGGCAAAACAGATCCGTGTCGACGCCCCGGGACCACAGGGCAGGCGTCAGGAAGCCCCGTTGCCTGAGTTGATCAACCAGGCCCGGCGTAGCCGTCATGGCGCGTTCACCGGCGTTGTGAAACCACGCCAGAAAACGATATCCCCAGGACAAGGGGATACCCGTCCGGACATTCACATACTCGGCGAACAGGGTATGGAATGAGGTGGTAAACGGGAGCCCACGCTTCAGGCAATAGCGTCTGGCGGCCAGGCCCAGCGGCCCCTCGGTGGCGATGTGAATGGCATCCGGGCCCAACGCCTCCAGCCGCTCATGCAGCCTGCGACGGCATCCCAGGGCCAGACGGATTTCCGGGTAGGTTGGGCAGGGCCAGTTGCGAAATTGATCGGGGGTGAAGGTTTCGACGGTGTGACCAAAGCCTCGGAGGCACTCGGTCACTGTGCTCAGCGTCGTGACAACGCCATTAATTTGCGGTCGCCAGGCGTCCGTGATCAGGGCAAGTTTCAAGAATAGGATCCTCGAGGAGCCGGGCACTGTCCTCCACCCAGCGAATGATGGAAAGGGAGCCGTCGGCGGATTCCGCGAGGGCGGTGCAACGCTCGACCCAGTCGCCGGTGTTGCAGTAGCGAATGGCGCGCTCATTCGCGTGAATGGCGGCATGATGAATATGGCCGCTAATAACACCATCCAACCCTTGTTCCTCGGCGGCATGCAGCAGCGCCCGCTCGCGGTCGAAGATGAAGTTCACGGCGTTCTTGACCTTATGCTTGATGTAGGCGGACATCGACCAGTAATGAAAGCCGAACAGGCGCCTTCCGATGTTGAACCAGCGGTTGACGGCGACCAGAAAGTCGTAAGCTTCGCTGCCGAGTACCGCCAGCCAGCGGCTCGAGCAAACCACGCCGTCGAATGCGACACCATGCAGGACCAGAAAACGTTCGCCGGAAGCGGTGGTACGGATCGCCCGGTCCTGCAGCTGAATACCGTTGAAGACGGTGCCAATGTAGCCCCGGAACAGCTCATCATGGTTTCCGGGGATATAAATGACCTCGGTACTCATGGCCACCATGGCCATGACCTTGCGAACGATCTGGTTATGGAGATGGGACCAGTAGAAACCGCTCTTCAGTTTCCAGAAGTCGACGATGTCACCCACCAGATACAGGCGATCACCATCGACGTGGTTGAGAAAATCGAGAAGATATTCATCCTTGCATCCCCGGGTACCGAGGTGCACATCGGAAATCCAGACGCTTCGATAGTTCAGTTTCATGATCGTGTTTTCCTTTCTAAGTCCGTGACAAGTTAGTGAGGAAAAGTGAAAGTGCGATGAAGGATTGGTTAAGTTTTAATGACAGATAGCAGCGGGGTGAGGCCTCGCCGGGACGGGGGATAAAGCCGCTCGGTTATTTGCAGTCGGCTGGCCCGAGCCAACTGGTCACGCCGGAGGCCAGCGGGCAGCACGGGGCAAAAGTGGATGTGGAGATCGATCGTCTCCAGTCGCAGGATACGCAGCAGATGGGGCAGAAAATCGTCGTCGCCGACAAAAGGCGCTTGATGGCTGGCCAGGCCGCCGTACTTCAGGGCCACCGCCTGTACCCCGACATGCGCCCATTGGGCAGGATGAAAGAGCTTGCCATGGAATCGCAACACCTGATGTCCGCGGGTCGTCGTACCTTCGGGAAATACCAGCAGACGGACACCCCGGCGCAATAGCCAGGCCATGGTTTCACCCACGGCTGCGGATTGTTCCGCATCGCCGCGGCGTATAAACAGGGTCCCGATGCCGCGGGCAAGAATGCCCATTACTGGCCAGTGCGCAACCTCTTCTTTTGCGACGAACAAAAAAGGTTGCAGCGAACCCAGGGCGATGATGTCCAGCCATGACACATGATTGGCCACCGTCAGCCCCGCCGCTGAGTCCGGCAGCCCCGTGACCTTGAGCCGCAGATGAAGAATGCGGCAAACCGCCCGATTCCAGCCCATCACCACGCGTTCGCAGATTAACTGCGCCCGACGACGCAAAACACGCTGGCATAGGGGCAGGATGATACTCACGGCAAGCAGACCATAGAGGAACATCACCGCTAATAGAGCGCCTCTAAACCATGGTCGACATGACGTCATGAATGACCTCCGTGCGGGGGATGATGAAACGTTTTTCGTAGCGCCCATGCAGACGGGACAGATCCAGCAGGATGAAGACATCCATGACATTGAAATCCTCATCCCAGCAAGGCTCGCCAAAGACCCAGCAACCCAGACGCAAATAAGCCTGGAGTAGCGGCGGGATGCCGCTCTCGTCGCGGATACAACGAAGCGAATCTGGCACGGGCGTCAGCGGTCGGACGCCTAGCCGGTCGGGACCATATTGTGCCGGCGGGATTTGCCTATGGACTGCATCGACGCCAAATCCATTAGGGCCAGGAGAGAGGCTGGCACAGCCCATCAGATAATCGAAACGATGCTGACGGGCATATTGGGCCAGCGCATTCCAGAGCACTCCCAACACGACACTGCCACGATGGGTGGGATCTACACAAGTCCGGCCAATCTCCAGGAACCGACCCGGGAGGGCCAAAACACCAGTCAGATGAAATTCGCCCTCGGAGTAGAAGCGCCCGAACCGAGCCGCGGCAGTATCCGGGAGAAGCCGCGTACACCCGACAATGTCGTTGGAATGTAGATCGCGAACCAATAGGTGATCGCAATAGTCGTCAAGCTCATCGACATCCAGGCCATCGATCAGGCTATGGAGTGTGGCCCCCATCTCCTGGGCAAATACCCGATGGCGAAGCGCTTGAGCGGAGCGAATATCGGCTAGCCGGGTAGCGATTTCCGCGCCATAGCGTCGAGGTTTTGGAGAAGAAGGATCTGTGATTTTCTCGTTCATGAAGTACCCGCAATGGCCATATCTGGACGGCACGATACGGGGGCTTCATGAAGGGATAATGGCGGTCAGATGAAGAATTGGTGACCGTGGATGACGGGCGGGATGGAGGCAGCCCTCACCTGATTCTCACTTTCGATCACGCTTGAACGAATCGTCAAAAGCAAGGCCAATGACTCCAGCCAAAGTCTGATCCTGATGGCATCGGCAGCGTTGGATCTGGCGAGCGTAAGCCCTCGGTAGGTCAACCCATACGACCGCTGATGTAAGTTTCAGTCAGCGGCTGGCGCGGGTTTGTGAAGATTCGGGCTGTCTGCCCGACTTCAATAAGCCGGCCAGAATCAAAAAAAGCGATTCGCTGAGAAATCCGGGCGGCCTGTTGCACAGAGTGCGTCACCATAAGGACGGGGTAGCTTTTGCCCAGCTCCTCGATCAGGCCCTCGATCACCGCCGTCGAAACGGGATCAAGCGCCGAACAGGGCTCATCCATCAGAATCACCGAGGGCTTGATTGCCATAGCCCGCGCAATACACAAGCGTTGCTGTTGACCGGCCGATAGCTGATGGGCCGCCTGCCTCAACTGCCCCTTCACCTCGGACCAAAGTCCCGCCTGACGCAAAGCCTCTTCGACCAGGGCATGCTCATGACTCGGGCAGGTTGCGAGCCCATGTATCCTCAAACCATAGGCCATGTTGTCGTAGACGCTTTGGGGGTAAGGATTGGGTTTTGGAAAAATCATGCCAACCTGGGCGCGCAGGCTCACGGCATCGATTCCCCGTGCATAAATATCCTGCCCATTCAGCATGATTTTTCCCTTAACCTGGCAACCAGGCAGGCTATCGTTCATGCGGTTAAGGCAGCGGAGAAAAGTCGACTTGCCAGAACCGGAGGGGCCAATCAGGGCCAACACTTCGTTTTGAGCCACCTCCAGATAAACCGGATGCAGTGCGCGCCTCCCCTGATAGCTCACGCTGACGCCCAGACAGCTCATCGACGATGGCCCGATCTTTTCATCATGGGTGCCGGGAACGGGGTCAAGCCTTTCCCTCCCATTAACGCCGGCCGGTCCACGCGAATCAATACGGTCGTGAAGATATCGCGGTGGTGGGGCCAAGCCGGGCGTGGATTCAAAAAATTCCATCAGGGCCATATCAAATATCTGTCAATTGAGGAGATCATTACTCTGGGACTTTGCCGAAAGACTGGAAAAAACCAGGCTGGGCAAGGTCCAGTCTGGGGTTGGGCCAGGCCAACCCGCTCAGCGTTGGCGGGACGTGTTTACAGCGAGAAAGTCCGCCACGCCGTGCAGCGCGGCAAATGGACCGATGACATCGCCCCCGTTTTCAAGGTCGCAACAGTCATCCATGTCGCTTTCACAGGTAAAATCGTCATCATAGGCGGCCGTGTCGTAGATGTAGCTCTCAGTCAATTCATCTCCACCCATCATCATCTTTACTCCGTCGACCCAAGGAACTGCCGTTAATTAAGTTTTGTATTCAACGGTTAGCCTGACAGGTTAATGTGACATTCTTATTTCAAAGAGATGAAACCGAGGGTGGCAAAAGCATGGGCGCCGGCATTTCATCAAGCTGTCATGAAAGCCGGCTAAACTAGTGGTCTGATTTCCCGATACGATGGGGTAAATACGTTGGAAATGTCGACTTTATGGGTACTGATCGTGCTGCTCGGCGTGGCGGCTTATCAATACGGCAGTAGTCGGGCACGTAGCCTGATCAAACCAACCGGACCCAAGCTACATTCCCTGCCCGGGTTTTACGGTTACTACCTTGCGCTTTGGACCACCCTTCCCGCCTTGCTGGTCATCCTGCTCTGGTTATTCGGTGAAGGCCATGTCATCACTGCGGGTGCCCTTGCGTCCTTGCCGGCGGAGATGACCCAGGGAGATGCCAACCAGCTAAGTCTCCTGGTCAATGACATTCGCAATGTCGCCGCTGGCTCGGGTTTCGAGCAGGCCGACCCGACCATTCGGGCGGCGGCGGATCGTTACCTGCAACTCGGACGGCAGAGTAATCTCCTGCTGACGATCATCAGCCTCTGCGTCAGCTTCGGTGGCGCCCTGTATGCCCAACGCCGGATCGCTCCAGAATTTCGCGCTCGCAATCAGGTGGAGCAAGTCCTGACCCTTGGCCTGATCGGCTGCGCGCTGCTGGCCATTCTCACTACCGTGGGTATCGTGCTGTCCGTCCTGGTTGAGTCGATCCGATTTTTTCAGTTGGTGCCCATCACCGACTTTCTGTTTGGCCTCAAATGGAGCCCACAGATCGCGATGCGCTCCGATCAGGTGGGTTCATCGGGAGCCTTTGGCGCCATTCCGTTGCTGACCGGTACGCTATTGATTTCAATGGTTGCCATGCTTGTGGCCGTCCCTATCGGCCTGCTCTCAGCCATCTACCTTTCGGAATATGCGGGCCCCCGCTTCCGCTCCATCGCCAAACCGCTACTGGAAATCCTGGCGGGTATTCCGACCGTGGTTTATGGTTTCTTTGCCGCCCTGGTGGTCGCCCCCTTCATTCGCGATCTGGGCTCGTCCGTCGGACTGGACGTATCCTCGGAGAGCGCCCTCGCAGCGGGGCTCGTCATGGGCATCATGATCATTCCCTTTGTCTGCTCGCTGTCAGACGACTTCATCAATGCTGTTCCCCAGGCGCTCCGCGATGGCGCCTATGCGCTGGGGGCCACCCAATCGGAAACCATACGTCAGGTCATCATGCCAGCAGCGTTGCCCGGTGTGGTTGGCGGTATCCTATTGGCGATTTCCCGTGCCATCGGCGAAACCATGATTGTCGTCATGGCCGCGGGACTGAGTGCCAACCTGACGTTAAATCCGCTGGCGGCTGTTACCACCGTCACCACCCAGATCGTCACCCTGCTGGTGGGTGACCAGGAATTCGACAGTCCCAAAACCCTCGCCGCGTTTGCCTTGGGTCTGGTTTTGTTTCTGCTGACATTGGCGCTTAATATTCTCGCCCTTCGCATCGTCCGGAAGTATCGGGAACAATATGAGTGATTCACCAACCCAGAAGTTGGCCAACCCTCGCAGCCACGACATCGTCATGGCGGGACTCGGCAAACGCCGCAGAGCCGAACTTCGCTTTCGGGCCTATGGCCTCGCCTCCATCATGGCCGCCCTTATTTTCCTGGTGTTGCTGTTTACCAGCATCGTCAGCAAAGGCTACTCGGCCTTCATCTATACCAATATCGGCCTGGACATCACCTTCGATCCGCAAGTGATCGACCCGGAAGGCACCCGAAGGGCCGAGGCGGTGGCCAATGGTGATTACGATGCCTTGTGGAAATCGGCCATCTACAAACTTTTTCCCGACATCACCGAGCGGCAAAAAAAACGGGCTCTCACCGCTTTTATTGGCGCTTCGGCCGGCCAGCGATTGCGTGCCATGGTCAAGGCCGATCCCTCGCTCATCGGCTCGACCCAGCGGGTCTGGCTTCCGGTAGATGACACCATTGACATGCTGGCCAAAGGACATCTGGGAAATGCCGAGGAGCTCAGCGACAAGAACAAGGACAGTCTGGCTTGGCTGACCGAACTGCAGAACCAGAATCGCATTCGCAAAGCGATCAATAAAGAGTTCTTCATGAACGGCGACTCGCGCGAGCCTGAAGCCGCCGGCATCTGGGGCGCGGTCATGGGGTCGGCTTTCACCCTGTTGGTGACGATCGGCCTTTCGCTGCCAATCGGCATTGCCGCCGCGATTTATCTGGAGGAATTTGCCACCCGCAATCGTTGGACGGACCTCATCGAGGTCAATATCAACAATCTGGCTGCGGTGCCCTCCATTGTTTTTGGCCTGCTAGGACTCGCTGTGTTCATCAATCTGTTCGGACTGCCGCGCTCATCGCCCCTGGTCGGCGGATTGGTCCTGACCCTGATGACCTTGCCGGTTATCATCATCGCTGGCCGTTCCGCCTTGAAATCCGTTCCTCCCTCGGTACGCGAAGCCGCACTGGGCATTGGTGCGTCACCCGTGCAAATGGTTTTTCATCATGTGCTTCCCCTGGCCATGCCGGGCATGCTCACCGGAGCCATCATCGGCACAGCACGCGCCCTGGGCGAGAGCGCACCCCTGTTGATGATCGGTATGGTGGCCTTTATCGTTGATGTGCCGACCGGCATGACCAGCCCGGCAACCGTACTGCCGGTGCAGATCTATTTGTGGGCCGATAGTCCCGAGCGTGCCTTCGTTGAGCGAACTTCAGCCGCCATCATGGTATTGCTGGTTTTCCTGATCATAATGAATGGTCTCGCCGTATACCTGCGCAAGCGTTATGAGCGCCGGTGGTAGGCATGACCCGTTATACTTCGGCCCTCTCAACCATGAGTCATCCAACCGGGGAGCAGTTTGTGGGCTCCCATGACCGAGCATCCTTCATGAACCCCAGAGAGACAGCGACCCAAGTAAAAGTCGATAGGGATCACAGAGTGACCGTCGGCGAATACACCTCGCCCAATGCCCGTATTCGCTGCCGCGATGTCGGTGTTTTTTATGGCGAGAAGCAGGCCGTTCAAGAGATCAACCTGGACATCGGCAAACATCAGGTCATTGCCCTGATTGGCCCGTCAGGCTGCGGCAAATCGACTTTTCTGCGCTGCCTAAACCGGATGAACGACACCATCCCGGACTGTCGGGTGACGGGTGAAATCACCATGGATGGCAAGCCGATCTATGGCGAGGATGTGGACGTGGTTCCCTTGCGCGCCCAGGTCGGCATGGTGTTCCAGAAGCCCAATCCGTTCCCGAAAAGCATCTTCGAGAACGTCGCTTATGGCCCCCGCATTCATGGCCTCGTGAATGTGAAAAGTGATCTTGAAGAGGTCGTCGAAAAATCGCTTCGTAAAGCAGGGCTCTGGGATGAGGTGAAGGATCGACTGGGACAACCGGGAACGGGGCTGTCAGGCGGCCAGCAACAACGTCTTTGCATCGCTAGAACCATCGCCGTCAATCCCGAAGTGATCCTCATGGATGAGCCGTGCTCCGCGCTGGACCCGATTGCCACGGCCAAGATCGAGCAGCTGATTGATGAGCTCAGAACCCTCTACACCATTGTGATCGTGACGCACTCCATGCAACAGGCGGCTCGTGTCTCCCAACGCACGGCCTACTTCCATCTGGGTCGCCTGATCGAAGTGGGGGAAACCGCACAAGTCTTCACCAACCCGCAGCATCAGCTGACAGAAGACTACATCACGGGGAGATTTGGATAACCCCCACAGCCTCTTTTAGCCCACTGCATCCAACAACTTAGACCCATGATTTTCTATAACCTGTTTCGTCACTCCCCTGAATTCCTGGAGATCAAGAGCGGAGAAGTGCTGATAAAGGAGGGTGACGTGGGTGAGGAGATGTACGTGCTGATCGAAGGCACCGCAAAAATAGAATACCGGGGCCTATTCTTCGCTGAAATCGGCCCCGGCGATTTTGTTGGGGAGCTGGCCGTCATCGATGGCTCCCCACGGCTATCCACCACGATCGCAGTGACCGACTGTCGATTTGTCGCCATCAATCGCGCGCGTTTTGAATTTCTGGTGGCGGAAACCCCCAACTTTGCTCTGGAAGTCATGCGGGTTCTCGCCCTGCGACTCAGAAGAACGGATGAGCTTCGGTTGGAGGAGCAATCCGGACAGCCGACCTGAAACCAGACCTTTCGTCCACCATCGGGCGGGTTATCTGTGGGGTTGAACGGGTCGATGGTAAGTCTTGAGGAATCTCACCCTGATGAGGTGAACCTGCGGATTTCATCTATTCGTTTCTGCCGTCCGACCAGAAACGATCCACCGACCAGCGGCCGCCACCCTCGATGGCCAGAAAAATCAGGCCAAAAATTAGACAGAGGTCGTTACGGGCGTGATGTAGCGTACTCAGAAACCCATAGCGCGGCAGTTCCTTCAGCGAAAATCCCCCAGAATCCTTGCCCCAGCAAAACCGGTATTTTGGTTGACAACATGACGACCGCCATCGTGAACAGAAGGGGGATGGTGGATAACCGTGTCAGGCAACCCAGCAGCATCAACAAACCAAACCCGATTTCCACTCCACCAACAAAAGGCCCCATGAGGTCAGGCGCGGGATCCCGATTTTTGCGAAACGACCAGCGGCAGTTCCTCCGGGTGAAGAAATTTCTGTATGCCCTCGGCTAGAAAGATTCCACCCACCATGATGCGAATCAGGATGGTGCTGGGTGAGTCATGGGTCTTGAGAGTGGTCTGCAGTTTCATCAAGGTTTTCAAGCCATGTGCTGAAGAAAGATTGGATTTACATGGGCTACTTTAGTGATCGGAAGGTTTTTTTAGTGACTAGCAACCAGAAGCCCTGAACCAGGAGCAAGCATGGAAAACCCACAAACAAAGCAGCCAGACAACGCAAAAATGTACGTAGCGCTTGCCGGAGCCATTCTGGTGGTGTTCCTGTTGAGCGGCAGTGTCGCCTCCTTTGGGCTGTTTTATGCCGCCGAGCAACAACAGGGTGATCAACATCGACTCGATGCCATTTACCGCTCGGCCGATGAGGTTTCCTCAGCAGCTTTTGCCTTCAAACGTCAGGTTCAAGAATGGAAAAACGTTTTGTTGCGCGGAGCGGAACCGGAAGATTACTCCCAGTATCATCTGGCATTCGAGCGTGAGAATGAGCAGGTCAGCCGTTTGCTGAACAGCTTGATAGCCTCTTCCGATGCAAATCAAAAAGCATCCATCGATGCCCTGCTGGACGAGCACCGTCAACTCACCGCTCGCTACCGAGAATTACTCGGTACGGATGACCGCATCAGTCCATCACGGGCAACCGAGATCGACCATACGCTACGCGGCATTGATCGGCCTTTTACGGAGCGTCTCGATGCCTTCGCCGAGGCACTTCGCAATCAACTCAAATCCATTCGTCAGGACATCCGCGAAGCCGAGCTCAGTCGCTACCAAACCTTGAAGCGACTCAATATCGCCGTTACCAGCCTGGGGACCCTGCTGACTTTTGCTTTGCTTTTCTGGTTTAGACCCCGCACCCATCGCTGATCTCGGATGGAAATTACTGCCAACCTTTTTGCCGGTCTCGGTTTATTCTTCATTGGTATCCGCGGGATCGGATCCCACATGAAACAGATGACCGGTCGCCGGTTTCGCGGCTGGGTCGCCAAAGCCACTGGCAATACTTTCAGTTCCGCTGTCGTCGGGATCATTGCCGGCATCGTCACGCAAAGCTCCAACGCCGTCACCTTTATCGTCGTATCGCTGGTGACCAGTGGCATGGTGGAATTACGGCGTGCCATGCCGGTTCTGGCCTGGGCTAATGTCGGCACCTCCTTGCTGGTGTTCATGGCCACACTGGATATCCATGTAGCCGTGCTTTACCTCATGGGGGCGGTTGGCTTCTGTTACTACTTCGGCCTGAATGACAGCGACCGCTTCCGCCATCTGGTTGGTGCCCTCTTTGGTGTGGGCAGCCTGTTTTTCGGGCTTTGGCTCATCAAGATCGGTGCCGCCCCCCTCAAGGATCTGGACTGGGTTCGAGCCTTCATGCGGTACTCCGAAGGCTCCCTGGTGTTGCCTTTTGTCGCCGGCACAGCCCTGACTTTGATCATCCAATCCTCCTCCACCATGTCGGCGATAGCTGTCACCATGACATCGGCCGGCATTCTCAGTCTCGATCAAACCTTGATGATCGTAATGGGGTCGAATATCGGGTCCGGATTGGGCACCTTTCTGCTGGCCAGCAACCTTTCCGGTACCGGACGCCAACTTGCCTTAATCCAGCTATGGGTCAAGGCCATCGGTGTGGTGTTGATTCTTCCGTGGTTCCTGCTGGAGGTATCTGGGGAAGTGCCGGGCATCAAGCAGTACTCTGCCAAGCTAAGCGCTGACCTACCGCATCAGGTCGCTGTGGTATATCTACTGCTGCAACTCGTCTCAGCGGCCCTGGTAAGTGCAATGGGTGGCTCATTTGCAAAACTGGCGCGCCATCTATGTCCGCCTAATCCGACCGAAGCCCTGTCCAAACCGCTCTACCTGTACGAACAAGCCATCGATGAAGCTGAAACCGCACTGGACCTGGTAGAGAAAGAGCAGGGTCGGCTGATTGGATTAGTGCCTCGGCTACTCGACGAGCTTCGACCAGAAGAAATTGAAGGAGAACCCTTTCAGTGCCGGGACTTATATGAAGCCTGTGCTTCGGTGGCGGATCAGTGTGACGTTTTCATCGACCGATTGATGGGTCACCCTCAATCACATGAAACCCTGGAACGTTTGATGAACATTCGGTCCCGCAATGAATTGGTGACCCATCTTCAAGACGGTTGCCGAGACCTGCTCGAATTACTTGCAACGGGGTTTCCCGAGTCGGTCGCCATCAATTTGCGGCATAGCCTGGTTGAGGGGTTATGCACTGTTCTTATGGTGCTTGAGGATGCGCTTCATGAGGGTGCGGCGGCTGATCATCAGCTACTTTTGACCCTCACATCCGATCGCTCATCCATCATGAAGAATCTGCGCGAGAGCCTCATCAAGGCCGAAAATGGACTGGGCATCGAGACCCAATCCAAGCTTCTACCGGCCACCAGCCTATTCGAACGCCTGATCTGGCTGATCAATCGCTATGGCGTTTTATTGAACGATCAACAACAGGAGAATCGTGGGCAGGAAGCCCAAGTTTCAGCAGCGCAGGCTTGAGCCGTATCAAAAGGACCCGTTGCTTGACACTTAACCATGGTTTTTCGTGAGATCGATGAATCCATTTGCCAACTATGCATACGGAAGTCATCAAAGCTTAATGGGCTGGTCATCGCACTCTAACGAGCATCTCATATTGATTTGATAGGCTCTCAAATTATCGTAGAAGGGACCATCAAACCGATGAGCTAATCTAGACGGCCTTTTCTCCGCCAGATCGTCTATGGAAACCGATCCTCTGGTGCATAAGATTGCTGCGTTGACCGGGGCCCTCTCTTGGAAGGCAGCAGCAGGAACATCATCATGAAATTTGCTGACAGGAAAGAAAGGGGAACCATACAAGCCCTGCTGATCCATTCCAGCAACGTCCACTTACCGAGGTTATTGCAGACTCACCAGAAAGTGACTCATGGATATCTGCTCAATGACACCGACATGAAGTTCATGCAGGACGTTTGTACAGTGACCGGAGCCATGAGGTTCATCATGAATGACTATCCGGATTATCATGATTTTATAGCCCGGTATATTTCACTCATTCGAGAGATCATCGGTCTGGCTTTGAGCAATGAAATAGCTAAGTGACACCTGATATTAGGGCATTTCGTCAGTGTTCGACTGACGAAGTCCGCATCATTTGATTTCGGCATAGTTGTTTTCGACGATAGCGTCGTGCCGCCCCAGTCATCATCAAATCGACGGCACTTTGCTATTCTGAATTAGGGAACCTCTGAACAACTCCCTGCGGTAGGATAGCCCTCACCGTTTGCTGCCCCTCGGATGCCCCCATGAAACAGACCACCTTTGCCTCCCTCAGT
>JBILGM010000027.1:0-41388 GCA_044351045.1 Methylococcaceae bacterium | reverse complement strand
CGCCAGCGGCTTCAGTGGCGCGGTCAGCTATGCCATCAGTCCGGCCCTCCCGACCGGCCTATCGCTGAACACCAGCACCGGCGTTGTCAGCGGCACACCGACCGCCGCCCAGAGCGCCACCAGTTACACCCTCACCGGCACCGGCGCCACCAGCGGCACCGCCACCACCAGCCTGAGTATCACCGTCGCCCCAGGCGCCGCGCTCAACCCGACCTTCGGCACGCCGACGCCCACCGCCAACGGCTACACCGTCAGCATCAGTAACTACGACGCCAATTACACTTGGGCCGGCTCAGCCACTGCCGGCAGCGTCAGCCTCAGTGGCAGCGGCCTCGTCACCGTCAGCGGCCTCACCCCCGGCGCCAGCGCCACCACCACTGTCACCGCGACCCGGACCGGCTACGACAACGGCAGCGGCAGCGTCACCGGCAGCGCCTCACCGCCGGTCACCGCGCTCAGCCCCACCACGCAGACCATCAGCGCCACCCAGGGTTTGCCGCTGACGCCGACGTCTGTCCTCACCCCCAGCGGGTTCACGACCGCACCGAGCTTTACTGCCGCACCCAGCCTGCCAGCGGGCCTCGCGCTCAACACCAGCACCGGCGTCATCAGCGGCACCCCGACTGCCACCCAGTCCGCCACGGTCCATACCGTCACCGCCACCGGCGGCACCCTGACCGCCACCGCCACCATCAATCTGACGGTCAGCGCACTGGCGGCGCCCAGCCTGAGCCCCAATCCGCAAACCCTCACCGGCACCCCCGGCAGCCCACTCACCCCCTCGGCCGCCTACACCGGCGCCACTGCGGCGACCTTCAGCGTCCAACCGCCCCTGCCGGACGGCCTGAGCCTCAACACCAGCACCGGCGTCATCAGCGGCACCCCGACCGGGAACCAACCCGCCGGCGGGACCTTGGCGACGTGGTATGAAAATACCTTTGCGACGACCGACCTCCAGCAGGCGGCCGTGACGGCCGATGCCAGCCTCAGCAGCAACAGCATCGTGCTGACGACGGCAGCCACCAATCAGGAAGGCGCTTTCAGCGTACTGGGCGATGTCGGTAGCGGCGTGAATGCCCAAGCCTACCGGGTCGCCTTCACCCTCAGTACCAGTGGTTACTCGGGGGGGGCGTATGGCGCGGACGGTGTGAGCTATAGCTTCACCGATAGCCCCGATCTTTCCCGGGCGGCGCTCGCCGCCAATGCCGAGGTGGGCGTTGGCCCGCGCGTGTCAGTGTCGTTCGACTCCTATGGGACGAGTTCCGCGGGTTACCGGGGTATCCGCGTGCTTTATGGCGTCAAGGGCATTGAGCCCGGTACAACGGTGGGTGTCGATAATGTTCTGGCCTATTCGACCAATATGGATTGGACCGGCACCGGCAAACAGGTGCAGGTCGAGATTGATCGCTTGGGCCGTTTGACCCTAACCTTGCTTAACAACCCCAGCGTTGGGACCAACACTGTCATCTTCAACCAGTTACCGCTGCCCGCCGAGTACCTGTCGGCCGATCGTGCCAACTGGCAGCATATTTTTGCAGCGCGCACGGTGGCGGCTTACAGCCGACAAGCCATTGATGACCTGACCATCGAGCAATCCGGCCCGGGCGCCGCGCAATACACCGTCACCGCCACCAACACAGCCGGCAGCGGCACCGCCGCCGTCAACCTGACGCTTGGTGCCTTGCCCGGCGCCCCCAGCGGTCTTGCCGCCACCATCCCCGGCACCGGCCAGGCCACGATCAGCTTCACCCCGCCCGCCGGGCCCGGCTTCGGCTACCAATACAGCCTTGATGGCACGAATTGGCTCGCCGCCAATGTCGTCAACAATGCCTTCACCCTCAGCGGCTTGAGCGGGCAAACCACGATCCGTGTCCGCGCCGTCAATGCCAACGGCCCGGGTCCGGCCGAGACCCTTCTGGTCGGCACCCCCGCCGCCCCCACCGGTCTCAGCGCCACCCCCGGCAACGGCCAGGCCAGTGTCAGCTTCACCCCCGGCGCCGACGGCGGCTCGCCGATCACCGGCTACGAAGTCAGCCTCAATGCCGGCACCAACTGGACGTCAACCGGCAGCTTCAGCAGTCCGGTCAAGCTCACCGGCCTGACCAATGGCACCGCCTATAACGTCCTGCTGCGAGGCATTAACGCCCTCGGCAACGGCACCGCCTCATCGGCCGTCACAGTGACGCCCGTCGCCGATCCCCCCGGCATCCCCGGTGCGGTCACCGCCGTCGCCAACAGTGGCGCTTCAACGGTCACCCTCAGCTGGAGTGCTCCCGAGACCGGCGGCTCGCCCATCACCGGCTACACCGTCCAAATGACCACCAACCCGCCCAATAACTACGCGGCACCCACCGGGTGCACCAGTATTGGCGGCAGCACACTGACCTGTACCGCCACCGGCCTCCCCGCCGGCACCTACTTCTTCCGGGTCCTCGCCAGCAATAACGCCGGCTCAGGCGACTATGGCTATACCGCCGATGGGGCCACCATCGCCAACATCCGGCCCAATGCCCCCACCACCCTCGTCGCCACCCCGGCCAGCCAACAGGCCAGCGTTGCCTTTGTCGCCCCGACCCAAACCTTCAACGGCGACCCGATCAGCAACTACCCGGTGATGGACTACGAATACAGGATTGGATCAGGCGCCTGGACCTCCGCCGGCACCACCACCAGCCCGGTCCTCATCGACGGCCTCACCAACGGCACCCCCTACACCATCACCCTGCGGGCTGTGAATGCCGCCGGGGCGGGCACCGCGTCCTCATCAGTGACGGTGACCCCCGCCACCTCGCCTAGCGCCCCGAGCATCACCGGCGCCACCGCCCTGACCGGCGGCAGCCTCGGCCAGGTGTCCATCGCCTTTACCGCCGGCGCCACTGGCGGCTCTGCTCTAACCAACTACCAATACAGCCTCGACGGCGGCAGCAGCTGGATCGACCGCAGTCCAACCGCCACCTCATCACCGCTGACGCTCACCGGCCTGACCAAAGGCGTCAACGCCGTGATCGCACTGCGCGCCATCAACGGCGTCGGCCCCGGCCCCGCCGACACCGTCAGTATCGTCCCGCTCGGCGTCCCCAATGCCCCCACCGCCGTCGCCGCCACCGCAACCAGCACCCAGGCCAGTGTCAGCTGGACACCGCCCGTCAACACCGGCGGGGCCCAGATCATTGACTACACCGTCACGTCCAGCCCCGGCAACCGCACCTGCACCACCTCCAGTACCGGCTGCACCGTCACCAGCCTGACCAACGGCACCGCCTACACCTTCACGGTCACCGCCCGGAACACCTACGGCAGCTCCGCAGCCAGCAGCGCCAGCACCGCCGTCACCCCCGGTGCCGTACCCAGCGCGCCGCAGTCCGTCCAGGCCACCGCCGGCAATGCCCAGGCCAGCGTCAGCTGGAGCGCCCCGAGTGCCAACACCCCAGCCACCACCAACTACACCGTCGTCGCCGTCCAGGATGCCAGCAAGACCTGCACCACCGCCGGTATCAGCTGCATCGTCACCGGCCTCACCAACGGCACCGCCTACAGCTTCAGCGTCACCGCCACCAACAGCCTCGGCACCGGCCCCGCCGCCACCTCGGGGACTGTGACGCCACAGACCGTCCCCGGCGTCCCGCTCGCCGTCAGCGCGCTCGCCGGCAATGCCTCGGTCACCGTCAGCTGGTCCGCCCCCGACAGCAATGGCGGCGCGGCCATCACCAGCTACACCGCCACCTCCACGGGCGGTTTTTGCACCATATCGGGTGCTAACAGCTGTACCGTCACCGGCCTGACCAACGGCACCGCCTACAGCTTCAGCGTCACCGCCACCAATGCCGCCGGAACCGGTAGCGCCAGCGCCAGCGCCTCGGCCACCCCCCTGGCGCCGACCCTGACCCCGGCGACCCAGTCCGCCAGTGCGACCGTCGGCACCGCCATCAGCGCCACCGCCGTCCTCACCCCCAACACCAGCTTTGGCGGCGCCGTGACGTATAGCGTGCAGCCAGCGCTCCCCACCGGCCTGAGCCTCGACAGCACCACCGGCGTCATCAGCGGCACCCCCACCGCGGCGCAGACCGCCGGTGCCTACACCCTCACCGGCACCAGCGGCGCCAATACCGCCACCACCAGCGTCACCATCGGCGTCAGCCTCGCCAACCAGGCCGCCCTGACGGTCTCGGCGGCGGCCAGCTCCATCGCTGTCAACGCCACCACCACGCTCAGCACCAGCGGCGGCAGCGGCAGTGGCGCCGTCACCTACGCCGTCACCAGTGGGCCCTGTGCCATCAGCAATACCCAGACACTGAGCGGGACCGGCGGGGCAGGCCTCTGCTCGATCACCGCCACCAAAGCGGCCAACAGCACCTATGACGCCATCACCTCCAGCCCCATCACAGTGACGGTCACCCTGGCGCCACAGACCACCGCCCTGGTGGCCAGCGCCAGCCCGGCCACCCTCAACGTCAATGCCACCAGCACCCTCAGCACCACCGGCGGCAATGGCAGCGGCGCCGTCGTCTATGAAGTGGTCAGTGGGGCCTGCGGCATCGTCGGCACCACCCTCACCGGCACCGGCGCCGGGTCTTGCTCGGTCACCGCCACCAAGGCCGCGGACAGCACCTACGCCGCGGTCACGGCCAGCCCGATCAGCGTCACCGTCCAGTTGAACCCGCAAACGGCCCTGATCGCGACCGCCACCGCGGTCAGCATCAACGTCAACGGCACCAGCCAGCTCAACACCAGCGGTGGCAGTGGCACCGGCGCAGTCAGCTACGCCGTCGCCGCCGGCGGCCCGTGCTCGATCAACGGCAACATCCTCACCGGCACCAGCGCCGGCACCTGCACCGTCACCGCCAGCAAGGCCGCCGATACCGCCTATGCCGCAGCGACCGCCAATGCGCTGACGATCACCGTCAACCGCAACGACCCCACCGCCCTGGTCGCCTCGGCCAGCCCGACCAGCATCAACGTCAATGGCACCAGCAGCCTCACCACCACCGGTGGCTCCGGCACCGGCGCGGTCAGCTTCAATCGTGTCAGCGGGCCCTGTACGGTCAGTGGCACCAGCCTCACCGGCACCGGCGCCGGCACCTGCCTGTTCACCGCCACCCAGGCGCAGGACAGCGACTTCAACGCCACCACCTCCGCCCCGGTCAGCGTCATTGTCGGCCTGTCACCGCAGTCCACACTCACCGTCCTCGCCGCGCCCACCACCCTCAGTACCGGTGGCAGCAGCCAGCTCAGCAGCACCGGCGGCGATGGCACCGGGGCGGTGACCTATGAAGTGGTTAACGGTGCCTGCAGCCTCAGCGGCAACACCCTGACCAGTGCGTTCTCGGGCAGTTGCGCGGTCATCGCCACCAAGGCCGCCGATAATCTTTATGCGGTCGCCGTGTCTGCACCGCTCACCGTCACGGTGGGCCTGTCACCGCAATCCGCGCTGACGGCGGTCGCGTCCCCCTCGACCATCGCCGTCAATGACACGAGCAGCCTCAGCAGCACCGGCGGCTCGGGCACCGGCGAGGTGTTCTATACCCTGGTCAGCGGCCCCTGCCAGCTTGGTCTGAATACCCTCACGGGCACCGGCGCCGGCAGTTGTGTCGTCACCGCGACCAAAGGGCGCGATCAAACTTACAGCGACGTAACCTCCAGCCCGCTCATCGTCACGGTCGGCCTGGCACCGCAGTCCGCCCTGTCCGTCGTCGCCGCCCCCACCGCCTTCAACGTCGGCGCCGCCAGCACGCTGAGCACCACCGGCGGCTCAGGGACCGGCACCGTCACCTATACCCTGGTGGATGGTCCCTGCTCGCTGTCCGGCAACACCGTCACCGGCAAGCAGGCCGGCACCTGTCAAGTCACCGCCACCCGCGCGGCCGACACCACCTATGCCGAAATCACCTCCAGCCCGCTGGCCCTCACCGTAGGCCTGGCGCCGCAGTCGCCCTTATCCTTGCTGGGCAATCCGTCATCGATCAATGTCGGTGGCACCAGTAACCTCGGTTCTACCGGAGGTTCTGGGACCGGCAACGTCCTCTATAGCCTGGTCAGTGGTCCATGCTCGCTCTCCGGAGCGGTCTTGAGCGGGATCAGCGTCGGCAGTTGCGTCGTCACCGCCACCAAAGCGGCCGATGATCGCTATGCCAGCGTCAACGCCAGCCCGCTGACCCTCACGGTCGGTCTGGCCCCGCAATCGGCCTTGACCGGCTTGATCAACCCCAGCAGCCTGCAGGTCTACGGCACAGCCACCCTCAGTGCCACCGGCGGCTCCGGCACCGGCGCGCTCAGCTTCAGCCTGGTGAGCGGACCGTGTTCAGTCTCGGGGTCGACGCTGGCCGGCTTGAGTGAGGGCAGTTGTACGCTCACCGCCAGCAAAGCCGAGGATGCCAGCTATGCCGCTGCCGTCTCGCCGCCATTTACCGTCGCGGTCGGTCTCGCCCCGCAGTCCGCGCTGAGCGTGCTGGCATCGCCCAGCGCGGTACTGGTCAATGGCACCAGTGACCTCAGCGTCACCGGGGGATCGGGTTCCGGGTCGGTCAGTTACAACCTGCTCAGCGGACCCTGCTCGCTGTCCGGCAGTACCTTGACCGGACTCGATGCCGGCAGCTGCGTGGTGACCGCGACCCAGGCCGCCAGTGACGGCTATGCCGCCGCCACCGCCGACCCGGTCACGGTGACCGTCGGACTGGCGCCACAATCGCCCCTGACGCTCAGCCTTGCGCCGGTGAGCCTCAGTAGCCGCCTCGCGCGCACCCTGAGCGCCTCGACGGCAGCCATCGCCATCAACGTCAACGAGACGGCCGTCCTATCCGCCGCCGGCGGTTCCGGCACAGGGCAGGTGACCTATCAGTTGCTGAGCGGCCCCTGCGCCATCGCCGGCAACCGATTGACCGGCCTGGATGCAGGGACTTGCGCGGTGGTCGCCACCAAAGCGGCGGATGCGCTGTATGCCGCCCAGACCTCGGCCCCCATGCTCATCATCGTCGGCCTCACCGCACAGCCACCCCTGGAGGTGTCCGCCAGTCCATCGACCCTCCCCTTGGCCGGGATCAGTACCCTCAGTACCGCGGGCGGCAATGGCGCCGGCGCGGTGAGCTATAGCGTCATCAGTGGGCCCTGCGCCATCACCGGCACCAGCGTCTCCGGCATAGGGGTGGGCAGTTGTACGATCACGGCCACCAAGGCCGCCAGTGGCAGCTACGCCGCCACGACCTCCGCCCCGCTGACGATCACCGTCGGTCTCAGCGTGCAGCCCCCGATGACCTTAACCGCGACGCCCGCCAGCGTCCGGATAGGCGGCACCAGTGAACTGAACGTGAGCGGCGGTGGCGGCGTTGGCTTCGTGACCTACAACGTCCTCAGCGGCCCCTGCGCGGTGTCGGGATCATTCTTGATCGGGGTCGAAGCCGGTGCCTGCAGTGTCTCGGCCACCAAGGCCTCCGATGGGGTATATGCCTCGGTGACGTCAGCTCCGCTGAGTGTGACGGTCGCCTCTCCGGCCCCACCGCCAAGGCCGATCCCCACGCTGTCTCAATGGGCGCAGGGGCTGATGATGCTGTCGATGATCGGCATCGCGGGCTATGGCCGCAGGCGGCGCTTAGGCCGCTCCCGCTGACAGTGAAACGGGCACCTGGGTGCCCGTTTGCGCTGATTTCTGCTTCGATGCGGCCATTTGCGCGTGCTGGGTGGATGCTTGTTTCCCTGGGAGGTCTGTGGGTCAAGCCATAACGGGCTCATTCACGGATAGCACAAAGCCCGTCGTGTAGAAACATGGCGGGCTTTGCAGGAGAGGGATAGTGGGTTAAACGATCAATACACCTTCATGATGCCGCCCAGAACCTGGTAGTCAAAGGGCTGGGGGTTGGTGACGGGCACTTCGACAGCGCCGAGTAAGTACCAGTTGTCGATCACATGGCTACGAAAACCCGGGCCCAAGGTGACGAGTGATGGGCTGTTGGGGCCACGGTTATCGATAACTTGGGTCAGATTGGTAGCAACATAACCGACCAAGTCTCCGAGGAAAGGGGCGTAGTTATGCGGTGTGAGGTAATACCCGACGGCGAGGTTGGCATCATAGGTGCTGCGAACGCCCGATTTCTGAATTTCCCCGGCATAGGGGATGGTAAAGCCGGTTCCGCCACGAACGACCAGTCCTTCCCACCAGTTGGCCCAGAATTGATACTGCGGAGCCACTGATGCGCAACCGGCGCCATTGATAGAGTTGCCCGTGGGGGTGCGGAAACTGACGTTCAGAGTCTGGGAAAGCTCCTTGCTCTCCGACAGCATAAAGCGGGGCTGAATCTTGAAGTCGCCAAAGTTCGTTTGCCGTTCGTTGTTCACGTCATGCAATGAGTTCGACACCATCGGAATGTCTGTCTGGATGTTGAGACGTTGATTGATGGGGGTGAAGTTGACCAAGGTCCCGGTGTAGCCGTCGCCCTTGCCAGCCAGGTCATGCTGCCATCCGAAGACACCAATGCCGAGTCGATAAAAAACACCTTCCAAAGCGAGCAGCCAGCCTTGGCGAGGAGCGCCACCAGCGCCGTTGGGTGGGCTGACCCAAGGCTGATCCCAGCCTTTGCTAAAGAAGTCACCGTAAGAGAGCTCCTGCCAGTCTTCGGGATGGGCATACACATCCCCCCAGATGGATTGACCCATGGCTTCGGTGAAGGAATGGCTCTTGTTTGGTTTGGTTGCTGGCGTCGTCGGCAAGGCTTGTTTCACCTCGGGTGTTGCTGGCTTTTCGGTGATCTGGGGGTTGGCGCAGGCCACAGAACCTCCCACTAGCATTAAGGCCAGGAATGGAAACGGACTTGTGTGACCCACTCGGGATGATTTCAGGTCGCTTGTTGCATCGCGTTTAATCCCCGTAAGCTTATATCTCGGCCCGGAAAAAGCGCATCCGGTCGTGACTACGCTGACCCTAAGATAAGACAATATTTTCATTCGTAGTGTCACTTTCTTGTTATGTTTTTGGAGCCGCATTCTACTGAAAGTAGTGGCAGCAGACCATCGGCCTGAGACGTCCCCTATCTTGGATAACGCCTCTTCATCTTTTAGTGAGAACGCGGCTAAGCTGTCTGGGTATGACTGAGCGAAAGTAGATCCGGCCATGCTTTGGCAACGATCAATTGCCTGGAGCCTGTGTTAAAGTTTTGAGTTGATTGCAGGCCATAAGGCCGCATGCTTAGCTATGACCCATCCGGGGTCTTATGCGAGGATCCTTGTTGGTGGCGATTTCGAGTTGGGCTCCTGATCCGGAGCCTTGAGGTATGGTCGCCAGAGGTCTGAAAGGAGTCATATGTCTATTTACCCCGATCATCAAACCCAGTGCCACATCGCGCCGATCATCGCTGAACTGCGAGCCATGCGTGTTCGTTCGCTGGAACAGCGTCAACGCGAGACGCATCCCCCCAAGCTCCCTTCGAGGAGCATTCTCAAGGACATTATCGACGGTCTGGCCACTGTTTTGTATCCGAATCGTTTGGGTAAAGGTGATGTTACGGATGAGGGCATCGATTACTACGTCGGACACACGCTGGACGAAACCCTGCGCCATTTAAGGCTGCAGATCCAGCGTGAACTCAGCTTCACGATTGAACAGGCCGGTAATCTTGACCCGGACCGGCAGGTGATCGCCCGGCAGTCGCTTGAATTGACTCGGAATTTTGTCAAGACGCTGCCCAAGGTGAGGGCCTTGCTGGACAGTGACCTGCAGGCCGCCTTTGAAGGGGACCCCGCCGCGCGCAGTGTGGATGAAGTACTGGTGTGCTACCCGGGCATTGCCGCGATCATCAACCATCGCTTGGCGCACGAGCTTTACCAGCTGGGTTTGCCTTTGATCGCGCGCATGATTGCGGAAATTGCCCATTCCGTGACAGGCATCGATATTCACCCTGGCGCTCAGATTGGCCCCAGCTTTTTCATTGATCACGGCACCGGCGTCGTGATCGGCCAGACGGCCATCATTGGCGAAAGGGTACGTCTATATCAGGCCGTTACCTTGGGCGCAAAGCGCTTCCCGACCGATGACAATGGGGTACTGATCAAGGGTAATGCGCGCCATCCGATCGTCGAGGACGATGTCGTGATCTATGCGGGCGCGACCATCCTTGGTCGTATCACCATCGGGCGTGGCTCGACCATTGGTGGGAATGTCTGGCTGACCAAGAGCATTCCCGCGGAGAGCAACGTTACTCAGGCCCAGGCGCGGCAGGAGTTATTTATCCACGGGGCCGGCATTTGAGGGCTCCGTGACCGGGTCTTGAATCCGGATCAAGCCGCCCGGCTAAACTTAAACATCCAACAGCAACCGCGCTGGATCTTCAAGCAGTTCCTTGACGGTGAACAGGAATGACACGGCATCTCTTCCGTCAATAATCCGGTGATCATAGGAAAGTGCCAGATATATGATCGGCCGAACGACGATCTGTCCGTCTTCGACCACGGGCCGCTCCTTAATGGCATGCATCCCAAGGATCGCACTTTGAGGTGGGTTGAGGATGGGTGTCGACAGCATAGAACCGAAGATTCCACCATTGGTAATGGTGAAGGTGCCGCCCGTCAGTTCTTCGAAACTCAGCTTGCCATCCCGTCCGCGGATGGAAAACTCGTTGATTGCTTTTTCAATATCCGAAAACCCCAGGGTATCGGCATTGCGTAACACCGGCACGACCAGCCCCCGCTCGCTGGTAACGGCGATCCCGATGTCGTAATAGTCGTGAAACACCACATCATTGTTTTCCACCGAGGCATTGATAATGGGGAATCGCTTCAACGCTTCGACCGAGGCTTTGACAAAGAATGACATCAGTCCGAGCTTGACTTGATGCCTTTGTTCGAAGCGGGCACGATGCTGGTTCCTGAGGTCAAATATTTTTTGCAGATTGACTTCGTTGAACGTGGTCAGGGTAGCCGTGGAGTGCTGGGCTTCCAGCATGCGTTCGGCGATGCGCGCTCTGATGCGGGTCATCGGCACCCGACGTTCACCTTGTCTAGCGGAAGCCTCGTTGGTTGGCGTCGAACGCTGGATTTGAGATTGTACCTGCGTGGACTGTGCTAGAGCTGACCGCTGCTCAATGAAGTTCAGTACGTCTTGTTTGGTTATGCGTCCAACCGTTGGGATGTCCGAGGCGTCTAGTTGATGTTCCATCAACAGCCGACGGACTGTCGGGCTGACCGGTTGATTAAGCGCCGAGGCTCTTGTTTCGGTGTTTTGTTCAATGACTGTCTCTGATGCCGATGCCGATGCCGATGCCGATTGAGTAACTGTCGCAGAGATCTCTTTAGCGACTATGGAAGCGGTATCAATGATGGCGAGAACATCGCCGCTGGAAACCGTATCGCCCTTATTGCGACGAACTTCCATGAGTACTCCGGTCTCAGGCACCGGGACTTCGAGCACGACCTTGTCTGTTTCCAGGTCAATCAGGCTGGCATCCTTTGCCACCTGATCTCCTGCCTGGTAATGCCAGTCGAGCAAGGTCGCATCGCTGACCGATTCTGGCAGGTTAGGTACAAGCACTTCAATACGCATCTTGGAAGTCCGTTGTCGCTATCAATTAGCGGCTGCCGGTGCCGTAAAGGGCGTCGGCGACCACCTGTTTCTGTTGTTCGATATGTCGATGGAACTGTCCCACTGCCGGAGCGGGGCACATGGGCCTGCCGGCATAAGTCAACGTAGCCTGGCCCTCAAGATGACCGATGAAACGGTGCTTGATCTGATGCCATGCTCCCTGATTCTCCGGTTCTTCCTGGCACCAGATCAATTCCCGGATATTGGGGTACTTCGAGAGTTCTGCCACAAACTCCTTGTCCGGGAAAGGATACAGTTGTTCGATGCGGATAATCGCTATGTAGTCAAGCGAATCCCGCCGCCGCGCTTCCAGCAGATCGTAATATACTTTGCCAGTGCAGATTATCACGCGGGTGATGGCGTTTGCATTCAGCGGATCAATCTCACCTTTTACGTTGTTGAATTGACCTTGGCTCAGTTCAGCGAGTGAGGATACGGCGAGTTTATGTCGCAATAGACTTTTTGGCGTCATCACGATCAGTGGCTTGCGAAAAGTCCTGAGCATCTGCCGGCGCAGCAGATGGAAAATCTGCGCTGGTGTTGTCGGAACGCATACCTGAATATTTTGCTCGGCACAGAGTTGCAGGTAGCGCTCGATCCTAGCCGAGGAGTGCTCGGGGCCTTGGCCCTCATAACCATGCGGCAGCAGCAGGGTCAGTCCGCAAAGTCTGCCCCATTTGCTTTCACCAGAGGTAATGAACTGGTCGATGACTACTTGTGCGTTGTTGGCAAAGTCGCCAAATTGGGCTTCCCAGACCACCATGATTTCCGGTGCAGAACTGGCATAGCCGTATTCGAAACCAAGTACGCCTTCCTCCGAAAGCAGTGAATCGTAGATCTGGAATGGTGCAGCAGGCTTTGATAGCTGCTGCAGCGGCGTGAAGGAAATACCCGTTGCTTGGTCATGGAGGATCGCATGACGATGAAAGAAGGTCCCGCGGCCCACATCCTGGCCACTGAGGCGGATGGGATAACCCTGTCTCAATAGCGAGGCATAGGCCAGCGTTTCAGCAAACCCCCAATCCATCGGGATTTCACCCCGCGCCATGGCGCCGCGACTGTCATAAATGGCCTTGGCCCGGGGATGTAGCGAAAAGTCCGCCGGCAGCTTGAGTATTTCCGCTGTGAGCGTCTGGACGATTTCGGCAGGCAGGCTAGAGTCGTAGGGCGTTTCCCAATCCTTGTCGACATAGGCGGTCCATGAGGGTTTTGGAAAAACATTGTCACCCTCGATCAAGGGGCGAGACACGATGTCGTCGCGATCCAGGGCAGATTGATAATCCGTCTCCAGTTGTTTTTCTTCATTGGGACTGATCACTCCTGCAGCAATGAGCTTGTCTGCATAGAGTCGTCTGACGGAGTGGTGTTGGCGAATGAACTGGTACATGCTTGGCTGGGTGACGGCGGGCTCATCGGCTTCATTGTGTCCTTGTCGCCGGTAGCACAATAAATCGATTACTACATCCCGCTTGAACTTCATGCGGTATTCGACCGCCAGCCGGGTGACGAACAGAACGGCTTCCGGATCATCCCCATTCACATGGAATACGGGGGCCTGAACCATATTGGCGACATCCGTGCAGTAAAGTGTAGAGCGAGCATCAAAAGGGTTGCTGGTAGTAAACCCAATCTGGTTGTTGACGACGATATGGATGGTGCCGCCGGTGGTATAGGCGCGTGTCTCCGCCATGTTGAGTGTTTCCATCACGACACCCTGGCCAGCAAAGGCCGCATCGCCATGGATGAGGATCGCCATCACCTGATCCTCACCGTTATCCTGTCGGCGATCCTGACGGGCCCTGACCGAGCCTTCCACTACCGGGTTGATGATTTCAAGGTGGGACGGGTTGAAGGCCAACGCGGTATGAACCGGCCCATGCCGGGTCATGATGTTGGAGGAGAAGCCCATGTGGTACTTCACGTCACCGGCGCTGGCCATCGGCGAGCCGGAAGACGTACCCTCAAACTCCTGAAACAGCGAGCTGGGTTTTTTGCCCAAGACGTTAATAAGCACGTTCAATCGTCCCCGATGCGCCATGCCGATCACGAGTTCCCTGGTGCCCTGTTCGCTGGATCGCTCGATAATTTCATCCAGCAGGGGGATGAGACTTTCCGCTCCTTCTAGTGAAAACCGCTTTTGACCGACATATTTCCGATGCAGGTAGCGCTCTATCCCCTCGGCAGCCGTCAGGCCGCGGAGCAGATTGCGCTGACTCTCGGGCTCCGGAAAGGCTCGCCCTCGGGTGTTTTCCAGGCGGGCTTGAATCCAGAGCTTGATGTCACTGTCGACGATATGCATGTACTCGGTGCCGATGCTTTCACAGTAGGTTTGCCTCAATAGGGAGAGGATCTCTCGCAAGGGCAGTCGGCGGAGGTGATGAAGGATGTCAACGAAGAAATGGCTGTCGAGATCTTGTCCGGTCAGACCATAGTAGGCGGGATCAAGATCCCTGAGCTGAGTGGGTTCGATGAGCTGAAGGGGGTTGTTCTTTGCTACCTGATGCCCCCGGGTTCGGTGATGGTAGATAAGATGATCGACCGCTGCCTGTTTGCGGAGCGTACTTTCAATCTCTTCCCTGTTTTCAAATGCGAAAGGATTTGAATCTTCGCGCCCAGGGCGGAGGACCAGCGGTTCCTCCTGGATCAATCTAAACTTCTCGCGCCAACTCAGATCAACGGATTCTGGATCTCGCAGGAAGCGCTCATAGAGGTCCTCGAGAAATTTCAGGTTGTCTTCGGCAATCGCCGAAGTGCCCTCAAATAGTTCCTGGAGTCGATTCATCGTCGGTCATATGTCTTATTTTTTATCCAGCTATGCCGATCAGCCAATCAGGCCGCTCATTTGAAGACTCTCCATATGGAAGTCTGCCGCATCCCGATAGTTTCCATGATTCTGTCGAAAATTGCTTGTGGTGATCTTGTTACGAATCGAATCCCTTGTAGGGAGATTCCAATGGTGGATTAATTCCCGAGTAAAATACTTGGCCATTTGTCAGGGTCATGGGAGAATTTGGCTTATGGATCCAACTATCACAAAAGCCGCTCCATTAACGCAACCACTTGATGATCGATTTGGTCGGCGGGTCAGCTATGTCCGTATATCGATCACCGATCGCTGCGATTTCCGTTGCCTTTACTGCATGAGCGAGGAGATGGAGTTTCTTCCGCGTCCGCAGGTCTTGACTCTTGAAGAGATCTATCTGGTCGCCCGAGCATTTGTCGAATTGGGCGTCGACAAGATTCGTATTACTGGTGGAGAACCCCTGGTCAGAAAAGGAGCCGTGGGGCTTATGGCTCAGATCAGTCAGTTGCCGGGTCTGAATGAGTTGGTGTTGACGACCAATGGTTCTCAACTGGTCCAGGAAGCAGCAAATATTAAGTCGGCAGGTGTCAAGCGGATCAATATCAGCCTCGACAGCCTCAAGCCGGACCGGTTTCGCCAATTGACGCGGGTGGGTGATCTTGACGTCGTCCTGGCTGGGATCGACGCTGCTCTCGAGCAGGGATTCGAAAGGATCAAGCTTAACGCCGTCGTATTGCGTAACCGTAATCATGATGAGGTGTGTGATTTGGTCAGCTACGCCATCGGCAAGGGCATTGATATCAGTTTTATCGAGGAAATGCCCCTAGGTCGGGTGGATGCCCATGATCGGGCCGAGGCGTATTGCTCCAGCGATGAAATCCGACAACGGCTGGAAGGCATGTTCGAGCTCTTGTCCAGCAACGACTCGACCGGGGGGCCATCGCGCTACTACCGGGTCGCGGATACCGGAACCCGGGTGGGGTTCATCTCACCTCACAGCCACAATTTCTGTGCGACGTGCAACCGGGTGCGGGTCACTGCCGAGGGAAGGTTGTTGCTCTGCCTTGGCAATGAGCACTCGGTGGATCTGAAGGCTGTGTTACGTAACGAAGCCGGCAATATCGGGGACCTTAAATCGGCCATTGTGGCGGCTATGGCCATCAAGCCTGAACGGCATCACTTCGATTTGCGGGGGGAGCCGGTCATACTTCGTTACATGAACGCGACCGGCGGGTAGGGCGAAACCCTATTTTTCAAGCAGTCGCGGCATCAATTCCACAAGATTGCAGGGCCGCGTTCGATAATCCAACTGCGCGCTGATGATGCTGTCCCAGGCTAAACGGCAAGCCCCTGACGATCCCGGCAGACAGAAAATATAGGTCCCGTTGGCCACACCGGCTAGAGCGCGGGATTGCAGTGTGGAGGTGCCAATGTCCTGGTAGGAAAGCTGTCGAAAGAGTTCACCGAATCCTTCCAGCTTTTTGTCAAATAGCACGCTGACGGCCTCCGGTGTGCCATCCCTTCCCGTAACGCCGGTCCCGCCCGTGGTGATGATGGCCTGAATGGCCGGATCGGCGATCCAGTCAGACACTACAGCGCGAATCTTATAGATATCGTCGGCAACGATTCTTTTGTTAACGAGGTAGTGACCCGCCTCGCTTAGTCGGTCTACCAGCATTCTGCCCGATGTGTCATTGACTTCGGTACGAGTATCCGAGACGGTCAGGATGGCCAGTTTAAGAGGGATGAGTGAGCGTGCCTGTGACATCGAAGTTTAGCCGGCGACCGAAAGCACGAAGCTTACCATGTGAGATTGCCCAATTCTGCAGAGTAAGTCGCTGGGCTATAATGCGCCGCGCTCGGCCCGGGCGGCAGGAAACAGAAAGCTCTGTGCCTAAGTTGGTAGACCAGAAAATAAAGGTCCGTAGTTTGTGCCTGTTCGTTCCGGTCCGTTTTCTAATTCGGCAATGGACCTTGAAGCATGGCTGTAACGCGGGCAGGGCGAGGGAATGATCCCCTTCGATGGAAACTGGTGCTGGGTTGTGTCGGTGTCGTATTTGGCGATATCGCCACGAGTCCACTCTATGCCTTGCGCGTGGCCTTTGGCGGTAGTAGTTCACTGTCGCCAACGCCCGAGCATGTCATGGGTATCCTCTCCCTGGTTTTCTGGTCGCTGGTGATCGTCGTAGGTCTAAAGTATGCCTTGTTGATCATGCGCGCCGACAACAAAGGTGAGGGCGGCATCATGGCGCTGCTTTCCCTTGTGCTCAGGACGGTAGAGGATCGGCCAAGAATGAGTCGGCTGATTCTGTCCATCGGCTTGGTTGGGACCGCTCTATTTTTTGGGGATGCCGTGATTGCACCGGCCATCTCCGTAATGAGCGCCATGGAAGGCCTGAAAGTACTGACTCCGGCACTTAAACCGCTTGTCGTGCCGGCAACCGTGACTATTCTCGTCGTGCTGTTTTTCCTGCAACACCGGGGTACGGCCTTTATCAGCGTGCTCTTCAGTCCCGTCATGGTGCTGTGGCTTCTGGTGATTGGATTACTGGGAGGGTTCAGTATCAGTCAGACCCCGGTGATTCTGCACTCGCTACATCCGCTCTATGCACTTGATTTTCTCATGGAGGCCAAGGCACAGTCTCTAGTGGTTCTTGGAGCAGTGGTCTTGGTGGTGACCGGTGCCGAGGCGTTATATGCCGACATGGGGCATTTTGGGATAAGGCCGATTCGCTTGGCCTGGTTCTTTCTGGTGTTTCCGGCTTTGATTCTGAATTACCTAGGTCAGGGGGCCTTGCTTTTGAGGGCTCCAGGCGCTTCCAGTAATCCCTTCTATCTGCTGGGACCGTCTTGGAGTGTCCTGCCCTTGCTGGCTCTGGCCACGCTGTCGACCATTATCGCCTCCCAAGCTATGATCTCGGGTGCCTTTTCCCTGGCCGCTCAGGCTATCAGGCTCCGGTTTCTTCCTCGGCTCAGCGTGCGGCACACGTCGACGGGTCGGGTGGGTCAAATCTATGTCCCTGCTGTTAATCGCCTGCTCGCAGTTGGTGTAATTCTTCTGGTGCTGGGTTTTGGTTCGTCGTCAAGTCTGGCCGGCGCTTATGGGATCGCGGTGACCGGGACCATGGTGGTCACTTCGCTGCTCGCCTTTGGCCTTTTGGGTCGCATATGGCGCTTTAATCTTTTGTTGACCGGCATCGTCTTTGCTGTATTTTTATTGATTGATCTGGGTTTCCTTGCGGCCAATTCGACCAAGCTTCTTCAAGGCGGTTGGGTGTCGCTCCTGATCGGCGGCGCCGTCTTTATGCTCTTGTCGACCTGGATCAGGGGGCGGCAACTGCTCGTTAGCCGTCTGAATGAAAAGGCTATACCGCTGGAGGAAATTGCCTCACGCCAAGGGCATGATCCCTTGCCAAGAGTGCCCGGGACCGCGGTCTATTTGACGGCGGGTCGGTTTGGCGCTCCTTTGTCGCTGCTGCAAAATGTTTTGATAAACAAGGTGCTGCACGAGCAGGTCTTTGTGCTAACCGTCGTGACCCGCGACGAACCCCTAGTTCCTTTGGAGGACAGGATCAAGATTCGCCATTTTGGTGGAAACATTTTCCGTATCCGAATCTATTACGGCTACAACCAGGAGCCGAACATTCCTGATGCCTTGGCCTACTGCAAGCATCAGGGGCTTGCGGTTGACTTAGATGATACTTCCTTCTTCCTGTCCCGCGAACATATGGTTTCTACGGCAAGGGAGGGGATGGCTCCCTGGCGGGAGCGCCTCTTTATCCGCATGGCTATGAACGCGGAGAATGCCATGGTGTTCTGGCGCATTCCGCCGGATCGCGTGGTGGAGTTGGGTCTGATGGTCGAGCTATGAGCAAATGCTGTTGATGTGAGTGGATACCATTCACCGGAGCGGCGTCGGTTGTCCAGTCTCGCGATAACGGCGATAGTCTTCTAGCACCAGGGCGTGGTCAAAGACCAATGGCACGGGTAGGGCGTCAATATGGATCACACTCGCCTCCTTAGCATCGTCGGCAGCCACTGGCATACCCCGGGCTTCAGCAACATAGACCGCCGTAACGGTATGGCCCCTCACGTCGCGTGCAGGGTCGGAATAAATGCCCAGCAGTGTTTTAAGGCTGACATCCAGTCCGACTTCTTCTTTCGCTTCCCGGCGCGCCGCGTTCTCCAGAGTTTCGCCGACATCCACGAATCCCCCGGGAATAGCCCAACCATGCGGTGGATGGAGTCGTTCGATCAGGACAATCGGTCGATTTGGCAAATCGATCAGTTCGATGATGGTATCAGCGGCAATTTCTGGGGTAACGGGACGGGCCATAATGGTGCTCGGTTGATTCAGATAGGGGAACAAGATAAGGGGTCAGCTGGCGGGGTGACAAGCGGAGATCGATCTTGCCTTGGGCAGTCTTAGCCTATCCGCGCTAGAATAGCCGTCACTTTCAATCTTTCGGCTTATCATTTTGTGATAAGCCAATCAAGCACTTAGACCCCACGCATGAACCACCTGGACTCGGCTTTTAGCACTTCCTATTTTGTTGCGCTCTTGATGGGAATGTTCAGTGCGCTGCATTGCCTGGGAATGTGCGGCTCGATCATCGGCTCGCTGACCCTCAGTCTCAAGCGTGAAATTCGGGAAAACAAGAGGCTTTTGTTGCCCTTTGTCGCGAGTTACAACGCCGGACGTGTGTTGAGCTATTCAATTGCGGGACTTTTTGCCGGCCTGGCGGAGCACGTGCTGAGCATGCCCTTGGGTGAGGGGCACGGCCATCGGGTGTTGCAGATACTTTCCGCCTTGGTCATGTTGGGGGCCGGTCTGCACCTTGCGGGCTGGTTTCCTAGATTTGCCTACATTGAAAAGTTTGGCAACCTGGTCTGGCGTCGGATCGAACCTTATGGTCGTGGTCTTGTCCCTGTTGAGACTCTGCCACGAGCGTTCTTCTTCGGTATGGTTTGGGGTTGGTTACCTTGCGGTCTTGTCTATACAGCCTTGGCGCTGGCCGCTACCACTGGGGATGTAGTTCGCAGCACCTTCACGATGTTTGCATTTGGGTTGGGCACCATGCCTGCGGTCATGGGGGTCGGCATCATGACGTCATGGATGGTTCGATTGTCGAGCATGACCCGCTTTCGCCAAGTGACCGGCATCACCCTCATCCTGCTCGCCTTGATGGCCGCGTTCCCCGGACTCAACCCCATGGTTCAACACACAATGGCTCACTGAGATTGCGCTGACGTGTCTATGTTCGAGAAATTGATCGGTCAGTCGCCGAATTTCGAATCGTTGATCCGTAGTGCTCGGATGGTGTCGGCGACGGATGTCACTGTCCTCATTATTGGTGAAACGGGGACCGGTAAGGAAGTGCTCGCCTTGGCTTTGCAACAGCATAGCCCAAGGGCAGATCGCCCGTTCATCACCATCAACTGTGCCGCTTTGCCCGAGGCTTTGGCAGAGTCTGAACTTTTCGGTCACAAGAAAGGTTCTTTCACCGGAGCAACTGGCAATCAGCTGGGCCGGCTGCAGGCCGCCAATGGCGGAACAGTTTTTCTTGATGAGGTCGATTCCTTGCCGATTCCCTTGCAGGCGAAGCTGTTGCGGTTTCTTGAGACGGGCGAGATTCAGCCCGTGGGCGAAACGTCTACGCAGCATGTGGATGTGCGCATCATTGCGGCCACCAATGCCAACCTGCAGGATCGGATCAGCCGGGGGGAGTTCCGGCGTGACCTCTATTACCGACTGAATGTGGTGCCGCTGGAAATACCCCCCTTGCGCGAGCGGATCGGCGATGTGCAGGAGCTTCTGCAGCATTTCATCCTTCAGTTCACCCGCGACCACGCTCTACCCAAGGTGAGTGTCAGCAAATCGGCTATGAACAAATTGATAGCCTATTCTTGGCCCGGCAATGTTCGTGAGTTGCGCAATGTGTGTGAGCGTCTCTGTATTCTGCTGGCTGGTCGAACGATAGAAGAGAACAGCTTGCCGCCCGAGATCGTGAGCCGGATGTCGCCGACATCCCCCTCTTGCTCTGAAATTGAATTGCCTGAACGTGGCATTAACCTCGAACAAGTGGAAATCGATTTGATCCGCCAGGCGCTCGAAAGAACCAATGGCAATCGCAGTCGTTCGGCAAAGCTTCTGGGGATTTCCAGAGACACACTGCTCTACCGGATGCAAAAATATGGCATCAGTTAGGCATCACTGATGCCATGCTATTGAATAAATGCACCGTCACTTCCATCAGCTGGCTGAAGGAGCCTGCTGATGGGTTAACTAATTTCAAGGGAAAACCCGAGGTATCACGATGTGTTGGAGCGGAGAAGCGTCGGCTGTGTTGGCAGTGGCTGGATTTGGCACGGCAGCCTATGTAGCGTACAAGGGCGAATCCAAGGAGTTGTGGATTCCACTGACCTATTTTGCTTGCATGGAGTTACTGCAAGCCGCTACATATATCTATATCGACCTCTGTGATTCACCGCCCAACCAGATATTGACTTACTTTGGCTATCTCCACATCGCCTTCCAGCCTTTCTTCGTCAACATGGTGGCCATGTACTTTATACCGGAGGAGGTAAAGAAAAAGATCGGCACTGTTGTGTATTCGATCTGTGCTGTAGGCGCGCTTGCCATGCTGGTCAAGATGTATCCCTTCGTCTGGGCAGGAAAATGCGTGATTGGTGCAGAAGGATTTTGTGGGTCCCAGGCCTGCTCGGTTTCAGGGTCATGGCATATTGCCTGGCAGTTACCGCTTAATGGTCTGTTGTCGGGTTACCTGGATAATCCACTTGGTTTTCTCTATGGCTTACATGCCACCGCCTACATTGTGACGGCGTTCTGGATGCCCATCCTCTATGGATCATGGCGGTTTGTCGGCTTCCATTTCATTGTTGGGCCGTTGATCTCGGATCTGCTGACCTCCGATCCTAATGAATATGCCGCCGTCTGGTGTCTCTTCTCGATTTTCCTTTGCGTATCCGTGATTAAAACGCCCATCCGAAAGTATTTGCACGTTGCGACCTGGCCCTATTACAGGAAGGCCTATGGGATCTGATCAAGCACCTACGGGTCGCGTTGTCCCGGCGAACTTTCCTGCCATAGTGTTGGTTCTTGGTTTGTTGGCGGGCTTCGCTGGCTGTGCCCCGCTGATCGATGACCCGAAGCTAACCGTGATTCAGATCACCGAAAAGGACGCGGGCGCGACGGTGGATATAGAAAGAAATCAACAGTTATGGGTTCGTTTGGAAGGTAATCGTACGACCGGTTTTCAATGGCTGCTGGTAGACCAGACGGGTGAGATTCTCGACACGATCGGCGAGGCGCCCCGTTATGAAACCAACCCGAATCCGCTCTCCATGCTAGGCGTCGGGGGCACGGAGAACTGGACATTTCGAACGCTGAAATCAGGCAATGGGCTGATTCGATTTGAATATCGCAGACCATGGGAAAATGGCAGGGGGGACATTCGCTCCGTCGTTTTCAATATCAAGGTCAGATAGAGTAGGGAGCGGGTGGTCGAGAGCATCTAAATAAAGGCCCAGCCATCAATTATTCGGTAGCTGGGCCGTCAGCGAGAATCTGAGAAATCAGACGAATCGGGTCCCCTTGGACGCGGCAATCCGCATTCTGAGCGCGTTGAGCTTGATGAATCCCTCTGCGTCCTTCTGATTGTAGGCGCCCTTGTCGTCCTCGAAGGTTGCGATATTCATATCGAACAGGCTGTTCCTCTCCGATTTGCGGCCGACGACGGTGACATTACCTTTATAAAGCTTGATCCGTACCTCGCCGTTCACCGTTTCTTGCGAAGAGTCGATGAGTTCCTGCAAGAGTATGCGCTCCGGACTCCACCAGTAACCATTGTAGATCAGGCTGGCATAACGTGGCATCAGTTCATCCTTCAGATGTGCAACCTCGCGATCCAGGGTCAGTGATTCGATGGCCCGATGTCCCTTGAGCATGATGGTGCCGCCGGGGGTCTCGTAGCAGCCACGAGATTTCATGCCGACATAGCGGTTTTCGACGATATCCAGGCGTCCGATGCCGTTGGCGCCGCCCAGCTGGTTCAATCTGGCGAGCACCTGTGCGGGGGACAGGGCAACGCCGTCGATGGCGATGATGTCGCCGCGGTCGTAGGTCAGTTCCAGGTAGGTGGGTTGGTCGGGAGCGGCCTCGGGCGACACGCTCCAGCGCCACATGTCTTCTTCCGGCTCAGCCCAGGGATCCTCCAGAACGCCGCCTTCATAGGAGATGTGTAGCAGATTGGCATCCATGGAGTAGGGAGAGGCCTTGCCACGCTTCATCTCGATCGGGATGCTGTGCTTCTCGGCGTAGGCCAGCAGGGTTTCGCGCGAGGTCAGATCCCATTCGCGCCAGGGAGCGATGACTTTGATGTCGGGTTTCAGTGCGTAGGCACCCAGTTCAAAGCGGACTTGGTCGTTGCCCTTGCCGGTGGCCCCATGACAGATGGCATCACAACCGGTTTCATTGACGATTTCAATGAGACGCTTGGCGATCAGTGGGCGGGCGATTGAGGTGCCCAGCAGGTATTCGCCTTCATAAATGGTGTTGGCTCTGAACATGGGGAAGACGAAATCCCGTGCAAACTCCTCGGTGAGATCATCAATGAAGATTTCCTGGATGCCCATGGACTGGGCCTTGGCTCTGGCAGGTTCGACTTCTTCGCCTTGTCCGATGTCCGCAGTAAAGGTCACGACCTCGCAGCTGTAGGTATCACGCAGCCATTGCAAAATAACGGACGTGTCTAGGCCACCGGAATAGGCGAGAGCAACTTTCTTGACGGTCTGGTTCGACATGAGGCTTTCCCTGAAGGTTGAATCAAAGCGGGAATTATAAGCGCTGTCAGCCGATTCCGGCAGATTATGACCGCCTGCAAAATCGGGGCATCGCATTCAGTCTCCAGATTAATTTATCGAGGAATAATCCTTGCTATTACCAATCAGATTTCCCGATCAGGGACTTTATGTCATCACGCGTGATGAAACCTTGGAACGTGATTCGCTGCTGCGGGCGGTGAATTCAGCCATTCGTGGTGGGGCGGCCGTGATTCAGTATCGGGTCAAGCATCCGACAAATGCTATCGAAGAGACAACCGCATTACTGAGGCTTTGTCGGCGTGCCTCCATTCCATTCATCATCAATGACAATGTAGCATTGGCCGAGGCGGTGGGTGCTGATGGGGTCCACCTGGGTCGGGAGGATGGTTCCATTGTTTCGGCCAAAAAACGCCTCGGTCCTAATGCGATTGTTGGCGTTTCCTGTTACGACGATATCCAGCGCGCGGAACAGGCGGTCGCGATGGGCGCCAGTTATGTGGCTTTTGGTCGATTCTTTCCCTCATCGACGAAGCCACAGGCTCCTTGCGCACATCTTCAGACACTCGAAATGGCGCGTGAACGAATCAATGTGCCGGTTGTTGCCATTGGGGGCATTACGCTTGCCAATGCGCCTGAGTTGCTCTCAGCGGGTGCGGATCTGCTGGCAGTTATCGAAGGGGTATTTGGGGAGGACAATCCGGAATCCGCAGCGAGCGAATTCCGGTCTTTATGGGGTGGTGCGTGAGCCCTAGTCCCAGCTGAGTGCGCCGCCGGTCTGATATTCCGTGACGCGCGTTTCGAAGAAGTTTTTTTCCTTTTTGAGGTCGAGAATTTCGCTCATCCAGGGGAAGGGATTCTGCACGCCTGGATACTGTTCGGGCAGGTTGATCTGATTGCAGCGGCGATTGGCGATGTATTTGAGGTACTCCTCAAACATGTTCGCATTCAGCCCCAGAACACCGCGAGCCATGGTGTCATGGGCATACTGGATTTCAATCTCGACCGCCTCCTTGATCAGTTTGATCATTTCCTGCTGGAATTCCTGATTCCAGAGATGAGGGTTTTCGATCTTGATCTGGTTGATGACGTCGATGCCGAAGTTCATGTGCATCGATTCGTCGCGCAGAATGTACTGGAACTGCTCGGCAGTACCGGTCATCTTGTTCCGACGACCCATGGAGAGAATCTGGGTGAAGCCGACGTAGAAGAAAATGCCTTCGAAGATGACGTAGAACGCAATCAGGTCACGCAACAGCCGCTGGTCGGTTTCCGGGGTGCCGGTGCTGAAGTTTGGATCGCCCAGTGACCGGGTGTAAGGCAGGGCCCACTCGGCCTTGCGGGCCACCGAAGGCAGTTCCCGATACATATTGAAGACTTCACCTTCATCCATGCCGAGGGATTCTACGATGTACTGATAAGCGTGCGTATGGAGCGCTTCCTCAAAAGATTGACGCAACAGATATTGTCGGCATTCCGGATTGGTGATGTGGCGATAAACGGCCAGTACCAGGTTGTTGGCCACCAGTGAATCGGCGGTGGAGAAGAAACCCAGATTGCGCTTGATGATGATGCGCTCATCTTCAGTCAGACCATCGGCGCTCTTCCATAGCGCGATATCCGCGTTCATGTTGATTTCTTGTGGCATCCAGTGGTTGGCGCAGGCATCCAGGTATTTCTGCCAAGCCCAGCGATATTTGAAGGGGACCAACTGATTTAGGTCTGCCCGGCAATTGATAATTTTCTTGTCATCTACCTGAATTCGCTTGGCGCCAATCTCGATATTTTCGAGCCCGCTTGCGCCTTGATGGAGAGACGGTTCCTGTTTCATTTCAGGAATCGGAGCGGCGGTCGAAATCGGTGCGCCTTCAAATGAGTCCAGCCTGAGGTTCAGGGATGGCATGGATGGGCCGGCGCCTGGCGCCTTTGCGGTTAATCCGTGTAGTGGGTCTTCCCAGTTCAGCATGATGCGCTCTCCTGATGGCAATGTTGGGTGGGCCAGATCGATCAAAAATCTCCGCGGATTATATCCAATCAACTACATGTTGTGTCCATTAGTTTCTCTGGATACGAGATATAGTCGCCGCTTCGGCTTTTCACTATGAAGAGCCGGTGCGTTTTCGATTGAACGCACCAATGATTGGCGATGAGCCAAAGATGGGGGCACCTTTGAGACGATACGAGACGAGAGGTCTCGGGGGCTGAAATAGACTGTCAGGCAAGAGGCCGTTGGCCGCCTTCCATGGCGGACAAGGTAGGTCGGATTAACGCGGAAGTTCGCTAAATCCCATCAGATATTCATCGACCGCACGCGCACATTGCCGTCCCTCGCGAATCGCCCAGACCACCAGTGACTGACCGCGGCGCATATCGCCAGCGGTAAACACCTTGTCGACCGTGGTGCGGTAATCGACGGTATTGGCTTTGACATTACGGCGTTCGTCCATGTCAACACCCAGATCCTCCAGCAGCCCCTCGCGGACCGGGTGGACGAAGCCCATGGCCAGCAGCACCAGATCGGCTTTCAGGCTGAACTCACTGCCAGGAATCCGGCTCATGTTCCAGCGGCCGCCTTCCTGCTTCCACTCCACTTTGATGCAGTTGATTTGTGTAACCTTGTTGTTTTTTCCTTCAAGCGAGACGGTATCGACACTCCACATCCGTTCACAGCCTTCCTCATGGGAACTAGACGTGCGCAGTTTATTAGGCCAGTTGGGCCAAGTCAGGGGCTTGTTTTCCTTTTCTGGCGGCTTGGGCATTATTTCTAGCTGAGTGATTGAATCCGCCCCATGACGCTTAGAGGTGCCAATGCAATCCGAACCTGTGTCGCCACCACCGATGACGATCACATTCATGCCTGTAGCCAATAGGCCGAGGTTTTTTGGTAGCTGATCTCCAGCGACACGCTTGTTTTGCTGTGGCAGGAATTCCATGGCAAAGTGAACACCGTCTAGTTCCCGCCCGGGGACTGCCAAGTCTCGGGGATGTTCGGAACCCCCGGCCAAGATAACGGCATCAAAATCAGTCAGCAGCTGCTGGGCAGGGATATCCTTGCCGATATGCGAGTTGGGACGAAAGACGACCCCTTCTGCCTGCATCTGCGCGATGCGACGGTCAATGAGGTGTTTTTCCATCTTGAAATCGGGAATCCCGTAGCGGAGCAAGCCGCCAATCCGGTCGTTCTTCTCAAAGACCACCACGTCATGACCGGCCCGCGCCAGCTGTTGAGCGGTCGCCATTCCCGCAGGCCCAGAGCCCACGACGGCTATGCGCTTGCCGGTCTTGTGCTTGGCGATTTGTGGCTGTATCCAGCCCATCTGCCAGGCCTTGTCGACGATGGAGCACTCGATGGACTTGATCGTCACGGGTTCATCGGTGAGATTCAGGGTGCAGGCGGCCTCGCACGGGGCAGGGCAGATGCGACCGGTAAACTCGGGGAAGTTATTGGTGCTGTGGAGAACCTCAATGGCTTCCTGCCATTGGCCCTGGTAAACCAAATCGTTCCAGTCAGGAATGATGTTGTTGACCGGGCAGCCGTTATGACAATAGGGAATCCCGCAGTCCATGCAGCGGGCGCCCTGTCTGCCCAGTTCATCCTCGCTGAGCGGAATGACAAATTCCTTGTAATTCTGGACGCGGTCTGCGACCAGCGTATAGCGCCGATCCTGACGCGAAATTTCCATGAAGCCCGTGGGTTTACCCATGCTTTGTTAACCTCGTTGACGTGCCCGTGGGCACCGCTGAATGATAGGGGCGTCGCCTTGCCGTCGCCACATACCCTCCGACGCTAATTCCGGGGAGGGTATGGGCAACTCAAAGAATCAATGGCTCGCTTCGGCTTGCGCTTGGACCTTTTGCATTTTTTCCAGAGCCAATCGGTAATCGACGGGCATCACCTTGACAAAACGTGGCGCATATTCGGGCCAGTTCTCCAGTATGCGACGGGCTTTTTCACTGCCCGTGTAACGCCTGTGTTTCTCGATGAGAGTCCGCAGACGCTGCTCATCATGGCGGGTCATGTCCCGCATGATATCAACCAGACCATGGTTTTCTAGGTCTCCCCCCTGATGGTCGAATTTTTCCAGCGCATTCGCTTCTGAAGGGACGGGCTGTAATTCAACCATGGCGAGATTGCAGCGTTGGCTGAAGTCACCGGACTCGTCGAGTACATAAGCCACGCCACCCGACATGCCCGCAGCAAAGTTACGCCCGGTTTCGCCGAGCACAACGACGATACCGCCGGTCATGTATTCACAGCCATGATCACCTACGCCCTCTACGACAGCGATGGCTCCCGAATTGCGCACAGCGAAGCGTTCGCCAGCCACTCCGCGAAAATAGCACTCACCCTGAATCGCGCCGTAGAGCACGGTATTGCCGACGATAATGTTTTCATCCGCGACGATGGGGGAAATGGCAGGTGGGTAGATCGCAATCCGACCGCCGGAAAGACCCTTGCCGACATAGTCGTTACCTTCGCCGGCCAGCTCCATGGTGACCCCTGCCGCGAGAAACGCACCAAAACTCTGACCGGCCGTACCATTCAGTTTAATGTGGATGGTGTCTTCAGGAAGGCCGACATGACCATAGCGTTTGGCGACTTCACCGGAAAGCATGGCGCCTGCCGTGCGGTTGAAGTTACGGATACCGACCTCGATTTGCACCGGGGTACGATTATCTAGCGCCGGTTTGGCCTGGGCAATCAACTGTCGGTCCAGTGCCTTTTCGAGGCCGTGATCCTGAATTTCGGTGTTGTAGATCGAAACGCCTGGACCCGGAGTCGGCTTGTAGAGAAGACGGCCAAGATCGATTTTTGAGGCCTTCCAATGCGCAACGGCCTTGCGCATGTCGAGCCGATCGGTTTGTCCGATCATTTCGTCAAACTTCCGGTAACCCAGCTTGGCCATCAGTTGGCGCACTTCCTCGGCGATGAAAAAGAAGAAATTGACGACATGTTCGGGTTGACCAGTGAATCGTTTACGCAGCTCAGGATCCTGGGTGGCGACACCAACGGGGCAGGTGTTCAGATGGCATTTGCGCATCATGATGCATCCCTCGACGATTAGCGGCGCCGTGGCAAAACCGAATTCATCAGCACCGAGCAGCGCACCCATCACTACATCGCGCCCAGTGCGCATGCCGCCATCGGCCTGGACACAGATCCGTCCGCGCAACTTGTTGAGCACCAAGGTCTGGTGCGTTTCGGCCAAGCCAATTTCCCAGGGCAGGCCGGCGTGTTTGATGGAAGTGATGGGGCTTGCGCCCGTGCCGCCGTCATAACCGGCAATTGTGACGTGATCGGCATGTGCCTTGGCAACACCAGCCGCTACCGTGCCGACGCCGACCTCGGACACCAATTTGACACTGATGCGCGCTTCCGGATTCACGTTCTTCAGGTCATGAATGAGCTGACCCAAGTCTTCGATCGAGTAGATGTCGTGATGCGGTGGTGGCGAGATCAGACCCACGCCCGGGGTCGAGTGACGTACCTTGGCGATGGTTGCATCGACCTTATGGCCCGGTAGCTGGCCACCTTCACCGGGCTTGGCACCCTGGCTGATCTTGATCTGGATGTCATCGGCATTCACGAGGTATTCGGCGGTTACGCCAAACCGACCGGAAGCAACCTGCTTGATGGCAGAGCGCATGGAGTCGCCATTTTCCATCGGCTTGAAGCGTTCGGGGAGTTCTCCGCCCTCACCAGTATTGGATTTTCCACCAATCCGATTCATGGCGATGGCCAGCGTGGTGTGAGCTTCATAAGAGATCGAGCCAAAGGACATGGCGCCCGTCGCAAAACGCTTGACGATGTCCTTTGCCGATTCGACTTCCTCCAGCGGGACCGCGGTCCGGTCATAGTTGAAATCCAACAACCCACGCAAGGTCAGTAGTCGCTCATTTTGCTGATTGATCGACTGCGTGTAGTCGACGTAAGTGTCCCAGCTGTTGGTGCGGGTGGCGTGTTGCAATTTCGAAATGGTTTCTGGTGTCCACACGTGATCTTCACCACGGACCCGGTAGGCATATTCGCCACCCACATCCAGTGCATGCCGATAGATCGGTGCGTCGCTGAACGCGAGTCGATGCCTCTTGATGGTTTCTTCGGCGATTTCCATCAGACCCGACCCGCCGGTAGTGGCGCTGGTGCCGGGGAAGTACTTCGCGAGGAATTCGTCACCTAGTCCAATAGCATTGAATACCTGGGCGCCACAATAGGACTGATAAGTTGAAATGCCCATCTTGGACATAATCTTGAGCAGCGCCTTGCTGATCGCCTTGATATAGTGCTTGTGGGCCTCCTCTTCGCTCAAAGATTCCGGCAGGGTTGGGCTCAGGGCCGACAGCGTATCGAAGGCCAGGTAGGGGTTGATAGCTTCAGCACCATACCCGGCCAGCAGGGCAAAATGGTGTACCTCGCGCGCCTCACCCGTCTCTACCACAAGGCCGACTTCGGTTCTTAGTCCGGCGCGGATGAGGTGGAAGTGAACGGCAGCGGTTGCAAGCAGCGCCGGAATGGCAATGTGGCCAGCATCCATGTCCCGGTCGGAGATAACCAGAATGTTATTGCCATCCTTTACAGCCTTTTCTGCCTGGATGCACAAATGATCTATGGCGCGCTGCATGCCGCTAGCGCCGGTATCAGTTGGATAGCAGAAGCTAAGCGTGGTTGTTTTGAAAGCGCCATGGGTGCGAGCCTCGATGCGCCGGATCTTTTCCAGATCTTTATTGCTGAGGATGGGCTGATGAGCTTCAAGTCGCTTATGCGTGCCACCATTCTCGAGATTGAGGAGATTGGGACGTGGGCCGATGTGGGTGACCAGCGACATGACCAATTCCTCGCGGATCGGATCAATCGGTGGGTTGGTGACCTGGGCAAATCCTTGCTTGAAATAGTCGTATAGCATGCGCGGACGGCTGGACAGAACAGCCAGCGCCGCATCGGTTCCCATGGAACCGACCGGTTCCTGTCCGCTGAGTGCAATTGGGGTTAGGAAGAATTTGATGTCTTCCTGTGTATAACCGAAGGCCTGTTGCCGATCGAGCAGGGTCTGTTCGTCGGGTGGCATGGCGGCGATTTCAACTGGCAGGTTTTCCAGTTGTATCTGGGTGTCGTTAAGCCACTGTTGATAGGGCGCCTTTGCGGCGAGTTGAGTTTTGATCTCGGCATCGTCGATGATGCGGCCCTGCTCCATGTCGATCAGGAACATCTTGCCGGGCTGCAAACGCCATTTCTTGACGATCTTGTTTTCCGGTATGGTCAATACGCCCATTTCGGAGGCCATCACAACGTAATCATCGTCGGTAATCAGGTAGCGTGCCGGCCGTAGACCGTTTCGATCAAGCGTGGCGCCAATCTGCTTGCCATCGGTAAAGGCTACGGCAGCGGGGCCGTCCCAAGGCTCCATCAGGGCGGAGTGGTATTCGTAGAATGCACGACGCTTCTCATCCATCAGCGGATTGCCAGCCCAGGCTTCGGGGATTAGCAGCATCATGGCGTGGACCAGGGAATAGCCGCCCATGACCAACAATTCCAGCGCGTTGTCGAAACTGGCGGAGTCCGATTTGCCCTCACCGATAAGCGGCCAAATTTTTTCAAGATCTTTGCCGAGAATCTTGGACGACATCGAATGGTGGCGGGCTGCCATCCAGTTGATGTTGCCGCGAACGGTGTTGATTTCGCCGTTATGAGCGATCATCCGGAAGGGATGGGCGAGATCCCAGGTGGGGAAGGTGTTCGTGGAGAAACGCTGATGCACCAGGGCAAGGGCCGAAACCATGCGTGCGTCGGTCAGGTCATGGTAGTAGACACCGACCTGGTCGGCCAGCAGCATGCCCTTGTAGACCAGGGTTCTTGAGGAGAAGGACGGGATGTAGAACATCTTGCCTTCATCCAGTTTCAGGTCGCGAATACGGTTGTCGATCTGTTTGCGGATCACGAACAACTTGCGTTCGAAGCTGTCTTGGTCGGGACAATGCCCCCCGCGACCAACGAAAACCTGCCGGATGCACGGCTCAATAAGCTTTACAGATTCGCCGAGTCCCTCACTCGCGACAGGAACATCCCGCCAGCCCAGCAAAGTCTGACCTTCGGCCTGGATGTAGTCTTCGATTATTTTTTCGCAGGTGGCGCGATGTTTGGCGTTCCGCGGCAGGAAGATCATGCCGACACCGTAATCACCCTCCTTTGGCAGGTTGATCCCGCAGGATTGAGTCTCGGCCCGGAGGAAAGCATCCGGAATCTGAATGAGGATGCCCGCGCCATCGCCCGCCAGGGGATCCGCACCGACCGCGCCGCGATGGGTGATATTCCTCAGAATCTCAAGGCCCTTACAGATAATGTCATGGCTTTTATTTCCCTTGATGTGAGCGATGAAGCCCACGCCACAAGCGTCATGTTCATTGGAGGGGTCATAAAGACCCTGCTTGTCGGGAACCGCGTTAAAACTCATTGATGACCTCAGTCAGGAATCCATCGGACAGACGAAGTTGGGAGCTGGCCATGAAGCGTTCAGAGCAGAACGCCGCAAAATCGGGTTACGCTTTCTTTGCAGCAGAGGATCAGATCCTGTCGACCGAAAGCGGCGATTCAGTTGGCAAAGCTTCAAGCAAATGGCTCGAAAATATAAAGAATCCGGCGCTCATTATCAAGAACAGAATGCGTCTCCGCATTCGGGCTGGCCCGTCACCTGGATTGCCTTGTCGAGTTTTTGGCGCGTAGAATTGCCACCCATAGCGGGTGTAGTTCAATGGTAGAACTTCGGCTTCCCAAGCCGATAGCGTGGGTTCGATTCCCATCACCCGCTCAATGAAAATCAATCACTTAAGCTCCATAGCGGTCGTCCTTGAGTCCCTCTGATGCAAATTTGATGCACGGAGGACGAATGGCTTCTTTTACGAAGCGCGGTGACAAGTGGTTAGCCCAAGTTCGCACGGGTGTGTGCTCCAAGAGCAAATCATTCCCAGCAAGGCCGACGCCCGCAAATGGGCGATGCATCTGGAAGCCACTGGTCTCGAAGATGAAACCACGCAGAGCAAGCAATCTAAGGCAGAGATCCTGCCGACCTCATGGGCCATTACAGATCCAATCGCCTGCCCACAGTCAAGGGCAAATCCCAAGAGTTATCTCGTCTAAAAATCATTGAGAAGACGCTGGGTAACCTTCAACTCGACCCTATCAAATCAACTGTCCTCGTTAGGTACCGTGAGAAACGTCTTATGGAGGTAGGACCGCAAACCGTCAAGCATGAAATTGGGCTTGTTCTATTACCCCGGCCTGCTAAATCGCATGGAAAGCTTTCCAGGGAGCCGGGGGAAACCGCACTGAAAAAGTGTCCACTCCGGCGTCGTGCAACGATCCAGCTTTTCAGCTGGAAGAGCCCTGGAGTGTTAGGAATGGAATTCATAGCCGAAATAAGGCGACGTCATTTTGTCGGTGGAGAGAGCATCAGCGCAATTGCCCGGAGTCTTCAGCTGTCACGTCCGACCGTCCGCAAGCATTTACGCACGGTAGCGAAGCCGGTTTATGAGCGGCAACATCAACCTTGTCCCAAGTTGGGTGAGTGCCAGGGGTTGCTGGAGCAGTGGCTCAAGATCGAGGAGCGTTTACCCAAGCGGCAACGCCGGACCGCTCAGCGTTTATTGAGGGATTACAGATCGAGGGCTATCGGGGTTCTTACGATCAGGTCCAGCGATGTGTAAAACGCTGGAAAGTCGAGCGGCTAAAAGAGCCTGCGGTTACGCACTCCACAGGCACCTGCTCGGTCCGCGCGGCGACCGACTTTGTCGCTTCCACCCCGATCCACCTGGCTATCGTCTGACTGGGCGACAGGAGTATGAAGAGTTGAGTGTTGACTGTTTCCTTCAAAACCAATGCCTCTTCATTCAAACATCATTGATGTTTAGCCCCACAGAAGTGCCGCTGGTAAGTTATCGGCAGGGCGTTTTTGGGAGAATGGCTAGATATGCTTTCTCTTGCCCGAGTTGTTTCAATCGCGTGTTTCACTTGTACCCTCCCAGCCCGGGGCGATTGATCCGCCCAGACGGAACCAAAAACCGGCTCGAGCCGTTGTGTCATGAATGTCATGAACTCTCGTATCCCGCTTGGCGGTACGGTGGGCCGAGCGTGGAACGCGCTCTCCTCCAAAGAGAGAAACTGTCGCAGAAGTTGGGGCCGAATCCAGTGGAGCGATTGCCCGCCGTCTCCGTGACCCGGCATTTGAGGCGTTTTAGCCGGTTGCTTAGGGCCGAACGATCAGTGCTTGGGGCTTAGCCATAAGCTATGCTAGCCGCCAGCGTGAAGTGATTAAAACTCATGTCCACCAACGGACACTGAACTCTCAAATGACTGAAAAGGTTGCAATCTTCAGGGCCATTCGTGTCGCAGTGTTGTCTATCGGCCTGTCCGGCCCTGTAGGGGCATTTCAAGGCCAAGGGATGTCACTCGCGGCAAAGATGCACCCCAAGGCACCGCGCATCGTAAGGGTCGTTCCGCCCAAGGCCGGGACCTATTCCAGTCAGACGGTCATGGATTTCCGGGTCAGGTTTGATCGACCGGTATACGTCTTGGGTAAACCTTCCTTGCCACTCGAGGTGGGAACTGCATTACGTGAGGGCAAATATATCAGCGGCACCGGAACAAGCACCCTGACATTTCGTGTCTGTCTACAACCGGGTGATAAGGCATTGGCTGGAGTCCATCTGATCAATGCACTGCTGTCAGATGGTGAGGACGTGATTCGCGGTCGGGCGGGTGCACTAGCGGATGTATCTCTGCCCCAGTTGGGGTTGTCGCGAATTATCGTTGACGATCCACTCCCCCGGGAAGATACCTGCAACTATCTCACTACGATCAATGGGGTTATACCTCCGTTGGTAGCCGCTTCGTCAAAGAGTGTGGTTGTGAATGATCATCTCCTTGAGACGGGCGATGGATACACTCGGCGGGCATTGGTCATCAAAACCTACCGGGCGCCCGGAACAAGAACACCCATTCATCAGCATGAATTCAGCGGGACTACGACCCTGCTGCAAGGCGAAATGACGCTCTATATGGAAGGGCACGAACCGGTGAGGGCAGTGGCAGGCCAAAGTTATTTCATGCCGCCCGGTCACAACATGACCGGTGTCAATACAGGTGATCAGGAAGTGGTAATGTTTGATAGTTACGTCATCCCCCCCTATGCAAGACATTGGCGTCCCGTTGAGCCTGGCTTTGTTGAATGTGTTCCCCGGCAGTGAAAAGCACCGTTCTAATTGCCGGCGTCTACTGCTCGCAGCCCCAACGCTTGGGCATTAACATGATTTCTACATCAACAGAACGGGGGCAAAAACTGATGATGACAAAACAGACTTTCGCAGATATGGAGGCACTGCACCAAGCACAGCAGGAATTTGCCCGCAGCGCCCGAAGTCGCTGGATCAAGCGACTGGCTTAGGCACCTACAAAAAAGCTGGGACAAACCCGGCTTTTTCACTTAGGCGAGTGGACTGTTATCCGGATCCAGGACCTGAGTAGATGCCCTGAATAATGCCTCACATCGATTGCCGTAAGGGTCCTCTGTTATGTCCAGCCAAATCAACACGCCGGGGCTGCTTGAATTAAACGGTCTGTATTGAATGAAAAAAGCCCGCCCCAGCTTTTGCCGGGACGGGCTTCATTAATCCGCCGCGAACTAGGACCTAGCCTCAGCGTCGCAAGCCTTTCCCTGCGGTAAAAGTGAATTTAGTCGTGCCGTCTGAATTCCATAGCCCCCAATGCGGACCCCAAGAATTCTGAACAACGAAAAAGGCGGCGCAAAACCGAACCGGATTGGTTCGTGCAGTTGAGGTTAAGTGGGTCAGGGGTTGGGGTCTATTCACTGGCATCATTTTCACAACATCTTATAAGCACCAGTGCTGGCAACGCAGCTCGCTACCCGAGGGTAGCCGGGTGTTGAGCTATGGCTATCCGACGTCAAGCCCGAAGGGCAGAGTCAAAATGACAGCCAAGTGAGTCTTCAGGATCATGGTGTCAGCGTGATCTGATCTCCTCGACGAGTGGCTTTGTGGAAATAACATGGCAGAAAAACCGCACTATTGGCGCAGTTTATCGACAGCCCGGTACTTCCTCAGCGTCTGCGGGATCAGCCAGCTCGATGGAGATGGGAATGGTCAACCTTGTGAAAGCCTGTTCAGCCCCCGATAGGTCAGCGGGCAATCGCTTGTCCATTACTACAACGTTACGGCTAAAATCGCACAGCAAATCAACCATAACAAGGATGCCCAATGAATAAAGCTGAACTGATCGAAGCCATTGCCGACCACGCTGACATGACCAAGGCAGATGCCGGTCGCGCCCTTGATGCAATTACCGACACCATCACCGCAGCACTGAAAAGGGGTGATTCTGTCGCACTGGTGGGCTTCGGAACCTTCTCGGTGAAAGACCGAGCAGCCCGCACCGGACGCAACCCCCAGAGTGGAGCGGAGATTCAGATTGCTGCCAGCAAGGTGGCGCACTTCGCTGTGGGCAAATCACTCAAGGATGCCGTCGCCCAGTAAGTAGGAAATCGATCCCCGGCGAAAGTCGGGGATGGATGGTGTACGTTATTCAGAAAAGCGGAAACACCAGCCATGCAAATAGCCATTCACCCCACCCTCTTCGCCTGCAAAGTCTCGGCAGGTTTTCCATCCCCGGCAGACGATTACGTCGATACCCCGCTATCCTTGCATGACCATCTGGTCAGTCGACCAGCCGCCACCCTGTTCATTCGACTATCAGACAACGGTATGATCGGGGAGCACTTCCACCCCGGCGATCTGCTCGTTGTCGATAAGTCGGTGACACCCAAAGATGGCTCGGTCGTTGTGGCAAATGTTGCAGGGGGATTGATGATTAGGCGACTGATCGTCAGAGGCAAATCAGGCTGGCTATTTCCAGCCAACCCAGACTATCGGCCTATCGAGCTCAAGGAAGGGTTGGAGTACAACATCCTTGGCGTTGTGCTGCACCGGATTCATAGTTGTTGATGAGAGGATGAATCAGGCCGTATAAATGAGGATGGCGTGATCGGTCTGGTTGAAGATGAAATGCCCCATTTCCTTCCAGCCGATTTTGGTGTGGGCTAGCAAGGAGGAGAGGTTGTCTCGCCGGATGAAGCAGATGCATCGAATTCCGGGACGGATCCTACCCAGTTCCCTGAACAACTCTTTAGCAATCCCTTTGCCGCGCATATCAGCACTGATGCAGATAGGACCAGAAATGAATGTCTCCGCATCAATGGGGTAAGCTCGCAGCATGTCCTGAATAATCGGTAGGCCTGCATTCATTGCAGCCGTGCTGATAATAAGGAAGCCCACGACTTTGTCGCTGGCTAACGCAACTATCACCGGCATGGTCCGGACCATTTCCAGTAGGTTCGCTGGAGATATGCTTGCAGACAGCGATCCCCCTGCGCTTCGCTGATTGGCGGCTTGGAGCTTCAGGATGCCCTCAAGATCGGCCTCGTTGGCTCGACGAATCATCAGGTTCTCTGTAGACGATATTTTAAACATGCGGGTCACTTATTCAGATGTCTTAATGGGTCCACCCATTGATGCATTCATCCTCTCAAAAAGCTTCAAATCCGTCTGGAAGGGTTCAGATTCAACGTGGAGATCGCCTGAGAATGGATTTCCGAAGAGAATCACCAGATACAAATTAAGCGCAATCAGCAGCGCGACCATGCCGGTCATGGCCAGTTGCACCCTGAAGCCAAGGCGAAAGAAATAGGTAAAGAGCACGGTTACCACAGCCCCCACACAGAGCACGATCCATTCGATGATAGGTGGCCCATGGGTCGCTATCGTCGTCCGCATACGGCGGTGATCCCTGAGGTCCATACCCTGTTCAAGCAAGAGCGGATACACCGCCTTGAGGTTCTCGGTTGCCGGCTCAACGTCGCCCACTATTCGGAAGAACTGGTAGGTCAGGTTTCGCGCCTCCGGGTCGGTGTTTCCCTGTTCCATCAAGGGCCACTCACGCTCCACTACTTCAGTCGCATAAGCCACGCAGAGTGATCGAAATCGTTGGGCTTTTTCCGGGGGAAGTCGCGAGGCCAACATGAACATATTAGCCAAGGCATCTGATTCCTTTTCCACCGTCATTCGAGCGGTAGAAAACGTCTGCATCGCATCCACCACGACCAAGCCCAACAGGACGGCATACAGCGTGCCGGCCACGCCGAAAATGTTGCCCGAGACATCCTGATAATGCTTGAGACGATCCAGCGCAAAGCCTTTGCGGGTGAGGAATACCCCGCCCACAGAGGCGGCAACGAAAAGGATGATCAGGAATGATCCGAATGCGTAGCTCCCAGCATTAAAAAAGGTGGACATGGATAAGATTCGTTTTTAGGTTCTGTGAATCACCGAAACGTAACCTGAGCTGCTGAAGGCGCCTAAATATTGGAAAATTGCCCTCATGATGCTCATCATCGGTTGTCGCAAGGACCCTCCAAAAGAGCAGGGTAGGCTCATTCCAACAAGATTTCACCCGGGGTCTCAGCGTTTCCGGACCAGAGTCAGGCCATCCGCGACGGGTAAGAGCACCGCCGAAACGCGGTCATCCATGTGAATCTTCTTATTGATTTCACGGATCGCACAAGTATCTTCATCCGTCACGGAGGGGTCAGCCACTTTGCCGCCCCAGAGGACATTGTCGAGGAGCAGCAATCCACCTGAACGGACCAAATCAAGCGAGCGTTCGTAATAGGCCGAGTAATTTCCCTTGTCGGCATCAATGAAAGCCAAGTCAAAGCTGCCACTGGCTCCCTCGCAAATTAATTTGTCCAAGCTGTCCAGGGCAGGACGCAGCTGAAGCTCAATCTTGTGGGCAACACCGGCCAACTGCCAATAGCGCTGAGCTGTCTGGGTGTATTCCGCACTAAGGTCCAAGGCAATCAAGCGGCCATCGGGTGGCATCGACAAAGCCATAAACTGACCTTGTTCAGGCGAAATCTGCATCCCGCCAAACGGGTGGCTGGCCGTTTCCTCTCGAAGTTGACGCAATATCTCTGGTTCGCGCAGCGTCACCGACAGAAGATAGCGGTAAAGCTGGTCATCAAGTTGTATGGATTTATTGGACATGATGCGCCTCCACAAAGCGAGTTTATTTCTGGATTGTACGCATGAAGGACGGCTGTCTATTGTCTGACATGGCAGGTGTTCAATGTCCGTGGTTAAGCGACTTGCCGAATTGACTAGGTGGCAGACTGCTGTCGCGCCATGAGGAACGCGCGAAGGTCGCTAACGGAGCTATAGTCCAAACTGGTGTATGAGCCCCGAGTCTGAGGTTGTGAGTGCTTGAGTAGGCGGCGTGTCTCTGCTGAGAATGGATTGTCGAGATCACATTTTTCAGCCACAAACAGGACACGCCAAATGAAGAATACAAATGAGACGGACGCCGGGCCATCGGAGCGGGGATTCACCCTGGAGGAACTCATCCGGCGAGGCGCGCAGGACTTGATCCAGAAAGCCATTGAGGTCGAGGTGCAGGCGTTGCTAGCCAGCTTTGAAAAGGTTGGCCCGCTGGGCGGGCGACGAGCCGTCTCCGTGGTGTTGTAACCCACGGAAATCTGGTTCAGCACATCCAGCTCCCGCACGGACAGGGCCTCGGGTAGTGCCGAGGGCGGCGGGTCGAGTGGGACATTCCCGGACGGCGGCGGGGTCTGTTGGCCGGGCGGCAAGCTCATGCGTTTCAGCACCAGTCGTGCCACGGTGGGGGTAATCGGCGAACCACCGGCGTGCAGATCAAGAATGTGCTCGGCAATGGAATTGGCGGGGGTCGATTTCAGCAGATAGCCTGCTGCCCCCCGCGCCAGCGCGGTAAAAACGTGGCGCTCATCCCCAAACATGGTCATCACCATGATGGCCACGTCGGGCCGCAGCTGGCGGCACTCCGCGATCAGGTCCAGACCGGACCCATCCGGCAAGCCCAGATCCACCAGCAGCACATCCAGCGAATGCCGGCCATCGACCAGCCAGCGCCGTGCCATGGTGTGCAGAGCCGTATCGCCCGCCAGTTGCAGGCGGGCATCCCCATTGATTACCTCGCAAATCCGCTCCCGCACGCTGGTTTCGTCTTCCACCAGATAGACGCGCACCGGGGGCCGGCCCGTGGCTGGCTGGCCGGTCTGGGGTTGCCGTGTGTCTTTCGATGAATGGTCAATGGATGCCATGCCATCATTATTTCGAACGGAGGCAGGACCACAAATAGCAAGAACATGGGATTTCCTTGGTTGATTTGTTCATTAGCATCTGCAGTGTGCTAAGGATAGAAAAAGGGCATAGCAAGATTTCAGTTGCTAAGAACTCCATTCAGCCGTATCTTCCAACCGCCATCCGTTGAACGTCGCCCATCATACATGCCAATGAGGTGATCCCATGAAAGCTATAAAAACTAATCCGTGGCTCGTAATCTTCGGATTATTCAGTTGCTTTTTTGCAAGCATCGGCGTATGCCAAGCGGAAGCCCAAGGGTCAGGCTCAATTAAGAAGCCACCGGTTGCGCATCTTCAGGTTTTGGCCTCGGTCGGACCATTGGAGTACTTGTCTGGGGCTGAGGTGACGGTGAGGGACGCGATGGGAGTAGTCATCGCAAAACAGAAAACCAACTCTCGCGGATCCACAATCTTTCACATAAACCAGAAAAGACTTGCAGTGGCTGTTAAGCCGCTCAGGTTCACGACTTCGGGTGGCCAGGTAATCGGACAGACGGGTAACCAGACTTCCGGGCCGGCTTTTTATGGCCATTTGCGGGGTCAAATTATCAAAGTGCCGGTGGGGAAGCACACCATCGCATACTTGGATCTCATATCGACCAGTGCCTCGGTGATGCGGTCCAACAGAAAGTCATACGACAGTGCCACAAAAGCAGTAAGAGCGGCTCTGAGTATTGGCAAAGGCTTTCCCGTCAACGGCATTCGGTTTAAAAATAATTACGTAGGTTCTACCCAGTTACAGGCAGCGACTGAAGCCAGTGGGGGCTTTGACCAATATGTTCGCAATATGGTCAACCGTATCAACCATAGGGAGAAGATTACCGAACTTACCCCACCGATCTACGCCACGACGGCAACTTCCCAAAAGAATGCTTTAGCCGACGTGCTGACTAACGCGCTTCGCCCTAGTGAAGCAAGAGGCCTTCAGGCTAACACCACACAAGCTACGTCTACGTCAACCTACCCACAATGCAATGTCCCATTGGGCAACGGTTCAGGTTCAACTACCTCTCCATCTGCATCGACCGAGATCATTGAAGATTTCGGTGTAACCTCGATAAGTATCTTGTTGAAGGCTGCGGGCGCACCTTCTGCTGCAGCAAGTGGTATTGCAGGTATGCTGCTCACGGGAGGGGCCACAGGCTCGCCTTCAGCCTCGGCGCTGCAGGCGGTAGACAACCAATTGGTATGCATTAGTGCGCAGCTTAATTATCTCAGCACTCAGGTTGCAGAGATGGCGTATACTATCGATATTGAATCAGCCGTGAATTGCGCTGCAGATGCAACCACCCAATACTACAATTATTCTGGGCTTGTAAATGAAGCACAAGATTGTAATTCTTCAACCTGCCAGCTCAACTCTAACAACTCGTCACTAATGAGTGATCTTGAAGCTTGGGATCCGAGTGGTTCTCAAGTTGGTGGCTGTTCGCAGGGGGCCACGGTAAACAATGCGCTATTTGGAACAGGTGGCGGTCAAGCCTCTGGTTGGCAGCAACTCAATGAGATTTATCAAGGAAATAATGCATGGTACACCGCCCTTCAAGTACAGCAATTGCAGCAGACTCTTTCTTACTGGGGAACCGTCCAATACGATGCGTTTGTTTTGACCAACGAGTATTATAATTACTATGGTGATACCGAGGATGCGCTGATCAGTGCTGGTAACGTATCAGGATCTTCGGTCTGCAGTACAGGTACAGTAAGCACCACCCCTAACTTCTGTGCTGCTATGAGCAATATCGCCAACGCCTATCCGCCAAACCTATACAGCGATGAAATAGGCATTTGGAGCACAGTAAACGGCGCGAACGGCGGCGCAGGATTAGCTATAAGTGCCTACCCTGCGGGGCTCGCCATGGGCTTAGGTCAACTTGGCTTAAACCCATACTATCTCGGGCAGAACACTCCTGACCCAGGAAGCTGGGCTGCCTCGAAGGCTACGG
>JBILGM010000026.1:0-42248 GCA_044351045.1 Methylococcaceae bacterium | reverse complement strand
TCAACCGGGGAAGCCCCAGCAGAATGCTTTCGTTGAGCGGTTCAATCGAACGGTCCGATACGAATGGCTATCGCAGTATGACTGGAATGACCTGGAAGAGGTGAGGACGTTTGCAACCCGATGGATGGACCAGTACAACCATGAACGCCCACACATGGCCTTGGGCGGGATGACACCCATTCAGCGGTTGGCCATGGCCGCATAACCTCTACTTTTGGCTCAGACCAAAAATGGGGGGATTACCATGACTTTTTTCGGCAAAAGTCATGAGGTTAAGAGAAAAATGGCCTCAGAGACACCATTTTTGGGTTCTGGCGGTTTTTTTCGACGAGGGCTAAATAAGCGAAACCCCGCATGGCGCGGGGTTTAGAGGCTCCTCGTAATCAAGGAAAGCCAGTTTGGGAATTTGGAAGTGGCGGAGAGAGAGGGATTCGAACCCTCGATACGTGATTAACGTATACACACTTTCCAGGCGTGCGCCTTCAACCACTCGGCCACCTCTCCGGCAACTAAGGAATTCTATTACACCTAAACGCTCTTGTCAGTAATCATCTTCTCGTTGTGCGAAATTTCTCCCGCACTCACGATTGACCGAGCGGAAAAGCCAATACCTCGGACAGCGAATGTCTCCGGGTAAAAGCCATCAACAGACGATCAAGCCCGATGGCCATCCCGGAACAATCCGGCAATCCCTGCCTAAGCGCCGCTAGCAGACGCTCATCCATGTCAGGCACGGGCAAGCCATGCGCTTTGCGTTGTTTTCGATCACGCTGAAATCGGGCTTTTTGCTCTTCGGCATTGATCAGTTCATGAAAGCCATTCCCCAACTCCATGCCGGACAGGAAAATCTCAACGCGCTCAACGAAGCGTTCATCATCGGGACAGGTGCGAGCCAGGGAGGGCATAAAGGCAGGATAGCGATATACACTGGTCAGCCGATCCTGCCCGAGGAACGGCTGGACGAAATAGCTGAACAACAGGTCTAACCATATCGAGCGGTCATCCCCACAGAGTTCCTTGGCTTCCGGAATATTTCGGGCAACAGCAATATCCGCCAACTCATCGAGGGTAGCATCAAGTGGGTGAATACCCAGAAGACCAAGGAAAGCGTCCACATAGGTGAGACTTTCCGGGGGATGAAGGACAAATCCCTCGGGCGATATCTCGGCTACCAATATCTCTACTTCACCTATCAAATCATCCAGGGTGAAGCCCACCCGGTACCATTCGAGCAGAGTAAATTCGGGATTGTGGTGTCGTCCGCTTTCTTCGTTTCGAAATGCCTTGCAGATTTGGTAGATGGAACCCGAACCGGCCGCTATCAGCCGTTTCATGGCAAACTCTGGGGACGTCTGCAAAAACATTGGCTGACCGTTATGCTGCCCCGGGAGATGAAATGATGTCTTGAATGTATGAAGCGCCGGATCCGTCACGCTGCAAGAACCAAGCGATGGAGTCTCCACCTCCATAACTTGGCGATCGGCAAAGAAGCGTCGGATATTGGCGTTTAGCTCTGCCCGATCAGCCATCGCCTGAATGGAGCAGGCGGGTTCCCAACGCAATTTTCCCGTCACGCGAAGACCCCTCGATAGGCAGCCACCCGCTCCATGCAGCCAATGGGAAGAACGGCAGTTTCTGAGACTGAGGCCTTACTTGACCCGGCCGACATACTCTCCATTGCGGGTATCGACCTTGATGACTTCTTCCGTCTGAATGAACAACGGAACACGAACCACCGCGCCCGTTTCGAGGGTAGCCGGCTTACCGCCGCCGCCCGAGGTGTCACCTCTTACGCCGGGGTCGGTCTCGACGATCTTGAGCTCGACGAAATTAGGAGGCGATACGGCAATCGGGTTGCCGTTGTACAGCGTGACCTGACAAATATCCTGTTCCTTGAGCCATTTCTGGGCATCGGCCACAGCGGCAGCATCGGCGGCATATTGCTCGAAGGTCTCAACGACCATGAAATGCCACAGCTCACCATCGTTGTAGAGGTATTGCATGTCGGTATCGACAACATCCGCCGTCTCCATGGTTTCGCCGGACTTGAAGGTACGCTCGATAACGCGCCCAGACTTCAGGTTGCGCAGTTTGACGCGATTGAAGGCCTGTCCCTTGCCGGGTTTGACGAATTCGTTTTCGAGGATGGTGTAGGGATCACCATCCATCATCAACTTCAACCCGTTTTTGAATTCGCTGGTGCTGACTGTCGCCATTCGTGCCTCTACGCTGTAATTATCCCAATAAAAGCGGTCCATTATAATGGACTGGCCGTTCCTTATGAATCATTCGAGTATTTTCAATGAACCCCAGCTGGCAAAGCGAACTCGCCGATAGCTTCACGGACCCAGTTGCGTTGCTCACGTTTCTCGGTTTGGCGACAAACAATCTCGACACGTTCGCCAGAACTTCTCACTTTCCGTTTCGGGTCACCCAAGCCTATGCCGATCGTATTCGCAAGGGTGACCCGCAAGATCCATTATTACGGCAAGTGCTTCCCGATATTGCGGAAAAACAGGAAGTTCCCGGCTTCAATAGCGACCCTGTCGGTGACCTTAGCTCTGTATCCCATCCCGGCGTGCTGCATAAATACCAGGGAAGGGCCTTGCTCATCACCACTGGAGCCTGCGCCATTCACTGCCGTTACTGCTTTCGCCGTGAATTCCCCTACGATGGGCAACAACTCGTCAAAAGCCGGGAACACGCTGCCCTTGAAAGCATTGGCGAGGATCGGTCTATTCAGGAGGTCATCCTAAGCGGTGGTGACCCACTGGTATTAAGCAACCAGCGACTGGCAGGGCTCGTCAAATCCATCACCCGCATTCCCCACGTAAGGCGACTACGCATTCATTCAAGACTGCCCATCGTGCTGCCGAGCCGGGTGGATCAAGAGCTTCTGGAGATTTTCGACACAGCGCGTTTACCTACAGTCATGGTCATCCATGCCAATCACCCTCAAGAACTGGATGAGTCGGTGAGGCACGTGATAAATGCGATGACTCGGAAAGGCACGCCTGTGCTCAATCAAGCCGTATTACTGCGCGGAATCAACGACAACGCTGACTGCCTTGTAGAACTGAGCGAAAAACTCTTTGAATTCGGCGCCTTGCCCTATTATCTGCACCTGCTTGACCGCGTCAGCGGCACGGCACATTTTGAAGTACCCGAGGGGCAAGGGAGACAGCTCATGGAAGAACTGAGAAAACGTCTACCGGGCTACCTCGTCCCCAGACTCGTTCGAGAAATTGGTGGGGCACCCTACAAACAGCCAGTCTGATTTTCCGGTATTTGAAACGCAGAAGGGGCGAACCCGTCGCCCCTTCTGCACCAGGCTGCGAGAGCCTGATTACTCTTCGGCTTCCACCGCTTTCATACTCAACCGAACACGGCCCTGACGGTCAATTTCGAGCACCTTGACCCGAACGATATCACCTTCAGCCAGTTTGTCGCTGACTTTCTCGACATGCTCGTCGGAAATTTGGGAAATGTGCACTAGACCGTCTTTGCCGGGCAGAACCGTTACGAAAGCACCGAAGTCCATCAGACGAGCCACTTTGCCTTCGTAAATCTTGCCGACCTCGACTTCCGCAATGATCGCCTCGATACGACGACGCGCCTCATCTCCAGCTTCCCGATCCACGGAGGCTACCTTTACCAACCCATCATCGCTCAGATCAATGCTGGCACCGGTCTCCTCGGTAATGGCACGAATGGTGGCCCCACCCTTTCCGATCACATCACGAATTTTGCTCGGGTCGATGCTGAAACTGATGATTCGCGGTGCGTAATCGGACATTTCCTGACGCGGCGCGGACAAGGCCTCGGCCATCTTTCCCAAGATATGCAGACGACCGGCCTTGGCCTGATCCAGAGCTTTGCGCATGATCTCGGACGTGATGCCATCGATCTTGATGTCCATCTGCAGAGCGGTGATCCCGTCCTGAGTGCCGGCCACCTTGAAATCCATATCACCCAGGTGATCTTCATCCCCCATGATGTCGGAAAGTACGGCGTAACGATCTCCCTCCTTAATTAACCCCATGGCTATCCCGGCAACCGGGGCCAGAGTGGGCACACCGGCATCCATCAGCGCCAGACTCGATCCGCACACCGACGCCATGGAACTTGAACCGTTTGATTCGGTGATTTCAGACACTACACGGATCACATAGGGGAACTCATCTGGATCAGGCATGACGGCCTGGACACCCCGTTTCGCCAAACGACCATGGCCAACTTCGCGGCGCTTCGGTGAACCCATCATGCCGATCTCGCCCACACAGTAGGGAGGGAAGTTGTAATGGAACAGGAAGGTTTCCTTGTATTCACCTTCCAAAGCGTCGATCACCTGTGCATCGCGTCCGGTACCCAGCGTCGCAACGACCAATGCCTGGGTTTCTCCACGCGTGAACAGTGCCGATCCATGGGTTCGCGGCAACACTCCCGTTCGGATAGTGATAGGGCGGACCGTAGACAGATCACGACCATCAATCCGCTTGGATTCGTCCAGAATTCTCGCCCTAACGCTATCATATTCCAGCTGTTCGAAGATGCCTCGCACGGCATTGCCCGTGTGCTTCCCATCGGCGGTCAATGCTTCGATAACTTGCTTGCGGGCTTCCTTGATCGCGGCCTGGCGCGCTTGTTTATCGGCGATCTGGTACGCTGCGTTGATGGCCGGACCGGCATGATGCTCGACCGCTTGCACCAGGGTCTCTTCCTGATCCGGAGCCACCCACTCCCAATACTTGACGCCCACTTCCGCCGCCATTTCGCGTATGGCACGGATTACGGTCTGCATCTGTTCATGACCAAAAATCACCGCACCGAGCATCTCGTCCTCGGTCAGCATGTCGGCTTCCGATTCCACCATCAGCACGGCGTTTTCAGTACCGGCAACCACCAGATCCAGCAGGGAGTCGTCTAACTGGGAGGCGGTCGGGTTCAGCACATACTTATCATCGATAAAACCGACTCTGGCGGCGCCAATCGGACCCTTGAAAGGCAGGCCGGACAATGACAATGCGGCAGATGCGCCGATGAGTGCGGGGATATCGGCATCCACTTCTGGATTCAACGACATCACTGTCGCGGTAATCTGCACATCGTTATTGAATCCTTCCGGGAACAACGGACGGACAGGGCGATCGATCAGGCGAGCGGTCAGGGTTTCCTTTTCTGTCGGACGACCTTCGCGCTTGAAGAACCCACCCGGGATTTTTCCGGCAGCATAAGCCTTCTCTTGATAATCCACACGCAGTGGGAAGAAATCGGTATCAGGAGAAGCTTCCCTCTTGCCTACCGCCGTCACGAGAACCACGGTACCCGCCATATCGACGAGAACGGCCGCATCGGCCTGTCGTGCAATTTCGCCGTGCTCCAGGGTGACCTGGTGCTCGCCGTATTTGAACTGTTTCCGGATTGGATTCACAAAATTACCTTCAGATAACGAATTAGCGACGCAGACCCAGTCTCTCGATCAGATTCTTGTAACGATCAACATCCTTGCTCTTCAGGTAGTCCAGCAATTTACGGCGTTGATTGACCAAACGCAGTAGACCACGACGGGAATGGTGATCCTTTTTATTTTGCACAAAATGCGGGGTCAGATGGTTAATGCGGGCGGTCAGCAAAGCCACTTGAACCTCGGGAGAACCCGTGTCATTGGCGGCGAGCTGATAGTCTTTTACGACAGCGCTCTTTTCGGTAGCGGTATAAGGCATTTTTGACTCCTAAAAACTCAGACTTCAACAAAACACGCGATTTTAACTTTTCAGACCCCTGATAATCAATCAGAAGCCTTCATGATCACAAAACCACTTTATCCACGGCACCCAAAGTACAGGTTCATTCAGGCCTTATCAACATGCGGCGCGGGCCAATGCGGCCATCCTCAAGCACCTCGCCCAGACCCAGAAACCCTGCCCTACAGCCATACAACCTGACCCAACCCTGAGTAGGCGCCTGAGGCACGAACAGAGGATTTCCCTGACAGAGCAGCAGACTCATGGCCTCATTGAACTCCAACGCCGGCAGGTGGCTGACCAATTCATCCAGGGGCAAAAGAACCTTGTCGCGCTCCTCGGGCGACATCGCCTCCAACTGATCCATCGTCAATGCGTTAGCGACATCGAGCGAACCTACATCGGTGCGACGCAGCACTTCAACATGGCCGCCACAACCCAGAGCACGGCCAATGTCTTCAGCGAGGGTTCGGATATAAGTCCCCTTGGAGCAATGCACATCCAGCTCCATGGTGGTCGCATCAAACCGCAGAAGCTTCAGCGCATGAATCGTGATCGGCCGTGGGGGTCGTTCCACTTCGAGGCCCTTGCGGGCAAGATCATAAAGTCGCTGCCCCTGGTGTTTGAGGGCTGAATACATCGGCGGTATTTGCTCTCCTTCACCGCGAAATTCATGCAGGACTTTTTCAACCAGCACGTCGCTCATTTCCGGCACGGGGTGCGTCACGGTCACGGCCCCTTCGGCATCCGCCGTATCGGTTTCTGCACCCAACCGGATACGCACTTCGTAGCGTTTATCAGTATCCAGTAGAAAACTGGAGAGCTTGGTCGCCTCCCCCAAACAGACGGGCAAAAGACCGCTGGCCAATGGATCGAGGCTACCGGTATGACCTGCCTTGCGCGCCCTGAATAACCGCTTGGCCTTTTGCAGAGATGAATTGGAAGAAAAGCCGCTGGCCTTGTCCAGCAGTAACACGCCATTGATGGCGCGGCGCTCCGGACGACCTTCACTCATTCCGGACTGTCAGCCCCATCCAGATGCTCACTCTCATGGCTGAGACCCCGCAGCAGGGAATTCATGTGCATGCCCCGCTCTATCGAATCGTCATAAACAAAACGCAATTCAGGCAGAACGCGGATACGAATTCGCTTACCCAGTTCCCGACGCAGGTCGGGCACCTTTTCGTTAAGCTGCTTGATGCACTTGTTTGGTGGTAATTTCGCCCCGAGAAAGCTGACATAGAGCTTGCCCACAGACAGGTCACGACTCAGTTCAACATCGCTGAGCGTAACCATCCCGAGTTCCGGGTCCTTGACTTGGGTACGAATCAAATCCGCCATCTCGCGCTGCATCTGGGAGGCGACCCGATCACTGCGACTGAACTCTCTTGGCATCAGTGCGGAACCTGGACCTTTTCGAACACCTCGATCTGGTCACCGACTTTGATTTCGTTATAGTTTTTGACGCCCATGCCGCACTCCATACCGGCCTTGACTTCGGCAATGTCATCTTTGAAGCGGCGCAGCGAATCCAGCTGACCTTCGAAGATCACCACATTGTCGCGCAGGACGCGTATCGGCAAATTCCGTTTGACGAAACCTTCTGTAACCATGCAGCCGGCAATGGCACCGAACTTCGGGTGACGGAATACATCCCGAACCTCGGCATTGCCGACGATCTGCTCGCGGAACTCTGGTTCCAGCATGCCCTTGAGCGATTTCTTGATCTCGTCGATCGCCTCGTAAATGATGCTGTAGTAATGCAGGTCGACGCCACGCTCCTCGATCAACTTACGGGCTCCGCCATCGGCACGGACATTGAAGCCGATGATGATGGCGTTGGAAGCCAGCGCAAGATTGGCATCGGACTCATTGATTCCCCCCACGCCACCGCCAATAATCTTGACCTTGACCTTATCGGTAGACAACTCAGTCAACGAACTGCGCAGAGCCTCCAGACTTCCCTGCACATCCGCCTTGATGATGATATTGAGATCGACGCTCTCGGCACTACTCTCCATGCGCGCAAAGATGTTATCGAGTTTGAGCGCCTGTTGCTCGGCCAGCTTGCTAGTGCGCAACTTTTCTTCGCGCTGCATGGCAATTTCGCGGGCCTTGCGTTCATCAGCTACCACGATGAACTCGTCGCCCGCATTAGGCGCACCCGACAGGCCCAGCACTTCGACAGGACAGGACGGCCCCGCCTCTTTCAGCGGCTTTCCATTTTCATTGAACATAGCCCGCACACGACCGAATTCCATGCCGCAGAGGAGGAAATCGCCTTTCTTGAGATGTCCCTGCTGAATCAGGATATCGGCCACTGGTCCCCGGCCCTTTTCCAGCTTGGATTCCAATACCACGCCGGTGGCAGGGATTTCGCGTGCGGCCTTCAACTCAAGCACTTCAGCCTGCAGCAGAATAGCGTCAATGAGACCATCAATGCCCTGACCGGTTTTGGCGGACACTTCTACGAACTGACAATCACCGCCCCATTCTTCCGGGATAACATTGAAGTTGGTGAGTTCCTGCTTGACTTTGTCCGGGTCGGCTTCGGGCTTGTCCACCTTGTTGACCGCCACCACCATCGGCACATTTGCCGCCCGGGAATGATCGATTGCCTCGCGCGTCTGCGGCATCACGCCGTCGTCCGCCGCTACCACTAGGACCACGATGTCGGTAGCCTGAGCGCCACGTGCCCGCATGGCGGTAAAGGCCGCATGGCCCGGCGTATCCAGAAAGGTGACGGTCCCGTGGTCAGTTTTAACCTGATAGGCACCAATATGCTGAGTAATGCCGCCAGCTTCGCCCGCCGCCACCCGGCTCTTGCGAATGTAATCGAGCAGCGAGGTTTTGCCATGATCCACATGCCCCATGATCGTGACGACAGGCGCACGGGGGAGTTGCTCAGCCTGAGAAGCAAGGCTCAGAGTGGCCTCGATTTCGGCCTCCAAGACATCCTCAACCTGAAGGATCGCCGTGTGACCCAGTTCCTCGACCACTAAGATGGCCGAGTCCTGATCCAGAATCTGATTGATCGTGGCCATGACGCCCATCTTCATCAGCGTCTTGATGACCTCGGTTGCCTTGACCGACATCCGCTGAGCAAGATCGGAGACCGTGATTGATTCGGGGATATTGACCTCGCGCACCACGGGGGCGGTCGGCCGCTCGAAACCATGACGTGACTCCGGCATAACGGCCGCCTTGCCAGCTTTGAGCTTTTTCTTGACCTTGGACTTGCCTCGCTGGCTGTCGAAACCGAGCCCATCACCCAGCGGCTTCTCGCGCTCCTTTTTCTTGCCTCGACGATCATCGTCATCCACCACGGCACGGGAAGGAGGCGGGGGAGCTACGGATGGTCGTGGTGTTTCGATCACCACCGGCTCGAGTGTTGCGCCAACGATGGCCTCAAGATCCGGCTCCTCCGGCTCATACTTTTCGGCTTCAATCCGCCGCTGCTCTTCTAGCTTTCTGGAAGCCTCCTGCTGGCGCTGTTGCTCTGCGGCAATACGTTCAATTTCCTCACGACGAAGTCTCTCCAGCTCTTCCGCTCTGGCCCGCTCGGCTTCCTGTCTAGCTTTTTGCTGCGCTTCGGCCTCGGACTGACGTTGTTGCTGTTCCTCCAGAGCCTGACGAGCCTGCTCAACTTCATGGCGTTGCTCACTCACCTCCGGAAGCTCGCTGCGTTTGACATAGGTCCGTTTCTTGCGGACCTCGACACTGATGGTTTTGGCGACCTTGCCAGGCGTTGCCTTGCCCTGCTTCAGCTCGCTGACGGTGCGGCGCTGGAGGGTAACCCGTTTCGGGTTGGTCAGATCCTCGCCTTGGGCCTTGCCATGACTCTGCCGCAAAAATGTCAGAAACTTCAGTTTCTCGGCATCGGTCAGTAGCTCGTCTTCACCGCTTTTTTGCAGACCCGCCTCAGTCAATTGCGAAAGCAGCCGCTCCAGCGGTATGCCGACGACTTCGGCAAGTTGCCGTACTGTTAAATCGCTCATAGTAAGCCTCCGCTCTACCTAATTCGGTTAACCTTCCGCGAACCAGGGTCGGCGGGCGATCATGATCAACTGCCCTGCTCTCTCCTCGTCCATACCTTCAAGCTCCAGCATTTCATCGATGGAGAGCTCGGCAAGATCCTCAACGGTTGAAACACCCCTGGAAGCCAGCTGCAAGGCGGTCTGTCGATCCATACCCTCCATGGCCAGCAATTCATCTGTTGGCTCAGTCGATTCCAACTGTTCTTCGGTAGCAATGGCCTTGATCAGCAGGGTATCGCGGGCACGGTTGCGCAGCTCCTCCACGAGGTCCTCCTCGAACTCCTCGATCTCCAGCAATTCCTTGGCCGGCACATATGCCAACTCCTCGACCGTGGAAAAGCCCTCACGCACCAGAATTTCAGCAACTCCCTCGTCGACATCCAGCTGTTCAACAAAAGAATGAATCAGTGCCTCCGACTCCTGCTCGCTCTTTTCTTCAGCCTGGGTTTCGCTCATCACATTGAGCGTCCAGCCGGTCAGTTCGGAGGCCAACCGGACGTTCTGACCGCCTCGACCAATGGCCATGGACAGATTCTCGTCACTGACGGCAATATCCATGGAGTGGCGATCCTCGTCCATAACGATGGAGACGATCTCGGCCGGTGACATGGCGTTGACAACATACTGGGCTTCGTTTTCATTCCAAAGAATGATATCGACCCGTTCACCCGCCAGCTCATTGGATACCGCTTGAACCCGCGACCCACGCATGCCCACACACGCCCCTACCGGATCCAATCGGGGGTCATTGCTGCGCACCGCAATCTTTGCCCGGACACCCGGATCACGGGCCGCCGCAACGATCTCGATGACGTTCTCGCTGACTTCAGGCACTTCGAGCCGGAACAGGGCGACAATCAGGTCCGGCGAAGTCCTTGTGACAAATAATTGCGGCCCGCGGGCTTCTTGGCGCACCTCCTTGAGGTAGCCGCGAAGACGGTCACCGGAGCGCACCGCTTCGCGTGGAATCATTTCTTCGCGAGAAATGAAGGCCTCGACATTGCTGCCCAGATCGAGGAACACGTTGCCACGCTCAACTCTCTTGATAATCCCGGTAACCAGTTCACCGACGCGGTCTTTGTAAGCCTCGACAACTTTGCGGCGCTCCGCATCACGCACTCGCTGAACGATGACCTGCTTGGCAGTCTGCGCCTCGATGCGGCCAAAACCGATGGAGTCTATGGGCTCTTTCACATATTGACCCACTTCGGCATGACCGAAGCGTACCTTTGCCGCCTCAATCGTCATATGCAGCTCGGAATCGAAGGGCTCTTCGGCGGAACCCTCTTCGGACTCCACCACCAGCCAGCGACGGAAGGTATCGTAATCACCCGTCTTGCGATCGATGATGACACTGGCATCGATCCGATTTTCATGGCCCTTCATCGTTGCGATTCTGAGCGCATCCTCGATCGCGTCGAAAACAATTTCCTTCTCAATATCCTTTTCGTGGGAAAAAGCATCAACCACCAGCAGGATTTCTTTGTTCGCCATGACCCTCGTCCTTCACTAATTAATTGTCAAACTCAGGCGACAATCGCGCCCTCTCGATCATTTCATATGGAATGCGGAGGACCAAACCCTCGTCCAGCAAGAGAACATCCTGACCTTCGACATCCTGAATTCTGGCCTTGTAGCGCCTACGGCCCTCGAGCGGGCGGGATAGCTGGAGTCGAACCATCTCTCCCTTAAACCGTTCAAAATGTGCCAGGTTAAATAACGGCCGATCCATGCCGGGCGATGATATTTCCAGCTGATAACGTCCTGGGATGGGATCCTCGACGTCCATTACACCGCTCAGCTGATAGCTCACCGTCGAACAGTCATCAACCGTAATACCCTCAGGCTTATCGATGTAGACCCTCAGAACGCGCTGATGCCCATCAAACTCTAAGCCCACCAGCTCGTAACCCATGCCCTGCACGACGGGATCAAGCAATTCCACCAGACCGTCACGCGCTCTCAAGCGGCACCTCGCAGAGTCCAAAAATAAAAAATGGGCACTAGGCCCATCGTTTCCTCAAGCATCCCTGTAAAACCAAAAACGCCCCTGAGGGGCGAATCTCGAACGGGGTGTGTTTCCACACAAAACCAACAACATGGACCCGTAAACCTGCGAGAATGGTAACACGTTATCGGAAACGAGTGGAAGATCAAGGCCGTCACGAACCCATCCAAACCACCGCATCAGCACCCGTCAACGATTCTCGAATGAACCTTGCCATAACTCATGAACAGCCCGACAAATCAGGTCTTGCCGCGGTTGTCAGGCCGATGGTGCTCGTCCTGCTGCTAATCTTCTGGCCAGAATTGCTGCCTGCGGACCCAGCGCCCAACCTGCTCCTGGCTGAAACCTACCGGGACGATTTCGACCCCTCCAGCTACTGGATCAGTGAAAAGCTCGATGGCATCCGTGCCTACTGGGATGGGAGACAACTCTGGTTCCGTACCGGACGATCGATTCAAGCCCCGGAGTGGTTCACTCATGGATTGCCCAGAACAGCCCTAGATGGCGAACTCTGGCTGGGTCGAGGCCAGTTCGAGCAGCTGTCAGGTATTGTCCGTAAGACAAAACCCGTTGATGAAGAATGGCGTGGGGTGCGCTATATGTTGTTTGAACTACCCGGCGCCCAGGGAGACTTCTCGGAGCGCATTCAAAAGCTCAAGATACTGGTTGAGCAGGCGAAAGTGCCTTGGCTTCGGGTGATCGATCAATTACGACTTCCCGATCGAGCCGCCCTGAGAGCACGACTTGACACCATCCTCGCTGGAGGCGGCGAAGGTCTGATGCTGCACCGGGCGGGCGCCAGCTACCACGGTGGACGAAGCGATGACTTACTGAAACTTAAACCTTATCTGGACCAAGAAGCCACTGTGATCGAGCATATTCCCGGCAAAGGACGACATACCGGGCGAATGGGTTCATTGCTAGTGAAAGTTGCGGACGGCCGGCAGTTCCGCATTGGCACGGGCTTCACCGATAAGCAGCGGAAAACCCCGCCCGCCATCGGTAGCCTCATCACCTTCAAATATCAGGGGTTGACTTCGAAAGGGCTACCCCGCTTTGCCTCCTTCCTGAGACTTCGCGACGAGCCCAACTGACCAAGTACAAAGGAAAGAGGGCAACGTTAAGATAGTTGCCTTCAGTTTGCCAATCATACGAGAGCCCAAAATGTCATTAACCGCCATGGACCTTGTGGCCACTGCGAAACAACACATCCGCGAAGTCAACCTCGATGAAGCCAGAGCCTCGCTTGGTCATGCCCGGATTCTTGACGTGCGAGAACCCGCTGAATGCGCCGCCGGCAGGCTACCCAATGCGGTCAACATCCCGCGGGGACTGCTCGAATTCCAGATCGGCAACCATCCAGCCTTTGCCGGCACGCAGGACACCGAAATCCTGGTCTACTGCCTGTCCGGTGGCCGATCAGCCCTCGCCGTCGAAACCCTCCAGAAGCTGGGATACACAAAAGCCGTGAGTCTGGCCGGCGGCTACAAAGCCTGGACCAATTCAGGTCTGCCGACCGAAATTTGAGCCCTTCCTGACCTTTCATGGCCCCGCGAAACGTAATGCCGCAAAAACAAGCCGTAGAACGCATGCGTCTGGATAAATGGCTATGGGTCGCACGATTCTTCAAAACTCGGCAACTGGCGATCGAAGCCATTAATGGGGGCAAGGTCCACATCAACGGTCAGCGCACCAAGCCAGGAAAGGAAATCATGGTCGGCACGGAACTCGCCATCACCAAGGAGCCGTATGCCTGGGAAATCACCGTTACAGCACTGCATGGCCAGCGACGGCCTGCCGAGGAAGCGGCGCTGCTCTATGAAGAAACGCCGGCAAGCCAAGCAAGGCGACAGGAAGAAGTGGCCCGTCGACGCGAGGACAGGGAGATGGGCATTCCCAACGACAGTAGACCGAACAAGCGCGAGCGGCGCCTGATTCATCGCTTCAAGCGAGTGGATGCCTGAGCATGGACGCATTCTCGTTAGACCTTCGTGCCGCAGAAGCCGAGCCCGTTTTCACGGTATCCCGACTCAATCGGGTCTCTCGTTATCTACTGAACGAGACCTTCGGCAGCGTCTGGATCGAGGGAGAAATCTCCAATTTCATCGCCGCCTCATCGGGTCACCTTTACTTCACCTTGAGAGACAGCGAGGCACAGGTCAGGTGCGCTATGTTTCGTCCGCAGGCACGAAGGCTCAAGGTCCAACCTCTGAACGGTGACCATGTACTGCTAAAAGCGCAGGTCAGTCTTTATGAACCCCGCGGCGATTACCAGCTGATTGTCGAGAGCCTGCAGGACGCTGGTGATGGCGCCTTGGCCAAAGCATTCGAAAAACTCAAGCAGAAACTGGCCAGCCAAGGCCTGTTTGATGAGGTGCACAAAAAACCCATACCGAGCTTTCCCAAAGCGGTCGGCGTCGTCACGTCGCCCACCGGGGCAGCTATCCGCGACATTCTTACCGTGCTGAGACGTCGCTTTCCCGCCATCGAAGTGATTCTCTACCCTGCCAAGGTTCAGGGACCCGAGGCCCCCGGCGAGATTGTCCGCGCTATCCAACTGGCCAATCGACTGAATCAGTGCGACGTGCTCATTGTCGGTCGGGGTGGCGGATCAAGTGAAGATCTCTGGTCGTTCAACGAGGAAGCCGTGGCCCGGGCCATCCATGGCTCACGTCTTCCTGTGATCTCGGCGGTCGGTCATGAAATTGACTTCACTATCAGTGATTTCGTGGCCGATCTCAGGGTGCCGACCCCCTCCGCCGCTGCCGAGGCTGTGAGTCCGGATCGAACCGAGTGGCTGGATCGCCTTGAGAGGTTGGGCTCACGCCTTCAGCAAACCTTCGGCCATCGTCTCATTCAGATCCGCCATCAGACGCGCTTTCTGGAAAAACGCCTGTCACAACTCCATCCCGCCCAACGCCTGCAGATGCAGTTCCAACGCCTGGATGAAATGGAGTCAAGACTTCATCGTGGCTTGAAGCAGCAAATGAATCGCATGGATCAACGCCTAGCGCGCCAGAGTGCCCGATTGCTGAGCACCCGGCTAGACCAACAACTACGCTGGCATGGCACGCGCTGTAGTCATTTTGGCCAACGACTGCGCGCAGCCATGGAACGGCAACTGGAGCAGTCGCGGCATCAATTCACGCATCTGTCAAATGAACTGCAGGCCGTCAGTCCACTGGCCACCTTGGCACGTGGCTACAGCATTACAACCCGAGCCGAATCTTCGGTCATCGTCATGACCCCCCGCGATGCCCCAGCCGGTACTCGAATCAAAACTCGCCTAGCGGAGGGAGAATTGATCAGCATCGTCGAATCCTTATAGGTCGGCTACTCGACCCGGGTCAAAATAGTTCGAATCCGCACCGAGGCCTGAGTGAGTGACCGGTCTTCAAGCCTCCTGCCGGGCCAAAGGACGGCCAACCTTATCGACATTCACGCCCCCCCTCGGCATAATACGCCGCTGTTTTTGAACCCGATATCGGCCCCCTTGACCCCGCCGGTATCTCCAGCCTGCACGGAAATGATCAATGAACCAAGTCAGCCAAGCGCTCATCCAGAACTACTACGCTGCCTTCAACGCCGGCAACATGGACAGCTTCCTGGAGCTACTCACTGACGATGTGGTACATGACATCAACCAGGGTCAGCGTGAAACTGGCAAGGACGCTTTTCGCGCCTTCATGGACCGCATGAATCGAAATTACAGGGAACAACTCGTCGACATGGTCATTATGACCAGTGAAGATGGTCAGCGCGCTGCGGCGGAATTCGTCGTGCTGGGCGAATATCTCGTCACCGATGAAGGCCTGCCGGAAGCCAAAGGGCAGAAATACCGTCTGCCCGCCGGCGCTTTCTTTGATATTCGCGACGACAAGGTGGCGCGCATCACCAACTATTACAACCTAGAAGACTGGATCGCTCAGGTCAGCGCCTGATTTTCGACAGTCTCCCCATCACATCAGCTGATGAGCACTCCGCTCGCCATCCGCCGATTTACTGGGCATGCTCCGGAACTGAGGGCTTTCCTGCCTGACCTGGCGCGTCTGCGCATTCAGGTATTCAGGGATTTTCCCTACCTCTACGACGGCACCGTCGAATATGAGAAAAAATACCTGGAAACCTATCTCAAATGCCCTGAAAGCATCGTCGTGCTGGTTCTTGATGGGGAGAATGTCGTCGGCGCGACGACCGGCCTGCCGATGGATGCGGAAACCGCCGAGTTCCAGCAACCATTTCTCGACGCCGGCTACGATCCCGCACGCATTTTTTATTGCGCCGAATCCGTTCTGCTGCCTGCCTATCGGGGCCGTGGCGTTTACCCGCGATTTTTTGCCGAACGCGAAGGCCACGCTGAAAGTCTGGGGCGATTTGACCTCTGCTCTTTTTGCTGTGTGCAGCGACCGGAGGATCACCCGCTCCGTCCAGCCGATTACGTCCCGCTGGATCGGGTCTGGAGCAAGTTTGGCTATGTAAGACACCCTGAACTGGCTACCACTTATGATTGGAAGGATGTCGATGCGGCAGAAGAATCGCCGAAGCCCATGGTGTTCTGGCTGAAATCACTCAAGGGGGCAGGCGCATGAGCTCGACCTATCGCATTGCGACAGCACAGTACAACATCGGCACGCTGGGCAGCTGGGCCGAATACGAGGCCAAGGTTCGCCATTGGGTGGAAGAAGCGGCGGGATATGGCGCCAAACTGCTGGTGTTCCCTGAATATTTCAGCATGGAGCTAGCTTCGCTGTTTCCCGAAGCCGTCTACAAATCCCTATCGGGGCAACTCGATGCCCTCCAGGACCTGCTCCCCGGCTTCCAGCAGGTTTTCCAAGAACAGGCCCGTCGCCATGATGTGCATATCGTGGCCGGTTCCTACCCCGTGCGGCAGGCGGGTGGCAGCTTCCGCAACCGTGCCTACCTATTCCGGCCCGAGGGCGACCCGGACTTTCAGGATAAATTGCAGATGACCCGCTTCGAAAACGAGCAGTGGTTCATCACAGGCGGGGATGAAATCAAGACCTTTGATACCTCGCTGGGTCTGATCGGCATCAATATCTGCTACGACAGCGAGTTTCCGATGCTTGCTCGCACGCAAGTCGAGGCCGGTGCGGATCTGATCGTGGTACCCAGCTGCACGGACACGATCGCGGGTTACTGGCGCGTTAGGATCGGCTGTCAGGCAAGGGCTCTGGAAAACCAGTGTTATGTGGTGCAGTCGCCGACAGTGGGTCTGGCTCCGTGGTCAGAAGCAGTCGATGTCAACATTGGCGCCGCAGCGATCTACACACCCGTGGATTACGGCTTCCCGAACAATGGGGTACTGGCTATTGGCGAACTGAACGCGACCCAGTGGGTGTATGCGGAAATCGATCCCGCCTCAATCGGGCACATTCGCAGCACGGGGCAGGTTTTCAACTACCGCGACTGGCCGTCGCAGTTTCGCTGTCTGGATGACGCGAGACCCGGCTGACAGGCCCTGACTCATCACAACTCAGTCTTACTGACCATGACTTCATCATCCAAACGGGTTGAGTTGTTCGATACGACCCTCCGCGACGGTAGCCAGACGGCGGGCATCAATTTTTCGGTCGAGGACAAGGTGCGCATTGCCGATCGACTGGCGGACTTTCAGATCGGTTGGGTCGAAGGCGGTTGGCCGGGCGCCAGCCCTAAGGACACGCAGTTTTTCGAACTGATGCGCAAGCGCCAGTGGTCCGCAACCCGATTGATTGCCTTTGGCAGTATGGCGCGACCCGGCAAGTCCGCCAGCGAGGATATCGGATTACGTCACTTGGCTGACAGCGGCGCGGATGGGGCTTGCGTCTTCGGCAAAAGCTGGGATCTGCACGTTACCAAAGCCCTGGGTATCGGACTACCAGAGAACCTTGATCTGGTTCATGACTCCATCACCTGGCTCAAGGAGCAGTTGCCGACGGTCTTTTTTGATGCCGAGCATTTTTTTGACGGTTACCGCGACAATCCCGAATATGCCCTTGAAGTCCTCAAGACGGCCCAGGCCGCCGGGGCAGATGGATTGGTGCTCTGCGATACCAATGGCGGGAGTATCCCCTACACTATCGGCCAGGTGGTGGCCGAGGTCGTTCGCCTCCTCCCGGATACGCTGATCGGCATCCACGCCCATAACGACTGCGAACTCGCCGTGGCCAACTCGGTGGCGGCTGCCCGGGTAGGTGCCCGCATGGTTCAGGGCACCATCAACGGCATCGGCGAACGCTGCGGGAATGCCAATCTGGTTTCCATCATTCCCATTCTTCAATTGAAGATGCAGCTCGATTGCGGGATTGATGCCAAGCATCTGCAGCAATTGGGATCGCTGTCCCGGTTTGTCAATGAAATGGCCAATCGTCTGCCCTGGCAACATCAGCCCTTCGTCGGGCTGAGCGCCTTTGCCCATAAAGGTGGTATCCATGCCTCCGCTGTCCGCAAAGATTCGCGCCTCTATGAGCATATCGAACCCGAACTCGTCGGCAATGAGCGCCTGATTCTGGTTTCCGACCAGGCCGGCAAGAGCACGGTCCAGTTGAAAATGGCGGAAATGGGCCTGGATGTCGGGCTGGACGCCAATGATCCAGCAGTCAAGAAGGCCATTCAACGAGTCAAGGAACTGGAAAATCGTGGCTTCGCCTATGAGGGAGCGGAAGCCTCGTTCCAGCTGCTGCTGCTCAAGGCCATGGACCGCTTCAAGCCCTACTTTGAATTGGAAAGCTTCCGCGCGATCGATGAGAAGCAGGGTCATGAGGAAAATCCGGCCTCTGAGGTGAGGGTGACGCTGCGTGTCGGTAAGGAAACCACAACCACCTCGGCACGTGGGAATGGGCCGGTCAATGCCCTAGATAACGCACTGCGTGAGGCGCTGATCCCTTTCTATCCCAGTCTCGCCGACATGCGGCTTACCGATTTCAAGGTCCGGGTGCTGACCAGTCAGCAGGCCACCCGCGCGACGGTCAGGGTGCTCATCGAATCCACCGATGGTCATGCCAAATGGGGCACCGTTGGCGTTTCCGCCAACATGGTCGATGCCAGTCTCCAAGCCCTGGCCGATGCGGTTCAGTACAAACTGATGCTGGACAAAGCCGCGATACCGGCCTACCCGCGCAAATCTGAGGCTCCGTAATTTGCTTCAACCAGCACCTCCCGCCCCCAAAGAATCGCCCTGCAAGACCTTTCGGGCAAGCCAAAATGGGCCTTTTTAGCGTGTTGCTTTCGTAAAATCTGGCACGTATACTTCCCAGCGAGCTCTAAAAAAGCGTGGCCACAAACAACGAACCAACCTTTTGGAGGATGACCGAATGAGATGGGAAAAACCAAGCTATAACGACATGCGTTTCGGCTTTGAAGTCACCATGTATATTTATAACCGTTAATCAACGGTGTGTGCTTAAACGGGGCTCTACAGTAATGTTGAGCCCCGTTTTCGTATCTGGGGCATGATCCTTACTCTCAACTTGACCACATGATCATTCGAGTCTTGGGTGCCGGCGCGGGCGGTGGCTTCCCTCAGTGGAACTGCAATTGCCGGAATTGTGCCGGAGTCCGCAAGGGCACCCTCAAAGCCAAGCCTCGGACGCAGTCTTCCATTGCAGTGAGCAGTGACGGAGAACATTGGGTTCTGTTCAATGCCTCTCCAGACATTCGCATCCAACTGGAGCAGTTTCCCGCCGCTCACCCAAAACACGGGATTCGCGACACCGGCATCCAGGCCATCGTGCTCATTGACAGCCAGATCGATCATACAACCGGCCTGCTGATGCTAAGAGAATCGACCGCACCGCTGGAAATCTATTGCAGCGACATGGTGAAACAGGACCTGACCACGGGCTTTCCCTTATTCAACATGCTGACGGACTATTGCGGGGTCAATCACCACCCGCTTTCGCTGGACGGCAGTGGGTTCAGCATTGTCGGCATCGAGGACCTGCGCTTTTTCAGCCATTCGCTGAAAAGCAAGGCACCGCCCTACTCCCCGCACCGACATGACCCCCATGATGGCGACAATATCGGCGTGGTAATCGAGCAAGTCTCGACCGGCCGTAAACTCTACTATGCGCCAGGCCTGGGCGAAATCGAGGAACACGTGCAGACCGCATTGGAGACAGTGGACTGTATCCTCGTTGACGGCACCTTCTGGCAGCATGACGAAATGGAACGCGCCGGCATCAGCAAGAAACGGGCGCTGGAAATGGGCCATCTGCCACAATCTGGTCCTGATGGGATGATGGAGCATCTTGCAAAGGTGGCTGCACGCAAGATACTCATCCACATCAACAACACGAATCCGATTCTGGACGAAAATTCACCCGAGCGGCAAACTCTAGATTCAGCCGGAATAGAGGTGGCCTATGACGGTCTCGAAATCAACTTGTGAGACCCACCATGAGTGAACTCGCCCCTTGGAATCTGGAGGAATTTGAAGCCCAGCTTCGTGCCAAGGAGATCTACTACCATATTCATCATCCGTATCAGATTGAAATGGCGGCGGGTCAACTGTCACGGGAACAAATTCAGGGCTGGGTTGCCAACCGTTTCTATTACCAGATCAAGATCCCCGTGAAGGATGCCAACATCCTTGCCAACTGCCCTGACCGGGATACTCGCCGACTGTGGATACAGCGGATTCGCGACCATGACGGTGACGAGGCAGACACAGGCGGCATCGAAGCCTGGGCACGCCTCGGCGAGGCCGTCGGCCTATCACGGGAAGAACTGTGGGCCCAGAAGCACGTTCTGCCCGGAGTTCGCTTTGCCGTCGATGCCTACGTGAATTTTGCTCGCCATGCCAGTTGGCAGGAAGCGGCCTGTTCCTCACTGACCGAAATGTTTGCTCCCACCATCCACAAGCAGCGTCTCGCGGGCTGGCCAGATCTTTACCCCTGGATCGATCAGGAGGGTTTGGCGTATTTCCGCAAGCGCGTCAGCCAAGCCAACCGCGACGTGGAACATGGCTTGGCGATCACCCTCCAGCATTTCCGCACCCGCGAACAGCAGGAACGCGCCGTCCAAATTCTGCAATTCAAACTGGATGTACTCTGGACCATGCTCGACGCCCTGTGGCTGGCCTATATCGACAAAAAACCGCCCTACTTCAACATTGCGTCCTGATGGCCACATCCTTCGACCACAACGATCGACTGGCCTTTTCCCCCTTGCATCGTCTGCAATGGGAAGAATCCCAACAGAAACATGTGATTCTTTACCCGGAAGGCATGGTCGAACTGAATGTGCCGGCGGCTGAAATCCTCAAGCTATGCGACGGCACTCGCACGCTGGATCAGATTGTCGTTGAACTCGAGCAGAAGTTTGAAACCAGCGGTCTTCACGACGACATCCTCGAAATGGTCGAATCGGCACTCGAAAATGGCTGGATCAGAACCCTATCCTAGCGGCACACCCCGTTGGCTCCTGGCCGAGCTGACGTATAGCTGTCCGCTGCAGTGCCCCTACTGCTCAAACCCGATCGATTATACGGTGCATTCCAACGAGCTCGCCACGGAAGAATGGAAGCGGGTATTTTCCGAGGCGCGGGCCATGGGCGCGGTTCAACTCGGACTTTCCGGCGGAGAACCGCTCACTCGCAAAGATCTTCCCAGACTCGTCGAACATGCGCGTGAGCTGGGTTACTACACGAATCTCATCAGTTCCGGATATGGACTGACCGAAGAGAAAATCATCGAGCTGAAAACCGCCGGGCTGGATCACATCCAGATCAGCATCCAGGCGCCTGAGAAAATCCTCAACAACTACCTAGCCGGCACCGACTCCTACGAACAAAAGAAAGCCGTCGCCCACTTGATCAAACAGCATGGCTACCCGATGGTGCTGTGCGTTGTCATTCACCGCCACAACATCCATCTCATGCGCGAAATCCTGGAGATGGCGATGGAGCTGGGTGCGGATTATCTCGAACTGGCCAACACGCAGTACTACGGATGGGCCCATCTCAACCGGGACGCCCTGCTGCCCACCCGCGAACAATTCGAAACGGCGGAAGCCATCGCCCAAGAGTACAAGAAAAAGCTCAAGGGCAAGATGAAGATTTATTACGTCGTCCCGGATTACTACGAAGATCGGCCCAAAGCCTGCATGAACGGTTGGGGGACGACTTTTCTGACCATCGCGCCCGATGGCATGGCCCTGCCCTGCCATGAGGCCCGCATCCTGCCGGGACTCAACTGCCCAAACGTCCGGGACTTCAGTCTGCGTGATATCTGGGAAAAATCAGATGCGTTCAACCGTTTCCGGCACTTTGACTGGATGGAAGAGCCCTGCCGCTCCTGCCCGGAAAAAACCAAGGATTTCGGCGGCTGTCGCTGCCAGGCTTATCTTCTGACCGGCAACATAAATGCCACCGACCCCGTTTGCAGCCTGTCGCCTCAGCGCGACAAGGTCCAGCAGGCCATTGATGAGGCCCTGCAGGCCTCTCTCCAAGATTCCGCAAAGCCCCTCATTTTTCGCAATAGCCGTAATTCAAAAGTGCTAGGCGAATACCCCAGCCAATAACCGTCGCACTTGCGCTCAGGGGCTGATACCTTCCCATGGGGTGTACAAGCCCTCGACCTCGATACCAGCAACAGATAACACCCGGCCCACCGTTTCATCAATCAATTGCGGCAGGGTCTTGGCCTCGCCATAAAACGCGGGCAACGGCGGGTAAATGATGCCCCCCATTTCGGTGACGATGCCCATATTGCGGATATGCACCAAGTGCAGCGGGGTCTCACGCGGGACGATCACCAGGCGCCGCCTTTCCTTCAAAACCACGTCCGCCGCTCGTGAAATCAGATTGTCGCCAAACCCATGGGCGATGGCTGCCAGCGTTTTCATCGAACAGGGCGCGAGTATCATTCCTTCGGTACGGAAACCCCCACTGGCAATGCTCGCCGCAATGTCGTCAATGCCATGGACCTTGTCAGCCAAGGCGTAGATCTCACTCCGCTTCATGCCCAATTCATGCAAGATGTTCAAGGCACCGGCATCCGAGACGACCAGATGAGTCTCCCAACCTCCCGCCTGCCTGAGCACCTCTAGCAATCGCTTTCCATAAACGGCGCCCGTGGCCCCGGTCATCCCAACAATCAGCCGTTTCATATTCCAAGCCCCAAAGTGTTGGCCATAGTATCGGTGGCTTCCACCAGGGCACTGATCATGTCATCACCCGCAGCCACATGACCGGCGTTTTCCAAAATGCGTAACGTGGAGTTGGGAAGCTGTTGCTGAAGGCTCGTACCGGATTCGACAGGGCATACTAGATCCCGGCGTCCATGAATAATCTGGGTGGGAATGTGACGAATGCGCTTACACGTTTCAAGCACTGCGTTTTCAGAGATGAAATAGTGGTTTGCCGCGTAATGGAGTCCAACCCTTGCCGAATTCAGGGATTCATTGGACACCTGTTCATGATGACTTTCAGTATCAAACAGTTCGGGCACTGTTACCTGACTGCTCCAATAGTCGAGGGCCCTCGCCGCTCGTCGCTGTGCCAACTCATCCGCCCCGATCACATGATGGTACAGAGATCGGACTGGATCGATGGCTTCCTCTTCTGTCAGAGCATCAAGAACGTGAGCCCAAGCCTCGGGATAAATTTTTCTCACCCCGCTTTCGCCGAAAAACCATTCCAGATCAACCGCACGCGCCAGAAAAGTACCGCGTAAAACCAAGCCGGCAACCTGTTCTGGATGCGCTTGTGCGAGCAACAGGCCGAGCGTCGCACCCCATGAGCCACCAAACACGAGCCATCGGGTTATACCAAGCCAGGCGCGGATAAATTCCAGATCTTCAAGAAGATGCGCCGTCGTGTTCTGATGGAGCCCACCTTGCGGAAAGGATCGTCCAGAACCGCGTTGATCCACAAGAATGATCCGGTAAATTGACGGATCAAAAAAGCGGCGATGATAAGGTTTGCAACCGGAACCCGGTCCCCCGTGCAGAAACAGGGCGGCAAACCCGTCTGGATTTCCAGATTCCTCAACATATAGGTTATGCCCATCACGCACTACATGATGCGTCTCGAAAGGCTCCAGTTCGGGATAAAGGACGGGCATATTGTTTGAGCATACAAATCATGGTGGTCAAGTAGGATAACCGATGCCGCCATAACTCCCCTAAGATAACGACAAAAGCATGAGCCAAAAAAAGGGGCCCGAAGGCCCCTTTTTTCGTTCGCCGGTTGGTTTAGAAGCCAATACCGATGTAACCACCCGCCTGCAGGCCGTTGGTGGTGGTTGAATTCAGCACGCTAACGCCATCTGCAGTTCTGGCACTGTACTGAAGATCGCCACCGCCGAACTGGTAACGGAAATCGGTGCCCAACCAGATATCTTTCCAGATGCGGTATTCAAGACCGGTACCCAGCATCAACGCCGGATTCAACACGGTTACCCCGCTGGAGGGCGGGCTGACGACCTGAATGGCCAGGCCGACCGGCGCAATCCAAGGACGGAAGTTACCTTCAAGCAGATTGAACTTGAACTTCGGAGAAGCCGCCAAGGTGAACATGGTGACCTGATTCTCAACAGTCAAAGGGACCCCGACCACACTGGAAGCATAGCTGTTAACCAGACCGTTGGTAGCGGTGCCATAATTTTGGTACTGGAAGAACAATTCCGCATCCAGAGCAACTAGGTCGGTAAGCCCGAACAGATCATCCGAGGCACGGAAATCCATACCGGCACCCACGTACCAACCGTCTTGGTTGTATGAACTGTTGTCTCCGTTCAGATTGGAGTTGACCAGCAACTCGTTGCCACGTTTCTGTGCGAGCTGGGCAAAACCACCTCTGAAGAAGACGAGGTTATTCTTTTCTTCTTCCTTGGCTGCCTCTGCGGCTACCTGGGTTTCCAGCTGCTGCTGCTTGCTTTCCATCTGTTCGCCCGAAGTTTTCTGAGCGGATAGCTGACTGCGTAATTCGTTGACTTCGGCTTCCAGGTTGGATATGCGGGCATCATCTCTGGCCAGATGTCGTTCATCGGCTCTCACGAGGGCCCGGGTGCTTGTGGTGTGTTTGTGAGCATTGGTAGCGGTGTTATGCGCCATGGTTACCTGCGGGGCCAAAGTGGCAACAGTCAAGCCGACACCCGCAGTCAGCATCATATTTTTTTTCAGCAATTTCATGCTTGTCTCCCTAAGAGTGGATGGGGGAATTTTTAGTTGTACGTCAGCAACAGCTCTGTTGCAGCGGAGCCGATATTACCAAGAAAAAGACTTTTTACAACTATTTTTTCCTATTTTTTTACACTAGGGTTTATTGCCCAGCCCAGCATAAAACACCAAAAATGAGCCGAAGAATCCACGAAATAGACCAATTGAAGGTTGCTCAACCCAGATTGATGATGTTGCTAATTAGACACAGACTGTAACCTAACAAGCGATTTCAGGCTATAATTGCCGTCTTAACGATATACGTAGCAGATGTTTGTCATGCCCAAATCCAAGGTTGGAGCGATCTTCTAGCCCAATCCAATCCCTAAAGACGCCCACTTGGGCACTGGCGATGCCTAAAACCCGCCCCTTCGAAGGGCATGAAAAGAGAGTTTTCAGGAGTCCCAACGAGTGGACATTCAAGACAGCGCCATGCGTCAATATTGTACTGAGCGCTAAACAGCCGGACCCTCGCCGACATCAGCGATCATCAATCGACAATAGATAGCAACCACAACTCCCCCAACGAGAGGCACATCAACATGGCGGTAAAAAATCGCTTGCACCGCAGCGAACTGGCAGTCCCCGGCAGCAACAAGCGCATGCTTGAAAAAGCGCCCACCTCCGGTGCGGATGTGGTTTTTCTTGATCTGGAAGATGCCGTTGCGCCGGATGACAAGGCGCAGGCGAGAGTAAACATCATCGAGGCCCTTACTACCTATGACTGGTCAAAGTGCGCCGTCTCCATTCGCATGAATGGCCTCGACACCCATTTTGCCTACCGCGACTTGGTCGACATTGTCGAAGCCTGTGGTGACAAACTCGACACCATCCTGGTTCCGAAGGTCGGCAGCGCCGCCGATGTGTATTTCGTCGCGACGATGCTGTCGCAGATCGAAGAGTACAAGGGCTTCAAACCGATCAACATTCATATCCTGATCGAAACCGCTATGGGCATGGCCAATGTCGAAGAAATTGCCCGCGCCTGTCCGGAACGCATGGAGGCCATGGTCTTCGGCGTCGCCGACTACGCCGCCTCGGTGCGCGCCCGCACCACCCAAATCGGCGGCGCTAACCCCGAGTACGGCATGCTCACCGATCCCGATGAAAGCGGCCAGCGCGCTTATCACTGGGGCGACCAGTGGCATTTCGGCATTTCCCGCATGGTCGCGGCCTGTCGCGCCTATGGCTTGCGTCCTGTCGACGGCCCGTTTGGCGACTTCGGTGATCCTGAAGGCTACAAGGTGGCCGCGCGCCGTGCCGCCGCGCTCGGGTGTGAGGGCAAGTGGGCCATCCACCCTTCCCAGGTTGAACTGGCTAACGAAGTCTTCACGCCCACCGCAAAAGAAGTCGACCGCGCCCGCCGCATCCTGATCGAAATGGACAAGGCGGCAAAGGAGGGCAAGGGCGCCGTCTCTCTGGACGGCCGACTGATCGATGCGGCCTCCATCCGCATGGCGGAAAACGTCGTGAAGCAGATCGAGCAAATCGACGCCCGACAGCATTGATTCAACCCCGAGCGGACGGGCAAGGGCCAGTAGGCCGGGCTTGTCAGCCAAACTGAGGCGGGTAAGGCTGGCGGCTTGCCCATCCTGCACCCCGCAACCCGCGCCCGGGCTTCCCATCCGGGCGACCGCCCAAGAAGAGGACAGCACACCAGTGAATATTCATGAATACCAGGCCAAGGAATTGCTGCAATCCTTCGGCGTTCCCGTGCCGGTTGGCGGCGTCGCCTTCAACCCCACACAGGCCCGTCAGGCGGCCGAAGAAATTGGCGGTAGCCGCTGGGTCGTCAAGGCCCAAGTTCATGCCGGCGGCCGGGGAAAGGCCGGCGGCGTAAAGCTGGTGGATTCACTCGACGAGGTAAAAAAAGCGGCGGATGCCATGATTGGCACCCGGCTGGTCACCCACCAGACCGGCCCCGAGGGGTCCTTGGTGCAGCGCGTCTGGGTCGAACAAGCCAGCCAGATTCGCAAGGAACTCTATCTCGGCCTCGTCATCGACCGCGGCACTCAGCGCATCACCGTCATCGCCTCCAGCGAAGGCGGCATGGACATCGAGGAAGTCGCCAAGCTCTCACCCGAGAAGATCATCAAGGAAGTCATCGACCCTGCCATTGGACTGCGCGATTTCCAGTGCCGCAAAGTCGCCACGGCGATTGGCCTGAAGGGCAAGCTGATGCCTCAAGCCGTCAAGATCATGAAAGCCATCTACCGCTGTATGCGTGATAAGGACGCCCTACAAGCAGAGATCAATCCGCTGGCCGTGGTCGGCCCGGAAGATGATCAGAAACTCATGGTGCTGGATGCCAAGTTCAATTTCGATGACAACGCCCTTTACCGTCAGCGGACAGTCACCGAAATGCGCGACCTAGCCGAGGAGGATCCAAAGGAAGTCGAGGCCACCGGCCATGGCCTCAACTACATCGCATTGGACGGCAACATTGGCTGTATCGTCAATGGTGCCGGCCTGGCCATGGCTTCCCTGGATGCGATTACCCTGCATGGTGGAGCACCGGCCAACTTCCTCGACGTCGGCGGTGGTGCCTCGCCGGAAAAGGTCACCAATGCCTGCCGCATCGTTCTGGAAGACCCCAATGTCAAGTGCATCCTGGTCAACATCTTCGCCGGCATCAACCGCTGTGACTGGATTGCCAAGGGTCTGATTCAGGCGTGTAACAGCCTCCAGATCAAGGTGCCGCTGATCGTCCGGCTGGCCGGAACCAATGTCGAAGAAGGCTGCAAGATACTGGCTGAGTCGGGGCTGTCCTTCATCACCGCCGAAAATCTGGATGCCGCCGCCGCCAAGGCCGTGGCCATCGTCAAGGGATAAACCCATGAGCGTATTTGTAAACAAGTTTTCCAAAGTCATTTTTCAGGGTTTCACCGGCGAGCATGCCACTTTTCATGCGCAAGACGCCATCAACATGGGCACCCAAGTGGTTGGCGGCGTCACCCCCGGCAAGGGCGGTACCACGCACCTGGGTCTGCCGGTGTTCGACACGGTCGCCGAAGCCGTCGCCGCCACCGGCGCCGATGTCTCCGCCGTGTTCGTGCCGCCGCCCTTCAATGCCGACGCGCTGATGGAAGCCATCGATGCCGGTATCAAGGTCGCCGTCACCATCGCCGACGGCATCCCGATTCACGACATGGTGCGCCTGCAGCGCTACCGCGTCGGCAAGGACGCCATCATCATCGGCCCGAACACCCCCGGAATCATCACGCCCGGCGAGTGCAAGGTCGGCATCATGCCTTCGCACATCTACAAGAAAGGCAACGTCGGCATCGTCTCCCGCTCCGGCACGCTCAATTACGAGGCGACCGAGCAGATGGCTGATCTCGGCCTTGGCATCACCACCTCCGTCGGCATCGGCGGCGATCCGGTCAATGGCACCGATTTCGTTACCGTATTGAGGGCTTTCGAGGCCGACCCGGAAACCGAGGTCGTCGTCATGATCGGCGAGATCGGCGGGCCGCAGGAAGTTGCTGCCGCCCGCTGGGCCAAGGAGAACCTTAGCAAGCCGCTAATCGGCTTCGTCGCCGGCATCGCCGCGCCGCCCGGCCGCCGCATGGGTCATGCCGGGGCCATCATCTCCAGCGAGGCCGACACCGCCAGCGCGAAGATGGACGCCATGGAAGAACTGGGACACTACGTGGCCCGCAACCCGGCCCACATCGGCCAGACCGTGCTCCGCGCCATGCAGGAACGCGGCATCGCCGTGAAGTAAATCTACTTCAATAGCGAAGCTCAACAAAAAGCCGCTACCCAACATAGCGGCTTTTCCGTATCCATTCCGAGGGTAGACCCCATGCGCACCATGACCGTACAACAACTCCAGAGCTATCTGCAATCCGCCGAGACCCGGCCTGTTCTGCTGGATGTTCGTGAACCGCAGGAATTTGCCCACTGCCACATCGAGGGCAGCGTCAATATCCCCATGAACACGGTTCCAGCGCGGCTAAGCGAACTCGCCCAGGAAATGGAAATCATCACGGTCTGTCACCACGGCATGCGCAGCGGGGCCATCGCCGAGTTTCTCCTCAGCCGCGGCTACCTCAACATCACCAATTTGCAGGGCGGCATCGATGCCTGGGCTGTTCAGGTTGACCCCAAGATGCCGCGCTACTGAAGATCCATGATCACCGTCATCCAGCGCGTCACCCGTGCCGAGGTCACGGTAGCTGGTCAAACCGTCGGCCGAATCAGTGCTGGCCTGCTAGCGCTGGTGGCGATAGAAAAAGGGGACAGCGAGAACGAGGCTGATCGGCTCGCCGAGCGCATGCTGGGCTACCGCATCTTCAGCGACGCCCACGGCAAGATGAACCTGAATGTCGGCGACATCGGCGGTGGCGTCTTGCTGGTTTCGCAATTCACCCTTGCGGCGGATACCCGTAAAGGCCTGCGCCCAAGCTTTACCCACGCTGCCGACCCCGAGACGGGTCGTCGACTGTTCGACTATTTAGTCAAGCAGATTCAGACGCGCCACCCAATCGTGGCCACCGGCCAGTTCGGCGCGGATATGCAGGTCTCGCTGATCAACGACGGCCCGGTGACATTCACACTAAGGATGGGGCCTGGCTCAGGCGCTTGATACCGCACTGCCAGAGATTAAAAGCACTCTGGTAGTGCATTTCACTAAAACCATTACCCTGCAGGGTAAATCCCGATTGCGCTCAGGAGAGCCTTGTCGAAACCCTATTGCCCCGCCAATACTGGCCTTCGACAGGCTCAGGCCGAACGGTTTATTTGTAATCGTTTTAACGGGACGCTTTACTAGTCAGACGATATCTGATTTGGTGGTTACTGCCCACATTTATAGGCCTTTCCAATCAGCGTCGAATTCGCCGTTCCGCCGCTGAGCTCATGCTGGGAATTTTGTTGCTGCTGGATCAGCACCGCGTTGGCGCCCAGGCGGGCGGCATCATTCTTGATCGCATTGCGGGCGCCCAACATCAAGTTCTCGTTAGGCGTGAACGTGCCGGAGAACCGATTACCCTGACTACCCAGCACATCACCGACATAAGCGCATTTTTTCACTTCCTTGCTCGCCGTCATGATTTCGACGCGCTCGGAGCCCGGGTTGAGCGGATGGGCGGCGCAACCGGCCAGGGCAGCCACACAAAAAGCAGACATCAATCTCTTCATGGTTTCCTCACAGTGGGTCTCGCTCCCTCCCACCCTGCACCGAGCGTGATGGCGCAAGACGCTACGCCGTATAATCTCGAGGGTCAAGCAGCAGCATGTGCTTGCCTACTCTAAAGCCGATATAACTCCTGGATGATATGGACACTATCCGCATTCGTGGCGCCCGCACGCACAACCTCAAAAACATCGACCTCGACCTCCCCCGAGATCGACTGATCGTCATTACCGGCCTCTCGGGCTCCGGCAAGTCCTCGTTGGCGTTCGACACGATCTATGCCGAAGGTCAACGACGCTATGTAGAGTCGCTGTCCGCCTATGCCCGTCAATTTCTCTCGGTCATGGAAAAGCCGGATGTCGATCACATCGAGGGCCTTTCCCCGGCAATTTCCATCGAACAGAAATCAACCTCGCATAACCCGCGGTCGACGGTCGGCACCATCACCGAAATTTATGACTATCTGCGCCTGCTCTTCGCTCGCGTCGGCACACCACGCTGTCCGGAGCATGGCGTCTCGCTGGAAGCCCAAACCATCAGCCAGATGGTCGATCATGTTATGGCCGAACCGGAGGACAGCCGCTGGATGCTGCTGGCCCCCGTCGTCAATGAACGCAAGGGCGAACATGTTCAGATACTCGAGGATCTGCGCAATCGGGGGTTTATCCGCGCCCGCATCAATGGTGAGGTGTACGAACTGGATGACCCACCGAAACTCGAACTGCGGAGAAAACACACCATCGAGGCGGTGGTGGATCGCTTCAAGGTGCGCCCGGATCTGTCCATCCGGCTGGCCGAATCTTTCGAAACAGCCCTTAAACTGGCGGAGGGGATGGCGCTGGTGGTGTCCATGGACGATTCCGGGAAGGAATCGATCTTCTCGGACAAATATGCCTGCCCGCATTGCGGCTATTCGCTGAGCGAACTCGAGCCACGCATTTTCTCCTTCAACAACCCCAAAGGCGCCTGCGCGGCCTGCGACGGGTTGGGCATAAAACAGTTTTTTGATCCCCATCTGGTGGTACATAGCCCCCATCTCAGCCTGGCGGAAGGTGCTGTCCGAAACTGGGACCACCGTAACACCTACTACTACCAGATGATCCAGTCGCTAGCCGATCATTATGGTTTCGATCCGGAGCAACCATTCGACGACCTCCCGGACATCGCCAAGCAAGTCATCCTCTACGGCAGCGGGCGCGAGGCCATCCCCTTTACCGCACTGTCGGCGCGAGGAACCCCCATGGTGCAACGTCACCGGTTCGAGGGCGTGATTCCGAACATGGAGCGACGTTATCGGGAAACTGACTCCATGGCGGTCCGCGAGGAATTGGCGAAATATCAGGCCAATAAACCCTGTCCTGAATGCAACGGTGCGCGGCTCAACCTCGCTGCCCGTCATGTGTTCGTCGACGGTCATCCCCTGCCCGATTTGACATCCCTGCCCATTCGCCGTGCTGTGGCATTTTTCGAGGCACTGAACCTTCCCGGTCATCGCGGCGAAGTCGCGACCAAGATCGTCAAGGAAATCAGCGAGCGGCTGAATTTTCTGGTCAATGTCGGGCTGGATTATCTGACCCTCAATCGCAGCGCCGACACGCTGTCCGGTGGCGAGGCACAGCGCATCCGCCTGGCCAGTCAGGTCGGTGCTGGCCTGGTCGGCGTCATGTATGTCCTGGACGAACCGTCCATTGGCCTGCATCAACGCGACAATCAACGTCTGCTGGATACGCTGCTGCATTTGCGCGACCTCGGCAATACCGTCATCGTGGTCGAACACGACGAGGATGCCATTCGCCTCGCCGATCATGTCGTCGATATTGGCCCGGGCGCCGGAGTGCATGGTGGACGGGTGGTGGCAGAGGGAGCGCCGGAGGCTGTGATGGCGCATCCGGAATCGTTGACCGGCCAATATCTGTCGGGCCGGGTCGCCATCGAAGTGCCGACAGAACGCTGGCCATTTGATCCGGAGCGGGTCATGACGCTCAAAGGTGCGAGCGGTAATAACCTCAAGGGCGTGACCGCCTGTTTTCCTGTTGGCCTCTTGACTTGCGTCACCGGCGTATCGGGCTCAGGCAAGTCGACACTGATCAACGATACGCTCTATCGACTGGCGGCACGCGAGCTCAATGGCGCAACGGCCGCGCCGGCACCGTATGAAATCATCGAAGGTCTGGACCACTTCGACAAAGTCGTCGATATTGACCAAAGCCCGATCGGCCGCACTCCCCGCTCCAATCCGGCTACCTACACGCAGGTCTTCACACCGATACGCGAGCTGTTTTCGGCCACGCCCGAGGCCCGGTCGCGGGGCTATTCTCCTGGGCGATTTAGCTTCAACGTCAAGGGTGGCCGCTGCGAGGCCTGCGCCGGCGATGGCGTCATCAAGGTCGAAATGCACTTCCTGCCCGACATTTTCGTCAATTGCGATATCTGCCAGGGCAAGCGCTACAACCGCGAAACTCTGGAAATTCGTTACAAGGGAAAAACCATCAACGAAGTGCTCAGCATGACCGTCGAGGAAGCGGCGGCGTTCTTCACGGCCATACCGACCGTCTCGCGCAAAGTCGACACCCTGATGGAAGTCGGACTGGGGTATATCACGCTGGGCCAGAACGCCGTCACCCTTTCCGGTGGCGAAGCGCAGCGGTTGAAACTGGCGCGTGAACTCTCCAAACGTGACACCGGCAAGACCCTCTATATCCTCGACGAACCCACCACCGGGCTGCATTTTCATGACATCCGGCAGTTACTGGGAGTCCTGCATCAACTGCGTGACCACGGCAACACCGTCGTCGTCATCGAGCATAACCTGGACGTCATCAAGACCGCCGACTGGATCATTGATCTCGGGCCGGAAGGCGGCGAAGGTGGCGGGCGGATTATTGCGGAAGGTACCCCCGAAGCCGTAGCTGCCAACCCGCAATCAGAGACCGGCGTCTTCCTGAAAAGAAGCCTGGATCAAAGAAAACATTCATAAAGCTTGGATGAACCACCAAAAGTTTGCCGGCGTCTGGGATGCCATCGAGGACACCCCGGAACAAGCAGAAAATATGAGACTGCGATCAGTACTGATGACGGCGCTGAAAAATCATCTAACCCACAGCGAAATGAGCCAGGCTGAAGCGGCCTGATCATGGGGGCTGGCTAATGGGTTCCACTCGGCTCGCATCAGTTGGGGAATTTCTGCAAGCCGTTGATGGAGACAGGCCCTAATCGGGGATATCGACAAAAAGGTTGAGCGACAACAGATGGAAAACCCGGTCGTAATTGAGGTCACGATTGATGTATTGATTCATGTAACCCACTTCCGCCCGTAGCGTCGGGTCAATTTTGTAGCCGACGCCGACAAATACCCGGTTCTGATCAAAGCCCGCCACGGGTCCCCAATCCACCGTGTTGGCATTGATGAAAAGCTCGTTGCTCCCCACCAGCGACCACTCTTTGCTAAGGGGATGCGCAAACTTGACCATTTCGCGAAAGCGCACGGCAGTACCCGCGCCGATGTTGACAGTCCGCTGCTCAAGGCGGGATCGCAACTGTAGGTCGCCTGCAGGAGTGGGCAGCGCATAGGTATGCTGTTCCCAGGCGCGGTTTTCGTTGGTCGGCTCCCGACTCAGCGGCGGAATGGCATAGGCGAAGGCGTAACCGACGTGTACCGAGTGGTTTGCATTGAAACGGTAGCCAACAGCATCATGCGTAATGACGCTACTGACCTGATAGCCCTGCCCTTCCGGCGGAAAAGGTCGGGCTTGTTCCGTGGTCCGCAATGACACATCCCCGTAATAAATCCAGGGAGATTCCTTACCAAAACGGCCACTGACCATCACATTGGCCCAGGTTCCGAACAACTGCTCAGTACCCTCGATCCCATCGTCCACCGCCAGGACACGCTGATTGGCTAATAAGGCAAACAGAAACACTAGCGTGCAAAGAAGACGCAAAACGGACTCCCTACACGAAAGAATATGCTTTAACACTCAGAGCTTGTTTATTTGGTCAGAAGTAGAACACGCTGACGAGCCAGACCAGCAAAGAAATGACAAGGGTATCCCAATAATGCCACAACAGTCCTTTTAACCAGTGCTTGAAGTAGGCCCAGCTTTGGAAACGGGCGATGAAGTAAAGCCGAAGGCATATTTGACTGACCTTGGCGACAGCTATGAATATGAAAAGCCCCGTCCAGGCTGTCAACATCTGCGCCGTATGGCCCTCGACATGAAACATCGCCTCGAGGAGATGCTCCACACCCATCTCACCGAGTTCGATAACAATATGGATGAGATGCAGGATGAAACCCAGAACTACATCACCCACATACCAGAATAGTAGCAACAATCCTGGCACGATCAATTGCGGCTTCAACCAAAGAGGCCGGCTTTTGGCTGCGGATGACTCAGTCAGCTCTTCCATATTTACGGATTGGAAAAGTAAAGCTTTTATCATCAGGATCATGCTCTCCCCTCATGGCTGACAACCATGTTGAAGATAAACATACTGGCTTATAAAAGCGCCCTCCAATCAGACGAGGGGATCAACTGCTTGGTCACCCTATCATTCAAGCTACAAACCCGGCTGCAAAGAATAGGCCGTTGCTCGCTAATGCCATGCTTCCTGGATGATCGAGGTGTGAGCGAGGTTGTAAAGCTGCTCGATGCCGTTAGGTGAAATGTCTCAGCCATTTGTTGACCATCAGTAAGTGGGGGGATTGTTACTCAATCACATCCTGATTCCACCACAGATTTTGGTCCATTTCAACCAAGCCTCAGCCTTACGGGTTATAAATAACCACATCATTCTTTTTGTGGTTGTTTAAACCACTGAAGAAAAATACCCGGTATTTTGGTCGGCAAACAACCGAAGGCTGCCGGCCTGAGCGCCCATCAATGATCCCCGTGTCCGCCCGGGTGCTGAGCTATGGCCTGCATGATCACTTGCCATTGCTGGCGCAGTGAATCCATATCATAACCCGACCCGGTGAGCTTGAGCCCCTTGTTGGTCATCATCAGCCCCATCAGCAGGACCAATACCCCCGAGACCCGCAGCAATTCATTCATCATCCGGTGAGATAGCAAATGGGCAAAAAATCCAAACGTCAGCAGTGGGCCCAGAGTCCCCAGACAGAAAAACATCAGCAGCAAAGCCCCCTCACGGGGGCTGCCGGTTCCCGCCGCCATGATGTACATGGCCTGCAGGGGACCGCAGCCGAGCAAAAAGCCAGTTAGTAAGCCCGTGAGCAACGGTTTCGGTTGCCTGCGCATGCCGCCCTGCACCCCCTGCATGAGGGATTTGGGGAAAACCCAGTTCAACCATGACGCTCCATTGACAAGATCGAGCATCCGCAAGCCGTACATCACCAGAAAAACGCCCGCCGCGACAGCGACGGCACCCCGCATGATCGGTGTAATGGTGACCAGCGCACCCAACAGACCGAAAGCGGCACCCAGAGTACTGTAGGAAATCGTTTTGCCCAAGGCATATTCAAAGTGGGCGAGCGCCCTTCCCGCTCGACTTTTCCCAGCGGAGGCCGTAGCGTACGACACCACGAAACTCCCGCACATGCCGATGCAATGAAAGCCGGTCAAAAAACCCACCAGCAGAATCATCGAATAGCCTACCTGCGGTATTTGCATCTGCATCATGACGCCGGGCATCAGGCTCTTGCCCCAAAAAACGACCCCGCCGATGACGACAAACAACAACAGGGTTACAAGCGCTTTCGACAACCAGGGCCCTATCGGTGATTGCGCTACCGAGGCTGCACCCCCAAAGGTCACGGCATAACCCTTGCCCTCGATCGCAACGAGTATCTGGCTCAACCTCACCAAGTCGTCATCAAAGCGCACATCCACCCAAGCCCGCGCATGATTGGCCTTGGCCGACAACACGCCGGGGATGGTCTTCAGCGTGTCTTCAAGAATGGTCTCGCAACCGACACAACGCATCCCGATGATAGGCAGACGTTCATTTATAAGTGCCATGGTCAGGGCTCATTCAATCAAGTGGGAGTCAGCAGAAAAGACCGACGTCTTGCGCGCGCAGCCCTTTTCAGTCAGGGATTAAGGATGTCGGTCATCGTTTGAAAAGTCCTCATGCCGCCACTGAGTATTCGTGCTTCGATGCCATGTTGCAGCAGGATGCGGAGCCCATAATAAGCCCGTTGCCCGACGCCACAAACCAACCAGCACTCACGATCCCTGGGCAATTCCGTCACCCGTTCACGCAGATTCTCCAGGGGGATATTGACGGCACGATCAATGTGACCAGACTCATATTCGGAGGGGCTTCTTACATCCACAATCATCGCATCCGTGCTGTTCAGCTGGCTCCAGTCGGCTAGCCGCAGGTCACCCCGCAACAGATTTCCGGCAATCATGCCGCACATATTCACCGGGTCTTTAGCCGCACCATATTGCGGTGCATAGCAAAGCTCGGCCTCTTCGAGATCAAATACCGTCCCGCCCAGTTGCAGCGCCATGGCGATGACATCGATGCGTCGTGCCACATCCGCCTCACCGACCGCCTGAGCGCCGAATATTCGGCCATCCTTTCTGGCGAACAGCAGCTTCAGATGAATGGGTTTGGCATCTGGAAAATAGGAGGCATGATTGCCGGGATGAAGATAAATCCTCTCGTAATCCGTGATGCCATTCTTGATCAGTGACCGCTCGCTGGCACCGGTCGAGGCAATGGTCATTCCAAAAACACCACAAACGGCCGTGCCCTGAACTCCGCGGAATTTCATGGCGCGCGGCGAGGGGCAGGCATCATCGGCAAAAGACTCAAGAATGGCACCGGCCGCGATACGGCCCTGACGATTGGCAGGTCCCGCCAGTGGGATAGGCTCCTTGGCGTCGGTGACGACATCGTCACTCGCCACGACATCACCGACCGCCCAGATATGGGAATCACTGGTTTGCATGAATGCATCGACACAAACCGCCTGGCGAGGGCTGAGCCTGAGACCCGCCTGTTTTGCCAGATCGGAATTGGGTTTGACCCCAATCCCGAGAATCACCAGATCGGTTTCAAGGACGTCACCGTTAGAGAGGGTCACCTTAAGCCGTTCACCCGATGGCCGATCAAAGGATTGCACCGCCTGCCCCAGCAACAGCTGGACGCCCTGTTGCCTGAGCCGATCCTCGGCATAGACCGCCATTTCCGGATCAAGCACTGGAAGCACATGCGAACCCAACTCCACCAAGGTCACGTCGAGCCCACGCTGGACCAGATTCTCGGCCATCTCCAGTCCGATCATGCCACCGCCAACCACCAGCGCATGCCCGGCATGCTCGACCGCCGCCCGAATCTTCTGGCTATCGGGAATCGTCCGCAATACGTAAATGCCAGGCAGATCGATACCGGGGAGCGGTGGACGCACCGGTTCTGCACCGGTCGAAATCACCAAGGCATCATAAGGCTCCTCGCGGACTTCGCCCGTCTTGATATGGCGAGTCAAAATAACCCGCCGCTCAGGGATGATTTCGGTGACTTCCGTCTCCAATTGAACCGAAATATTGAAGCGATCCCGGAACAGTTCGGGCGTCGCCACCAGCAGCTTTTCCTCGGCCTGAATCACATTGCCGACAAAGTACGGCAGGCCACAATTCGCGAAGGAGACGTAAGGTCCCCGGTCAAAAATGACGATCTCGCAGCGTTCGCACAGCCGGCGCGCCCGGGTAGCGCAGGAGGCACCCCCCGCAACACCACCGATGACAAGAATACGTTTGGGTTTGGAGGAGGGCATGATCGACGCTGATATGGGAGGACTAAGTATCGGTCTTCTTCATCGTGTCACAGGATTGGTCGATCCCATGCGTATCGATATCACAGACCGACTCCAGCCACATGGCATTGATGATTGCGAAAGCGGCGGCGAAGCCGACGCCGAGTATCCAAGCGAAGTACCACATCGTTCTAACTCCTGATCAATAGAGAGTGTGTGAATCCTGAAGGATGGTTTTTTCCGTGATGCTGCCCCAGATGATTTTGTAAACCCAGCGGGTATATAGCAGCACGATCGGCAGAAATATCACGGTGATCCAGAATGAAATCAGCAACGTCTTGTGACTGGAACTCGCATCCCACAGAGTCAGACTGGATTTCGGGTCAGTCGTTGAAATCAGCAGGAAGGGAAAAAGACCGAAGCCGACGGTCAGCAACGCACCGACGATACCCAATGAACTGAACAGGAAAGCATCCCGATCCGAGGCGGAACCCTTGCCCAGCAACCAGGCCATCAGCAAACCCGCAAAGGCGACGATGGGGGCACCGAACATCCAGGGATTTTTCAGGAAATGGCTAAACCAACCCGGACCATGAGCCGTCACCATCTTGTTCAAAGGATTCGAGGGGGCCGCCCTGCCCGCCATGGTCGTGATTTCAGGCCGCTCGATGCCAAGATTGAGCCATATCACCGCCAGCGCCACCACAATCATCAGCATCGGGCCCAACACGGCTATCGCCTGACGGGCGCGATCCTTAATTGCGCCCCGTGTCCGCCACTTGAGGAAAAGAGCGCCATGGAAAGTGGTCAGCAGCAGCCCAATGACCCCGCAGAGCAAGGCGAAAGGATTGAGCAGACCCCAGAAAGAACCGTCATACATGGGACGCAGGTCCTGATCCAGATGAAAAGGCAAGCCGATCAGCAGATTCCCGATCAATACCCCCAGAAGAATGGGCGGTAGGGTTCCGCCGATAAACAGGCACCAATCCCAGGTATTGCGCCAGCGCGGATCTTCGATCTTGCTGCGGTAATCGAAACCCGCCGGCCGAAAAAACAGGGCAAACAGCACTAGCATCATCGCGATGTAAAGCCCGGAAAACAGGGTGGCATAGACGGCAGGCCAAATGGCGAAAATGGCGCCGCCCAGCAATACCAGCCAAACCTGGTTCCCTTCCCAGGTGGCTCCCACCGTATTGATGATGACGCGGCGCTCGATGTCGGTCTTGCCCACGAATGGCAACAACGTGCCAATACCAAAATCGAAGCCTTCAGTCAGCGCGAAAGCGATCGCCACAACGCCGATAAAGACCCACCAGATCAGGCGGATGGTTTCGTAATCAAACATGGCGGCTCCGGTTTAATGCAGTTGAATGAGACCGTTCCTTCGTTTTATCGAAAACCTTAAGCGGCATGAGACGGCACTCCCTTGGCCTCATGGCAATAACGCCCCGTATGCAGGCTGCTCGGACCCAACTTGACGTACTTGATCATCAAGTAGAGCTCAATCACCAACAGCACTGTGTAGAAAATCAGGAAGCCGGCAAGACTGAACCACAACTGCGGACCCGTCAGATTGGAGACACTCATATGGGTGGGCAGAATCCCTGAAATTGTCCACGGTTGGCGACCATATTCAGCCACGAACCAGCCCGTTTCAGCGGCGATCCAGGGCAGCGGAATCGCCCAGACCGCCATACGCATCAGCCAGCGCTTCTGGTCGGCAATGCGGGTGGCGCAGTAATAGAAGGCCATCCCGAAAATGAACAACAGGGTGAAACCGCAGGCCACCATGATTCGGAACGTCCAGAACAGGGGCGCCACCCTGGGCAAGCTGTCATTGGCGGCTCGCAGAATCATCTCCTCATCGGCATCGACCACCTTGGCGGTATATTTCTTGAGTAATAAACCGTAGCCCAGATCCTCCTTGACTGCGTCAAAGGCCTCGCGAGTCGCAGGGTCCTTGTCACCCGCGCGGAGTTTTTGCAATTCATCATAAGCCTGAATGCCCCGACGGATACGCTTTATGTTGTCCGTGCGTAATTCCTTGAGTCCCTTGACCGGCTCGTCGATGGACCGGGTAGCAATCAACCCCAGCACCCAGGGGAATTTAACCGCATAGTCCGTTCGCTCCGCTTCCTGGTTAGGCAGCCCGACCAGCGTGAAGCTGGCGGGTGCTTCCTCTGTTTCCCATTCCGCCTCGATCGCGGCCAGCTTGACCTTTTGCGTCTCGCCAGAGGTGTAGCCGCTCTTATCTCCTAACACGATGACCGAGAGAATCGACGCCAAACCAAAGGCCGAGGCAATCGAGAATGAGCGGCGAGCAAAGCCAACGTCGCGTCCATTCAGCAGATACCAGGAACTGATCCCCAGAACAAACATGGACCCGGTCACATAACCCGCCGCCACCGTATGCACGAACTTGACCTGCGCTACCGGGTTGAAAAAGATATCGGCAAAACTGGTCATCTCCATGCGGAGGGTTTCGTAATTGAATTCAGCCCCAACCGGGTGCTGCATCCAGCCGTTGGCGATCAAAATCCACAAGGCGGACAGGCTGGTACCCAAAGCCAGCAGCCAGGTCACGGTGAGATGCTGCACTTTGGTCAGCTTGTCCCAGCCGAAAAAGAACAGCCCAACGAAAGTCGACTCCAGGAAGAAGGCCATCCAGCCCTCACTGGCCAGAATGGGTCCAAAGATATCCCCCACGTAGTGCGAGTAATAGGCCCAGTTGGTACCGAACTGAAATTCCAGCGTCAGCCCTGTGGTGACACCCATGGCGAAATTGATCCCGAACAGTTTGCCCCAGTAGCGGGTCATGTCCTTGTAGACCTCCTTCCCCGTCATGACATAGACCGACTCCATGATGGCGAGAATGAAGGTCATGCCCAGAGTCAGGGGCACAAAGAGAAAGTGGTAAAGCGCCGTCATACCAAACTGCAGACGGGAGAGCGAGACGATGTCATCACCGGACATGGGGGTTCTCCGTAGGACTAGGGGGGGATTGTGTTGGGCCTACCGCGGCAGGAAGCTGGAATTGCTCGGCAATATCAGCTTGTGGCGCGGGTTTTTTACCGCCAAATCGAAAAATCACAAACCATAGCGCCACCAGAAGAATGACCTTCAGCACCAGGGCGGTCGACAGTTCAAAGCGTAGCGTTCCGGTTTTCAATGCGAAATCTCAGGGGCTTGAGGTGGTTGACTCATTTTCGGGGTGATAGTCTATAAGATAAATCTTATCAGATGACAAATCCCCCTAAAGTGACCAAGTCACTGAAGTGTCGAATCCTTACTCCATCGGCCTGATCCACCTCCCCATCCACTCTCTCAAGCGCCAAAGATCTCAGCCTTGATTGTGACTGAGCAGCCTCCCCATTCAAATCCATCTTAAAGAGGTCAAACTGGGGGCCTAACTTAGAGGTTGATTAGTGACACCAGCCCGGTTCCCGTAGCCCTGATTCTTTGGCGTTCGGGCAAATGGAGGGCTACCCGGCTTATCGGGAGCTCATTGAGGGCCGGTGTCCGTATCATAGAATTTGATGTTAAAAAAAACGGGCACCGAAGTGCCCGTTCTCATCATCCATTAACAGCAAGCCATCAACGCTGCTTCATTCTCCAGCCATAAAACCCAGCTGTTGCGATCATGGCCAGCATCATCATGATTTGCGCCCATTCGCTGAGGGTGGGTATGGGTTGCGGGGTCGGCGGTGCCAATGGGATGGCTGCTGCACTGGCTGCCGAGGTTGAAGTGCCTCCCGTATCCGAAGCCGATACGGTACAGGTATAACTTTTACCTGCCGTCAGGTTGGTCACCGTAATGGGTGAGGCAAGGCCTGCTGTACTACCTGAAACGCCTCCATTTGTGGATATACAGGCGGCACTGTAGTTGACCGACGAAATAGTTAGAATGCTAGAAGCGCTGACTACAGTGCCCGTATCAAATGCCACCCGAAGCCCCTGAGCTATCGGTGTGATTGACGTAATTGTTGGCGTTGGGGGGGGCGGTGTCACATACGTGAATAGAGTATTGGCAGCATTTGTTCCGGCTGGAGTAGTCACCAAAATACTGGCTGTTCCCGCAGAACCTGCAGGTGTAGTACATGTAATGCTGGTTGCACTAACAACGGTAGTGCTAGTACAGGCATTACCACCAATAGTCACTGCTGTTGCTCCGGTAAAATCAGTACCCGTAATCGTAATTGACGTGCCACCTGCTGTGCTACCGGAAGTTGGCGAGATAGAGGTAACAGTTGGGAGCGGTGCTATATACGTATAAAACGTATTAGCAGCATTCGATCCGCCGGGGGTTGTAACCACTACGCTCGCAGTTCCAGCCGTTCCTGTGGGAGTTGTGCACGTTGCGGAGGTAGCAGAAGCAACGTTGAAGCTTGTACAAGCAGTTCCACCTACCGTAATGCCCGAAGCTCCCGTTAAATTG
>JBILGM010000107.1:0-42590 GCA_044351045.1 Methylococcaceae bacterium | reverse complement strand
TTTTATCGATGATGGCGTTAAACCTGATCTACAAACAACCAAGGGCCGACAACACCCCAACAACACCCAGTGCTTCGATCATCATCCCTGAGCAAGCCACCTGGAATAACCCTTTGGTATCCGCATCACAAGTCGACAAGAATGAGCCAATATGGCCATTGATAAATGAGCATACCGCTCACACCCCAACATTCCTTGAGAAGGCCCTGGAGAAACCGACCCTATACTTTTCCCAGGACAACGAGGCGGCCAGCCAGCGGAGAGCAGCCGAAAATCTTGCAACAATGGCCAAGTCGGGAGAGTGGGAAGCAGCCTGGAACTCCTGTCTGCGTCTACGTTGGTTGAGCCCTCGCATAGACCTCGTAGCCCCAGTCTGCCGCGAGATAGGTGATTCGCGCCTGAAAGCCACCCCAAAATTGCTGACGCCTCCGCTACAGGATCTATTACCTGCACAAGCCCCCCGATTCGAACTGATCGTCAGCAGCACTCTTGCAAAACTAGCAGATGATTATTTAGAACATCCCTATGACCCATCACGACTTGCGACCTTGGTGATCTCGCTGGACAATTCAGGCAGAAGAGATTTGGCAAGGCGACTGCTACCGGAACTGTACCAACTCGACAACCAGTGTTTGTGGTTAAAAGCCGCGCCATGGGGTCTAAATGGTCCTTTGGTCAATATCGCACGCGAGCCGCCTCGGTAAGATGCGCTGCAGTTAACTTAGTAAACTTTGGCAAAACATCGATTGGCATGTATTTCCGTCAGGCGGCCTTGGCCAAGCCGTTGTGGCGCAAGAGAGCATCAATATTGGGCTCCCGCCCACGGAAGGAGACAAACAATTCCATGGCTTTTTGACTGCCGCCTTTCTCCAGAATGCTCTCCATGAATTCGCGGCCGGTTTGAGGATCGAATATACCTCGCTCCTCGAACAGGGAGTAGGCGTCACTGGATAGAACCTCTGCCCATTTGTAGCTGTAGTAGCCTGCCGCATAGCCGCCACCGAAAATGTGGGAGAAGCTGTGGGGGAAGCGATTGAACGACGGGGGAAAGACCACGGACACTTTGCGGCGCACTTCGTCCAGAATTGGATAGATCCGCCCACCCTTCACCGGATCGAAATCCCGATGAATGCGGAAATCGAACAGCGAAAATTCCAATTGCCTGAGCATCTGCATACCCGACTGGAAGTTGCGGGCCGCGATCATTTTGTCGAGCAGTAATTTCGGCAAAGGCTCGCCAGTCTCATGATGGCTAGAGATGAGTGCCAGCGCCTCGGGTTCCCAACAAAAGTTTTCCATGAACTGGCTGGGTAATTCCACGGCATCCCATTCCACACCATGAATGCCCGAAACACCCAGATGATCGATCCGTGTCAGCATGTGCTGCAGGCCATGGCCAAACTCATGAAAAAGCGTCTGCACTTCGTCATGCCGCAATAGCGCAGGCGCATCGCCGGTCGGTGGGGTGAAGTTACAGGTCAGGTAGGCTACCGGAATTTGCACTTGATCGGCCAAGCGCCGCCGGGTGACGCATTCGTCCATCCAGGCCCCGCCCCGCTTTTTGGCTCGGGCATAGAGGTCAAGGAAAAATGCACCCCGCAATTCCCCCGTCTGATCGTGAATTTCATAGAATCGGGCATCCGGGTGCCAGACGTTGATCCCACTCTTCTCCCGAATAGTCAGGCCATACAACCTTTCCACCACCGCAAACATCCCTGCAACCACCCGGGATGCCGGAAAGTAGGCACGGACCTCCTCCTCGGACAATTGATATTTTTTCTGCCGGAGCTTCTCTGAGGCATATGTCCAGTCCCAGGCGTCAGGCTGGTTGATGCCGAGTTCATCCTCGGCAAAGGCTCGCAATTCGGTCAAATCTTCCTGCGCGGATGCACGTGAACGTTCGGCCAGATTTTCAAGAAACGCGACCACTTCCTCGGTACCGGGTGCCATCTTGGTCGCCAGCGACAATTCGGCAAAATTCTTGAAGCCGAGCAAACGGGCCTCTTCATGGCGCAGTGCCAGCAGTTTTTCCATCACCTCGGTATTGTCCCATTGGCCGGCATTCGGCCCCTGATCCGATGCACGGGTCGCGTATGCCTCATACAGCTGGCGACGCAAGTCCCGATGATCCGCATAGGTCATGATCGCAATGTAGGAGGGGAATTCGAGAGTGAATAGCCAACCACTCTGGCCCTTGGCCAAGGCGGCCTGCGCTGCCATCGCCCTAGCGGAATCCGGGAGCCCGGCCAGCAGCGACTCATCCTCGACATGACGGGTCCAGCCTTGGGTTGCATCCATCACATGATCCTGGAACTGACTGCCCAGCTGAGACAACTCTTGGGCAATCTCCTTGAAGCGTTGCTTCTCGGCTGGGGGCAAATCGACACCGGACAAACGGAAGTCTCGCAAGGCATTCTCGATAATCTTTCGCTGCGCGATATCCATCCTTTCAATTTCGGGACCGTCAGCGATGCTTTTGTACGCTTGGAACAGTAGGTCATTCTGGCCGACGTCAGTCGCATACGAGCTCAACAAGGGAAGACAGGCGTTGTAGGCCTCACGAAGCTCATCGCTATTGACGACTGCATTCATGTGGCCGACGGGTGACCACGCCCGATTGATCCGATCGTCGATGTCCTCGAGGGGCTCGACTAGCGAGGCCCAGGTGTAAGGTCCACCGTTCGCAAGCAGCCCATCGATGGTGCTCCGACTCTCAGCGATCAGCCGAGTCATCGCCGGCAGAACGTGTTCCGGTTGAATGTTGGAGAAAGCAGGTAGGTTAGTGTTTTCCAGCAACGGATTGGTCATGGTTTGGTACCGACTAAGGCAAAATTGCTAGGACCCGTAGACTACAAAAGTGTTCGGGCACGGGAGGGACAGGAAACACCCGAGAGGTAAGCAAGCAGGATATACGGAAAAAAAGAAGGATAGGCAAAGGAGAACGCCGCAGATTAACTTAGCCGCTTGTGCATCTCCAGCACATTACCGGCGTCTGTCTTGCGATAGCTGACAGCATCCATCAGCGTGCGAATCAGGAAAATTCCCCGCCCACGCTCGCAGAGGTCGTCGATATCGGGAGAAGGCACCACATCGATATCGAATCCCTGGCCATGATCGTAGACCCGCACGCACAGATCATCCTGTTCGATGAATATACACACACGAACAGTATGGTCGGTATCGTTAGGGCCAGAATGCTCGATCGCATTAACCATCGCCTCGGTCAATACGAGGTTGAGATGGTAGGCCAAGGCCTCACGGTCTCCTCCGTAATTATCCAGCGCCCGCGCTACTTCCTCGGCAATATTCCCAATCAGGCTTAGGTAGCGCTTCTTGTTAGGAACCACGATATCGACATGAATATCATCTCGGTTGAACATAAGTGGCCTCTCTTAGACCTTGGCCAGCGCGTCATCGACTGTTGGGAAGATTTCGAAAACCCGGTGAAGGCGGGTCAACTCGAACATGGATTGGACGCGAGGTTGCAGGCCAGTCAGAATGAAGGATCCAGAACGTAGATTGGAATTTTTGTAACCCGACAAAAGAGCACCAAGACCGGAGCTGTCGATGAAACTGACCCCGGAAAGATCGACGATCAGCTGCTGAACACCCGATTCAAGCAACCCAAGAATCCTGTCCCGCAACTCACCGGAATTCAACGCATCCAGTCGTTCTTCCTTGAGGGATAGAAGAGTCCACCCATCACGGGTTTCGGTCGAGATATTCATTGGCACTGGCGAATCATGGGTCTTGGCCGATTAAGGGTGTATCGAATCTCACATAGATGCCGCACTAGTTCGACTGCATTTTATGGTCCTCGAGAAACGATACCAGAATCTTGTCAACCCGGTTGCGATCCATGTCCATCACCTCAAACCTCAGGTTTCCCCAGATGAAGTAATCAGCCGCGCGGGGTACATGACCGAGTTGCAACATCACAAAACCACCAAGGGTATGGAAGTTGCCATCGACCTCGTCAGGGAGTTCATCAACATCAAAAATTTGCTTGAACTTTTCTACGGTCAGCGTGCCATCCAGAAGCCAGGATCCATCTTCCCGTTCAAGCGCCTCAGGCTCCTCATCCGCTGCTTCTTCAGATGGTATGTCACCAACGATGGCTTCCATCACATCTTTGAGCGTGGCAAGACCTGCAATCTCGCCATATTCATCTACCACCAGCGCCAGCGCGATCTTGGAGCGCTTGAATTCCTCCAACAACTGGATCGGGCTGAGGGACTTGGGAATGTAATTAGCCGGTCGGATCGCCGCCGCAAGTTTGAGCTCATCACCGGCCAGAGCTCGACGCAACAAGTCCTTGGACTCGATTACACCCATGACATTGTCCAGCCCGTTCCGGCAGACCGGAATGATGGAGTGTGGGCTTTCAATCAACCGCTTGCGGGTCTCTTCGATCGGACTGGCTGCATCCAGGTAATACATATCCATGCGCGGCGTCATGATGGCGCCAACCCTCAGGGTATCGAGCCGCATGACGTTGGACACCATCTCCTTTTCACTTTTGTGAAATACGCCCGCTTCAGTGCCTTGGTCGATCATCAGCTTGATCTCCTTTTCGGTCACCAGGGGCTCGTCGGATTTTTTCGCACGTAGAATCAGTAAAACCAGATCGGTCGACCAACTAAGCAGCTTGACCAGTGGGTAAGCCAGAGTCGAGAGCCAGCCCATCGGTCGCGCCATGATCATGGCAATCCGCTCAGGCTTCAAAAGGGCGAGTCGCTTGGGGACTAGTTCGCCGATGATCAGCGAGAAGTAGGTGATACCAATGACCACGATAGCGAGCGCCAGGCCCGCCCGATAAGGGGCAATCTCGGGGAAGTGCTCCAGGTAAGTTTCCAGCTTGCCGGTAAGCGCCGCCTCGCCGAGCGCACCACTCATGATGCCGATCAGGGTGATGCCGACCTGAATGGTGGACAGAAAATGACTGGGCTCGTTAGCCAGATCAAGCGCCGCCTCGGCACCGGCCACACCGTCATTCACAGCTTGCTGAAGACGAATTTTTCGCGCAGAAAGTATCGCGATTTCTGACATCGCGAATAAGCCGTTCAGGATGAACAGGCCGGTCAGTATCAGAACGTCCATCAAAATGATCGGGAGTGAATCGGGCCACTAGATTAACGAAAACTGTACTTTATGGCAAAGGGAAGAGAAGAAATTACAGTTGAGACATGTAAAACGGGTAAGACCTTACGAGAGGCGAGGAATATAAAATTACTGCAAGCTGATGAAGTAGAGCTTCGTGCAGAATAGTTTATCCTAATGGGCACCGTGATACCAACAGGCTACCAGTCAACATCGTTATAAAACAGAGGCCAAAACCGCTCCGTTCGGGATCGAATCCGGGATATTTCGAAGCTGTCAAGATGTTTTGTCCAGGACTTATACAATGATGAAGAATCTCGTCGTATGTAAGCATTACCCATCCTAAAGAATCTGGCAGCGGTAACTGAGTGGCGTTTACCTGAATCTGCATTTATTACTGCCTTAAAATACGACTCAAAGGGTATGCCAAGACGCTTATATAAGGCCTTAAATTGTGTCACAGGATCAAGCAGAAGATCCTCATGACGAATATATATCCAGTCCAAATGGGCCATTTGATAATCATATATACGCTTGTGAGCAATATTCCAGAAGAGAATGGCCTTGTCGAGTGAAGATTTTTCTATGGAAGCATATTCTTCAATATCTTCAGCGAAATATCGCAACGGACCCTCAAGCAGTTCAGTTTGAGCATAAATATCGTCAAAAGGAAGATTCCAGCCAGCACTAATGACACTATTGACAAAAGCAGCTGGATGCCTTATCAAAACAACGGTCTCAGTATTGAAAGAAGATGATAACCACTCTAGTGAAAATAAAGCGATAGGATCCTTGACCAGAGGACGTGATCCTTTGACTTTGTGACCATAAGTTAACAGGACATTATTAATGGAACGAACAAAATGATAAGGATGGCTCAATGAACCTAGAGACTCACGGATATTGCAAGTAAAATGAAAAGCATCAGCTAAAGCCTTTATATATTCAGCCTCATTAGCTGAATTAACATAGGTGAACCATCTTGAGAAAACACTATTACTGATACCAGGTCGACGCAGAGGACTAAAAGGTTCATGAATATAACCAACCGTACGATGCAGGCTTAGCATCTTTCCAACCCAAGTACTTCCAGACTTATGGCTCCCGGAGACAACAATAGGACGAAGTTCTGCTCCGTTACCTACTGGGAATGTCATATTTGTATCAGACAAAGCAGACATAAAGAAAAGTTTTATTTACGTGAACGAAGCCAGTTTCGACAAGGTTTTTCAAAGAAATAATGAATAAAGGAAGCAACCAAAAGCGCAGAAGTGAGGTAAGCCCACATAGGCCAGGATAGACTCATCACCTGCTTAAGAATTATGTGAGAAAGATAAAGAGCGTAGGATATAAAACCGAGAAATACCGCAAAGGCATTACCAAGAATAATGTCAGCCAGCCTACTATCATAATATACGGCAGCTATTATCGAAGCGGACGCCAGCGTAATGACCACACGGATAATGTCATTATCACTAAGATTGATCGAGAATAAATATAGAAAGATACCACCGCCACAGACAAATAGAACCTCGGGAATAACCCTGCCCACACTCCGTCTATCAACAAGGCAAAAAGTGAGAACACCAAATGAAAATGTACAAAACCAATCAACCAGTGAAACACCATATTCAAACTGATGAAAGACGAACTTGAGGTGCAGACTGGTCATAAGAAACTTCAACAAATAAACATATGGGTGATAAAATGGTTCTATGAGAAGCAGAACCATGACAAAAAGGAGGAGATAGATTGTTTTACTACGGACAAGAACGATCAGCAATGGGAATAAAAGGTAACAGAAGAATTCAGAACTGATTGACCAACTAGGAAGATTCCATGAAAGGGATGGTGTAAACCCCCATGCATGCGTTAGCGTGAGATTCAGAATAAAAGTATAGGGGGAGTCGTTTTCAGTAATAGCAATGCGACCACAGAGGATAAGAAGACCCCAAAGTAACAACATAATAAGATGCAATGGGTATACTCTTGCCAGTCGGAGCCGTATAAAGTGAGTGAAGTCTGATTTATGTAAACCCAGCTTGAACCAATCCTGATATACATAAGCCAAAACAAAACCACTCAATACAAAGAAAACAATAACACCCCAATCCCCCTTTGCGACGATATCATAAAAAAGTGTACCTGACTTACGGTAGTTGTAATGATGAAGGCAAACCATTAAGGCAGCATAACCACGAAGCCCTGTCAACCCCTTGATATCCCTCACGAAAAATACCCCAATACCATTGAACCTAGAATTTGATAAAAATTTACGGTGAAAGATATATCTATCGCAAATCCGTATTTTGTTTGAGGGAAAGATCAATCAAACGCTGAGATTCTGTGTAATCACCCGTAAGCCACAAACCGTCGGGATCAATCTGATACATTTCACCCATGAGTGCATGAGCTACATTCGAATGTCCATTTTCTTCCAACGCCAAAATGAAATGACGCATATTAATAGAATTATAAGGATTAGCTATATACGAATTATATAGATTGATTAAGTGAGTATTCTGAGTTTTCAGGGTAAAAATAGATATTGAATAAATATTCAGAATGCGGAAAAGGCCGGCAGAGTCGACGATGTAAGAACCGCCAAAATTAAGATTACAAGAATTCGCAATTAAATCGATCCTCGGTGATAACCATCTGAGCAAAAGGCATACATCCCACACGACAGGACAGGCCGAGGATGTTTCTTGGCTTGGAATTGCCGTATTCAACATAGAAAGTGTTGTGGACTCATTATTTACAGATAGGTAGTGATCAGGATTTCGCTTGATTAGGCTTAATAAATTGGAGATATTACCACAACCAGAGCCCGACTCATCAATGACGATCTTCTCCCATAAATCTTGACTCGGAACAATATGATCAACACTCGATAAGGAACCAAATCGTCTCTGTAACGGAATCATGAGGGTTGTTTCTGGATTGTCTCCATCAAAACCTCGAACTGTTGTAGCACAGATATTGTGCATCAATAAAAAAAACAGAAAACGAAAAAAAACGGATTTCGACATTAATGATGAATGGGTATTTTATGGGTATAACGAGTTATTATCCGTCCATAAGGATCACTCCATCTACTAGATATCCATCCACCCGGGATACTTCCATCACCAATTACCCAATAACTGATAGTAGAACAGGCTGAGTTCAACTCTACGGGAAGAGATAACGGTACAGGACGAGGGACCGACAAATGAAGAATTTTAAGATGACCATGACTATCCCATTCAGGATTTACAGTAAAACGCTCACGATTAGCCCGCCAAGTGGCTAGTTCATCTCCTCTAAACATAGTTACATTAGACTCATTAATGAAGGCCTTGATCGAGTTATTAACCTCGCTAAATCCATCATTAAATAAAACACCCTCAGGATGCCATAGCCATACCTCTGTTAGCCCACCCATGCTGGAAAGTCTGTGCATAATGGAATGAACATCATGCACATAATTACTATAAATCCCATATGACATACGAAAAGTAGGCTCTGGTTCAGCAGAAGCCAGGTTTGCAATATTCAGTGAATGCAATGGTGATAACTTAAAGTCAGCCCATGCAGTACTTACATTGTGTTCAAAGAAAGGAACAAACAATCTGTCCTGAAATGCTTTCTCATACCACAATGGTGTCAATCTTACAGGATTACTCTGATCCATGGAGTCGGCAACATGATCAAATACGAGACCCACACCAGCAAAGTGAAAAGCCTTCCAAGCCCCTTCATCGGAGAGCCATCCATGACTCCTAAATGACAATAGATGTCCTCGATCTAAAAAAGAAGGTATACCAAGAAGAAGTTCAGACTTTATAAAGTCGTGTATAATTCCTAATGCTTTAAGTTTATAAAGTTTTGACATGTATATCTTACCGTTAAGACCATGCGTAGACAGCTCAACTTTTCGCCTGTTTTTCAGCTGAGCAACAAGATCCGGAGCGATATTTCCAATTTTTCCCTCAAGATAAAGGGAGAGAGGCGCTTGATTATTCTCAAAGATATCCGCCATCCGCAATGATGCATGATCACGCGTTTCAGCAGGATTATTATGTACATCACCAGTAACAATTACAGCATGATACCCAGGACCAGGTGATTCCATAGGTAATGGTATCTGCACTCTTTTAAATTCCCATAAGGTATTGGCAATAGTCCAACGCATCAATGCGTGGGCTGATCCTGCACCACTGCAATCACTTTTTTTAGATAAGCCTAGACTGGAATAACAAGCGGATATATCACCCAATGAAAACCCAAAAAACAGAACCAGACCTTTACCTAAGCGATGCGAAATGATTGTTGGATTGTCCTTCGGAAGTACAAAGCTATCGTTGCCCAAACTTAAACGACTACTCCTTGCAATAACCTCACTTCCAGCTCTCTCCTTAAAACGGTAGGGATGGCCAATTCCAATCCTCCCAAACCTTATGCCATCGCCATCAATCAATGGGCTCAAGAGCGATGAGGATTTTACAAGACGGGGATAATAGTTTACTTGCCCCGGATCGGTCCCATCAGAATCAACACCTAATAAATCAGGATATACGACTTTCAGTTCATGAGTAACATGGTTATGACTAGACGGTGCGTGTAGAGCGGAAGCCGAACCCGAATAAATTAATATTCCACCATGTGAAACCCAGTTTGAGATATCTTTAGCCGCTTCTGAAGACAAGGGCATAGAGTCCAATACCAGCAAGGACAAACCTTCAAGTTGGGTTTTCAATTGAGGCAGGAAACCAGGAGCTACGTAAACTCCACCCCCGCGTAAGGCCCAAAACCACTCTTGTCGTATGTCATATGGTGCTACAACGGCAATTTTAACTTCCAGTGTATCTTTATCCTTGGCATAGGCCATAGGAGGAAAGATAATCAGTGAATAAGCTAATGACAGCGATAATAACCTAATATATTGCAAACATGGCACTAACATAAACCGAGGGAAGCACGATAGAATTCAAGAGCATGCCTGGTAAGAGTCTCATTATTTAGTCTTTCATCAATAATCGCAAGATTCATCCGTGAAGCATTATCTACCATTGCGTTGTTTGCCAGAGCAGACTGTATTTTTTCCGAGATTACTTCAATATCATCTACCGGAACACTGTATCCGTTTACTCCATCAATAATCCACTCCTCACAGCAAGAAGTGTCAGTCTGTATCGGAAATGCGCCCATTGCCATTGCTTCAATCATAGAGCGACTAATGCCATCAGAAATACTTATACCTATAAATAATCTGGCCCTTGCAAATAATCTAAGCATAGCATAAGGAGTAATATGTGTCAGGATATGAATATCTATACTTGTCGATAACGAAAGCTCCTTGACCCTTTGCTTAACTTCATTTGAAGCTGAATACACCAAAATTCTGTACCCATGAAGCCTTTCTTGGCAGATTTCCAGTGCATCCAAAGCTGTCAACGCCCTACCGGAAAAGCTCTGGTATCCTCTTATCAATATAATTCTTCGCTTTGAGGGGACAATGAGATCACGCCATTGTTTAAGGTTTGATATATCTACCGAACCAGCATCCGGTAATACTGGTGAGAAAACTCCAGTAAACCCCAATTCCCTCGCAAAATCAATATCTCTCTTGCACTCGCAAGAGAAAATATCTAGAGAGGATAATAATTGCTTTATTTGAACTAGATGATTCGGGATATTTCTGTAATATAAGATATCGCTACCCCATACAGTACCCATCCATTTAGGAAATAGCTTGGCGTCCATAAGCCCTCGCGCAGCGTACACACAGTATCCCGCATGCTGGAACTCGAGTGATTGAATCAAATCAGGCTTAAGGTTTTTAATAAGCTGGGACAACACGAATGGGCCATAGGCAATAGGAGATGTGTTTCCAGAAACACCCAAAGAGGAGCGAAACGAGTCAACTAGAAACAACATCAAGCTTGAAAGAATGGGGATTCTTTGACGAAAATTAAATAAAGAGGATAGATAAGCGAGAAGAATGTTCGCCGTAACAATAGGGGAGGTAAGAAATCCGGAAACAAACGATGCTCTCGCGATTTTCCATGGGTGATGTACTTTAACCCATGAAGGCAAATCCGGATGTAGAGGATACTGAGATATAGGAAAGAGGTGGACCTCCCACTCTTCGGATTTTGCCTGCAGAATCCACCGAATAGTATGAGGGCTATTCTGCATGGCTACAAAAAGTATTTTTTTCATAAAAACTACGAAATTAACAATCCAAGCCTGTCATCATGTTAGAACTAGATATGAAGGAATGTCATAATTGGCAAATACATGCTGAAGGATTAACAATTAATAATGACCCTATTCACTCTAGTAGATCTATAGCGAGATATATCTGGACGCATTCAATACATTTTACCCCTCAAGTACAATCTCGCGGGACGCTCAAAATATCTATAAGTCAGATAAGAAAGTAGCAAAGCCACGAGTAACTGAGAACTAATTGACAGGTCATAAACAGAAAATTTAGGAATGAGAAACGAACAAAGGCGATTGATAATTAATGGATACATTATATGTGTCAAATATAGAGAATAGGATATATCACCCAGCATAACACTAATAGGGTTGCCAAATATCCAGGCCCCGACCCTACTCTCTTTATAAATACCATAGATTACAAGCCCTGAAGTAAACGAAATTCCCATAGCAGTTTCGCCACCATTAAGTGCTCCTGCATTAGCCAGCATAACAATGGTAATAAAAAGTCCCGCAACAACAGCAAGATCGGGGTTTAGCTTTGAACCACGACCCGTAGACTGGAAATAAACGACTATACCAAAAGCAAATGAATAGAACCAAGTGATGACAGATAATCCATAATCAAATTGATTAATTACCAATTTATAATTAAAGTATGCAAAAATCTGCTTAGCAATCCATACCTGTGGAGGATGCAATATTGAAAGCAACAGCAATGAGCTTATGATTCCACACACAATGAGTGTTCGATGGTTTAACCATTTATAAAAGAGTGGAAAAATCAGATATGAGAAAAGTTCAGCACTTATTGACCAGCTTGGCTGATTCCACGATATTGAAGGCGTAAAACCCCACGCATGCACAAGAAGCAGATTCAGTACAAATGTATAAAGGGAGTCATTACTGTTAAATCCTATAAATCCTAAAAGACAAGCAATTAACCACATTATTAGAGTGGCTAAATGGAGTGGATAAACACGAGCAATTCTTAGTTTTATAAATTTAAGATAATCTGATGATGTAAATGGGATTGTGAACCATGAAGCATAAACATAGCTAAGGATAAAACCGCTAAGTACAAAGAAAATAATTACACCCCAATGGCCTTGGGTTAGAAAGTTAAGCGGAAGACCACGATCCTCAGCACCTAAGGTGCTGTAAGCATAATGATGCACACACACCCATACTGAAGCAAAACCTCTTATACCTGTGAGCGCCTTAATATCCTTCATACATATCGGAATATTAGATATATATTGAGATCATGATACGAATTAAATCATAAGTTGAATAGATCATCATTTACAAGAGCATACCAATGAGCTCGTGTATTCGATTATCCAAGTTAAAATGTGAGTTTGAATACTTTTTCCCATTTAGACCCAATTCTAGTCTATCTTTTTCAGACATGTCATGTATATCTAAAACAGCCTTTGCCAAAGCCTTTGGATTTTCTGGGGAGCAGACTATTCCCGCCCGAGATTGAAACATGCATCGTGCTACCTCCCCCTCCGCATTGACACTAGCAACAATAGGCTTCCCAGCAATCATGTAGGATTGGAGTTTACTGGGAATTGTCGCCGAAAATGCCTTATGGTTACGTAAGGTTAATAACAGAACTGAACTAGCATTGTAAATAGCAGACATAGATTGAGCAGGGATAGCCTCAACCATCACAACATTTGAAAGCCCTTTAGATTGAATCATCTGCTTTAAATACAATGCCTCAGTTCCATCGCCAATTATATAGAAACGAATATTTGATAATTCTTTAATATGTTCCGCAGCATTCACGATGGTTTCACAGGACTGGGCAATTCCTATGTTACCAGCAAATACAACAGAAAAGTTCCTTCGCAAATCATTCAAAAGTTCATTATACTGCTCAAGACCTTCTGCCGATGATGAAGTAGAATTTAACTCAGATGCGTTTGGAAAATATCGAATTTTACTCGCATCATTAACACGGTGTGTAACAGATGAACGAAATCCCTCGGATTGAATCAATATTATATCACTGTGATTATAAATAAGCCTCACCAGGCGATCAACCAGCTTAAGAACAATTGGATTTTTAACGAAACCCATTGCGGTCAGAACTTCTGGCCAAAGATCCTGTACCCAAAGAACCAGTCGTGCTCTACGTGTCCAGCAAAAGAAAATAGCAGGTAATGCCTGAATTATTGGTGAGGGAGCGTATACTAATACTGAGGTTATTTTATTTTTTCGAAGAACCCAGGGGGCGAACAAAAATCCACATACGACAAAAGATATATAGTTAAAAAACAATCTAATTGACGATTTAAAGCCTCTAGGAATAATGGGTATACGGTAGATAGTAATACCTTCATGACACTCCTTAGTATGCTGAAAGGTATGGTAACCAGGATAAAGTCTTCCTCCTGGATAATTAGGCATTCCGGTCAGAACAGATGTGGAAATGCCATGCCGTACTAAGGCGGTAGCAAATTGATTGATTTGGAAGTTCTCAGGCCAGAAATACTGAGTCCATATAAGCAATGATTGCTTCTTTAATGATTCAGCTCCTGCAACATTTGGCGCACTAATGAGACTGTCGGACACAATTCTGTTCCTGATCGTCAAATATTGTCTTATAATAGCTATTTGCTTTTGCTTTAATGACATCCTTATCCAAACGTAGACTGATGGTGTCCCAATTCATTTCATATGCCCTAGAGATAAGGTTATCATCAGCAATAGCCCGTTTTATACGATTAGCAATCAGGTCTACATTGTCAGGCGGTACCGAGAATCCAGTAATACCATCCGATATCCACTCATCACAGCATGATGTATTCGTCTGAATTGGAAATGCTCCCATGGCCATAGCCTCCAACATAGATGTACTTATCCCATCAGATAAGCTAACTCCGATATAGATTCGAGCTGTTGAGAATAAATGAAGCATCTCTAAGTGAGATTTCTGACACGAAATAATAAAGTTTATCTTAGTAGTTTTTTTCAGTTTTTCGACATATTCACATGTCTCTGTTGATGCGGAATAGACAACAACCTGATATCCCCTGAGTTCATTCTCGCATTTCTTGATGGATTGCAATCCAACCAAAGCACGGCCAAATAAGTTTTGATATCCTTTGATAAGGATGATACGGCGATCAGTAGGTTTATTTCTAGTACGCAGTTCGGAGGCGAGTTGTAGGTCAATACCTCCAGCATTTGGTATGACTGGCAAGGTCAAACCATTAAAACCCAAGCTCACAGCAAGAGAAACATCTCTAAAACATTCACAGGAGTAGTAATCAGCCGCCTTTAATAACCTCTTTATTGTCTGTCTTTCATTAGAGAATTGCTGGAAATACACAATGTCGCTTCCCCAATTGGTAACCAACCAGGCCGGAAATAGATGCCTGCCAATGATTTCTCTGGCACACAAAACTATATATCCACAATTCTGGAATTCTAATGAATGAATTAGATCTGGGGATATTTTACGAATAACCTTGGATAGTACATAAGAGCTCAACTCCTCTGGTGGACTAACCTTTATATTTGCTACTTTTTGACTAGACTTTATTGGAATCCCAAACAGGTTAATCAGGAATGATAAGGGCAAAGGATTCTTAATCGTAATACTAGCGTCTCTGCGTCGCCAGTATAGGGGGTCAGCGAGCGTGCCACTTGCTTTCATTCCTAACTTGTTCTTGATTTTAACGGCCATCCAATCTCGTAACCATATAATCCAGTCACTTATGGTTACATTTCCCATCCTCAACCATGGCAAATGAATAACTACGTCCCGTAGATCCGGGTGAATCGCGGCGTGCATTGTCGGGAAGACGTGAATTTCATAATCACTGCGTGATATCTGATTTATCCAGCGAATTGTGTGTGTACTATTCTGCATGGCTACGAATAGTATTTTTTTCTTATTTACCGTTAGCATTGCTGCTTAGATCCTAGATAATCAGAGGTTATGACCGGTCTCTGAGCAATCCAATTCTTCTTAGCCCCGCACGGACTCCATTTTGATGGATAAATCTAAGTCCCTTCTTAAGTATGGGTTCACCTTTGTGTATACTCATTCCCTTGCTAATGGCCAATTTTGGGCCATTAAGGTTAGGGACCAGCCATCGAGTGCGCTGTAACAGCTGTCTTATCTCCTTACCGTACTTACTTAATTCCGGATCATTTAGTATATATTGAGCAATATTAAGCCTTCCTTTTAATTGTTTCGCTTGATTGCGTGAAGCTGATTCCTTACCAATACGCACCTTAGTTAAAGGAACATCCAAACCACCCAATAAGGCTGTACGAGTTATATTAATCCACGCACATAAGTCCTCTCCCAAATCGAATTGCTCCGGAAATCCAACATCCTTGAGAGTCGCGGTCAACCCCATGATGGTTGGTGTTGCAATAGGACATGAAGCAATGATTCCGGGGAAAACACAGCCATTAAAGGCACCGGAATCAACTAAATCAAGTATATTTCCCTCTTCGTCTATCCGCTGATAGGATGTATGCCCAATTTTCAGGTCATTAGCTTCTAGATAATTTAATTGGTCTTTTATCTTGCTAGGAAGAAACAGATCATCAGAATCCAGAAAGGCCACATAAATTCCTTGTGCAACAGACAAACCAACATTCCTTGCATGTGCAGGGCCCGAAGCAGTAATCTGTATTAGATTGATTCTTGAATCGTCCTTAGAGAGTAGAATCAAAGGTTTTATGTCATCCGTTGACGCATCATCTATTAGTATTATTTCAAGTTTTGTGTGCGTTTGACCCTGTACACTTTTAACTGCCTCGATTGTCCAGTCAATCCGATTCCTAAAAGGAATAATAACTGAGACCAAGGTATTTTCTAATGACTGTTGAGCCATGCTGTGGGCTAATTTAGTCGCCTGAAGATAGGGAGTATTTGACAAGAATTGATATGTGCGCATCAGAAATCGATAAGGCGTGAGATCCATTTGACACATCTCGGCTTCAGTAAGGCTACGAAGCATACCTGACCACAAAGCATTACATTCATCAATGTGTTTTGTAATTTTATGAGTACCTTGTTCCGGATGTACCCTTGAACGTATAAGGATTCGCGAATCATAGTGAATTGGTACTTTTCTGAGAAACTTATACCAGAGATCGTAGTCCTGAGTTGATGGCAAACCTTCATTAAATACTCCTATTTCTTGGAAATATCTATGCGGTATCAACATAGAACAGCCGTGCAGTAGTCCCCGAAGTAATGGGAACAGTGGAATCCCGAGCTTGTCAATCGGTTGAACTTTTTCTGGCCGTACCGTTGAGATCAGATTTGAGCTTGAATCAATGACTTCCCAACCACCATATAAAATTGTATCCTTATTAGGTAAAGTAGAGATTATTTCTATCTGATGGGATATCTTTTCTGTTAGGTATACATCATCATGGCTTAACCATGAAAAGTATTCACCACGCATATTGGCAATGGCTAGATTAAGTGCCGATGCACAACCCCCATTCTCCTTTACTAGATATCTAATCTTTTTGCCATATGATTTTGCTATAGCATCCGTTTGCCCATTGTCATCTGAGCCATCATTAACAACAATAATCTCGATTGCGCCATATGTCTGACTTAGAGCACTATCAATAGCCTGACGCATGTAGTTTGCGCCATTGAAGACGGGAATTATGATTGATACTAATGGCAAATCTTCGATCATATTGGACGTTCAAATGATTATTAAATCATCTGTAGATGAAAGTGATGGTCATTTAAATTCCCTCTTTTCGAAATATTTATCGTTTATCACTGATTATTTGACAGTAGTTATTAACTCGCTGAATAACCTCGTACCAGTCAATCAGTTACCTTTCTATAGAGCGGAAACTAGTTTACCAATTAACCTTCGAATTCTACAATACAGTTTTCTTTCTTCTTTACTTTTTATAATATTAAATTCTTTAAGTAGTTTTGCGTATTCCATAGCGCATGCGTAATATTCCAAGCTGACCTCCTGAAATATCGTCTCCATATTACTAATTCTAACCGCCAATGCATTCTCACGACTCGTGCCAGTGTGACAGCAAGTAATAATCAAGAGATCATATATCTCTTTTCCTAGAGAAGAAGTAAAATCATCATGAATAACCTGCCCAGAGGTTATATCTACCGTTACCAGGCCAAAATTGCTTTTGTCTGCAACATCTTTTTCAACCCTGTTTTTTCCACTTCTTGAAACAGATCTAGGGGCACTTATACCGGCAATCAATTTATAGTTCAACATTGCAATACCGCGAACATAACCACCTACTGAGTAGGTTTTTTTTATGGCCCACTTGTCATTCTCTCTCTGAAACTTATGGATCAACCCTGCCTTGGATTCAGCTATATATAAGTTTCCTTCGATCATTGTAGGGCTATGAGGCTGATCCAATCCGCAGAATATTAAGTTCTGCTTTTTATCGATATAAAAGACCTCACCTTTGGCTCCCCAGCGACCGGCATCATCGCGAACACCAAAACCGGATGCAATAAGGCTATCTCCATCCAGTGCAAGACCATTCAAATGTACTACGTCATGGTCATATGAGACCCCAGGATATTGCCAATATATTTCTTCATCACCAAAGTAAGAGCCATTCCAACTTACACGATATATTTCATTAGTCCCGGTACTGACAACATAAACATATTCATCTCGGGTTACTATGGAATGTGCGTCAACTACTTTCTGAAGCTGGATTGTTGTAACCCAGCATTTGGACCTATAATCCCAGCAAGCCAGAAGTGGATTCGGTCCTTGTGTCGCAATGATGATTTTTTCATAACTCCATGATACCCCACAGACACCCCCTAGCCCGGAATGACTTTGTGAATACAATTCGGAAAGGGGTATCCAAGTGACCGATCGATCACTTATGTTTAAGAGACACAGAGAGTACTCTGGAGATGCTCCCTGATTGCAGAATGAAATGACTACAGAACCCGCTTTTTTCTGATTCGCTTCTTGCAGAGAACAATTTGTCATAAATTACATATACGACGATTTCTAGCATCCAATGCACGATGGTACAGATCGTAATCCGTCGCGTGAAAGGCCTCAACCTCTTGTCTTAATGCATTATCAGCCAGAGCTTTACCAGCCTCATTAGATTCAGTTTTATTTACGTGGTGAAGATCAGGGACTAAACCGATAAATCGATTCGAAAACTCAATCATATCCTCATTATAGTACTCAGTAATTCCAACAAACAAGAAGTCTTCTAAAGGAAAGTCAACAAGATATTTTGTATAAATATTTCTGAATTCATTAGAAAGACAGAATTGGTCTAACGACCAATTCTCCTCTATCACTTTTCTGAATAGTTTACCTGCATACTGGGGGTTGTATGTCCGCTTAAAGAAATGATAATGAGATACCATACGGGAGAATGGATCCCTAAGCCATGTAATAAACACTTTCTCCTTGTCGCCGATTTCCAGCGACTTGTATTTGATAGGCAAGAAATGCCCGTGAACACAATCCACATCAATGGGAACTGGTTTTTTTATTCTTTTTTCTAACTCCTTAGCGTCAATTTCACCAGAAAGATAGTCTTGTATCCATGACATATCATCATAATCAGACAACAACCTAGATCCATAAAAACCTTCTAGCGTAAGACGAAAACTGGTTCCCGCTGTCTTTGGAAGATGTAGACTAATTAGCATAGTTTTGGTTATGTTTTTTTCTTCTTGTACATCAAGTCTTATATAAGTGCTTGTACTGAATTATTTACCATCATTCATTCTTACCGGACTTACCCGCATGTTGTCTGAGTTTTTTTCATGAATCCATCAAATTAGTTACTCAAACACGGTTGGTAGAACAGATTTTGTTGCCGTGATAAGCCCAATCATTAGTAGTTTATGATTTATTATGTATCGATGATTGGATTTTAAAATCTACCGTACCATTGGTCCATGTGTTGTTATCGCTAAACACCTTGAAACACAGAGCATCCAATATTCGGTGTAGTACGTGACCAGAATCCAAGACCCCACAGTTCAGGTAATAAGTTCCCCCTGCCAGCGCGCATTCGAAATCGTAGGTTATGGTCACTTCATCGCCTTGCTTAAAGGCGGTTCCGTTTTCCGCTCTGCTAGGATAAGTACCCCCCCCTAACTCCTGACCTATAACCGTCCTTATCATGCTATTCATCCGTATATTGCTAAATGATTCAAAAAATTTCACACGGTAACTGATACGATAACGTTCACTGTTGACCAATTCGTTTACCTGATTGCCTTCTGAATCATGGAGAATCACTTCTGAAATCTCTGCACCCCTTGGCTCATAGATAACAGTACTTGTAGTGGTGAGTTCAGCATCAAATCCAGCTTTGAAGTCAGTGGGTGGCGGACAACAGGTTGATGATATACCTTCGAATCTGCTTTCTGTACCTTTTTCATCAGCATTAGTAATGGCTTTTTGTTCTTCTATTTCGCTGATCAAAAATTTTATGTTTTCCTCATTTCCACTTGCCAGCTTTTGATACCACGCAATCGCCAACTTTGGGTTTCCTGAGAATAAGCATTTTCCTTTGCTTAATAGAATTGCCCTATCACATAGTGATGTCACATTATTGCTTGAATGGGTCACAAGAAGGATTGATCCTCCTGATCTCTTGATTTCTTCCATTCGTGCGTAGCACTTCCTCTGAAAAGCCTCGTCTCCTACAGCTAAAGCCTCATCAACGACCAGAATCCGTGGATCAACACTTACCGCTACAGCAAATGCCAGTCGGGCATACATTCCACTTGAATAGTGTTTGACCGGCTGCTCAATAAAATCACCGATATCGGCAAAATCGGCAATACTTTGATACCGTTGATCGATTTCACCCTCCTGCAGGCCTAACACTGCCGCGTTCATGTATACATTTTCGCGGCCAGTAAACTCCGGATTAAATCCGGCGCCCAGTTCAAGCAATGCGGCTACACGTCCTTGTGTTCGAACGGACCCTTCTGTGGGCTGTAGTGTTCCACAGATCATTTGCAACAGGGTTGATTTTCCCGATCCGTTTCTCCCGATTATTCCTACTGTTTCACCTTGAGCCACTTCGAATGTCACGTTGCGTAATGCCCAAAAATCCCGGTAGTACTTTTTTTCCGGATCTCCAACAAGATTCAGAAATCGCGGAATTATCGCCTGTTTCAGGCGATCTCTGGAGCTGCTATAGATTTTATAGCACTTGCCAAGATCCCTAATCCTAATCGCTGGCATATCAGAGGACATCGGCAAACCCCTTCCTGACTTTTTGGAACCACCAAAATCCTGCCCATGCAATTAAAATCGCCAATCCGAGATAAGTCGCGAGGTAATTCCAATTTGGCCATTCATTTAATATTAATACCTTTCTACTTTCTTCAATAATCAGTGTCAACGGGTTCCAGATTGCTATTGATTGCAACTTCGGAGAAAGTCCAGACAGTGGGAAGAAGACCGGTGAGATAAACAAAAGAACTGAGGATATCATCACTGTTATTTGTGCAATATCCCTCACATAGACGCCAATGGCTGACAATACCCACATTACTCCAATGGTAAGCACCAATAATGGGAGCACGACTATCGGAAACACGATCGCCGTCATTGCAATTTTTCCAGCCATGATCAATTGGATCAGCAACAACACGCTGACACTAATACCGGCATGAAACAGGGCTGAAGAGAGACCTACCCACGGTAGTATTTCGAGTGGAAAGACCACTTTTTTTACATAGCTAATATTGCTGTTGATCAATGTTGGTGCTCTATTGATACACTCTGAAAACAAGCCATGGATTATGAGTCCTGAAAATAATGCCACTGCATATTGGGATTGAGTCAGATCGTTGCCAGGTGCCCCCCCTCCCCATCGCGTCTTGACCACTACAGAAAAGAAGAAGGTATAGATGACCAACATTAATAGCGGGTTAAAAAAAGACCAGGCTAGACCAAAAACTGACCCTCGATAGCGCCCCAATACTTCTCGCTTGGCCATCTTGTAGATGAGCTTTCTGTTTCGCATAAAGCTGTTCAACAGCTCACTGAGACTAGTCTTTTGAGGCTTGTGCGGATTCATCTAACAGCTAATTTATTAATCGAGATTCTCATGAATGGTCTCTCGACAAGGTAATAAGTAATAAAGGAAATCAAAGTGACGAGTACTAGCACTATAACTGACTTATACAATGGCTGCCCCACAACATTCCTCTCCACAAACTTTATGATGGGAGGGTGCCACAAATATATACCGTAACTTAAGGCACCCATCAGCCTTAGCCAAGACAAACCAAGTAACTTTCGCATTACCCCACCGCCATACAGACATGCAATTATAATAATGGTCCATAAAAATGAAAATTCAGTCATTCTTCCATGAAAATAATTCAAAGGTATAACTTCACCAATAATATGTCCGTATACTGCAGGGGTTAGACAAATTATAATTATTAACGCAAGCATGCCGACTACATCAAAGGCATGTTGTAGCCATTTTGATATGCCCAGAAGTCGATCATCAAAGCTTTCTGTTATATATGCAGCAGCAATACCCATAAGAAACGTACTGATATATGGCCTTAGTGAATCAAGTCCTTATCGGTGGTCTGGTCATATCGGCCCAGAGGATGCATGAGATCAACCCCAGAAGCACCATCCACCTTTGCGATGTTATTGATGATGAAATAAGTTTCGGGAATTCTTTTAATATTAAAATAATTACTGGCAATATAATATAAAATCGAAACTCGACAAGAATTGACCACTCTACACCCTTGGCCCTCAACAATAAGAGCCGCAATACAAAGTCATTGAAGTCTTGCACATTAAAGTATTCTGACCCAGCGAACATGAGCCCAGCCAGCAATACAAATGTGTATAGCGGATATATCCGAAGCACTCTCCGATAAAAATAGGTTCGCAAGACTTCTATGGAAAATAAACCACGTTTCCCGGAGAGAAACTGAGTTGTCAACAAGAAAGAACTCAATGTAAAGAATAGCCAAACACCGACCTTACCAATCCCTGCAAGGGATAGACCCTGAATGATATTCATGCCAGCAAGACTTAGGTGCGAGCCAATAACAACTATAACGGCAAGACCTCGCAAACCGTCTAGCGCATTAGTTCTTTGATTTTTATATTCAGATACTTTCAATCATCAATACCACACACAGGTTTTATGAAGCCAAGATCGAGTGACCGTTACATCTATTGTTACGAGCAGACTGATCATCAGTGTGGTCTTCTCCACACCATTCGGTTTACATAATCGGTATAACTGAGCACGATGCGCAGAATCTTAAAGGACACGGCACCGCCTTCGTAATCCGGGACAATCCGCGCTGAAGCGCCGCTTGCCTGCTGGGCAACCACGACCCTGACGGCATCCAGGACCCGCTCGGCGCCCAGCCCGCACATGATCAGCGTGCCCTCATCCATGCCCTCGGGCCGCTCATGCGCGTTTCGGATAGTGACAGCCGGAAGATTCAGCAGCGAGGCCTCCTCGGTAATCGTGCCGCTGTCCGACAAGGTGCAGAATGCCTCCATCTGCAGCCTCACATAGTCGAAGAAGCCGAACGGCTTGAGGAAGCGTATGCGGGTGTCAAGGCCCTCCACACCCAGCTTTTCGAGCCTCTGGCGCGTGCGTGGGTGGGTGGACACAATTACTGGCATTTCATACGCTTTAACCAGCGCCTGCAGGGTTTCCAGCAGGTCACTCAGGTTTTCCGGGGTATCGACGTTTTCTTCGCGGTGGGTACTCACCACGAAATACTGTCTGGGCTGCAAATCCAGCTTCTGCAGCGCTTCGGAAGCCTGAATCTGGGGCATGAAATGCTCCAGCACCTCCTGCATGTGGGAACCGGACTTGATGATGCGTTCCGGCGGAATACCCTCGGCCAGCAGGTAACGGCGGGCATGCTCGGTCAGCACCAGATTGATATCGCTGAGATGATCCAGGACCTTGCGGTTCAGTTCTTCCGGTACTCGCTGATCAAAGCAGCGATTACCAGCCTCCATGTGAAACACCGGTATCTTGCGGCGCTTGGCTGAAATGACCGCCAAACAGGAGTTTGTATCGCCGTAGAGCATGATGGCATCGGGCTTCTCAGTCTCCATTACTGCGTCGGATTTTTCTATCACTCGTGCGATGGTCTGGGCGGCGTTGTCGCCAACGGCCTCCAGGAAGTAATCCGGTTTACGGATGCACAGGTCATCAAAAAAAACCTGATTAAGCTCGTAATCGAAATTCTGACCGGTATGCACCAGCACGTGGTGGGTGTGCTGATCAAATTCGGCGATGACGCGCGACATCTTAATCAGCTCCGGCCGGGTGCCGACGATGGTCATCACCTTAAGCATGCAGTTGCTCCTGGATGTAATCCAGCTTGAGCAGCAGTTGTTTCACGCCCTCGACATCAAGCCGCTCCGTGTTATGCGAGGTGTAGTCGTCCAGCGCCGCGATTTCCAGCTCGCCCTCGACAAAATATTTGGCATAGTTAAGATCCCGGTCATCGGATGGCACCCGGAAATACTGCCCCATGTCCTCGGCTTTGGCGATTTCCTCGCGGGACACCAATGATTCGTAGAGCTTTTCACCGTGGCGGGTCCCAATTACCCGGATCGGGTTATCGCGATTGAAAAGCTCTCTCAAGGCGATGGCCAATACCTCGATGGTCGAGGCGGGCGCCTTCTGTACGAAGATGTCTCCCTGCCGGCCATGCTCAAAAGCGTGCAGGACCAGATCGACGGAATCCTCCAGCGACATCAGAAAACGAGTCATGCCCGGGTCGGTGATGGTCAGCGGCTTATCCTCCTTGAGCTGGCCGATGAATAACGGAATCACGGAGCCGCGGGAGGCCATGACATTGCCGTAGCGAGTAGCGCACAACACGGTGTCACCCTCCCCTCGCATACGCGCCTTGGCCACCATCAGCTTTTCCATCATGGCTTTGGAGAGCCCCATCGCGTTGATGGGATATACCGCCTTGTCGGTACTGAGCACGATGACTCGTTCAACATCTTGGTCGATGGCCGCATTCATGACATTCTCGGCGCCAAGCACGTTGGTCTTCACCGCCTCCATCGGATAAAACTCACAGGACGGCACCTGTTTCAGAGCGGCGGCATGAAACACGTAATTCACGCCCTTCATCGCATCATGGATGCTGTCGTAATCCCGAACATCGCCGATATAGAACCGGAGCTTTGGATTATTCAGCGCAATGCGCATATCCTCCTGTTTTTTTTCGTCTCGGCTGAAGATACGGATTTCACGTACATCCGTTTCGATGAAACGCTTGAGTACGGCATTGCCAAAGGAGCCGGTGCCGCCGGTAATCATTAGTGTCTTGTCGGCAAACATGGTGTACGGAAATAGGGTTACTGGAAATCGTGCATGCGGTGGATCAGGGTAGGCCAGGCCGGCGACTGATAGCCGGTTGCCGTCCGAAAACGATCGGCGTTCAATGACCGGTCGATGACCAGGTCCTCGGAAGGCACGATTGTAATGCTCTTACCGTAGACCTCGGCCACCAGTTTCAGCAGATCGTATTTGTTGATCGGCTCCGCAGCCACATGGTAAAGCCCGCTGAGCTCAGGATGCGGCAACACGACATCGCGGACGACGTGGGCCAGTTCGACAGTCGGCAAACCGGAAAAGATGGCACGCGTGAATCCCTTCACCTGAGCATCCTGCGCCAGGAACCAACCCACCAGACTGCGGGTACCGGTGAGTTCATGGCCAATGATGGAGGTGCGCAGGGTTACGGCATGCGGATAATCCACCTCGCCCAACAGCTTGCTGCGGCCATACAGATCATAGGCATCGGGAAAATCGGATTCGCGGTAGTCGCCCTGCTTGCCAGAAAATACGCAATCTGTGCTGATATGCACCAAGCGGGCGCCGGTGGCGCCGCACAGTGCCGCCAATCGATGCGGCAACAGCGTGTTGAGCGGAACCGCCTGCAATACATCGTTGGAATCGGCCAACTGTTTGACGAGCCCGACGCAATTTACTACAAATTCGGGCCTTACTTGGGCAAATGCGCGTATGACAGCATCGTGCTGTTCGACATCGATACCGCTAACGACATTATCCCGCAGCGCCCCCTGAAAATGAGCCCGCGCCGAAAGACTTCGGGCGGTGCCATGCACGGTGAGGGATGATGATTCCGACAGCACTCGGTACATAGCATTTCCGAGCATGCCCGTCACGCCTAAAATCAGTACCCGCATGGTTCTACCTCGGCTTACGACTAGGGAAGCAGGACAGCATAGTTGCCTTGGGCTTATTAGGATCTGAAAGTGCCTTAGTTTAAGCCAATTGAGGACGTCAGAAATGAATAAAGGCCAATAAACTGCGTTGCCTTTCCGCTAAACGCGGTAAATGAAACGGTCATCTGATTCAGCCTTCGAACTACAATCATGGCCAACATTATGCCCCAGCATGACAGGGTCTAGAACATCCACAGGGCTTGATTATGACCGCAGACGCTCATCCTCGCGCTGTTGCACAGGCTAAAACCAGCCTCGGGAATCAATTTAGACGATGACTGGGGTAGCGACCCGTGTAGCGACCTATGTGACCATGCTCCTCATCGGTCGCGGCGATGACAGCTTGAGGATGCAGCCCGTCGCGGACAATCCGGATCATACCGGGATACCAGGTTTCCATCACATCCAGACTGACACGCATGAGTGTCAACAGCATGTCGATGCCTGGCGCCTTGCCGTCGATCAGTTGCCGGTGGACGAAGCGAACCTCGCCATCATCGAGATCCAACTCGAAGTGTCCCACCGCCAGTCTGTAATTGACGCGCGTCAGCAACTCCATGACGGCATAGCGGTACGGTTCGGGGATATCCTCGGGAACACGCAGAAACAGAGTGAAATCCTGCCCTTTGGATCCCGTCATCAACTCGAACCTAAACGTGCCGCTGTCAAGATTGATCAGGCTCTGGACCCTGCCGTCATGCTCCTCATTTTGAACGACCGGATAACCGGACTCGGAAAGAATTTCATAGGCCAGCGTGGTGAGAATGTTCATAGGGTAAATTCAGAGGGTGTGTCGAAACGCTGAAATCCATCAGTGCGGGTTCGCAAGGGTACCGATCAAAGGCAAATTGAATCCGACGACCCAAAACTGCCCTTAGCATAGCAATGAACGCACGGGTTTTGGCCGGCACCAGCCGACGGCCGTGAAAAACGGCCCATACCGTAACTTTTGGCAGTGCCCAATCGGGCAACACACCCACCAATTCGCCCGACCGAACACAGGTGAGAGGTGAGTCCATCTGTGCGCTCACAATACCACTGCCTCGGCGCGCCAGCCGCAACAACAACTTGGGAGAATTGGCGATCAGGAGGCACGGCATGCCCCCTGCCATTGCTACTGATCCCGCTTGAGGAATCACTCAGCCTGATGCCGATTTCGACCCAGGATTTTCAAAAAGCCATTTATCATCTATCTGCTGAATGACTAATCGCAGTGTGCCCAACCATTCCATTGAGAATCAAGAACATGAACACTCATTCGATATAACCACATCGGCCAGAGCCATGGTGTGGCGGGTGCAGTGCAACGGCCAGTCACCGAGCCACTGGTGTTGAACATTCACCTAAAGGCCGGGGCCCGCTTCAGTCAGGATTTGCCTGCGGATTTTCACGCCGCCCTTTACACTTATCGGGGCGTCGTGGAGATCGCCGACACCGCAGTTGAGGAACAGCGTCTGGCCGCTCTGAATCAGGGCGATGAGCAAGATGGCCTAACGCTGACGGCCACCACCGCCAGCCGCGCATTGTTGATTGCCGGACGCCCGCTGCATGAGCCTATCGCTGCCCATGGCCCTTTCGTGATGAACACCGAGGCAGAAATCCAGCAAGCCATTGCCGATTATCAGTCGGACCGGTTGTCGGCAACCGACTGAAACAGCCTCGAACTGTTTCGATACATCCATCCATCCAGACAACCATCCCTTGTTCAACCCCGGAGTTCACGATGAAACGCACTGCACTACTCGCCCTGTCTGCCCTCCTGTCCACCGCCACCCTGGCTGCGGAGACGTATACCATTGATTCCAACCACACCTTGCCGCTGTTCGAGGTCAGCCATCTGGGCTTTTCCACCCAGCGTGGACGTTTCGATCACGCCAACGGAAAAATCACGCTGGACCCGACCCAAAAAACCGGTTCCGTCACTCTGACTATTGACCCGGCCTCCATCAACATGGGGCAGGAAAAATGGAACGAACACATGAAATCGGCCGATTTCTTCAACGTGGCTCAATTTCCCACCATCACCTATCAAGCCGACCAACTGAGCTTCGCGGACGGCAAGCCGATTGCCGCCCAGGGAACACTCACACTGCTGGGCGTAAGCAAGCCGGTGAAACTCAAGATCGAGCGTTTCACTTGCGGTGAAAACCCCATCGTCAAGAAAGCTCTGTGCGCCGCCGACATCGAGACGACGCTCAAGCGCTCCGACTTTGGCATGATCAAATATCTGCCCGGCATCAGTGATGAGGTCCGAGTACTGGTCCCGGTCGAAGCCTTTAAAGATTGAACGGACACCCGAACGCGAAGCCGGCATTCCAGGAAGGCATAATGTCGGCTTCCACCTTACCGGTTAACACCCCCTTGAATGGTGAAGCCGATGCCGGACATTCTTATCGATCCACTGGTTGCCAATAGCCTTCTACCGCATGGCTTGTGCCTGAACTGGAAGCCCGGTCTTCTGGCCTTCCATGTATTGTCCGACGGGATCATCGCCCTTTCCTATTTTTCGATTCCCTTCGGCCTCGCGTATTTCGTCTCGCAGCGCAAGGATCTGGAATATCGGTGGATGTTCATCCTGTTCGCCGCGTTCATTCTGGCTTGCGGCACCACCCACGTTTTCGATATCTGGACACTCTGGCACCCGGACTACTTCGCGCAGGGACTCATCAAGGCCGCGACCGCCGGCATCTCAATGGCCAGCACCATTCTCTTGTGGCCGGTGTTGCGGCAAGCCCTAACCCTGCCTAGTCCTCACCAACTGGCGCTCATCAATGCGGATCTGGAAAACGAAATTACCCTGCGCAGGGGAAACCATGCTCAAGCTCGAAGAGGAAGCGTTTGAACGACGTTAGCTGGAACTGAAATTGCGTCAGAGCGAGGCGCGTCTGATCACGGTGCTGGATACCACGGTGGAGGGTATCCTGACCGTGACGCCAGCCGGCCTCATTGAAACCCCGAATGTCGCCGCGTCGCGCATGTTTGGCCGGCGTCCTGATCAGCTGGAAGGACTGCCCGCCGAGACCTTCATTCGGGCAGCGGAGGGAACACAGAATCCCGGCCTTTTGAGCCACCTGACCCAATCAGCCGACACGCCGGGCGACGTAAAACGCACCGAATTTGTCGGCATTAACCGGCAGGGCGAGACGTTCCCGATGGATATATCGGTCGGCAAAACCCGCAACGGCGAGGCGCATTAGACCTGTGTCCTGTGCGACATGACCGAGCAACGTAAAACCGAAGAACAGCTGCGACAGATGAGCAACGGCTGAAACAGCAGGAAACCGAGTTGCTGCACATGCAGCGGCTTATCACCGTGGGCGAACTGGCCGCGATGATGGCGCATGAAATCAACCAGCCACTGGGCGCGACCGTCAATTATCTGGGCGCGACACTGCCCGTCATCATGTTTACCGGCCATGGGGAGGTCCCCATGGCCGTGCAGACCCTGAAATACGCGGCGTTCGACTTCCTGGAGAAACCCGCCAGCCATCAGGTCATCCTCGACCGCGTCCAGGCCGCGCTGGCGCTAGACAAACGTCTACGCCACAATCTTGCTAGAAGAACCGAGATGGAACAGCGGATTCAACAACTCACCCCGCGAGAGGGTGAAATCCTCAATCGCCTGCTGAAGGGCCATTCCACCCGCGAGATGGCGCTTTCGCTGAAGATCAGCGAACGGACCGTCGAAAAACACCGTGAACGGCTAATCGTCAAATTGGGCGCGAAAAACCAGCTCGATCTGGTGCGCCGGATCGTCGAGCATCGGAACGGGAACTGAGAGGCGGCCCGCAGTCGGGGCGGTGCTTTTAGCCTGGCGTCAGCGTCGGCTCGGGCTTTTTCGGCTCGACCGCCTGCCAGCCCCCGCCCAACGCCTTGTAGAGCGCGACCAGACTGGTCGAAACCCGGGCATTACTCGCCACCAGATTGCTCTGTGCCAGATAGAGCGCACGTTGCGATTCCAGAACATTCAGGAACGCCGTCAAACCGCGCAGATAGCGTTCTTCCGATAGCTTGACCGCCAGTGCATTGGCCTCCACGGATTGCTGCAGCGCGGCGCGGCGGATCTGCTCCTGCTGGTAAGCCACCAACGCATCCTCTACCTCCTTGAAGGCTGTCAGGATGCTCTGCTGATAAGCCAGGTAGGCCTCTTCCTTCGCGGCGTTGCTGCGATCAATGTTGGCCTGTATCCGCCCCCAATTGAAAATCGGGGTGTTCAGTCCGCCCGCCAGTGCCCAGGATTTGCCGACGGGGGTGAAGTCGGAGAGCTTGGTGTTCTGTATACCCAAGAAGCCCGTGAGGTTGATCTTCGGATATAACTCTGCGGTGGCCGCGCCCACATCCGCCGTTGCGGCCGCCAGTTGCCGTTCAGCCTGCATGATGTCGGGGCGGCGGCGGAGCAACTCCGAAGGCAAATCGGCAATCACGTTTGTCGGTGCCGCAGGCACTGAGGGATCGGTTTCCAGCAAGTAAACCATTGTATTGGGTGATTTACCCAACAGGACCGCCAGGGCATGCACATCCTGTCGGGCGGCAATTTCATAGGCAGGCAATTGCGACCGCGTGGTTTCTGCCTGGGCCCGCTGTTGGGTGACTTCCTGCTCGCTGTCAAGGCCGGCGTAGGCACGTTCACTGGTAAGTCTGAGCGTGTCCTCCTGAGCCGCGAGGTTAGCCCGGGTGATGGCCATTTGCTGTTGATTGGCGCGCAGCTCGATATACAGCCGGGCAACCTCACCCTGGAGCGATACCTGGATCGCCCGGCGATTGTTCTGCTCGGCTTCGACACTGGCCTGGGTCGCCTCGAGGCGACGAAACAGGCCACCCGCCGGGTCGATTTCCCATTGCACATCAAAGCCGGCCTGCATGATATCGATTAATCGATTACCAAAATAACCACCCGAAGCCGGATTATTAGCATTGCCGCTGCCGGTGATAAAGTCGTTGCGGCGCTGGCTGGCATCAAGCTTGCCGCCCACACTAGGAAGTCCTGCAGCCAGTGTACGCTGGCGTTCCGCACGAGCCATGAGTATCCGCTGCGCGGTCTGTTTGACATCCAGGTTGTAAGCCGCGCCTTCCTTGATCAATCGATTCATGACCGGATCGTCGAAGATCTGCCACCAGGCATCGGGCGGTGCGATATTGTGATGATCCTGGGCCCCAGCATACCTGGAGGGCGTCTTGAACTCGGGCAATCGGTAATCCGGCCCGACCATGCAACCGGACAAGAGCACACCACCAAGACAGGCGATGAGGGTCCGTTTCATGGCATCTTCTCTCCCCTCCTGGCTTTGGGTACCGAAGGTGGCGCAGGCGACGTCAGCGCATCGTATCCCGGCGCCTCAATGAAGACATCGACCTGCTGCCCCACATAGGCATGGAGACGAGTCCGATCAAATTGATAAAGCGCCTGTAGCACCCGCATGTCGACCCGTTCCGTGCTGTCGCCGGTCAATGAGCGCTTGGGCACTACAAAGGGCTCGACATACGCCAGCGTCAAGGGTGTACTGAATTCCCGATTGCCCCGCAGATAGGCCACTGCCTTGCCGTTGGGACGAAATCGCCAGGCATCGTTCTCGTCGATGTCGACGCGGACATGCAGTTGATCGAGATTACCCATGACCAGCAAAGGCGTGGAAACAGGTCCGGCCATGGCGTATTCACCGGGGCGGATGTTCACCTGCAGGACTTCGCCATCCATGGGTGCCCGCACGTTCAATCGCTCCAGCGTGGTTTCGGTGGCCTCGACCTGCGACTGCGCCTGCAGCACCCGGGCCTTGGCGCTGTCCAGCCGAGCCTTAGCGATCAGCACCGCATTGCGCCGCCGCTCCAGCTCCTCGGCGCTGATGGCCCGACGATCGGTCACGGATTCCGCGAGCTTGCGCAGCACCTCGACATCCGCCAGGCTGGCGGTCGCCTCATCAACCGCGGCCTTGGTCAACTCCAGATCCGCCCGCTTCATCGCCAGGCTGGCCTGGGCCTCGCGGTCGTCGACCGTGAACAACATAGCGCCGGCCTTCACCCGATCGCCCACCTTCACATTCAGCGTCTTGACGATGCCGGGCAGCGCCGAGCCAATGACCACGTTGCGGTTCTTCGATTCGATGATGCCGGAACCGGCGATGAAGGTCTTGAACGGCGCCTGGGCCGGTTCCACCACCGCCGGCGCTACCGGTACCGGCTTGTTGCCATTGATCACGGAATAGATGCCGAAGGCGAAGCCGGCAGCCGCCAGTATGGGCAGAGTCGCTTTGGGTAACATGAGTTAAATACGTCCCGAGAGGGTGATTCCGTTCGCGTTAGGCATCCATGGTCTCCTCGGCTGCTTGATGCTTCATCTGTCGATCTTCCAGTTTCGTAATGTGGCCATCGTCCATGTGCGCAATCCCGTCGGCAAACTCGAAAATTCGGGCATCGTGGGTCACGATGACCAGTGCCTTGCGATCATCCAGTGCGATGGCTTTCAGCAGTTCCATGACGTGATGCCCGGTTTCGTGATCGAGCGCGCTGGTCGGTTCGTCACAGACAATCAGCCGCGGGTTGTGCACCAGCGCCCGGGCGATGGCCACGCGCTGTTGCTGGCCGCCGGACAATTGCGCGGGCAATGAACTCAAGCGCTGTCCCAGCCCGACCCGTTCCAGCATGTCTCCCGCCCGGCGCGTCGCCTCCGGCCGTTTCATGCCATTGATGATGAGCGGGATCGAGGCGTTTTCGACTGCCGTCAGCGTGGGCAACAGGTTGTAAGCCTGAAAGACAAAGCCGATGTTCTGCGCGCGAAACCGCAGACGATCCTTTTGTTTGAGCTGCAGCAGATCCTGACCGAACACCCGACAAATCCCTTCGTCCTGATCGAGGATGCCGGCAATCACTGAGATCAGTGTGGTCTTGCCGCAACCGGACGGCCCGACCAGCATCATCAGCTTGCCGGTATGGATGTCGAGATCGACCCCTCGCAAGGCGACAACCTTTTGATCCCCGGTGTCGTAGGTTTTGATCAGGCCCTGACAGTGCACGGCGAGCTCGCTCATGACCGGCCCTATCCCTTAAAGACCACAGCGGGCTCCAGCGCGATGACCTTGCGGATGCTGATCAGCGCGGCGAAGATGCAGATCAGGGTCACGCCCAACCCACTGAAGACCAGAAGTTCCCAGGGAAACTTGAAGGCCAGGATGGTGTTCCGCATCGCCCAGCCAAATACAGAAGTCAGCCCCACTCCCAGACCATAGCCAATGATGCCCACCAGGGTGGCCTGCAACAGAATCATCCGCAGCAATGTCCAGTTGCTGGTACCCATGGCCTTCAGCACCCCGAACTGCCGCAAATTTTCCATGGTGAAGCTGTAAAAGGTCTGACCGGCAATGGCCGCGCCGACGATGAAACCCAGCATTACCGAGATGCCGAAGTTGATCGGTATGCCGGTGTTTTCCATGAAATAGTCGTATGTCAGCTTCTGGAATTCCGCCTGGGTATAGGCGGCCAGATCGGTGCTGCGGCGAATGCGCTCGGTCACTGCCTTCGAATTCGCGCCCTGCTTGGCCTTGACCAGAATGAAAGACAGCAGCTTTCGCTCTCGCGGGGCGTACATCATGGCCCGGGTGTACGTCGTATAGACCACTGGCTGTGACTGAAAGGTGCGTGTGGTTTTGGCTATACCGACGACGATGGCTCGCCGGTCATTGAGCTCCAGCGTATCGCCCACTTTTAGCGGGATGGGTTTTCCGTCCGGGCCCGGCAAGCCCAGCTTTTCCAAGGCACCATCCTTGTCGATGATCACCGCATCACTGCGGCGCAAATCCTCCAGCCGCCCCTCCAGCATCTGCGGCGGACCGCCGATCAGGGTGGCATCATCCAGGCCGATGACATTACAGGTCTGGAAATTGCCATTGGCGAGTCGCGCCTTGATCAGCCCCTTGTAGAGCGGCATGGCCCATTCCACACCCTCGATGCCCCGCACCCGATAAAGCTCCATATCCTGCATCGGTTTCACGTCATCGATGAACTGCACTTTGGGATCCATGACCCAGATATCAGGCAGACCCACATCGGTAATAAAGCTATAGGAGCGCATCATCAAACCGACAAAAATTGCCGGCTGCTGCGTCATGATGAGGGAAGCGAAGGTCAGTCCCATGACGATGCCGAGGTATTTGCCCCGGTCACCCATCAGCATTTTCAGCGCGATGTAATTCATGCCCTGTGCTCTTGTGAATGACCCAAATGCCGCAAGGCCGCCAAAGAAAATTGAAAGATCATCTCCGCCGTGCGGTCGATGGCATCCGTGCTAGCAATCGTCCCTGGACACAACCGCTCCACCATGGGCCGTGCGTGCCGATAAATCAGGCATTGGCCAATGAGGCTTAGAATGAAACGGTCGATATCCGCCGCATGCCAGCCCTCGCCGACGAAATGGGGCAGCAAGTCCCGCAGTATCTTGAATCGTGGGCGCATAACGGTTCCAACTACGTAGTCGAGCGCCGCGGTCGGGTCAGCGATTTCGCGGGCCATGAGCTTGGCATGGAGGCCCAAATGACCGTTGTCCATCAGTCGCAGCAACAGATTACGGATGAAGAGTCGCAAGCGATCCTCGGGCGGCAGGAGTTCACTGGCCACGGCGGCCGGTGGATATTTCCGGTCAGCCTCCTTGAACGAGAAAACCAGCGCCTCCTTGTACAGGGCTTCCTTGCTGCGAAAGTAGTAATTGATCGAAGCAACATTCACGCCCGCCTGCGAACAGATATCCCGCACCGTGGTCGCCTTGAAGCCATGTTCAGCAAATAGCTCTAACGCTGCCTGGAGAATGCGGTCGCGGCTTAGGTCATGCTCGTCAAACTGGCTCATGAAATAATTACCTTAAACAATCGTTTAATGCTGTCAGTTTAAACAGATGTTTAGTTTGGTTGTCAAGCACCCTTCATTACCCGGTTGCCCAAAGCGCTAACCTGTTTGCGACTGCTATACTTTTTGGCCAGTATCGGAGCGACTTTCTACCTATGTCTCGCTGGCGGCCTCCTTCGCCCAAATCCTCTCCCTATATCACCGCCGAAGGCGCAGAACGGCTGGAGTCAGAGCTGAAGGCATTGTGGGTGCGACGCGCCGATGTCACCCACCACCTGGCCGCCGCAGCCGCCGAGGGTGACCGCTCGGAGAATGCCGAGTACATCTACCGCAAAAAGGAGCTGCGCGAGATTGACCGGCGCATTCGCTATCTGCAGAAACGCCTGCCGTCGCTGACCGTGGTGCGGGAACTGCCCGGCAACCGGGATCGTGTCTTCTTTGGCGCCTGGGTTACGCTGGAGAATGAGGGTGGCGCAGAAAGCACTTTCCGCATCGTCGGGGCTGACGAAATCGATACTCAGCAGGGCTGTATCAGCGTCGATTCACCCATGGCTCGTGCCTTGTTGAAAAAGACGGTGGATGATGAAGTGGCCGTCCAAACGCCGGCTGGACTTACCACCTGGATTGTTGTGTGTGTGCGTTACTGATGAGCCTGACGGTATGGGTATGAGTACGGCTGAAAATCATTCGTTCTCCGCTTTTCGGTCGCTCAGTTAAGCCTTGCAAAAATCGCTGAAAAGCTTATTACAACAAGGTAGTTGCGCACAAATTTAGCTAATATTCCCCGTGACTCATCCCCAAATTTTTACTGACGTGGCCCTTAAATAGGTGCGGTTATTCGTGCTCTAAGCTGCATGTTTGCTCGGCATGAGTCAATAAATTTAAGGGCCATGTCAATAGCATCACTCCAACCCCTCCTCGCCGAGCCCCTGATGAACCATAATTCCTTACATTCAGCACTGTTGATGCTGTTTTTGCTGGCTATCAGCCAAGTCGAGGCCGCCAATATACAGGTCGGTGACGACACCAGTATGGTCGTGCCGATTGCCGACAAAAACGCAGATGAAAAGGCCGTGATCCTCAATCGTCGGGCTTGGTATTTCCTGCAGGGGGACCACACGGCCCGCCGGCTGCGCCTCCTCGACAGTAACGCGAACCAATTGATCTTGCGTCTTAATGCCGTGGTCAAACCCGGCTCCTACGAATTGTACGTACAGGCACCCGGCCATAAGAAACTGGCCATCAATCACAACTTGCAAGTCCACTCTCCCCGGATACACGAAGCCAGCGCTGACTCCCTTTTCACCGGTGGCCGAGTCATCCTCTCCGGTATTTATTTTGGCCAAAATCCTCGCCTGTTTCTCGAATACCAGATTGGTGATGACCCCAAGTTACGAAGCCGAAGGGTCAAGGCCGATGCACAGTCCTTAAAGTTCGATGATCGGTGGGACAAATACGCTACCCTCTATCCCACCGACACCCTCACTGGCGAGAGCTATCTGGAAGTCGTTATCCCGCCACTGCCCGCCCAAAGCCTGGTCGTCGGCATTCGCATCGTCAGCGATACCGGGCAGGTGACCCGATTTTCAAGGAGCTACAAGAACCGATCGGTCAAAGCGCAGGCCCAAGGTGGAGCTCACCAACGTGGGGAATTAATCGGCTGGTCGTTACGGGATGCAGATGTTCCATCAACCAAGGCATGGGACTTCATGTTGAATGGCCTCACCGACCAAGGCGGATGGTGGTCCAAGGTCGCCGCCAATGGCCTCTTGATCAGTACCAAACTCTGGCGAGACATGAAATATAGTCTGCGACTCTACAGCGTCAGCTACTACACAGTGGACACCAAGGGCCGGATCGTCCCTAGCGCGGGTGTTCTCGTTGCTCCGGTTCGATCCCCGGGTACGAAAACCCCTCTGATCAGTTTCCAGCACGGAACCATGCTTGAGAAAAAACAGGCTCCCACGGTTTCGAACGGACCCGAGCTGGGCATGGCTATCGCCATGGCTTCCGCTGGTGGGTTTCTTATGACCGTACCGGATCATCTAGGCCTTGGCATCAAAGTCCTTCAGGATCAGGAGCAGTTTCACCCTTACTGTCAGTGGGCACCTTTGGCACGAGATAATGGGGATATGTTGGTCGCCGTTCAGTCTCTCTTGAGGGATAAAACCTTCCATCGGGTTGCAAACGACGCACCGTCGCATGACGGGCGACTCTTTTTAACCGGTTACTCCGAGGGCGGTTACATCACGCTTGGGCTGCACCGTGAACTTGAAAGCCATCCTGATCAGTATGGCCACATGAAGGTTACGGCAAGTGTCCCACTATCCGGCGGCTATGCAAGCTCGACCACGATGATCGACAAACTCATGGGACGTGAAAAATTTTCCTCCCCGGGGTTTGCAGCATATCTATGGATCACCCTCAATCAGACCTATGGGATCTTTCCAACACCTGACCTGTACCTGAATAGCCCCTATCACAAAACCCTCCCGCCCCTTATCGACGGGCGACACTCTGAGGCTCAAGTGAACCAGGCAATGCCACTAATCGTTGAAGACATCCTGGTTCCTGCTCTGCGCAATGAACTCAAGGGTGGAGTCGGTGAGTTTTTTGCGGCTGTCCGCGCTAATGATCTTGCAGGTGCGGATGGATCCGGATATCGGCTGGAAGCACCCGTACACTTTATTCATGGTGCTGATGATGAGCTTGTCCCCAGGGAAAACACTGAACGGGCGACGGACTACCTGAGAAACAAGCAAATGAACCCGGATGTCGATGCCCAGTACCTTGAAAGCAACCCAGTCATGTGGTCGGCCCGTTTACTTGGGCTCCCTTATCACGCCTCTTACGCGCCTTTGGCGATAGGCGAATCTCTTGACTGGCTGCAGAAAAAGACCGCGGAGACTCAGTCGCTCGCCAAATAAGCAATACAACATTTTGAGATCAAGGTCTCCAACCATCCAGATTTTGCTGGCACCCGAAATGCCGCATGCTTCATCTCGAATTTGAATCGGAAGACCCTTAGTTAATCCGGCACGATGAATTGTCGCGTAAGTTAGCCTGAGGGCACGGGGGCTCTGAGTTGCATAAGCCGGCTGGACTTAAACGACTCTCAGACCAATCGGGCGGCGGCCAGATTTCCACGGTGACACTTGCGACATAAAGACTGGGCGATTTCAAGGACCAAAGAACACGCCCTGGCAGGTATACCATCAGACACTCTCTCCCATCCAGATTGGTCATACACACTGAATCGAGCCCCACTAATATGAGCCATCATTGCAAACGGCTACTGCTGATGCTTTTGTTCTTGTCCTTGCCAAACGGGGAGATCCGGGCGAGCGAAGATGACAGGACCATCAACCCCCTGAAACCGATCGACACCTCCAGCCCACGCTCGACCTTTCAGGGCTTCATGGAAGGCATGCACCGTGCCCATGAACTCTATTTTGATACCCTTTTTGAGTATCTTAAGTCCGGCGAACTTTTCGCCAAGTCGGCCACACTGGCCGAGCGCCACGCGGCATTTTTCTCCAACCAAGAAGCCGCCGAGAGGACCCTCGACCTGAGTGAATTGCCGCCGGCCATGGCTGCGGAGTCATCCCGGCGCCTCGTCATTCAGTTAAAGGAGATTCTTGACCGGCTGGAACTACCCCCGCCGGAGGCCATCCCGGACGCCAAGGCCATGAACGCTGCAGACCAGACACGCTGGGTGCTGCCGGACACCGAAATCCGCATCGCCAAAGTCGAAAAAGGTCCTCGGGCTGGCGAGTTCCTGTTCGATGCCGAAACGGTTAACCGAATTCCGGTCTTTTATGAAAAGGTCAAGCATCTTCCCAACCGTACAGGCGCCCCAGCGAACTGGTACGACTGGTACACACGCCAGCCGATCGCCCTTGCCTATATGCTCAAAGCGGTGATTCCACCTCGATGGCTACTGGAGATGCCGACCTGGACTCATGGCATGCTACTAAATCAACCGGTCTGGCGTTGGATCGGATTGTTTGCCATAGCCGGGATAGCCTGGCTGATCGTACTGGGTTGTTTTCGACTGTCACGCGGGATTCCCCATGGGAACTGGCGCCGATTGTTACGGCCGGTCAGCGTGATGCTGGTGGCGCCGGCCACCGCGTATGTACTCTCGGATATCCTGCGGGTTTCGAGCCCGGTTTTCGAGTGGGTAACGCTCTCCCTGATCTGCGTGCTTTATCTGGCGCTGGCCTGGACGGTGTGGTCCATCGGCGGGGTATTAGCGGAATTGGTCATTGTCTCGGAGCGCCTGCGGGTTGGCAGCATTGACAGCCAACTGATCCGGCTGGTCGTGCGTCTAATCACGGTTATCGTGGTGATATTCATCCTGGTGAACGGTGCTGATCGCATGGGTTTGCCGGCCTATTCGGTGGTGGCCGGCCTGGGTGTCGGTGGTTTGGCTTTTGCGTTGGCCGCCCAGCAAACGCTAGCCAATCTGATCGGCTCGTTGATCATCATGTTCGAAAAACCCTTTGTCATCGGCAACAAGATTGCTGTCAAAGGCATCGAGGGTAAGGTTGAAAGCGTTGGGTTCCGCAGCACCCGCATCCGGACTTCGCAACATTCGGTAGTGACCATCCCCAGCAGTGATTTGGTGAACAGTACCATCGACAATCTGGACCGGCGCAGCCATCGACGCATTCAGACCCACTTGCGACTGCCCACCGATATGCCGGGCGTGAAGCTGGATGGTTTTCTGGCTGGCGTCAAGGATTTGCTAAAGGGCTATCCGCATACCGTCAAATCGGACATTCGGGTTGAACTGCACGACTTCGACGCCGGCAACCTGGACATCCTGGTTAGTTTCTATCTGAAAGTGTCGGATGGCTCGACTGAGGCAGAACTGCGCCACAACATACTGCGCGCCATCTTCGGCTTGGCCGAGGAGGAAGGCGTGACGCTGATGTGAATCCAGACCGATTGACTGCCGCGAGTCTGCCCGACATCGAGTGAAGCCGACGTATTGCCAAATCTGACCGATTTGCAAAACCCGTCAGGCGCCTGACAAAGCCCTGCAATCTTTTTTACCTGACCGGTATGGTCAGGGTCGGCCCGATAGATTTGGCGGCTCCCGCCTGCAATCTAAACAACTGCGTCAACAGCAGGAAAGTCGACTTCGATTCCAGATCGTTATTGGGAATGTAATACCAACGATCGTAGAAATTGACCGCCTGAAAAGCATGATTGGGCCGCTCATCACTTTGCCGCACATGGAAAATCCGCCCCGCTGGCGTGTCGCCCCAATCGAATACTGAACCGTCGGGATTTCTCGTCACCGTGACATAGCCGGCCGCCTCGTCCTCCACCGGACTGTCAATGCGATGCGACAGGTAGAACAGCGTCCCCATCAGTGGCCGGGTCACGATATGGATCGTATCCGAACGGCGGTCAATAGCGTCGGCTTCCACGCGATAAACCGCAAGCCGGGGATCCAGGCCCAGCATCGCTTTGAGTTCGCTGATGACAGCGGCATGTTCCGGAGTCGAACGTATCTCGATCTTCAGCGTCTTGTTTTCGGGGTCCTGCCGTGCCTGGATTAGATTATCGTCGGCGACCTGCTCGAACAGATCGGTCAGGCGATTCCATTCTTTGTAGTGCTTGGGGGCCTGCGCAGGCGTCGGCCCGGACGCGGTCGGGGCGTTAGCGATGCCGTTGATGCTCTCCACACAGAGCGCGAACACCCGCCGCACCGACCAGCCAGACCCTGTCAGCGCCAGCACTGCGTCAATCGACACCGGTGACAGCAGGCTCTTCACAAAATCCTCACCCTGCAACGGAGCGTAACTGACGGTAGGGTAAATTTCGTAACTGCCTCCAAACCCAATATTGCCGGACTGGGAAGCATCAAAATTCGCCCCGGCGTCACCATTCATACCCAGGCGTACAGTGGCGGCGACGCTAGCCACATCAAGAAAAAAAGTCGGGTCGCGATAATGCAACCGCACCAGATTACTGAGGAACTGCCCGTTGATACTATCGACAATAGCGGCGTTATAGAGGGGATGGGTGCCACGCAGTTGTTCGGGTCCGAAGGAGTGGCAACCAGCCAACAAGACACAGCCTAAGACGGCGGTCAGACCGATACGGTAGGGTAGGCTCATACGAATGGGAATCCAGGATTGACTAATATTGCAATAGCCATCAATCAGCCTTGCGCCGGCTGGCTTTTTGTCCGCATCATGGATGCCCGTTGTTTGTTCCCCTTAGCAACCAATGGTTTCTCTTGCCCTTGTTCAGTCGCTGATAGACCCAGGCTCGACCTATTGACGGGCGATACTCTCCTGCGGCCACCATTTTTTCTGAGAAAATCCCGATAGCCCGGCGAATTTTTTAACAACTGCCCACCGACCTCAGTGAGCATGTCGACATCATGATCGGACAGTTCTAATGAGGTCGGCAGCCTGTTGAGGTAGGTCTTGAGAGAATCCAGCTGGACCGATGAAAAAGAGATGTTGGCCATGTAGATTTCGGTGGGCCTACCCTGAGCCTTAAGAAACGCTTGCAGATCTTTTAGTTTAGTCTGCAAGAGCAAGCGGGTTTCATCATTGTAAAGTCGAAATTGAGCATCGGAAAAAGCCTCAAAAGTTTCAGTAACGGAGGGCTTCGTGGCGGTTTCATTGACAGTATGTTCAGGCAATACCGCCGCGTCAACCGAAATCACCAGTATGTTCTTGGGGATTTTTTGCAAATCGACCAAGGTCTGCCCGCTACCAATACCCTCTATACGATCAGTGAGTGCCCGTAATCCCAAATTATCAGAAACCCCGCCATCGACCAGTTGAATATAACCATTTTTCTTTCTGTCACCATAGGCTTTTATCCGCTGCTGCAGCTCCTGCGTTCTCGCATCCTCATCGGTTTGGGAGAGGACATAACTGACAAACTTGGTCTGACTCGGGTCGCAAGCCCCCGCATGGTTCTTAAGAACAACCGGCGGAAAGGCAATCGGGACGGCTGATGAGGCCGTTACGGCCCGAGCAACGGAGAAGGACTCCAAATCCGAGCAGATAAAGTCGAAATATGCCTGTATAAATGAAAAACGAGTTCCACCTCCCAAATCGGTTGCATTGATTTCGATATAGGGGCCATCGTTTAGACGCATATCAGAAAATTTCTTCCCTTCAAAAATATGCTTATCATAATAGTCAATCGCCATTTCTGTCCGGTCAAATCCACTGAAAACACTTTTCCACCAATAACTCGGATCGAACAGATTTTGAATCAGGGACCCCTGAATGCTTTGCTTTAGGAACACCTTTTCATAGTCAGAGAACAGTCGCTCACCAAAAAGCCCATAATAGGCCGCCGTAAAACTACCGCCAGATACTGAGCTAATACTATCAACCTCGTCAAGAAGTCTGCCCGGACCTACCCGCCCATCGATCTGGGTATCTCTCAACTCTTTTAAAACACCATAAGAAAGAGCAGCAGCGCGGGTACCACCCCCAGAAAAAGCCAGAAGAACCAGATGGTCACCCGGATCGCCATGACGGTTATGCAGCTGACGATAGCCCTTTGAGCCATCCACAACAGTAATGGGCTTATTTTGGGGCTTGTACACACTGGCGCACCCCGCAATAAACAAAAATATGGGAATAGTGAAAAAGAATACCCTCATAATATCAATATTTAAATATATTATATATAAGCGCTGATTTTATTATAGCAACCGCTTTATGCAGATATGATATTTGCGGGGATCATTCCGCTTATGGACAGCCCTGCCTGGTCGGTTGATTAAGGGATAAACGAGCGCCACGTATTGCCTGATCAACCCAACCACCTACGGTATTATTCCAGGTAATCGCCGTGTCTTCCGGCAGTTTTGGTTCTGCATTGTTTGAAATCCAGATTCTGGGCGCTCTTCCGTTTCCAGTGGAAATTAGCTTAGCCTGATGCACTTTCATCATTGCTGTTGAGGTCATCCCGGATGGATTCCAATCTGTTGTTCACGTCAGCCCTGGGTCTCAAGGCGCCTTGGCAAGTGTCCGATATTCGCTTCGAGCCCGAGCAGGGGGCCATACACTTCGATCTGGTCTGTGAGTCAAAACGGTTGGCTTGCCCGGTGTGTGACCAGACGAACCAACCCATTCATGACCGGTCACCACGGACCTGGCAGCATCTTCATTTCTTCCAGTA
>JBILGM010000025.1:0-42848 GCA_044351045.1 Methylococcaceae bacterium | reverse complement strand
AGCGAGCACGTATCAAAAGTCGTGAGGATCAGCTCAAACAAAATAAAAACGAGGAGGTCAACCCACCGTTCTAATCCACAGCGGGCAGAAGACATTCAACTTCTGCCCGCCACTTGCATTATCCGAAATCGATATTCGGGTCGGATCTGGTAAGTTACCCGTGGCTGTTCGGTTCAAAAAACAGCCTTCGTGCCTGGGTCATTTTTCAATCGGCACACTGGGTCAGTTTTGGGTCGGCGCCAACACGCGCCATCACCGATGCCCTGGGAAACCCATTGGAGTTCGTGCTGACCGGCGGACAAGGCAGCGACATCGGTCAGCCCGAGACTTTGCTGGCATTGACTCCTGCAGGTGCCGATGCCTTTGTCGGCGACAAGGGCTATGACGCCGATCCGCTCGTGCAGGCCATCAAGGAACGGGGCATGAAGCCTGTCATCCCGCCGCGTAGCGGCCGGACCCAAGCCCGCGAGTGCGACTGGTTTGTTTACAAAGAGCGCCATTTGATTGAGTGCTTCTTCAATAAAATCAAACACTACCGGATAATCTTTTCTCGGTACGAAAATGAGCCTGTAACTACATGGGATTTCTACACTTCGTCGCAGCACTCATCTGGCTGCGGTGATACGTCAACAGAACCTAAGAGGGCTAAAGGAAAAACCCGACTGCCTCCCATGCCTTCATCACAATCAAGATGCCAAGATCCGAGCCAGGATCTGGTAAGTTAGCCGCTGCTGTTCGGTCAAAAACAGCACCCGTGCCTCGGTCATTTTTCGCTCGGCGATAACAATGTTTGTTCTGCTTCGTACTTTGATTCTCCTCTTGGGCATCTTTTCCATGTGTGGTGGCGCATGGTCCGAGCCGGACAAGCGCGATCTGAAACCCCGGCAGGCGGTTGAGGGTTCTCATTCAGCGGTGTCAAACCTTTATACGGATGGCACGGTAGCTTCTATCCCAGATTATGCGGCAAAACTTAGACGAGTTGCCAACCCAATTCCGGGCCAATATATCGTTCTCTATGAAGACAGTGCGTTCCAGTCGATCATCTCGAATTCTACTGAACGATCGGGAAAGGCGGGTCAGGTCTCTAATGCCCAAATGGCGCGGTCGGTCAAGGCGCTAAATACCGAGGTGGCTCAACAGTTCGGCGCTGAAGTCAAGGCCGAGTGGAGTCGGGCCGCAAAAGGCATGGCGGTGCGCATGAGTGCTGTCGCTGCCGCCAAACTGGCTCAGGATCCACGGGTCCTGATGGTGGAAGAAGACTTCCATGTTCGGGCCAATTTGCAGACCCAGACCCCGGCTGCCTGGGGTCTGGACCGGATCGATCAGCGCGATTTGCCGCTGAATAACAAGTACGGCTATGAGAACACCGGCAGCGGCGTGACAGCCTACATCATCGATACCGGAATTCTTCTGAGCCATGAACAGTTCGGTGGTCGCGCTATATGGGGAACCAATACGGTTGATAGCAACAATACGGATTGCCATGGCCATGGCACCCATGTAGCTGGGACCGTGGGCGGAACCACCTATGGCGTGGCTAAGGATGTGACCCTCGTAGCGGTCAAGGTTCTGGACTGTGATGGGAGTGGCAGCGTATCCGGAGTGATCTCCGGTATCAACTGGGCCGTTCAGGACATGCAGACCAACAACCGGATTGCCGTGGCCAACATGAGCCTGGGAGGCGGTTATTCGTTGAGTGAAAACACAGTGGTGGGTAATGCGGTTGCTGCCGGTCTGGTGATGGCCGTGGCTGCCGGAAACGAAACCGATGAAGCCTGTTCCTATTCCCCGGCTTCGGCCGCTAGCGCGCTTACGGTGGGTGCGACAGCCATCAACGATTCGCGTTCATCGTTCTCCAATTATGGCAGCTGTGTCGATCTGTTTGCGCCGGGAACGAATATAACTTCCGCCTCGATTGCATCCAACACAGCGACAGCCACCTGGAGTGGTACCTCCATGGCCTCGCCTCATGTGGCGGGTGCTGCGGCGCTGTATCGCGAAGTTCATTTGAGTGATACGGCTGTTCAAGTTTCCAGCTATATCAATGGCAATGCTACCGTGGGCAAGGTAACGGATCCGTTGGGGTCACCCAACCGGCTTCTGTATACCTTGTACGATGGACTGATCCAGGTCGTGGTTTCCAAAACCGGAACCGGCAGCGGTACAGTCGTCAGTAGCCCCGCCGGGATCAATTGTGGCAGCGATTGTTCAGAAACCTATGACGGTACTTCGACGGCCAATATCTCGCTGCAGGCGACGACCGGTTCGGGCGATACCTTCGAGGGCTGGAGCGGTGATTGTTCGGGGACCAGTACAACCTGCCAAGTGACCTTGGATGGATCCAAAAACGTGATCGCCACATTTACGGCGCCTACACCCGAACTGGGTAATGGCGAAACCCTGAGCAACCTGAGTGGAGCCAGTGGTTCCTGGGTCTACTACAGGATGGACGTGCCTTCAGGCGCCAGCAACCTGTTAATCGCGACCAGCGGCGGTACCGGCGATGTGGATCTCTACGTGAAACAAGGCGGCGCGCCGACCCTAAACAGCTATGATTGTCGGCCATACAGTAATAGCAACAACGAGACTTGCAACTTCAGCACGCCAGCCGCCGGTATGTGGTGGACTGGTCTGCATGGCTACAGCAGTTATTCGGACGTAAGCCTCAGTGCCAGCCATAGACTCGCCGGAACCAGGTATCAACTGACAGTCACCAATCCCGGCAACGGCAACATCACAAGTTCACCTGCTGGCATAAACTGTGGGAGCACCTGCAGTGCGCTCTTCAACTCCGGCACTGCCGTCACCTTAACGGCTACTCCTGTCAGCGGCTACACCTTCACTGGCTGGACAGGAGATTGTTCAGGCGCAGGTGCCTGTACGCTGACGATGACATCTAATAAGAACGTAGGGGCTAGCTTCGCCCAGAGCCCATACCTCTTGAGCATTACCAATCCCGGCAACGGCAACATCACAAGTTCACCTGCTGGCATAAACTGTGGGAGCACCTGCAGTGCGCCCTTCAACTCCGCCACTGCCGTCACCTTAACGGCTACTCCTGCCAGCGGCTACACCTTCACTGGCTGGACAGGAGATTGTTCAGGCGCAGGTGCCTGTACGCTGACGATGACATCTAATAAGAACGTAGGGGCTAGCTTTGCCCTTATCCCGGTTTATTATTCACTCAATGTGAGCATTAATGGCTCGGGTTCTTTGCTGAGCGATCCTGCTGGTGTTTTTTGCTCTGGTAGCTGCTCTGCCACCTACTTATCCGGAACCAATGTATCTTTATATCCCACCGCTGCTGGTGGTTACTATTTCACGGGATGGAGCGGGGCGTGTTCAGGGATTGGCTCTTGCCAAGTAAATATGACTAATAACCGCTCGGTGACGGCGACATTTGCCGTGATTCCGCAGACGGGTTTCACATTGACGGTAACCAAGACGGGAAATGGCTACATCAGCAGCCTGTCTCCCAATGCCAGCATCAATTGTGGCATTAACTGTCATAGCAGCTTTGCTGCAGGACAACTGGTCACCCTATTTGCTCAAGCCGATAGGGGTCACACCTTCATGGGTTGGTCCGGCCAAGCAGCTGGGCTATGCGGTCGGCAGACTAGCTGCGATGTCTACATGTCATCGAACCAAACCATTTCCGGGGATTTCAAGAACACCTACCTGCTGATATTGCCGGCAATTCAGTTGTTGTTAGAGTAATGTTCGGTACTGCGTCACTGATTTGACGCATCTTGGTGACGTCGTAACCGGGTACCGATTCTCGGAGCCCGGTTCCTAGCCCTTAGCTTTAAGGAATGGTGTACGCTATTCATAATTAGCGAGACACCATATGCTGCAAACCATCCACCCACCACTCTTCCTCAGCAAAGTCTCGGCTGGATTCCCGTCACCAGCCGATGATTACAAGGACAAGCCGCTTTGCCTCAATGAGCGTCTTGTGGAGCGTCCTGCAGCCACCCTGTTTATCCGCCTGGCTGACAATGTCATGGTCGGCGATCACTATCATCCCGGCGATCTGCTTATCGTCGACAAGTCGGTGACCCCAAGAGATGGCTCCGTAGTGGTTGCGAATGTGGCGGGTGATCTGATGATCAGACGGCTCGTCATCAGAGGACGGTCAGGCTGGCTCTTCCCGGCCAACCCGGACTACCGACCCATCGAGCTCAAGGACGGGCTGGAATACCGCATTCTTGGTGTGGTGCTGCATCGGATTCATAGCTGCTGAGGGTCATATCTGAGATGCCAATCGCCGGGTTAGCCCATCACCGTGGAGGCCGGAAAAATCCTGGTGTAGTTTTGGTGTATTTGTGCAGTGAAAACAGGTTATTTCTAGTGAATTTGAGTGCTGTTTGATAGGGCAGAGTGCCCTACAAAAGTGATATAAAACAGAGGTCTGTGAAGAGTAGGGAAGAAGAGTGAATATCTGACCAGAATACTCATAATCCCTTGGTCCTCGGTTCAAGTCCGAGAGGGCCCACCATATTAAACAAAGCCTTACGAGAAATCGTGAGGCTTTTTTATTCCCTATAATTTTTTGTTGTAGCGCTAAGTTTAAATTTTGCCCTCCATCACAAGCCATCCATGCTCAATGATGTGATGGCGCTGGGGCGCGCCATCTAACGTTCCGATGAACGTCGAGCGGTTGAGCGCAGGATTCAGCTTTCCGAACAGGATTTAAACCAAGCGGCGGACGGTGTTTCCGTCGATGAGCTGCGTAGAGAAAGCGAAGCCATCGGTGCTGATGAACTCAAGTGAGAACTCGAAGCCCTGGCCGCAGCGTCCCGTGACGTCGTGGAGCAAATATCGGCACTCAGTAACCATTTTGGGGCGCAAAAAACCCTCTTTGATGCCCTCGACGGAACGGATCGTGCGGCCCGAGCCGAGGCGCGACGGCAAGAAGCCATTGCCGCCATGGCCGACGCCGCAGAGCGTTATCTTACGCTGCAGACCGCCGTGCGACCGCTCAAGTGGTCCATTGAGAAGTTTCGCGAGACCAAACAAGGCCCCATGCCCTCGAAGGCCTCGTCAATATTTAAAGGGCTGACGATGGATTCCTTCAACCGATTACTGGTGGATGCGGAGGAAGCCACCCCGCGTTTGTTAGGTATCCGCCCCACCGGCGAACAAGTGGGAGTCGATGGCATGAGCGAAGGGTCGCGAGACCAACTCTATCTGGCGCTCCGACTGGCTGCGCTTGAGCTCCAGGTCGAGCAGGGATTTAGCATGCCGCCCATCGCCGACGACCTGTTCATCAACTTTGACGACCGTCACACTGCGGCGGGGCTGGAGATGTTGGGCAATCTTTCGCGCAGCATGCAGGTCGTTTTTCTGATGACCCACGATTATCTTGTGCCGCTGGCCAAGGATGTTCTGGGGGCTGACTTGAATGTCGTTAACCTTTAGACATCTAGCGGCCATCCGAAAACCATCTGCAAGCACCCATTTTATGGATAAGGCAATAGCTTTTCTTTGGGTAGGTTCCTTTCATAGGTATCAGCCTGCGCTCTTCGCGTTGCATAAGTTAATCCCGAGGGGACTCCGGCAAGCGTGACAAACGGAGATTCGCTAATGACCCAGATTTTATTGCCAAGGATTGACCACCGGCATTGGCAAGTCTTCGAAGTGTTTGGTGTTACGGGTTGCGAGGGTGGCACCGTGAGCCACGGCGATGCCTGCTATAAAGGTGTCGCGCATATCGACAGGACGCCCGCGGCTTTTACGCTGAGCTGCCAAGTCAGCAGCTTTACCCGCCGCGCGGACATCGAATACGACGATACGGTTGGCAAGATCGGTTCGCACGATTTCTTCAAGCCGCCCAAGCAGTGTGGTTTTGCGCTGCCCTTCAGGTAGCAGGTTCAAACCATACCGTGCTTCAAACAGGGTGATGCTGCTGATCCAAATGATCTCCGCGGGTTGTGCATCCAGCCAGTTGATGACAACGGTATCTGGTTGAACCTGCATGAGGGCTGACAGCACATTGGTATCGAGGATGATCATGTGTCAAACATCACCGGATCGATGCTCTGGCCGTGTAGTTCGGGTAGCGGATTTTCTAGGCCGACATCGGCAAAGCGGGTGGCTATTCGTGAACCGAGCCCCGTCGTTGGGGTGGGTTCTTCGTTCACGGCTCGGCGAAGAATTTGGCGCACTTCCTCCTCCATGCTCCAGCCATGGCGGGTTGCTCGCTGCTTGATTGCGGCTTTGAGGTTCTCATCCAGATTACGCACGATGACTTGTGCCATGAATGCCTCCGCTATTAGGTGCTAACTTCTACTGCATGATATCACGCTATCTTTGACTGGGTTTGGTCGAATATCGACTTTACTCACTGGGTTCGACTCCAGCGTGATTGGCTTGCCCTATCGGTTCCAACAGAGCAGCATGGCCAAGCGAGCACGCATCACATGTCGTGAAGATCAGCTTAAACAAAATAAAAGCGAGGAGGTGAACCCACCGTTCTGATCTCACGCGGGCAGAAGCCGTTCAACCTCTGCCCGCCATCTACGTTATCAGACGGTCGATATCCGTGTCAGATCTGGTAAGTTAGCCGTGGCTGTTCGGTTCAAAAAACAGCCTTCGTGCCTGGGTCAATTTTCGGTCGGCGCCAACAATCGACCGCTCAATGCGCTTGGACAACCGCCCAACCCATGATCCTCCATTACCATTTCATCGAGAGAATTTGTTAGTGAGAGCGTCACGACTCCACCACCATATAAAACAAAGCCTTACATCAGAAATGATGTAGGGCTTTTTCTTGTTTTCTAGTTTGGTTGCCGTTTATCGATGGCTAAAATTCGCAAACCCCAAAAAAACAGCGTTCGACAAAGGAACACGGTCGGCTCCAAAGTCGAGCAAATTCTAAATGCGTTGCACTGAATGACCGTAAACAGGATCGATTCACGGCGGGTGTCCCAATACAGCGAAGTCTTCTCGGCCAAATCTGATCTCGAGGCTGCCTAAATGATCTATCTGCAAAATATCAATGACCCAATATGGAATCACATTCCGCGCAGGCAGATAGCGGGGGGTGATTTTAGGCAGTGACGTGCTGACGTGGTCTCAGAATACGGGGTTACTGTTACTTAGTGCCAGTCGCTCCTTCATGGCAGAGGCGTTGGCTTGCTTGTGCGAGGCCCGCAGTCGCTCCGCATCGACAAAGTCCATGGTGGAGGACAGGGCATACAGCGAGATCATGAGAGCAGAGACTAGAACATTACGCATGTCGTTTTCCTCAAGGTGATCACCAGCAATGTCTGGCGTGAGGAAACGATAGCACTGGCTAAATTGCAAAACAATAGCAAAAGCTATATTTCTGCTATCGTTGATGTATTAGCGTGGCTTGCGATAGCGACGGTGCTCCATCATCGTACCGATGATGATAAGCGGGGTGTAATCTGAGCGAAGGGAAGGGAAGTCGTCATTCAATGGGACTAACTCAATTACTTGCTCACCGAGTTCGTTGACACCCCGGGGACGGTATTTCTTGAAAGTGGCTTCCTCCTGGGCATTCTTGGCCACCACAAAATCGCCGGGTGACGGCTTTACCTCGGGATCAATGATGATGGTGTCCCCTTCCTTGAATTCAGGTTCCATGGACCCGCCCCGGACGGTCAAGGCAAAGGCCTGGGGCCCAAGATCGGTCTGAGTCAGCAGGTAATCATCTCCGGCGCCCTGAGTGTAAGGGTCAACGGCCTCTGTCCACACACCCGCTTGAACAAAACTGATGCGGGGTACTCGACGCAATCCTGCCGGAGGACGAGCGCAGAAGTCGAGATCTTCCCCTGACTCATCCAGCGGTCGATCCATCGAACGGGGCGCCCAACCGAGTTTCCCTTCCAGATTGCGTGCCGCTTTCTCGCCCAGATTGCGATGCCCATTGAGCAGTTGCGAAAGGTAGGTGGAATCCAGCCCGTAATGACGGGCAAACGCCGCGAGGGTTGGGAAATGGCTGATTTCCCGACGGAGGGCATCCAGACGAACGGTGTTTATGTCCATGTCTGTATTGTGCATGATCGATGAGCAGATGTGAATATATTCACGCCATAATGCTCAATAAAAAGAACATGCATGGGTTTCCATCCCCCTGGTCAACTCGGAGCCTTGCTTCTTATAAACGTCACTTCAATCACCTTGCATGGACGGTACTGCTCTAGCTGGTTGGCAAACAAAAAGGCTTCGTTCATTTCGTAGGGGGGAAGATATCGAGGCCGCCATCGAGGGAGATTTTCGATCCGTGGTCGGTCACGATGTCGCGGGCATGGATACTGCCTGCTTTGCGTTCTTGTCTGCAGTAAGTTGTCGGACAGCGCTTGGTTTCGAAGCAAGACCCATTTCCCGCCAGCCTGATAGTTCGCCACCAGCTTGAGCGACTTCTGCAAAAACAAGCCGCCGGTGGAGAACGACATTTTGTAGGCGCTGCGACTCAACATGGAGCCTCGGTAGGGTGCCGTTCCCGAACGCCATGGATGAATGGATTAAACATCATAGGCACTCTATGGAATTCGGAATTAGTGTGAAGCCTGATAACCCGGAGTCGGCCAGTGACAGAGTCCATCGCTTCGCCGACCACGGATTCGGTTTCCAATGTCATCTCCTTGATGGCCACATGCCGACTTATCTTGCAACAGATACGGCCTTATCCAGCCGTATCTCGATACGATTTCAGATAGTCAGTCACTCGATGTTTGGCGATGGACTGGAGTTGTTCCACCAGTGAGAGCGGCACTGAGTCGTATCCAAAACGATCGGCAATCTCGGCGGCCATGCGCAGCCACAGGTGTGCGGTCATCTCGGCATCCGCCAATGCCCGGTGATAACGTCCGGTTCGTGGCAAGTTCAGATACTCGACCAAGGCGCCGAGTTTGTGACGGGCAACATCCGGGTAAATACGCCGCGAGACGAGCAGGGAACAGAGTACGGTGGAGGCCATCGGCAAGCGCAAACGCCGCCATTCGGCCTCCAGAAATTTCCGATCAAACTGGGCATTGTGGGCGACGATCGGTTGCCCATCGATGAAACCATGTAATGCCCGCATGACCCGGTTAATCGGGGGTGCATTTCGCACCATGGCATTGCTGATGCCGGTTAGTTCTGTAATGAAGGCCGGTACGTAGACCCCGGCATCCATCAGGCTTTGGAATCGATCGACGATATGGCCATTCTCAATCCGCACGGCAGCGACCTCGGTGGGTCGGGCACCCAGGTTGGGTGACATCCCGGTAGTCTCAAAGTCCAGCACGATCAGTGATGAATGCATCAACATCAGTCGTTCAGATGCCTCATCCACTTCAGCGTGGCAGCCATCATGTCTTCAAATACCGCCTCCTGACTTTCATTCTGAGACTTGGGTACTTTGAAGGAATGATCGCCGCCTTCGATGATTTTTAGGGTGGCGGGGCCCGCCAATTGCGGCAACAAGGACTCCAGAAGAGAAAGATCACAGAGTGAATCTCGAGTGCCTTCAAGAAACAGGGTAGGGCATTGCACAGCGGGCCAATGTTCGCTGCGTACCTTATCAGGCTGTTTGGGTGGATGCAGCGGATAGCCCAGAAAAATCAGGCCGACACACTCCAGGCCATGTGCCACCGCCAGCGAAGCGATTCGGCCTCCCATGCTTTTCCCGCCGAGAAATAGCCGCATCGGGCTTAGAGGATCTGAAATAGCCAATTCATGAACGGCCCGCCAAGTCTGCTCCAGCAGTGCCGGGCGATCCGGAGCTTTGCGTCCCTGCTCGGTATAAGGAAAATTGAATTTGACACTCAGCAGACCGGCCCGGGCAAAGGCCTGATGGAAGGTGGTCATGAATGGATGATGCATATCGTTACCGGCCCCATGCGCCAGAATGATCGCATCTGACTGGCCGGGCACGTACTGGTCAGGGATGGCCCAGACCGAAGTGATATCCACCCCGGGTTGCACGGTAATTTTGCGGTGCTCTTCTCGCATGGGACTTCCGTCAGGGAGAATTCAAAGGGCTTTGATGCTAAGGATGAGCAGGTGATTCGATGGGCGCTGTTCTTGCTTGCTCCGAGGCGAGAATCTTGGTGATGAAGTCCATGCGCACGGTAATGGCCCGATCAGTTTCATTGGCCCTATCCCCGGGATTCTTGCTAAGCAGGGTGTTGAGCCCCAACACCCCATGCTGGGCGTCCATCAACGGCCCGCCGCTGCTGCCCCCGGCAATCAGGGCATCATGCAGGATGCAGCATTCCACCACATCCACCACCGTGCCAGTCGATGAGGCCATGACCTGCCTTCCCTGGGGAAAGCCCATGGCGATGATGTTTTCACCGATCGTAACCGGCCCCTTGCGGATCGGCAGTGGGATCCCCTTGAGGCTGGGTTTGATGATGGCAAAGTCCAGATCATCATTTCGATACACCACCTCACCGATAAAGGGCTGCTGACCGCTGAAGGAGATCGAGACGCTCGCATTATCCTCCACGACATGCGCATTGGTGACGATCAATGACTCATCGGCATAAAAGCCTGAACCGACCATTCTGCCTGCGCTGATGCGAATCACACCGGCGGGCGGATAGAACGGCGTGGCCGTTTGGCTAACAGAGGGTGCCGGTATATCGATCGGCCTTTTCTCTTGCGGAACCTGACTCAGCAGTCGCTGCGATTCCTTCTGAACCTCCTCCTGCAGATGAGCAAGTTCTTCTTCCTCCATTGAGCTTGGCTGATCCACCGATAGGCTGGTTGGCTCAGCCGGGTTGTCGGCAGTCACCGCAAGGGGTGGGGAGAGTGTTCCTGTTTTGTTTGGAACCACTTCCGGTGTGTAATCCAGGCCAGCGGTGTCTTGATCCGGGGCAGAGCAGTCCAGGCCATGTTCAACCCGCGAAGACGATAACTTACTCTAGAGTGGTATGCCTCGTTTGGCTCACTCCCGAGGCTCCTAACTGCGAGGTATGCAGTCAGCGATGGATGAAATATCGAGTCAACGCATTGAATTCATCTTCGCGGGAGACATTTTCAGCCGCCCCCCGGGAATCTGGTTCGCATTCCATCTTTGGGATTGCGGATGGAAGAGGTTGGTCTCGAGTCAAGTCTGTCGTTGTGGTATGTGACGCTCCAGAATCGTTCGGACAAACATCATGTCGTTCCGAAGGGCATAAAATTCCGCCACCTGTTTACGACTGATTCGTGACTTCTTGAGTTTAGCCTCCATTTGATCCAAGTGTTCGAGGGCTGCCTCAATGCGGGCTGTGTCTGGCGCTTCATCCAGTTGAGATTCAATCCGTCGCAGTTCGGTATAGTAACGCTGAAGCCTTTTTTGGCGGCGGCCCCCCAAGAACTCAGGGACGGTTTTGATGAGCGAGTAAGCCAGCGCCACAAACGGGATCAACAGAAGCCACATCCGTTGAATAAACTCGGAAAGCCAGAAGGGTAGGAATCGATTGAGAGTCGGGGTGCCATAGAGGAAAAATCTATGCGCTACCTCGCTTTCGGGGTAAGTGGGGTCCTTATAGTCTGGAAATTCCCGCCGGTTTGAAAAAAAGCCTTCCCGGCTGGCGATCCGACTGGATGCCTCCATGAAGAGCATCTGGATGGCGGGATGAAGGTTCTGATCGATAATTATGTTGGTCGTTGTGGCGATAACATCGATATCCTGGCTTGGGTGATTTCGTATCAGGCTAAAGCTGCCCATGGGAACCTCAAGTACCTTGAGATAACGGAGCTGTTTTGCATAGGCGCGGGCTCTTGCGAAATGTGCCACGCGGACTTTGGGGTTGTCGAGAAGCTCCTGTATTAACGGGGATTCGACCGATTCGATCATTAAAAGAGCATCAATCTCGTGGCGCTGTAATGCGAGACTGGCCTCTTTTTGTGGCAGAGTCAGCATATTAGAGCCTTGCTCCATTCCGGTAAGACGTAGAAGGTCCAGGGCTTTTTGATGGGTTCCTGAGCCGAGATTGCCAATCGAGACTTTTTTCCTGAGAAGGCTATGGATCGTGGACTGGTCATCCTCTTCCTGATCCCCCCAATAAAAGAGCCAAAGGGGCTGGTAACCAATGGACCCGAGGGACATCAACTCCTTGTGAGCCTCGTGAGTATCCCGAATTCCGCCCTCAACAAAGGCGGCCTGGATAGGATCCTCATCGTCGCTGACCCTGCGAAGACTATCAAAAGAGCCCTCAGTCTCCACCAACTGGAGGTCGATGCCGTTTGCCCGAAAGAAGGCAACGTATTTCTGAGCAATGGTGTTTGAGTAGTCAGGGGGGTGTCCGACTGCAAGTCGAACCACTCTTGGTGGCGCAGGTTTTGCCAATGAGAATAGGGCGGCGAGCCCCAAAACAAGAACGACTATCAAAGGCCATAGTTTACTGGCCATGTTGATCCAGGACAGAATCTCATCATGTGACGCAGTCCTTATCTCTTCGGCGAGGTCTTTAAGATCTTCAAGAAGCTTGGATCTCACGGCGTGTCTCTAGAAGTCATTGAATGGGTTGTTGGCAACCACCTTACGTGTGTGCCCCGGACGAGATCAAGTAACCCCTGGAACGCATGCAGGGCAGGGTGTTCCCTGTCATGCTCCAAGTCTCGACCCTTAAACCCACGTGCATTCATCCTGGTATTGACGCCGGTCTCCCGAAACACATCATCGGCGCCCCGCTGCGCGCAACCTCCCGATAAAAAAGATGGTTTGGGGCGTACACAGGGAAAGTGGACGCGCTCAAACAGGCTTTCCGCGGTTTACTCCCATGGCGGGACATCACCGGAATAGGCAACGAAATCTGGGTTGCTGGACGGGATGACGACGCCCGCGGAGGCCTGTTTCCGGTGGGTGGATCCCGCGCGCTGACCGGCGGGTGCCGCGGAGGATGAACGCGGAGCGTCAGAATCCTCTGAAACCCATCGCTGAAATGGCCCTTGATCGATACCTTCTGGTACGTACCAGCGTTTGCGGGCCGGATCCCATCGGGCCCCGAGACCTTTGGCCTCGTCTTTCTGGGCAAAGGGAACGGTCAGGTAAAAACGTGCGTTCATAGATCTTGTTGCGATGGCGAGTTAAGGCCCAAGGACTGTTTAGTGAGTCTGCCATATCCTCGTGCAGGAGTGCTGCAGAGAAAAAGAGCGGCGATTTGCCTGTTGGCGATGCTGTTCAATTATCGTCGATTGCCATACGTTGCCCAACCGGCATGGCAACGGGCCTCGGAATCAGAAGAGGCACTTGAGCACGGCGAGTCGGTGGCACCTTATTTCGGCATTGCTTTTTCAGATGTCGGTCAGCTTTTTGCGGTCTTCTCAGCCAAGCGCTGGGTTCTTCGTGCTGTACTCCGGGAGTCGGGCCCCATGACTATTGCGGAGCTTGTTTGGCGGGTGAGTTGTGATTACAAGAACCCAGGCAGTGTCAGAGTTGCAACGGATGGTTGACGCATGGCGATGAATGATTGACTGAGGGTGTCCATCCAAGTGGTGAAAGGGCTCAATCATTTGTTTCAACAATGTACTACCATCGCGCTCTGGGCTTTCTGGAGGCGCTATGAAATCATCTCGTTGGATTGGGCCATTAATCGGTCTGCTGTTCATGATTGGTCTGATACCGGGGGTCACCTCAGCGGCTGACAACTGTGAGTTCAGTCAGAGACAGGCTCAGGTTGATGATGGTTCGATCGTCTACAACCAGTACGGACAAGGCCCCACCATTCTGCTGTTGCATGGGTTATTTGCCGACAAGGAGCAATGGCATCCAATGGCCTGCTGGATGTCGGCAGCTGGTTATTCAGTCATAGCACCGGATCTCCCGGGGTATGGCAAAAGCGTTGGCTTCCCCCTGCCGGATTACCGATTGGAGAACCAAGTCAAGTTACTGCACCAATTTCTGGACGCCTTGGATATCCGTCGCTACCACGTGGCTGGAAGCTCCATGGGCGGCACGATTGCGGCGATGATCAGCCGTGAGTATCCCCGTCAGGTCAGAAGCCTCGCTTTCATCGGTTCACCTCAGGGCATTATTGAGTGGAGTCCGGAACTCCAGGCGGCGATCTCTGTTGGCATCAATCCCTTTATTCCTATTGACGTTGATCAATTCGATCTGGAGATGAGTCTCTTATTCGTCACGTCTCCGGTGGTTCCGATCGAGACGAAGGAGGCCGCCGTGAACAAATATGTCACGCAGAATCGCCATTACCAACAGGTCTGGAATATTGATAATCTCTACACCACGCAACTGACAAAAGGGCACTGGGATGGCAAGCCCACTCTGATCATCTGGGGTCAAAAAGACCAGATATTCGCAGTCAAAGGGGCACGAAAACTTAAGGCACGAATCCCGCGTGCACGGCTGATCCGTTTACCCGATGCCGGGCATTTGTTGATGCTGGAAAATTCAACCGAAGCCGCGCGGTTCTACCTTCGATTTTTGCGGAGACAATAATCCGCAAGACTCCAAAATCCGGTCTTGCGGTGTCGGGAACACCGGAGACGTAGAATTTTATGGGGACTTCCTTATCGGCGAAACGCGCAAGCAGGCTTGTCTCTAAGGTGGAAGAATTCCATGATGAAACTCCGGCCAAGACCAAGCCTGTCCAGCCGGGCAGGTTCAGGGTTTGAAAAAAGTTATTGAGGAGCTCGGGAACGTCCCCTACGTCACGGCCGGGCAAGAGCCCGAAAAGTGACCGTCGAGGTCGAAAAATCCAAGAGGCAAGTGAAAACTTCGGCCAAAAACACCGCGGAGTACGATCTCATAGCCCAAGAAATCGCAGTCAAATTAAAGGTCGATGAGGTCAGACCAAAGCCAAAGCCAATGCCGGACGCGCCGCCTCCAAAAGGATCAACACCGCCATCAATTCCACCGGAGAAACCCTGACCGATTTAATTCAGGTGAGACGCCCGCTGCGGGCTGGACCGGGGCGTGTTAGGGCCCGTATGCCTCGACGCAGGGTATGGACGGCAGCAAAGGCGTCCCGGCTATGTTCCAGTGATATCAAGGGCTACAAACAAGGCGGCCAGTGATTGGGGTGACCGCATGGCCATGGGCGGTGTCACCCCTTATTGGGCCGCATCTTTGGCGGCTCAAAAATCGTCACTCGATTCAACGGTTTCCCTTGACGGGATGAAGTCTCGTTTGGTCTTTATCCGTTCGTATTGCGATCCGGTCATCACGCTTTTTAGTCGACCGTTCCTGAACAGGTAGAAAAAATCCTCTTCGCTATTTCCTACTACGCCGTGAATCCGTTTGCTGGTCTGGCGCTGGTCCACCTGAACGATGAAGTCATTCGGCCCGGCATACTCCGCTAGCTCGGGTTTGCCGCGCATCGAGCGTTGCGACATGTCGACAAAGTCGGTGTAGCTCATGCCCACTGTGGGCTTGAAGGCGCAGGCGCTGATGGACAGGGTCAGCGCTACTAGCAGGGAAAGCCGTATGAGGATGTTCTTGTGTTCTTGCATGGCAGGTTTGTTGGTTCAGAAGATGACCCAGAGCAAGGCGACCACATACACCCATCGGGGGACTTTGTTCTGATGGCCGGCGATGCGGACATCATCAATGGTATGCAGCCAGTTGAATAATCGGGTTAGGGTTTGGTCATCCAGTGCCGGAAAGTCGGCCAGCTTGACCGGCTCATGGCTGGGTGCCGTGCCGGATTTGCTGGTGGATGCGGGTTTTTTCTGGGTTTTGCCTGCTTCTGCCATGGCTGTCTCCGTTCAGTCTTGTTTTTTGTTGCGGTTCTTTCTTGACGGGGGCATCTGCGATTTATGCGGTCATCATTGTACGGCTCAAATTGATTGCGTGATTTCCGTCCATTGGAATGAAAAATTATTTTCCACCAAAAACAATACCCCATGTTCGATGATGGCAATCACGGGCATCCAGAGCAACGCCAGTAGACTGACGCCACCCTTGGATTGGAGACCCAGGAGCCGTCGCTCGGGTTTGAATTCTGCAGTGGCTTTGCTGATTTTCTTTTCGGCGTGGATTCGGTACAGATGATTAGCGTAAATTCCGAGGACGATATTAAGGATCATCGTGTACGGAAAAAGGAGGGGCATGGCCTGATTCAGTAAGCTGTCGCTGAAGAGCGTGATGGAACTCAGGTAAGGAGTCAGTGCCAGGCGGGCCAGGCTGAACACGATGGCCAGCAGATACATCTTTCTGTAAAGCAACCAGCCTTCGCCAAAGAAAAACGCTGACCAGTTCCACGACCAGCGACGCGGCTGCATGGCATCCCAAGCGAGGAGGTAATGGGCGGCGTTCGGTCCGACAAAGGCCTCGAGCAGAAGGTCATGGTTGTCGGGTTCGGGCGCTGCTCCCACGGGGGGCTGTGTCGTGATTTCGTCTTCCCGATCGGGGTGATTCATTGGTTCTGCTGTCCGCTCTGTGGTGCACAGCCCGGATTGTAGAGCACTTCGATGCGGGCTGTTATTGGGTCCCCGATGGCCTTGAGACTGACAGCCGCCAAAGCCCCGCAATGTGTCTATTGGGGATCATACGGCCATATGTTTGAGTGATCGGTCATCAGTGCGCCTCATCCCAGTGATCGCCGACGCCCACATCCACGCATAGCGGAACTGACAATGCCGCCGCACCCGTCATCAGAGACCGAATGGTGTGGCGCGCAACGTCGATGAAATCCTCTGCGACCTCGAAGACCAGTTCGTCATGGACCTGCATGATCATGCTTACCGGCACCTTGGAGGACTCTATCCAATCATCCACTGCAATCATGGCGGCCTTGATGATGTCGGCGGCGGTGCCCTGCATGGGGGCATTGATGGCGGTTCGCTCGGCATATTGGCGGCTTTGCGCATTGCGCGAGCGGATGTCCGGCACGTAGAGACGGCGGCCCATCAGGGTTTCGACATAGCCTTTTTCGCGAGCGGTTTCCCGACTCTGTTCCATGAAGGTTTTGACGCCGGGATAACGCTCAAAATAAGTGTCGATGTAGCGTTGTGCCAGGGTGCGGTCGACGCCCAGCTGCTTGGCCAGACCAAAGGCCGACATGCCGTAGATCAGTCCGAAGTTGATCGCCTTGGCAGAACGCCGTTGATCGGCTGATACCGCATCCAGGGCCACCCCAAACACTTCGGCGGCGGTATGACGGTGGACATCGGCGTTTTCGGCAAACGCAAGCCGCAGGTTCGGGTCGCCGGAAAAGTGCGCCATGATGCGCAACTCGATCTGCGAGTAATCGGTCGCCAGTATCTTGCGGCCCTGGGGTGCAATAAACGCCTGGCGGATGCGGCGCCCTTCGGCGGTCCGGACCGGAATGTTTTGCAGGTTGGGGTCCGACGATGACAGTCGTCCCGTTGCGGCGACGGCCTGATGGTAGGACGTGTGCACCCGTCCCGTGCGGGGGTTGATCTGCTGCGGCAATTTTTCGGTATAAGTGGAACGCAGTTTCGAAACCGAACGGTAATCCAGAATGAGGCGGGGCAGGTCGTACAGTTCGGCGAGTTCAGCCAGCACCGATTCGTCGGTGGACGGTTGGCCCTTGGGTGTTTTCTTCAGCACCGGCAGGTTGAGCTTGTCGTACAGCACCATCTGGATCTGCTTGGGTGAACCCAGATTGAAGGGGCTGCCGGCAACCGCATGGGCCTCGCGCTCGAGTTCCAGCATACGCCCGGCCAACTCGCGGCTTTGTTCTGCCAGCATGAAGACATCCACCAGCACGCCGGTGCGTTCGATGCGTGACAGCACCGGAATGAGCGGAATTTCCAGGGTTTGATAGACCCGTTTAAGGGACGGCTCGGCGCTCAGTCGGGGCCACAGGGTTTCATGCAAGCGCAAGGTCACGTCGGCATCCTCGGCGGCATATTCAGTGGCTTCGGTCAGGCCCACCTGGTCAAAACCGATCTGCTTGGCGCCCTTGCCGGCTACATCCTCAAAAGAGATAGTCTCGTGTTGCAGATAGTAAGATGCCAGAGAATCCATGTCATGGCGGGTGGCGGTGCTGTTAAGTACGTAGGATTCCAGCATCGTGTCATGGCGCATGCCCCGCAGCGTGATGCCATGATTGGCGAGTACATTGGCATCATATTTCAGATGCTGGCCTAGCTTGCCTCGATCAGGCGCTTCGAGTAGCGGCCGCAGATCCTCCAGCACCTTTTCCCGGTTTAGCTGAGGGGGAGCACCGGGATAGTGGTGCGCGAGCGGGACATAGGCCGCTTCGCCCGCTTTCACGGCAAAGGACACGCCGACAATCGCTGCCTGGGTGTAATCGAGATGGGTGGTTTCCGTGTCGAAGGCGAAGAGTTCGGCGGTTTCGAGCTGACTGATCCAGCGTTGCAGATCGGCTTCCGTCAGTACGACTTCGTAATGGCCTTTGACGGCAGGTGTAGCCGCCGTCTGGATTTGGGGAGACGGGGCAGTGGACTCGCTCGCCGTCTCCAATTGCCGCAGCCAACTATTGAATTCCATCCGCTTTAGCCAGTCCCGGAGCACATGAGTATCGGGTTCGGTGGAGACCAGCTCATCGGGTGTCAGCGGCAAACTCAGGTCACAACGGATGGTCGCCAGCTGGCGGGACAGGGGGATCTGGTCCAGCGTGGCGCGCAGGTTTTCACCAACCTTGCCCCCAACCGAATCGGCCTGATCGATGATGGCGTCCAGCGAACCATATTCCTGCAGCCACTTGGCCGCCGTTTTGGGTCCGACCTTGGGGACGCCGGGAATGTTGTCCGAGGTATCGCCCACCAGCGCCAGGTAATCGACGATGCATTCCGGCGGCACGCCAAACTTGGCGACAACCCCCTCCCGATCGAGGCGAATGTCGTACATCGAGTTTTCCAGCACGATGCGGTCACTCACCAGTTGCGCCATATCCTTGTCGCCGGTCGAGATGATGACGAAATAACCCTGCTCGGCGGCACGCAATGCCAGTGTCCCGATCACATCGTCGGCCTCTACGCCGCTCTCTATCAGCAGCGGCAGACCCATGGCGCGGATGATGGCGTGAAGAGGTTCGATCTGGCTGCGCAGATCATCCGGCATCGGCGGGCGGTGCGATTTATATTCTTCAAATAGATCGTCCCGAAAGGTTCGCCCTGGTGCATCGAACACCACCCCGACATGTTGGGTTGCGTGAGCTGATATTAACTTTCGCAACATGTTGGCGACACCCAGAACGGCTCCGGTTGGCTCGCCCCGCGAATTGGTTAGCGGCGGCAGGGCGTGGAAGGCACGATAGAGAAAGGACGAGCCATCGACGAGAACGAGCGTTTTTTGGGGGGTGGCCATGCTGACGATAGGGAAGGGGGGGCAAAGGGACGTTAATTCTAGCAGTCGACTATTGCGCTAATTCTGCGGGGCTGGAGAATGCCCGGCGCTTCACGTGTCACCTGGCTTCGGCTTGCCCGTATCCGGGGCAAGTGTGAAAATAGGTCATCTTTCAGATCCGGCCTAGCTGGCGGTATTCCGGGTTGCGACCGAGCCGAAGTCTGAATCAGGTCCGGGGCGTGTCGAGCGCACCGGCTTTTGTTTTTTGAGCGAGTCACTACTATGAATACCCCTTGGATTGCCCCCTCCATCCTGTCCGCCGACTTTGCCCGTCTGGGCGAGGAAGTGGCCAATGTGCTCAAGGCCGGTGCCGATGTCGTGCATTTCGATGTCATGGACAACCACTACGTGCCCAATCTGACCATCGGGCCGCTAGTCTGTGAGGCGTTGCGCAAGTACGGCGTAACGGCACCCATCGATGTCCATCTGATGGTTAAGCCAGTGGATCGCATCATCCCCGATTTCGCCAAGGCCGGTGCCAGCTACATCACTTTCCATCCCGAAGCCTCCGAACATGTTGATCGCACGCTGGGCCTGATCAAAGAATCCGGTTGCAAGGCCGGTCTGGTGTTCAATCCAGCCTCGCCCATCGATGTGCTGGAATACACCCTGGACAAGGTCGATATGATCCTGCTCATGTCGGTCAATCCCGGTTTCGGCGGCCAGAAGTTCATCCCCTATGTGCTAGACAAGGCGCGCCATGTCAGCCAGATCATCAAGGCCTCGGGCCGCGATATCCGACTGGAGATCGATGGCGGCGTCGGCCCGGCCAACATCCGTGAAGTGGCGGAAGCCGGCGTCGATACCTTCGTCGCGGGTTCTGCCGTTTTTGGCGCCGGTAAGGACAGCGATCCGAACCGCTATGACAGTATCATCAAGGCTCTGCGTGAAGAACTGGGCAAGGCCGAGCTACCCAAGGCGCAATCGGGCGGATGTTGCGGCGGCGGCCATCACTGATCGTCTTTGACCTGGACGGCACGCTGGTCGACAGCGCGCCGGACTTGGCGCACGCCATCGACGAGATGCTGACCCGGCTGGGTCGGCCTCCGGCGGGAGAGGTTAGGGTGCGCGGGTGGATCGGTAATGGCATGCCCATGCTCGTCAAGCGAGCCCTGACCGGAGAGCAGTGGCCGGATGCCGAGCCCGAGGGTTTCGCCGAAGCCTTGGCCTTGTACATGGAGATTTATGAGGCCAACTTGTGTCATCGGACCCGGCTTTACGATGGGGCGCTGGAATGTCTTATGGCGCTCCGGCAACCCCCGATGAAGTTGGCTTGCGTGACCAACAAGCACTCACGGTTCACGCTTTCCCTGCTCAGGCAGCTCGGCATTGCTGGATATTTCGATGCCGTGGCTTCCGGCGATCAGTTCACGAAGAATAAGCCCGACCCCGAATCCCTGCTCAAGACCGCAGAGCGATTGGGGGTAATGCCCGCCGACAGTTTGATGGTGGGTGACTCAGCCGCCGACGCGCAAGCGGCACGCCGGGCCGGCTTCATGCTGGCCTGCGTGCCTTATGGGTATCATGGCGGCAAGGGCGTCGAGGTGTTGTTACCCGATCTGATTCTGGAGTCGCTGGCCGAGTTGCCGGGCCGGGTCGACGCGGCTCCGCGTCAGCCGTCGCCTGACGCGGTGAACGGCTGACCCGGACAACCGCTCATGACATTGAACGCCCTGCCGTTTGCCCCAGTCGCCCAATCAAAGGCCTATAACGCATGACACCCGAACAGTTCCAGCATTACACCCAACAGGGTTACAACCGGATTCCGATTACCCGAGAGGTGCTGGCTGATCTGGACACACCGCTGAGCGCTTATCTTAAGCTGGCCGACGCACCGTATTCGTATCTGTTTGAGTCGGTCCATGGCGGTGAGCAATGGGGTCGCTATTCGATCATCGGCTTGCCTTGCCGCACCATCATCAGTGTGCGCGGGCTGTCCATCACGATCGAACGTGATGGCAAGGTTGATGAAACCCTCAGTGTCGATGATCCGCTGGACTGGATTCGTCAATTCGCGGCTTGCTACCGGGTACCGGATATCGGGGGCTTGCCGCGTTTTACCGGCGGGTTGGTCGGCTATTTTGGCTACGAGACCATTCACTATATCGAGCCGCAGTTGCGCGCCGATAAGCCGGATCCCATCGGTGCGCCCGATATCTTGTTGATGGTGTCCGAAGATGTGCTGGTCTTCGACAATCTCAAGGGTCGGCTGGTGGTCATCACCCATGCTGATCCCGCCGAGGCTGATGCGCTGGTCAAGGCCGAGGCGCATCTCGATAGCATCATTCGCGGCTTGCGCAATCATCGACGGCCTGAGTCGGCGCCGACCAGGGCCAGGGTTGTCGACGAAGCCGATTTTGTTTCCGGCTTTACCCAGGAAGGTTTCGAGAATGGGGTCCGCCGTATCAAGGAATACATCGTCGAGGGCGATGTGATGCAGGTGGTTCTCTCACAGCGTATGTCCATTCCGTTTTCAGCCGCCCCGCTGGACCTGTATCGGGCGTTACGCTGCCTGAATCCATCGCCCTACATGTTCCACTTGAATCTGGGCGCGTTCCATATCGTCGGCTCCTCGCCGGAAATTCTGGTGCGTCTGGAAGACGATACCGTCACCGTACGCCCCATCGCCGGTACCCGTCGCCGCGGCAAGACCCCGGAGGAAGATCAGGCGCTGGAAAAGGATCTGCTGGCTGATCCCAAGGAGGTCGCCGAACACTTGATGCTTATCGATCTGGGTCGCAATGACGCCGGCCGGGTCTCAGAAACCGGCTCGGTTCGGGTTACCGACAAGATGATCATCGAGCGCTATTCTCATGTCATGCACATCGTCTCGAATGTGACCGGGCGGCTGACGGCAGGCCGGGATGCTTTCGATGTGCTCAGGGCCACGTTCCCCGCCGGCACCGTGAGTGGCGCTCCGAAAATTCGTGCCATGGAAATCATTGGCGAACTGGAGCCGGTCAAGCGGGGCGTTTATTCAGGAGCGGTCGGCTACGTCGGCTGGTCCGGCAACCTCGATACGGCCATCGCCATTCGTACCGCTGTCATTAAGGACGGCACCCTGCATATCCAGGCGGGTGCCGGCGTGGTTCATGACTCCATCCCGCTCAATGAATGGGAGGAGACCCTCAACAAGGGAAGGGCGGTGTTCCGTGCCGTGGCGATGGCCGAGGCGGGACTGGAACAGGGATAGATGAAGCCAGACATGCTCTGTCTGAAGCGGGTCTCTAAACATTGCACTTCGATAGACTTAGTGCGAGCGCATATCAATACAAATCAAACAATTACTCGTTCTTGCTGCGCTTGTCGAAGACTCTCCTCATCGCAGCCGAAGGGCATCAATGGATAATTTTTAGAGGTTCCGCAAAGTATTTCCCGCATAAGTTCCGACGCCGTGATGGTTCCGGCGCTTAACGTCCGTTGCCGCCGCAACCGTATCCTCGAACTGGCTCCTGTGTGTTCTGACAGGACTGCGCTACCCACCTTCATCAAAACTAACCTCATGCCGAACTCTCCGAATCAGCAGATGACCCGCTATGGCCTGTGACCTGGTGGCCGAGGCCAGGCAATGGCTGGATCACACTTTACCTGCAGTTAATTGGGTGAGGGGCTGGACGGTTTCAGCGGCCGCGTATGCACTCGTTGCGGTCGCGGAGTTTGGCGACAAGAGCCAGCTGGTTTGCATGACACTGGCGGCGCGACATCGACACGGACCGGTCCTTTGGGGCGCTGCCGTGGCTTTCGCCCTGTTGAATGCGATAGCCGTCATTTTTGGTGCGGTGGCTGGACAATGGATTCCGGAGTGGGCGCTGGCCATTGCAGTAGCCATCCTCTTCGCGGCATTCGGCATGATAAACCTGTTGGCCAAGGAAGATGTCGAAGAGGAGGTCGTCGAGGAAAAATCGGGGCACGGAATTTTCTTCACGACCTTTCTGATGATTTTTCTGGCCGAGTTTGGTGACAAGACCCAAATCTCGGTGGCCGGATTGGGGGCCACCGAACCCCCGCTACCCGTCTGGCTGGGGGCCACTGCGGCGCTGGCTACGACGACCTTTGTCGGTATTTGGGCCGGAAAAACCCTGTTAGCCAAAGTACCGCAGCGCACCATGAATCGTATAAGCGGCTCGTTCTTCCTTTTATTTGCTGCGTTTGCTGCCTACAAAGCTGTCCCGCCCGGTGTCTGGATTGCGCTTTTCAAATGACAAGATTGCGACTCCTGAGCCCAAATTTGGTCTGATCGACCTGTTCAACCGGCCTGGTGAGCATAATAAAAATGAAATAAGCATATTTTATATAACCAGCTGATTAACCAGTATTTATTGCGGTAATTCTGAATCGCTGAATATTCTTTTCCTCTAAATAGGTTGATATTGCCTGGCGGGGCTCCTCCTCGTTTTTATCTTGGTGAAAAAGCTCGGATACTTCGCGCCCGGGAGGCCGGAATAAATTATCAATAAGGCTCCCGCAAATCTGATAATCAACTCATTAATGGTGAGTAGTCAAACATGGCCATAAATCTATTGGAAATGCTGACCGAGATACTGGGTAGTGAGTTCGCAAAACAAGCCTCGGAATTTCTCGGTGAATCCGAAAGCACGACTAAATCAGCTCTTGGGCTGGCCTTGCCAGTCTTGCTGGGCGGATTGGCCAAGCAGGGTTCGACCCTGGATGGTGCGGCCAGCCTCTTGAAGACGCTGGGTGGCTCCAATGTGGATACAGGCCTCCTCGGCAATATCGCCGGACTTTTCTCCGAGAAAGGCAAAACCGATTCATTGGTTACCCTGGGAACGTCCCTGCTCGGCAATGTATTTGGTGACAAGGTCGGTTCCATCGCCAGCACCATCGGGTCACTGACCGGACTGAAGTCTTCTTCCTCTTCCAGTCTCCTGGGTCTTGCGGCTCCGTTCCTGATGAGCTTGCTGAAGAAGTTCGTGACCGAGAAAAATATCGACGCGGCCGGCTTGGTGAGTCTGCTCGCCGAACAGACGGGCTTCATCAAGGGCAAGGTCAATCCGCAACTGGCTGGGGCCATGGGATTGGGATCTCTATTTGATAGTCTGGGTGGCACCCGCGCTGCCAGCGGCAGCAGCCCAAGCCGTCCGAGCAATGCGCCGCCGGTGGTTGAGGAGCATTCCCTTGTCTCAAAGCTGATGCCGTGGCTGGTGGGGCTGGGTGCATTGGCCGCAGTTTTTGCCATGTTTCGTGGTTGTGACAAAGTGGATCTTGGGAAGGCTACCGAGCCTGCTGCCTCGGCAGTAGCCCCTGCGGCACCGAAAGTGACGGCTCCGGCGGTCGTCGTGCCCGCCCCAGCACCAACTGCTGTAACAGCCATATTGCCGGCCAAGGTCTACTTCGATGTCGGTTCGCCGAATATCGAAGGCCCCAGCGCAGCGACGCTGGCGCAAGCTGTGATTGCCGTGAAGAATCAGGGTCTCGCGGTGGACATTACTGGGTACACCGACAAGACCGGCGATGTCGCTGCGAACGAAGTGCTAGCCAAGCAGCGCGCCGAGGCCGTGCGTGATCGTCTGATCGCTGCCGGTGTACCGGAAGGCAAGATCATCATGAAGCCGCCGTTCTCCATCACTACAACCGGCACCGGTTCCGATGCAGAAGCCCGTCGTGTTGAAATCACCGTAGCGCAGTGAACCGTAGAAACATCTGATGGTTGAGAGTCTTGGGCGGAACGCCCGGGACTCCCAATAAATACGCCGCTGGTCTGGAATGTAATTCCGCCAGCGGCGTTTTACGTTAAGAGGAATCAAAAGTCGTCAAATCTGATACATCGGCAGGGTCTCTAACGCGATCTGCAAAGAGGGACAACACTGCCAAGATGCGTCCGCATTACCAGGTCATTTGCGTTGAGCATGTAAAGCTTCTTTCAAAGCACTTGTCAGATTTAGCAGTATCGTTTGAGGTTTGACTGTTTTTCCCGTCTCTCAGCCTTGTGTCACCCCCCTGCACCCCCTAAAATTCAAGCCTTTTACCGCCCCGGGAATCAGTCATGCGTAGCCACCGCTGTGGAGAAGTAACGGAAAGTCATCTGGATCAGAAAGTCGACCTGTGTGGCTGGGTCCATCGTCGTCGCGATCATGGGGGCGTCATATTCATCGATCTGCGGGATCGTGAGGGCCTGGTTCAGGTGGTGTTCGACCCGGACTATGCCGAGGCTTTCAAGCTGGCCGAGACGGTGCGTAGCGAATTTGTCCTGAAAGTCCACGGTAAGGTGCGGCCTCGTCCCGAGGGCACTATCAACCCGAACCTGACCACCGGCAAGATCGAGGTGCTGGCGACCCAGCTGGAGGTTCTCAATAAGGCGGAAACCCCGCCGTTCCCGCTGGAAAGCGAAGTGGAGGTTAGCGAAGAAACCCGCCTGCGCTATCGCTATATCGATCTGCGCCGACCGGTCATGCAGCAGCGGATGCGCCTGCGCCGGGATATCACCCGTCATTTGCGTAACTTCATGGATGACAACGGTTTCTATGAAATCGAAACGCCATTCCTGACCAAGGCCACGCCGGAAGGCGCGCGCGACTATCTGGTGCCCAGTCGCACTCACCCAAATCATTTCTTCGCCTTGCCGCAATCGCCGCAGCTCTACAAGCAGTTGCTGATGGTGTCGGGCATGGATCGCTACTATCAGGTCGTCCGCTGTTTTCGCGACGAGGACCTGCGCGCCGATCGTCAGCCGGAATTCACCCAGCTCGATATCGAAACCTCCTTCATGGACGAGCAGGCCATCACCGATCTGATGGAGCAGATGATTCGCGAGCTGTTCGCCAAGACGCTGAATGTCGAGTTGCCGAATCCATTCCCGCGCCTGACGCATGAGGAAGCGATGCGTCGTTATGGCTCCGACAAGCCGGATTTGCGCATCCCGCTGGAGCTGGTGGATGTGGCTGATTTGTTGAAGGACATCGAGTTCAAGGTCTTCGCCGGCCCGGCGAAAGATCCGGACGGTCGCGTGGTTGCGCTGCGCCTGCCCAAGGGAGGTGACCTCTCGCGTAAGGAAATTGACGATCTGACCCAGTTTGTCGGCATCTATGGTGCCAAGGGGCTGGCTTATATCAAGGTCACTGATCGTGCGGCTGGGATCGAGGGTCTGCAATCACCCATCGTCAAATTCCTGCCGCCGGAAGCAGTATTGGCGATCATGGATCGGGTTGGTGCAGAGACAGGCGACCTCGTGTTTTTCGGTGCCGACAAAGCCAAGGTGGTCAATGAAGCCATCGGGGCGTTACGACTCAAGGTCGGGCATGATCGCGGACTGGTCCAGGGTGAATGGGCGCCGATGTGGGTGGTGGATTTCCCGATGTTTGAATGGGATGAAAAGGACAACCGTTGGTTTGCCTTGCACCATCCCTTCACCGCCCCCAAATGCTCGCTGGAAGAGCTCAAGGCCGATCCCGGCAAGGCCATTTCACGCGCCTATGACATGGTGCTGAATGGCACGGAAATTGGTGGCGGCTCGGTCCGTATCCACCAGACGGACATGCAGGATGCTGTGTTCAAACTGCTGGGCATTGGCGACGAGGAAGCCCAGCAGAAATTCGGCTTCCTGCTCAATGCGCTCAAGTATGGTGCGCCGCCCCATGGCGGCATCGCCTTCGGCATGGATCGACTGGTTATGTTGATGGCGGGCGCCAACTCCATTCGTGAAGTCATGGCCTTCCCCAAAACGCAGTCGGCCTGGTGTCCGATGATCGATGCGCCTGCTGAAGTGACCGACTTCCAGTTGCGTGAATTGGGTATTCGATTGAGAAAACCGCCAGAGTCGGCCATCAAGAATGGGGACCCGACTGAGTAGTGGTAGGAAAAACCGGATAGCACCGATCGTCCTCCCGAATTGTCCATAGAGAAAAGCCCCGCTGATGTTTGCATCAACGGGGCTTTTTGCTGCCCGATCTAAAGATTGCGGGTTGGTGCTTCAGTCGCTTACCGCATGGAGGGTCTCAAGCTTGGTTCCTTCAAGTAGAGGCAAATGCTTTGGCTTGTTGTCCGGTTCCTGCTGGCCTAGACTGTGGACCTTTCCATCCATAAACAGGGTGCCCGGTGTGTCCAGAATAATGACGAAATCGATGACGCCATTCAGCAAAATTTTCCTTGTACTCATTACTTTTCTGACCATAACAACCCATGTTATGGCAGAGGAAACTGTCTCCATCCCCCAGTCGCCAGCGACGGTATCGACTGATCGCTATGGAAAGATTTACAGCCAAAAAATCCTGAGAGGCGTCACCTTAAAAGACGTGTATCGATTTAATACCCAATGGACGACGGCTATTGGCCCCGCCTATGCCAACATTGTGGAGGAGTCATCTAACTTCATCAAATGCAAACCACCCACTGGACGCGAGTTCTCTTATGGACTCTGTTACTACTCAGGTCCTGCTCAGCCCACGGGCAGCAATCCTGAAAACCCTTCACTGCCCTGTACCCTCTCAAAAGATGGCAAGGTAGCCAATTGCACTTGCTATGCCATCAGTAATAAGGGAGCGGGCGCCAAAACTCCTTATCTGGTTGATATCAATGCGATCTCCAACCTGTACATTTATCAGGAGACTACGGCGAGCTGCGGGCGTGATGGGTCTGATTGCACCGACGCCAGCTCTGAACCCCCGATCTGCGAGGCGATTAACACCAAGCTTCTGGTGCCCGGAGCAGATTTGGTCTCCGTCTTTTCAACCTTGTATGCCAATAATTACGCGAGCCAGACACAGAGTGAGCCGCTCACCAGCTGTAACGGTCTCTATGCCGGTTGCATGACCGCTCCCTGTACCCGAACCGGAAAATACGACAATCAAGGGAACGAATTGGTGAGTTGCGAGTGTCCGGTTTACAACGGTCCTTTCCAGATCGGACAAGCCAATCAGAACTGCAATGCCAACGTCGGTGCTGATGGCACAACCTCCACGACGGGACCGCGTTACATTTGGTCAGCCGCTTACAATCCAGGCAACCAGCCCCTACCTTTACCTGATGCCCAGTGCACGCCCGATATGGCCGGAAAAAATGGCTGCCCGCTTTACAACCCCAATAAGCCGGTCCCCGCTAATGTGGTTGACCCGAGTAGCCAGCTTTGCAAAAACGTCTGCGCGTCCTACCAGAACAGCATGCCGACGACCCCGGGAATTCAAGTGGGCTATACATGCGATTCAACCCTCTGCACAACGATTGGGATCGGCCAGAACAAGTTGACCTACAACCCCTCGGTCAAGGCGCAAGCATCGCTCTCCGGTCAGGCATGTCAGGGCGTCGGGCAAATGACCAACTTTGAGCAGATCGCACTGGTTGAGTCACTGGCTAATTGTAGTTGCTGCGCCAGTCAGATCTGTGGTTGCGACATCCCCAACGACCAAACCAATCAAGCCGTCTATAAGCTGAATGCGGAGCAGCGCAATCAAACGATTAAGCCGCAGTGTGATATCAACGATACCTTGTGTGGCAAGCCTTGATGACATGATCGATTGCGAACATTGTGCAAGCACCAACGCTGTTGCTTCTTACGGATTCCGATAGCACTCTCCACCATGCCAGAGTCAGCGACTTTAACAGCCATGCGCAAAACCAATGATCGTGGCATCGTCAGGCAGCGAGCGAATGAGTCGCCAAGAGTGGCAGCGACTTTCGAGCACCATAAGCTATAAGGCTACATAATGAACGATTCACCGTTATCTGCTGCAACGCGATTACGCACCCACCTTCGTTGGGCATTGATTGTCGGATTTTTGCTGCAACTGAGTGCCTTGTCCGCATGGGGCATGAATGATGGACCCGAAGGGCCTTGGGGCGGTTTTCCAAGAACCCAGCCCACATCGCGTTACGAAAATGATCCAGGGGCCGACCTGAGCTACCACTTCGGTGTGACCAAGGCTTTTTCTCCCTACCAGGATCCCGACATCAATGATGCGCGGCGGTTGCCGAGTCCCCTCGATGATTCGGATTTCGATAGTTACAACCTGATTGTCGTCATTTCCAAGGCCGATGACAGCTTCTGGGGCAAGGACCAGACCCTGCGTGTCTACAAGCGGGGTGTTGGTCTGCTGTATTACTGGTTGGTCTCGACCGGGATGCAAGGGCATGAGACGGCATCTGGTTACTTTACCCCCCAACGGTTTTCTTCGCGGCACTGGTCGAGTGAGTACGATGCACCGATGCTATGGGCGGTGTTTTTTCATGGCGGTATGGCACTCCACTCCTCGCTGGATCGAGGCTCTATCGCTGACATGGGCAAAGCCGCAGAGTCTCATGGCTGCGTCCACGAGGAGGATTATCGTGCTGAAGAAATGTTTCACCTGGTCGGACAAAGTGGTTATGGCCCGGTAGACCAGATCAGTGAGCGGACGGGACGCCGGACCGGCCGAACCGTTTCCGCCTACAAGTCACTCATCATTATCGGGCCGACCACTCCCTGGGATGCTGGCGCGGCCCGTCAGGCCGCCAAAGTTCAGCTCGACGACACGGCGGCGCCGCACTTACGCACCCAGCTGGTCTTGCCAGACGCTGCGGCTTCGACGACAGCTGCCCCGGATGGAAACTCCGCCACAAGCCAGCCGATTTCCACGACCGGAGATAGTGGAGTTACAGCTGGCGCTCCTGACACGGACTCGGACATCACCCAAGTCGTCGATCCAGACAAGCCCGACTTCGATCCCCTCGAAGGCAATTAGTCGGGATCGCGTACCGGTCGACATGACTGCTGCGGCCGGAGTTGTCCTGGTTGCTAAACCAACGATTTGTGCATTCGTGCAGGATTCTGTTACACGGAACCATGTGCTCTGAGTTTGGCAAGTAAAAGCCGACTGGCCAAAAGAAAGGCCTCATCCGGAGGCCTTTCCTTAATCAAAGGATTCTCAGGATTTTTTCAGCCGCATGATGCCCATCAGCTTGAGGGTGTATTTTTCGTAGCCCGGCTCGCTAATTCCTTTCCGTACCTTGCGGATGAAGTACTTTTCATAGGCAATCTTGGCCCAGTGCACCCATTTACCCTGCGATGACCACTGCACGTTGCGCGGCGGGATCTGCGGCATGGCCAGGAAGGCAACGCCGGAGTCGCCGAAGTCGGCCAAACAGAGCGCGTTCCAGGTGCCCTTTTCGGTGGGCTCCTTACCGTCCAGTTCGCTGCGGATGTTGTGCGCGGTGGCGGTGACCATCGATTCGATCATGTAGCCGGTCTTGGGCGTGCCGGTCGGAACCGGGGTCTGGCTCAAGGGTGGAATGGCGATACAGACGCCGACAGAGTAGACATTCTTGAAGGTGGGATTGCGCTGGTGTTCATCGACGATGACGAAACCACGCGGGTTGACCAGTCCTTCGACACCCATTAGGCCGTCGACGCCCTTGAAGGCGGGCAGCATCATGCTGTGTTTGAACGGCAGTTCGTGCTGCTTTTTTACCGCGCCGTTCTCGTCCACTTCCGTGACGAACATTTTGCCGGCTTCGATCTTGTCGACCTTGGCGTTGCAGATCCAGTCGATGTGCTTGTTGCGCAGTTCGCTTTCCAGCATGCCGCGGGTGTCGCCTACGCCGCCCAAGCCGAGGTGGCCGATATAGGGTTCGGAGGTGACATAGGTCATCTTCACCTTGTCCCGAATCTTGCGCTTGCGCAGATCGGTTTCCGCGATGAAGAGGTATTCGTAGGCGGGGCCAAAGCAGGAGGCACCCTGGACCGCGCCGATGATGATGGGGCCGGGATCTTTGACGAAGCCATCCCAGAACTCGCCGGATTCTCCGGCGTGATCGACATGGCACACAGATTGGGTGTGACCCTGCGGACCCAGTCCGGGAATTTCGTCAAAGGCCAGCTTGGGGCCGGTGGCTATGATGAGGTAGTCGTAATCGACATGGCTACCATCGGCCAATTCGACCTTGTTTTCAGCCGGTTTGAATTTCGTGACCTTGTTCTGGATGAAAGTGATTTTCTTCTTTTTGAATACCGGCGCCAGTTCGACCTTGATATCGTCGGGCTTGCGCCAGTTGACCGCCACCCAGGGATTGGATGGGACAAAATGGAAAGTGGGTGTGTCGGCAATGACGACGACTTCGTCTTGCTTGCGGGCGTTTTCCTTCATTTCGAAGGCCATCGGAATGCCGCCGATGCCGGCGCCGACGATGACGATTTTAGCCATGGGTGTTCTCCTCGAGTAGGTTAAGGCAATGCCGCCTTGGGTGGTTTTGGTTAGTGACAGGAAGGGGCCTGACAGCTGGATCGAACGCCCAGTTTTTTCAGAATCATTTCCAGAGGGCAGAACTGGGTGAATCCACTCTGGAAAAGGTTGAGCCCAACGAAGGCGGTGAACCACAACCATTTGTGGCTATGAAACAACGGGCTGGCTTCGACGCCCAGGCTCAGGGAGAGCAGGACAAATAATCCGGCGACGATACGGACAATGCGTTCAGCGTTCATGGAACTCCTCGGGTTCGGTCAGGTTGATTGGGGCGCAGGTTCGGACTTGTCCCGATTGATCAGGAAGTAAACCAGCGGCACCACGTAAAGCGAAAAGGCGGTCGAGGCGAAAATGCCGAAGATGAAGCTCCAAGCCAGTCCTGAAAACACGGGATCGAGCGTGATGATGAGGGAACCGGACAATGCCGCACCCGCAGTGAGAAAGATTGGTCGCATGCGCGTGCCCCCCGCTTCTATCAGTGCCTCGTTCAAAGGCGTGCCTTGTTCGCGGAGCCGTTCGATGAAGTCAATCAGGATGATGGAGTTGCGCACCACGATGCCCGCCAGTGCGATCATGCCGATCATGGCCGTGGCGGTGAAAAGAATGGGGTTGTCGTAGCCTCCGACAGGGTCGGTAAAGAAGACGTTGAGCATCCAGAAACCCGGCATGATGCCGATGACGGTCAGCGGAATCGCCACCATGATGATCAGCGGCATGCCTAGCGAGCCGGTCTGCGCGACCAGGAGCACATAGATCATTAGCAGTGCGGCGCCGAAGGCCAGGCCAAGATCACGGAACACATCGACGGTGATCTTCCATTCGCCTTCGCCCGCAAGATCAACGGTATAGCCGGCAGGTAGCGGATGTTTATCGCGTATATCTCCCCAGTCGAGAACGGCTTCGACCGGTTCCCGGCCCACCATCTCGGCGATGACATAGTTCAGTCGCTTGAGATTCTTGTGGAAGATGGTCTGTTCGGCCAGTTCCTCGGTGGCTTCGCCGATTTCACTCAGCGGAATCAAACGGCCATTGGCCCCCCTGACACGCAGGGTTTCAAGGTCTGCCATTGAGGAACGTTGAGAGCGGGTGAGGCGAATGTCGATCTCCAGCGGCTGGCGTTCGCCGGGCACGTGAACCACGCCGGCGCTCTGACCTTGCAAGGCCATCTGCAGAGTCTGGGCCACATCGGCGACCGTCACGCCATGCTGGGCAGCCTGCTGACGGTTCAGACGAAAGTGGATAACCGTCTGCGGTTCATCGACGAAATCGTCAACATCGGCAATACCCTTGATGCCGGAGACCTCCTCACGCACCTGTTCCGTCACCTTGGCCAGTTCGTCGGCGGTGGCATTCAGCGGAGCATAGACCTCGGCCACAAAGGTGGACAGGACCGGTGGGCCGGGTGGACCTTCGACGATTTTGAGGTTGGCACCGTGCGCCTTGCCGATGCGCTCGATATCCTGGCGCATGCGCAGGGCAATTTCGTGTGACTTGTGCTCGCGCCGCTCTTTCGGGAGCAGATTGATGCGGATGTCACCCTGGTGGGATGCGGCGCGCTGATAGTAATGACGCACCATGCCGTTGAAATCCATCGGCGAGGCGTTGCCCACATAGGTTTCGTAATCGGTGATCTCGTTGATCCGGGCAAAATAATCGCCCAGATCACGCGCCACGGCATCGGTGCTCTCCAGGGTCGATCCTCGTGGCATGTCGATGACCAATTGCAACTCATCCTTGTTGTCATAGGGGAGTAGCTTCAACGGAACAAAGCGATAGACTGCGAGCAGGGCAGAGGCCACGAAGGCCACAAACACAAGTATCAAAAAAATCCGTGACTTGTTGGGTGCCTCCAGCATCGGGCGCAGGGTTCGGTCATAGAATCGCCACAGCGAGGAGGCTTTCGGGTCCTCCATCTCGCCCTTGCCGTATTCGCTTTGCAGCAGGTGATAGGTCGCCCAAGGGGTCACGGTGAAAGCCACCAGCAGCGACATGAGCATGGCAACCGGCACGTTGAACGCCATCGGCGCCATGTAAGGCCCCATCATGCCGGTGATGAAGAACATCGGTAGAAAGGAGACGATGACCGCGAAGGTGGCAAAGATGGTCGGCGGCCGCACTTCCTCGATGGCGCTCAGTGCTGCATCCAGCGGCGGCTCCTTGCGGAGCTGGAAGTGACGGAAGATGTTTTCGACATCGACGATCGGGTCATCCACCAGCAGGCCCAGTGACAGGATCAAGGCAAACAGGGTCACGCGGTTGATGGTGTAACCAAAGATCAGGTCGCAGAGCAGGGTGACGCCCAGCGTCATCGGCACCGCCAGCGCGACGATGAAGGCTTCCTTGGGGCCGAGGGCAAACACCAGCAAAATGACGATGGTCACAATGGCGATCATCAGGTGCTTCACCAGTTCGTTGACCTTGTGGTTCGCGGTTTCGCCGTTGTCGCGGGTCACGGTGAGGGTGACGTCTTCGGGAAACAGCTCACCGCGAAGTTCACGGGCGGTATCGATGACCTGCTCGGCCACGGCCACGGCATTCGCCCCCTTGCGCTTGGAAATGCCAATGGTGACGGCCTGCCGCAGCTCGCCCGGTTTTGGCAGGGCCACGTCGGGATGGCTTTCGGGCTGATGTGCCTCGGCGGGGGTGATGGTCCGGCTTTCACTCGCAGCCGGACCAAACCCGATCCGCGTGTAGTTCGTCGCTTCCGCCGGAGCATCCTCGATGCGAGCGACGTCACGCAAATAGACGATGCGCCCGGCCTGGCTGAGCACGGGGGTGGACGCGACATCCTCAACCCGATCAAAGGCCGGACCGGCATCCAGCCAAACGCTGCGGTTGCCTTGGTCAAAACTGCCCGCCCGAATGCCGACGTTGGCGGCTTTCAGCGACTGCAATAGTTCGGGGATCGTCAAATTATACGCGGCCAGACGGGTCGGGTCGGGGTAGACGAGTAACCGACGTTGCTCGCCACCGACCACGACAATGCGTCCCGCATTGTCGACCAGCGCGAGCTTGTCCTTCATCTCATCGGCGATTCGGCGCAATGCCGCACTATCGTATGCGGCCTCGGGTGACGACAGGGTGAGGGTCACGATGGGGACATCGTCGATTTCAACCGGCTTCACACTCCAGTTGGCGACCACGGGCGGGATGCGGTCCTGGTTCGACATCAACTTGCTCCAGACCTTGACCAGGCTGTCCTCGCGGTCTTCGCCGACGAAGAAGCGCACCGTGACCATGGCCTGGTTTTCCTGGGAGGCCGAGTAAACATATTCCACGCCATCCACCTCGCGCAGCAGGGATTCAAGGGGGGTGGCGACCATTTTCTCCACCTCTTCGGCGGAAGCGCCCGGTGCCGAGATCAGGACGTCCGCAACGGGTACGACGATCTGCGGTTCTTCCTCGCGCGGCGTCAGCATCAACGCGGCGAAACCGAGCAGGAAAGAGGCAATCAGCAGCAGCAGCGAAAGCTTGGAAGTGATGAACAGATGAACGATGCGCGAGGTCAGTCCGCGATCGGGGTTTTGCAGGTCTTCGCTCATCAGCGATCTCCGGCAATCTGCACGGTATCGCCTTCGCTCAGGCCGGAAAGAATTTCGACGGTATCACCGAGATGCTTGCCGGTGCGGACATGGCGTAACCGGGTCTGGCCATCGGTGACGAGTCGGACGCTTTCCAATTGGCCGATGCGGGTGACGGCAGCCGCCGGCAACAACAGGACAGACTCATGCCCACAGGCTTGTTGCAGCCAGGCGAAGGCACCCGGCTGGGTCGCGGTATTGGCGGGTAGCCGGGCCTTGACCAACACGGTGCGGGTCTGTGCATCGGCCGAGGGTTGAATCTCATCGACCGTTACCCGGATCTCCCTCGCGGGGGCGCCGATGCGGGCCACCAGCACGTGACCCACGGCAATCTTGTCTGCACAGGTGGCCGGGATTGCGGCCTCTACCCTGAGATGCTGGGATTGCTGAAGGGTGAGGACGGGAAGACCCGGCAAGGCCATGTCGCCGGGCTCCTGATTGCGGGACATGACGACGCTGTCGAAGGGCGCTGTCAGGACGGCATCATTCAGGTGCGACTGGGCTTCGCGAACGGCCTCTCTGGCTTGCACGGCCAAGGCATCCGCCGCACGGGTGGCGGCCAGGACACTGTCAAGATCCCGGCGGGTGGCGGCTTCCCTGTCGTAGAGGTTCTGAATCCGCACGGCATCGGTCCGAGCGCGGTGCGCCTCGGCTTCGGCCGCCACCAGCGCGGAGCGGGCCTGTTCCAGGCGAGCACGGTTCTCGGTGGCATTCAGCCGCACCAGAACCTGATCACGCTTGACCGGGGTACCGGCGCGCACGGTGATGTCCAGAATCCTGCCGGGCATCTTGGGCGCCACTTGGGTTACGGTCAGCGCCGCGACCGTCGCCGGCCAGTTGAAGAGCTCTTCCGTCTCGCGCCGCTCGACGCGCGCCGTCATGCCCGTTGCCGGTCGCTCGGCAGCCACCGCTCCGCTCATGCCGGGCGCGGTTTTATTCTCAAAACCGCCTTCCATCCAGACCAGCAATAGCACCAGCGCCACGGTGGTGACCCCAATCTGGGCGAGTTTTATCGGAGTCGGGGTCTTTTCGGAGTGGGACATGCGGTTGCCTTGAGAATCAGTGGGGACGATTGGCTTCAGGCCCTTCTTCAGGGCAACCATACCGTTTGGCCGTGAATGACAGCACGAGGATAGCCAGGCTCAGCACGCCGATGGCTCCGGCAATGCTGAGCAATAGATAGAGATGAAAATCGTCCGAGACTTTTTGCACGTCGATCACCAGATGCCGCGAAAGGGCGGTGATGGCGATGTAGATGAGAAACTGGACGGGCAGCCGGCGGGTCCGGAAATAGATGCCGACCATGGCGCCAAGCTCCAGATAAATAAAGAGCAGAAGAATGTCTTCAAGGGAAGCATGGCCGCTCGCCATCATGCCGAGGTAATCATGAAAGGCTGACCAGACGATGGTGGAACCAATACAAAAAAGGGCTAGATAATGAAATATGTCCACCAGCATGTCCCCGGACTTTTGAATCATGGCCAGCTTGTGGGGCATGGCGCCCTTATTCTTGTCTGCGGGCCGGGTGGGATGATGTTGATTCATCGCCAATGTCCGACAGCTTGGAGTAACTGGGCCTCAGCTACCTGGGCCTCGAAGCGGGCCACGATGGAACGCAGATTGGCCGAGGCCCGATCGGTCTCGGCTTCAAGGTAGCGTGAGACGGTGGCCGTCCCGCCATGGTATTGCTCGTTGACCAGGCGTAAGGCTTCCTCGGCTGATTGGGCTCCGGCCTCGGCCACCTTGACGCGCTCTAGCGCCTGCTCCAGCGTGGAGTAGGCTTGCCGGACTTCATTTTCAATTTCCAGCTTGGTTTTCTCCTGCACCGCCTCGGCTTCCACTACCCGCCGTTCGGCCCCCGAAATGCGCGCATTGATGGCGCCGCCGGCAAACAGATCCAGTTCAGCATTGATGCCAATGCTGGCATTGTCCTTGTAGGCCGAGGGGTTAGGGGTCTGGCTGTTTGAGCCATAGGCGGCAAAGGCATTGACGCGCGGCAGGTGAGCCCCCTTGGCGGCATCGAGTTCGTTTTGACGCATTTGCACCTGATGCTCCGCGGCCTGCATTTCCGGGCGCTGGGTAAAAGCCTGATCGAACATCGAGAGCAGGTTTTCTTTTAGGACGGGGATGGGCAATTCGGTTTCGCGGAGAGCCGGTAGCTCGGTTCTGGACTCCCCAATGAGTGTCTTCAGGGCCGACTGCGACAGTTTGATGTTGTTTCGGGCCTGTAGCTCGGCCTCGCGGGCTGCCTTGGAGCGCACTTCCAGTGACAGCACATCCCCCCGCAGGGCGGCCCCTTCTTCCACGCGCGCCTGGGTGAGTTCCATTTCCTTTTCCACGGTGTGGACCGAGCGCTGGGCCACTTCCTCCTGCTTTGGTGCAGACAGCACGGCGTAGTAGGCGGAGGTCACCGCCGAAGCCAGTCGGTTACGCAGGGCGGCATGTTCCAGTTCGCTGGCCTTGACGCCAAGCTCGGCCGCCTGCTGCATGTAGCTGTCCTGACCGCCCCGATACAGGTTGATGGTGCCGATCAGCTCGGGTCTGAAGTTGGAGACCCAGCCTGGGTTGTTGATCTGATTGTTGAAATCCGCCATGTTGGCGTTGAAACGGCGCTGAGCGACGATGTACGAGAACGCTAAGGCCGGGTTATTGGTGTAGTCATAACCCACCCGCGCCTGGAGCTGCGGGTAGAAGCCGGCAGCGACCTCGGCCACTCGCGACTCGGCTTGGCCAATGCGGGCGGAAGCGGCTGCCAGATCCGGATTCTGGGCGAAGGCCAGATCAATCGCCTCATTCAGGCTGATGGTGTGCAGGGCGCTCTTCTTGGTGACGGCGGCCGCTCCCTTGGCCGGACCGAACGGCGAAAACGTCAACAGGCCCAAGCTCAACACAAGGCGCCAGGATGGGGGGAACCGGTGGGTCATTCCTGGAACAGTCTCATTGTTTTAGAAGGGCTACCCATGCTGGTGGAGTTGTATAAGGGAATTATTATATGTCCAAGTCATGCGTGAATGAAACCCAACCGGCTGGGGTAAGGCGGCAATCCCCCGCGGCATTGATGCCATCAAGCGGGAGCTTCGGGTTGCGATCCTCTGGCCAGTGTTTCCAGCGCTTCATAATTGATCAGCTGAAGCGAACCGCGCGACAGCTTCACCCATTGCCTGATTTCCAGACGCTTGAGGTGCCGGGAAACGACTTCCCGAGCGCTGCCGATGGCAACGGCCAGGTCCTGATGGGTCATGTCTACCTTGCCATCGCGGGCGGAGTCCAACAGTGCCTTGGCCAGCATGCGGTCAATGTCCCCTTCAAGCAGCTCCTCCATCCGGACAATGACCCCGGATAATCGATCGGCAAATCCGGAAAAAACAAAGGCCCGAAAGAAAGCCGATTGGCCGATGGCCTGATGGAAATCCCCGGCCGGAATCGCCAGCGCGCTGACCTGCGTTTCCGTAATGCCGAAGGCCGGATAGTCATTGGCCCCCAGCAAGCACGAAGTGGTGAGAATGCAGGCATTGCCCGGGTTGACCCGGTAAAGCAATACCTCGCGGCCGCTTGGCGTCAAAATCTGCACACGGACGGTGCCGGCGAGCACCAGAAGGTAATTTCCGCAGCTGCCGCCGGGCTGAAAAATGGTTTGGCCCGCTGGCAGATCCAGCAAATTAGCGGCTTTCATCAGTCCAGCCAACGCTTGGTCCGGGCTGGATGAGAACGCGGGGAAGTAGCGGGACCAGATTTCCAAGGCGGCCATAGGCGGGCTCCGATAATGTCCACCGGCCAAGAAACGCCAGTGGCAGGTGCAAACGGGGGGCTATCGTCGGTGGGGGGCTGGCTGCTGTCAAATCAAAAAAACGCTAGCACCCTCGCTGCGGTTTCTCGTTTTGACCAGGCGAGTCATTATTCAACATTGGCTATCTCAATCGGTTCGATTCGACGGTGTACCTGTTGCCCGCAAGCCGAAAAAGATGTGGGACACTGGCAAGCCATTTGAGAGCCGCTGGCCGCGTCCAAATCTATGGATTGGGCCCATCTGGCCGCTCACAAGTCAGTCACCGCCTCGCCTGATTGATCGGATTTAATTGAGACAGACTCACACATCTGACTCCCGTGAGAAATTTTAACGTTGATTCAGCCAAGCAATATGCAAGCCTATTTAATTCTGCCGCTAATAGCTAAGAATCGGCTGCACCGAACGCAAGCGTTGGCCACTCCTTTCTTGATATGCCTTCTTGTTTTGGTCGGCATGGGCCATCAACGTGAGGTCCTGGCTGGCGGGGCATCCCAGCCTAAAAATCGGCCCCTCGTCACTGTTCAGCTCAACTGGCGGCATCAGTTCGAGTTTGCCGCCTTCTATGCGGCAATAGAGAAGGGCTACTACCGTGACGCGGGACTTGAGATTCGCATTCGCGAGGGCGGTCCGGACGTTGACCCGGTCCAGGAAGTGCTCGCGGGGCGGGCTGATTTCGGTGTCGCCAACTCCTCGCTGGTGCTGAAGCGCGCCCGCGACGACCCGGTCGTTGCTCTCGCCGCCCTCATGCAGCACTCAGCCTTCGCACTGCTGGCGCGTCGTGATCGCGGCATAGAGAATGTGGGCGACCTTGACGGCAGGATAGTCGCCTGCGCCCCGCATGCGTGTGACGAGATCCGTGCCTACCTCGCCGCCTCAGGCCTCCAGGGGGGGGCATGTCCGTTATGTCAAGCCTCCTTCGTTCGATGTCGCCGAAACCCTAAAGGTAAGCGATGCGGTCGACATCTACAGCACCAACCAGAGTTATCAGGTACGCGGTCACGAGAGCGAATACGTGTTGTTGACACCGCGGTCAGCGGGTATCGATCTCTATGGGGACATCCTGTTCACCACCAAAACCCACATCAATAACGCAAGGCCGACGGTCGAGGCCTTTCGCGATGCCACCATACGGGGCCTCACATACGCGCTTAAGAACCAGGACGAACTGGTCGATCTCATACTCGAACGCTACAACAGCCAGCGCAAATCCCGCGAACATCTTGAGTTTGAGGCACAGAAGCTCTATGAGCTGATTCGTCCCGACTTGGTCGACCCCGGCTACATGAGTGTCGGACGTTGGGAGCATGTGCGGGATGTCTACGCCAGTCTTGGCATGATTCCCGCCAATTTTCCCGTGCAGAACTTTATCTACCATTCGGAACATGATCCCTGGCCGCTTTGGTTGCGCTGGACGGCAGGTATTTTGGCCGCCACGACACTCCTGGCCCTTCTGATCTCCGTCTATCTGCGCCGCATCAACCGCAGCCTTAAGAACGAGGTCCGGGAGCGAGAACGGGCTGAACTTGCCCTGCAGGCCGAGCAGGATGGCTTCCGCCGTTTCGTAGAGCAGGCCAACAGTCTGGTAGCCCACGAACTGAGAAACCCGCTGGCAACCCTGAAAGTTCACCTCGATCTGCTGCAACTGAAACAAACTTTAGATGCCCCCAGTGAAACTAACCTGTGCGCCATGAAACTGGCGTTGCTCCGGCTCGAAACGCTCTTGGAGAAGAACCTGGAGCAAGTATTTTCAACGACCAACTTTTTCAGGCCGTCGGAAGTTCTTGATCTTCGGACAGCCGTGGAAACGGTTGTCGCCAATCAGAACGTCCTCTGCGAGTCGTCAAGAATCAGCTTCCGGCCGCCCAATACGTCGCTAAGCATCAAGATGGCCCCCGACATGTTTGACACCCTGCTGGCCAATCTTCTGGAGAACGCGCTCAAGTATTCTCCCGAAAATACAATTATCGAAGTGCAACTGGGACTGGCAGGGGAGTTCGGTGTGATTCAGGTTAGCAACCGGTCCTTGCTGCCGCTTGTCGATGACCCGGAAAGTCTGTTCGAGAGACATCAGCGAGGGGTGGCGGACACGCGCCAACCTGGTACTGGGGTAGGGCTCTATCTTGTGCGTTTGATCGCCGGGGCACATGGCGGCCACGTCCATATTCGGGTCGAGCGCCCCGACCGATTCGTGGTCGAGCTACACTTGCCCGTCGTCCCCGATGATCAAGCTGCCACAGACATCCCCCCAACAGTCGCTTATATTCGATGACAACCCCCCAAGTCATTCTGGTCGAAGACGATCAGCAGCTACGTGATGGGCTGAGTGAATACCTCACTCTGGCGGGGTTTGCGGTGACCCCCGTGGGCAGCGGTCTGGAGTTTTTTACTTCGCTAGCCCGCCTGCCCGAGCTGCAGGTCGCGGTGGTCGACCTATGCCTGCCCGACATCGACGGCCAGCGGCTTGTAGAGCATCTGCGCGAACACTCGGAAATCCGAATCATTGTGCTGACCGCCAACAATCAGCCCGACTGCCGGGTTGAGAGCTATGAAAAAGGGGCTGATCTTTACATGGCAAAGCCCGTCGGCTCGTGCGAACTGGCCGCCGCTATTCGCAGCCTCGCGATGCGCCAACTGGGTAGCCAGAAATCCAAACTGGAGGCTCTAGCGACAGCGTCAGGGAACGACTGGCAATTGCAGCGGAGCCATTGGAAGCTATGCTGTCCGAATGGCGAAACCCTCCGTCTCACCGCCCGCGAATTCCAGCTCATTGAACAGTTGGCACTCGCCCAGGGCCAACTCCTGAGCCGCCGCGAAATCTGCCAGAACCTCTATAAGCGCCATGACTCCTCGGCTGAGGCGGCACTATCAACACTGGTGAAACGCATCCGCCAACGTATCGCCAATACCTGCGACCAAGAAGACCCTATCCACACCGCCCACGGCGCCGGCTACTGCTTCGCTCCCCGAATCGAAATTTGCTGACGTGCACCTCGTCATATTTGGTCATGAACGGTCATGACTTGTTTGGTGACGCGGGGTTAAAGCGTTAATACCATAGCCTGTAAGGGATATTTCTTTTTGGAGGCTCTGGTGATGCGTTTAGTAGCGGCTTTGTTTTTAGTTTGTGGCTTATTGGTGGCCGGAATGGTAGGGGCTACAGTAAACGTTACTATCACGGAATCTGCTGGTGGAATAGTTGCCACTTCTGATGGCACCATTAACTCTGGCGTATGCACATCAGTGAGTGGAAGCTTTTTTTTTCAAAACCCGTCTTTACAACCAAATGCTGGCGCAGTTTATTTTGGGGACACCAATGGCTCATTGACCAGATGTAACACAGCCGTAACGCCCGCTAACATAGCATTTGGAACTGGAGGGGGGTTCTCCGGAAGTCTGACACCTGGGGGGGCTAATTGGGTCATAGATGGAAGTGTACTAGGTTATATTTATGTTCCTGCAGGATTTAGCTCTAGTACATCCTTCCAATCAACAGCCACCTACTCGGGGACCTTTTCATCAAGGAACATTACCCCCGGGACCTATACCTACACTCTGACTAATGGTGGCACATCTGACACTATCGTAATTACAATTACTCCATCCCCCACTGTTACCTCCATCTCGCCAACATCTGGCAGTACAGCGGGTGGGGACACGATCACGATTACGGGTACCAATTTAACGGGAGCTACGGGCATTACGGTAGGTGGAACTGCTTGTACAAGCTTCAACGTTGCTTCTGCTACCTCCGCAACGTGCACAACCCCCGCAGGAACGGCTGGAACTGCGAGCGTAGTGGTTACAACCCCCGGCGGATCGAATGCTGCTAATACGTTTTATACGTATATAACACCGCCCCCCACTGTTACCTCCATCTCGCCAACATCTGGCAGTACAGCGGGTGGGGACACGATCACGATTACGGGTACCAATTTAACGGGAGCTTCGGGCATTACGGTAGGTGGAACTGCTTGTACAAGCTTCAACGTTGCTTCTGCTACCTCCGCAACGTGCACAACCCCCGCAGGAACGGCTGGAACTGCGAGCGTAGTGGTTACAACCCCCGGCGGATC
>JBILGM010000095.1:0-4463 GCA_044351045.1 Methylococcaceae bacterium | reverse complement strand
AGAAGGCCGGGGAATATGGTCTGGGCTTTGCCGTGCTGGCCCGGGAAATCCGCCGACTGGCCGATCAGACCGCTGTGGCCACACTCGATATCGAACAGATGGTCAAGGAAATGCAGGACTCCGTCACCGGCGGCGTCATGGAGATGGACAAGTTCTCCGAACAGGTCAGCCGCAGTGTCAGCGACACCCACGACATCAGCCTCCGCTTTGGCGAGATCATCCAGCAGATTCAGGCCCTGTTACCGCAGTTTGATGCCGTCCATGAAGGCATGCGTTCGCAGTCGGCCGGCGCCAAGCAGATTCGCGACTCCATGGTCAGCCTGACCGACAGCGTTAGAGTCTCGGCCCAGGCCCTGGATGAAACCACCAGCGCCACCCAGCGACTGGAGGGGGCTATTGATGAGCTGAGGAACGAGATTTCGAGCTTTAAATTACGTTAACTTGGGCATGGCGTTTGCGCCTCCAGTTGCAGGGACAAATATGAAAAGACCGGCCGGAGTGCAGAGAGTCACTATAAACAAGGGCGGGGTAGTGCATGTTTAATGTGGTGCTGGTCGAGCCGGAAATTCCGCCGAATACCGGCAATGTGATTCGCCTGTGCGCCAATACGGGGGCACAATTACATCTGGTCCATCCCTTGGGGTTTACACTGGAGGATGCCCGGCTCAAGAGGGCCGGGTTGGATTATCACGAGTATGCGGCCGTTCAGGAACATACAAGTTTCGAGGATTTTCGATCCATGGTGCGACCTCGACGAATCTATGCGTTTTCAACCAAGGGGTTGTTGACCTATGCCGAAGCCCTTTTCAATCCGGGAGATGCCCTAGTTTTCGGCCCTGAAACGCGCGGGCTTTCGCAGGGTTTTCTGAAGTCATTGCCGGAATCGCAACAATTGTGCATCCCGATGATGCCCGACAATAGAAGTCTGAATCTGTCGAATGCGGTCGCTCTGGTTTTGTATGAAGCTTGGCGCCAGAACGGCTTTAATGGGGCTTCGCGGCGGCTATCGGGTTGACTCATGACCGGGGATTGATGCCCTGAATCGTTTAGTCATAGTCGGCGATCCGACCTTTCGGGTCTGAGATTTGGGGAGGCTGGCCTAGGACACTTTTCTCGAGGCCGGCGGAACCAGCGATAGGCGAACCTTGGTTATCTCGTTCAGCAGCTCGTCAGCCACCGCTTTTTGCTCGGCATTCCCGCGTAGTTGTATTTCCTGGAGCAGTGCTCTCGCGGCTGATTTTTCATTTCGTTCAGCCAGCCGTCTGGCCTCCTCAAGCTGCTGATCTGTTTCGGTAACTGTCTGGCCATCTAGGGATGCAGAAGCCTTGGGTTCGCCGGCTTTGCTGGTCGTTGATTCGGCTGGATCAATCAACTCCAGTTCAAAATCCAGAGAGCCAAAGGACTCTTGGCTGGCAGCCAGGGTCGGCAGTCGTGTGACGGCGAAAAATTCATCCATTTCGCTTTTGTTTGAAAGCGGAATTAGGATTTCTGACGCGGACTCTTCTCTGCTCGGCTTGAAAGAAACGGCAGCCAAAGTGGCATCGAGATCCGATATGTCAAACGGAATCAGGTTTTCCAGAGGCAACTCCGATGAGGGTGCGGATTCAGTGACCTGATTGAGCAGAAGATTCAAATCCGAGGTGTCAAAAGCCAGCAGGTTGTCCTTGTCTTTGGCCGCCTCTGCCAAAACAGATTCGTTTACGGCGTTACTCGCTTGAGCCAAGGGCATTGTGTTTGAGGGTCTTGCCTCGGGTTCTTCATCCCGACAGTGAGTTTCCAGTGTCTGTAGCTCTTCTTCAAACCCGGTGTCATCCGGATCGAGCAGTGAGGTTTCATCCTGCTCAGGAGTCGCGCTGTCTGGGCCAGCGGATGCAATCAGCTCCGAAACAAGGTCATCGATCTCGAGGGAGTTCGTCGATGCTTCTATATCAGCTATTTCAGGGGAGTCGTTGTTGCCGTCAAGATTTTTGAGGTCGGCGCCGAGATCGGATTCGAGAGTGATGGGTCCGGCACCCTCGTGATGCGGTTGAAGGTTGATCGATGCTTCTTCCAGTGCGCGGAGTTCGGCGGTGAAGTCGGTGTTTTCCATGTCAAGTGCTTGCAGCGATGGCTCATCTTCGGTCGATGCCGGAGCCGAATCAAACTCCTCGGCTATGATTGTATCTGGCGCTGGCTCATTATTCCTGACCATGCTGTCTTGTGGCGATTCATCGATCGGAGGCCTTGCACTAGGGAAAAGCTCGGGCCGCATAGCCTGAATAGGACGCCAGAACGCACTGTCGAGATCTGGGTTTTCAGATTGAAGTTTCCTAAAATACTCGGCGAAGACCTCGGACTTGTTGGCGAGATGGAGCACCTCGAACAGTTTTTGCTTCAATTCATCTCGGCCCGGTTCATTCCTGATTGTGTCCCGCATCAGGGCTTCGGCTTGGGTGAATCGACCGAAGCGCAGGTAGACATCCGTCTCCCATATGGGATCCAGGACATCCGTAATGATCGGGCTGAGCGTTGACGCCGAAGGTACCTCTAGAGCGGCGATGGGAGTTGGGAGCGTTGGGGCTAGCGGAGGCGCCATGACCTCACCGGCTGGATCGGTCGTAATGAAATCAGTTGGATTGTCGCTCGGTTCATGACTTATCCGTCGCCGCCGATAAAGCCAGGCAGCCAGTCCCAAGGCGGTCAGCGCGCCACTGGCCTGCCAAAATTCCGGTGCCATGAGGCTGTTCATGGCATCAGGCGATTCTGCATGGGTGGCGGGGCATGGGTGCCACCGGAGCCGGCTTTGGGGGGGGCGCTGGCGCCAATTTGGTTTCCGGGACCCCGGGCGCCTGCTGACTGGGTGTTGCGGGTTCCGGCGTTTTCACACCCACAGGAAAAGTCCCGTTCTGGACTGGTTGCGTGGAATCAATGGCGGGTGGAATGGCTTGAAGAAGCGGTTCGACCGGGTTTGAGGCCCCCGCAATCGCAGATGATTTTGCCGCTTCATGGCTGTGAAGAGTCGCCAGTTCTGCGTTTTTCAGTGCCAGCATGCGCTGGACTTCTTCCAATCGTTGTTCAAGATGTGAAAGCTGCTCACGCAGCTCCTCGTTCTCCTTCTTGAGGGTCGCGGGGATGCGAGAGGAGACTTCAGCTACGGCACCAGCACCGGATCTTGCCATTACATCGATAGGCTTTTCAATCTCCCAGTCGTTTGGTGGCTGCCCCGAACGCTTTACAAGGTGGTTGGCCTTCCCGGGATTGATCTGGGACAGGAATTCCTCGGTAGGGATGCGAAGGATGCTCCCGGCCCGGAGGCTGTTCATGGTTCGCTTGAACGCACCAGGATTGGCCAGAAAGAGTCCAGTAGCCATCTGCTCTCGAGTGACGGAACCAGGCCGCTGGATGCGGCTGGCTATATCGATCAGTTTTTCCCTGCGGCGAACCGGACCGTAAGTTTCCCCGGTGAATTGGATGGGTGGCGCGACACTTGAGCTGTTGGGGTTCGAGTCATTGCCTTTCGGCGTTCTGCCGGGACCGTCGTAGCTGCCGGATTCAGCATAACGACTTCCAGCCCCGATTTGATCGGGCTGAAATGGTGGGTCATAGGAGGCGTTTTCCCTGTTTGATGAGGGCGCCTGACTGACCACCCGCGAGGGGTCCAGTAAGAGAGTGAATTCCCTGAGCACCGTGCCCTGAGGTGAATCAACCTCCACCAGAAAATCCAGGAAAGTCTCCTGGATGACGTCACGCGAACTGACCTGAATGGTGTGGCTTCCATCAGGTCTGGCGACGGGTTTGAATTGAAGTTGTGTGAGCGTATGGAGGCGTTCCACGCCCGCCTTTTCATAGACCTCCTGGCTGGCGAGTCTGACCTGGATGTTGCCTAGCTTGTCGCCGCCGGACAGTATCAGAGGAATCTCTGCACTCAGTGGCTGGTTCAGAGAGGAATGTGAGCGGATGTCCCCAATGCCCAAGGCTACTGCCCCTATAGGGGTTAGCAGGCCGATGAGTGTTAATGCTCTGGAGAGTTCAGACATGCCGCCCCACGCAGGTAAATCAGACGTCTGGATAAAAAAGCCAGGCTAAGTCATAGCAATGAGGCAGTTAGATGTAGTTTTTTATCAGGATTTCTGCGATTTGCAAACTATTCAAAGCGGCGCCCTTGCGAATATTGTCAGATACCACCCAAAGATTCAGGCCTCGCGGGTGAGAAATGTCCTCGCGTACGCGGCCAACATAAACCGGGTCATGCCCCGCACCCTCGGTTACGGCTGTCGGGTAGCCGCCCGGTTTGCGATCATCGATGACCTCGACCCCCGGGGCTTTTCTTAGTAACTCCAAGGCTTGTTCCGTACTGATTTTGTCACGGGTTTCGATGTGGACAGCTTCCGAATGCCCGTAAAAGACGGGTACGCGGACAGCGGTCGGATTTACCTGGATGCTTTCATCCCCCAAAATCTTCCGGGTTTCCCAAACCATCTTCA
>JBILGM010000061.1:0-14565 GCA_044351045.1 Methylococcaceae bacterium | reverse complement strand
GCTTTTTTGTGCCTGATCGGCCAGTTGCTGCGGGCGTTGAAAAACGAAGGTGGGCACGCCTGCGGGCGACCGATGATTGGATTTCGGTCAGCGTATGCAGGTAGTTGAATTTTGCAGGGCCGACTAAGTATTCTCACGAATATTTTCCTTGCCCCTCAGGTGTTTTAGTCATCACAGCAATTCCATCTTGCGCCTACCCAAAAAGGGTGTGCTGAGGGCTTGCTAATTGACCTCTAAACACTTGAGACGGCCGGAAATATGTTTTATGCACTGCGAAAAATAGTCATAAGGGTTATTGATTGTAGAAGCCAAGGCGTATTTCCCATGCCGTTGCATAGGAGATATCTCATGACCAAGAACAAACCCAATCAGACACTCCACGGGCAACCGTGGGCGGTTTTGGCAACGCTGGCGCTGGCCGCGGCTATGGTGCCGCAGGCGTCGATGGCGGCTAGCGAACCGTCGCAAGTCAACTTCACGCTATCCGGCTGTAAAAATGATGGCACCATTACCCTCCCCAACGGGGACGGCAAATATATCTGTGCCAATAGCGCCTACACCACAGGTAACCTGGGCAAAGGCTGGAACGAGCTGGATTTGGTGCCTTACCGGGTTGAGGCTAAGGCCAGTAACGCCGCGCCAGCCAACCAAACCTACACAGTTTCGATGCTGCTGGATAACAAGGACGCTGGTTTTTCAGGGTATGACGTGCTCTCCACGCTGACCCTGAATACAGCGCTCTCCAGCCCATCCTGTGCCGCCCCCGTGGTCACCGATCAGCTGATCACCCCCGGTTATGGTGGCGTAGATCAGTCCATTTATCGGCAGGCCACCATCACTCAGGCCAAAAATACGACCTGTGTGTATGACACCTATGGCCGCCTGGCGATCGGGTCACACCAGTTTCCAGGCGCATCACTGCATGCCAATCTGGCTAACCAGGTCCTGACGGCCGCAGGCATAGGGTCCAGGGAAGTTTCCATCCCGGTGAATGAGATTTCTCCTCAGGAACTGCGGAAGGACATGGCTGCCAAGCAGAACTCGGATCATGCGTGGAATCTGAGCAAGCAACAAAGCCCGGCTTCGATCTCCTTTGGTGATGTCTGCGAAACGGATGCGCCGCGACCGCAGAACGTAACTTTCCGTGTCGAATGGCAGAAGATCGCCGCCACGCCGGGTATGGTGAATGTCACCACCAATATCTATGCGAAAAACCCAGCGGCGAGGACTATCGCGGTCAAGGTCAATGACAAGATCTTCAAGGGCATGACCCGGACCACTCTGCTGGACTCGATCGACTCGGGTGAGGTGGATGTTCCCGCCAATACTGAGGTCAAGGTACTGACCCATACGGTCGCCCTTACCGCAGAACAGGCCGGCAATATGGGCGACTATCTGAACGATGTGGCGACGGCCACTTATATTGATGAAGTCACCGGCATTGCCGTTCCAGGTCAGACCACCGCCCAGGCCAGTGCACAGATCGAGCAGGGCGCCATGAGCAATTCAAGCGCTCAAATCACCGACACGGAGTCAATGACGGGAACCGGTCTGACATTCTCGGTGGCGCAACCCGCTTTCGGTAGTTTTGCCAACGGTTATCTGGCCGACAGCCAGACACAGGGGCCGGTGGTCTGGAACTCCGGAACTCAAATCGGCAATGCGCAGGTAGAGTTCGTCAAGACCTTCCAACTCGATGCCAAACGCGTTACCAGCGGTATCCTCACGGATACGGCCATGTTGATGGGGTCGGATGGTTTCACCACTCAGTCCACGCCGATCATGATCAACGTAGACTCCAGCGCTTCGGTCAAGCTGGCACTCAGCAAGGAGATCCCAGCCATTCTGACCGGTGGCGAGAAGCTGGATGTGAACTTCCTGATTACCCGAGCGCATGATGCCAGCTATCAGCGTGTCGAGACCCTCACGTTTGCCGGCGGCGACCCCCTGGTCAAGTCCGTCCAACTGGCCGGTTTGGTGCCTGATGACTACACCGTGGTAGAGACCGGTTCCCTCTACTATCCAGACCCGGCCACCTGTGGCAGCCAATGTGATCCGACCGCTGATACCGGTCTCCAGGCGCAGGGCAGCGACACACGGACGGTCTCTTTGAGTCTGGATCCGGAAGGGAAGGTGACTCAGTGTGCGGGTACGGCGACGTTTGTCAACATACAAGCCCCCGAGGTCAAGGCCCACGCTCAGGTCAAGAAGCTGACTGCACCGGTTCTGGCGGATACCGATCCCGACTATAACTGGACCTTCACACTGCAAGGTCCTGGGATTGTCGGCGGGGTGGAAACCATCGCCCCGGCCAATGGTGGCGGCGTGTTGTTCCCGGTAGAGCTGGAAGAAGGGGTATACACCGTGACCGAAACACTGCGGACCCACTGGGATCTGGATGGCGCCATACCGAATGACGGCGTCAACACCCAGGTCTGTTCATTCGCGGTCAACTATCCGCTGGATGATGGCAAGACCTTTGAGTGTACTTTCAGCAATACTCAACAGGGTCAGGCCAAAGTGGTAAAGACGGTCAGTGGCGCCCCCATTGCCGGTGACTCTACCTACGCCTTTACCTTCCAGTTAAGGGAAGGGGCTTCCGAGATGGCAATCGGCACCATTCTGGATACCCAAACGGCCAATGCCGGCAACTTCGGTCGCGTCCAGTTCGAATCATGGTTGAAAGCCGGTGCCAAATATCAGCTGTGCGAAATGGTCATGCCGGGCTGGAAGACCAGTCTGACCCCGGTGTTTGTTCCGAACAGTCTGAATGACCCGGGAGCCGATACCAGCATCCAGTGCTTCGACTTCACCGTCGCGGCAGGCGAAACCAAGTCGATTTCGGTCGACAACACCCCCCCCATGGGCGGTGACGCCCGGACCATCGGTTTCTGGCGCAACTGGGCTTCTTGCAACAAGAGCAATGGCAAACAGGCACCGGTGCTTGACCGGACCATGGCCAAAGCCACGTTGCCAGGCCTGCAGGTCGGTTCGCTCTTCCTCGTCGGCAATCCGGGCAATCCGGAGGTGGCATCGGATTGTGCCAAGGCCGTCAGCCTGATCAGCAAATCCAGCTTTGATGGCAAAAGAATGGCCAGTGACCCGCTGTTCGGCATGACCGCACAAATGGTGGCTGCGGAGGCCAACCTGGCCGCCGGTGCCTACTACTGTAACGCGGTGAATACGGCTGTCTTCAAGGCTAATAGCCTGTTGTCGAAATACGCTTTCACCGGCAACGGTTATAGCGGCAAGCTGACCACCGCAGACAGCAAAATGGCGCGTGAGCTCGCCAGTCTGCTGGATCACTACAACAACAACGACCCCGGCGTTTGCAAATAAACGTCCTCGCGGGATGTCCGGCAGTCGCCGGGCATCCCGCCCTTATTTTTTGACAACCGATGGCCATCCCGTCGGTTGTCATCCCTTCCGCCAGGGTCGTGCCAGTTCGTTCATGCAACCGGCCCGATCAACCCGAGGAAATGATGATGTCCATAAAACTCAATGCGGCCTACTCTCTGGCGTTGATTCTGGCTGGAGGTTTGATGACCTCTACCCTGGGCTACTCCCGCGAACCCGATTCATCCACCTTGATCGTCAGCCCCGATGGCACATCGGCCACACTCACCCTGGACGAGCGAGAACCCCCCGGTTTTTCCAGTTCGCGGGTCATTGTCCGGTTTCGTTCGGGACAGTCGGTGCTGTCGGGTAGCCCGCGCTCGGTGCTGCTTTCGAAGGAGATCAACCTGCATCGGGTCGATAACCCGCCCGGGCTGACGGTTGATAAGGTCATCGAGCACTACAAGCAGCACCCGAATGTCGTCTATGTCGAGCCGGATTACGCGGTGCAAGCCATCCGCATACCCAATGACCCGGCCTATCCGAGCCAGCAATGGAACATGCCGCGCATTGCCGCGCCGTTGGCATGGGATCTTCACACGGATTCCAGCAATATGGTGGTGGCCGTCGTCAATACCGGGATTGATTATTCGCATCCTGACCTGATGGCGAACCTCTATTCGGATGCCATCAATCCGTTCATTCACGGCTATACCTGCCGGGATGGCGCCTGTCTTCCTGGTGGAGCTGACGACTATGGTCATGGCTCACATGTCGCCGGCGTCATCGGGGCGGCCAGCAACAACGGGATTGGCGTGGCCGGGATCAACTGGCAGGTCAAGCTGTTGTCCATCAAGTTTCTCGACGCCACCGGCGGTGGCTATATCTCCGATGCCGTGGCGGGATTTGATTTGCTGAGTAACCTGAAGCAGAGCGGTGTCAATATCCGCGTGACCAATAATTCCTGGGGCGGCGGTGGTTTCAGTCTTGCACTCAAGGATGCCATGACTCTGCTCGAGCAGGAGTCCCCCGGGCAACCCGGCACGCTGGATGTCTGTGCAGCGGGAAACAGTGGCGTGAATGCCGATGCAACGCCCATGTACCCGGCGGCTTATAACAATCGGGGCATCCTCTCCGTATTGGCCACGGACAGCAATGACGCGGGTGCCAGCTTCTCCAACTACGGGCTTGCCAGTGTCGATCTGGCGGCACCGCATGTGGCCGGGGTCGCCGCGGCGCTGCTGGATATGAACCCTGCGCTTACCTCGTTTCAAGCCAGAGATGCCCTGCTGCATCCCGCCAGCTATGACACCGTAGTCGATGCCAAAGCCAGCGCCACCTCGACGGCGGGCCGGTTGAATGTCGTAAAAACCCTGACCAATACCCCTTATCTGTCTAACCCCGTGCTCAACCAATTTCCTACGCTGACCATGGGCCCGGATAAGTTTGTCAGCGCGGGCGAAACCGTTGACTTTAGCCCGGTGATAGCCGATCCCGATAATGACCCCACCCGAACCGCATCATCCCGGGGCCCGGTCGGACCCAATGCGGCTTGGTTGTTCGGCTGGCAGGCCAATCAGATCTTTCCCAATGGGCTTCCCTTCAGCGCGCCTGATGTGGCGAGAACTGCCGCGATGCCCTATGACATTGCCGTCGCGGACAACCGGGGAGGGGGCGTGACGGGCCGAAACTGGGCAGTGGTCAGTCAAGCCGCCGACCATGGATCCGCGCCCGCAGGGACCCTCATCGTTCCCCAGACAGGGTCCGTCGGTGTGCCGGTGCCGGTGTCCTTTGCCGCGGTTGATCCGGAGGGGTCGGCTGTCCGCTGGGATTTATGGGCATCAGGCAACAGTACCTCAAGTGGTCTGTGCTGCTTGTCCGGTTCAACCAGCAGCCTGACCTTCAGTTTACCCGGTGTCTATCGGGTCGCCGCACAGGCCATCGACCAGGAGCTCAACCTGTCGGAGAATTACACGGCGGTCATATCGATTGATGGCGCAACGGGCATGCCACCCCTGGCCTTGGCGCAACTGGACAAGGACAGCGGCATGGTGCCCTTGACGGTGAATGTTGACATGAGCGCCAGCTACGATCCGGATGGCGCGATCTCGTCCTATTTGGTCAGTTGCGGGGATGGGACCACGAAAAGCACCTTGCTGCCGACCCATACCTGCAGCTATACCGCGCCAGGCACCTACTGGCTGCTGCTCCAGGTGAGGGATAAAACGGGATTGACGGGATTGATGTCGCGCTATGTGGTGGCTTACCCGTCCGGGCCAGTCCCCCCCGTTGAGGATACGACCCCGCCCACCGTAAGCATCACCTACCCGCTGCCGGGTGAGAACGTCAGCGGCGTGGTCAGCCTGGACGCTATCGCCTCCGATAACGCCGGCGGCTCTGGCGTCCGAGAAGTCGAGTATTACCTGGACGCAGTGAAAACCGAGGCATCCTTGGGCAAGGCGACAACCCCGACTTATCTGGTCAACTGGGATTCGAGCAAGACGGCATCCGGGCTCCACACGATCTATGCCATCGCCCGCGACCATGCGGGAAATCAGAGCCCGGTCGCGTCCGTCGCCATCACACTCAATCTGGTCAAACCGATCGTCGCCCTGGCGCCCTCTGGTTCGATTGTGATTGCAAAAAAGAGCACGCTGAACATGAGCGCCACCATCAGCAATCTTCCGACCTATGCGATTGAACGAGTGGAGTTTCTGGTGGATGCCAAAATGGTGTGTTCCGATAGAACCGCTCCCTATGCCTGCGCATGGAAGTCGCCGGCGGCCAAAAAGTCCTATCTGGCTCAGGCCAGGGCCTACGATAATCAGGGCAATGTCGGGTTGTCGGGCTTGCTGACGATTTATGCCCAATAAACAAAAAGCGGAGTCCCCGAGGTAACCTCTGTGAGCGAATAGGTAAAACTACGTATGTATCAGGCCACTCCGGGGGATATAGAATCGTCTCAAAACAAGGTGTCAAAAAAACGATTCAGCCAATAGATGGACGGTTTGTTATGGGCGAAGAATGTGTCTGCGTGGTGGACGATGACCGGGATTTAAACGTGATGATTGAGTGGGCACTCGGCAAGGAAGGTCTGACGGTCCACTCATTCACCCAGGCCCAAGACTTTTTGGAGTCGCCGGAGCGAAAGGCCTGCGGCTGTCTCCTGCTCGATCTCAAAATGCCCGGATTATCCGGCCTTGATGTCCAGCAGGCTTTGATCGACCAACAGGCGGATACCCCCATCCTGTTTTTGTCGGGCCATGGCGATGTCTCTTCGGTAAGAACCGCATTCAAAGGCGGGGCTGTTGATTTTCTTGTAAAACCGATCGACGTGCGCACCCTGGTGGAGAGCGTGTTATCCGTCATGGAGGTTTCCAGAAATCATCGCGAAGAATTGCGCAAAGAAACTGAACAGGAACAGTTGGTCGAGCGGCTAACCCCCCGCGAAAAAGAGATACTGCAACATCTCTCTCACGGACTGACCGCCAAGGCGATTGGCAAAGCCCTCAATATCAGTCATAGGACCGTGGAAATTCATCGTAGCCGGATCATGGAAAAACTCTCCATTCATTCCTTGGCGGACCTCATGGTGTTCTCTCTTTCCAATGGTTTTCGCTAGGCGTCTGTCGCGATCTCAAACTCCGAGCGCTGTTCCGCGAATCAGTGGCAAGGCCCTCGGCTCCAGTGGTCCGTCATCATGGACTACAAAATGGCACTTAGATTGGGCTCTCCTGTGCGCAGCCGAAGGGCATGAATGAATCATTTTTAGAGGTCCCCTTCAGCGCTTCCTTAAACCGCCACAATATTGGCAAGCCGCTAGCGGGGGTCGGGCGCGCAAGGCCTCGCACCTCCATCAGACGCCGTCACCCAAGGCGCGTCGTAACCCAACGCCACAGCGCAAATGTCGGGTTACGCGCTGCTAACTTGGCCTACTCGGTATAGTTTCACAACCCCTGTGTGCCGTCGAAGGGCTCAGCGCGACCGGTCTTCATTCCCGGCCATTGTTTTGGGTCCTGGGTCAGTCTTACTGGCGTCTTGTCGACGCGGTTCAAGAACTGAATATTGAGGAGTGTTACGCTTGGGACTTAATACCGATTGAGGCTGCTCAAGCTTGCTACAAAGATAGTTGCGGCAAGTGGCTAGCGATGCCGAACCTGGATTGATGTGCCGACCTATGTCTTCCCCAAAAAAGCTGACGAAGAACAATCCCACAGGCCAGCCTAAACCAATGACCCGCGTGGTCGGCATCGGGGCGTCGGCGGGAGGGCTGGAGGCCCTCGAGCATTTCCTGTCGCATGTCCCGGTGTCATCGGGACTGGCTTTTGTCGTGGTGCAGCACCTGCAACCCACGCACAGGGGCATGCTACCCGAACTGCTGCAGCGGGTTACGCCCATGAAAGTGCTTGAAGCGACTAACCGGATGCCGATCAAGCCGAACTCTGTTTATGTGATCCCGCCCAGTAAAGACCTGTCCGTATTGCATGGCACCTTGCATCTGGTCGAGACGGCTGCCCCCAGGGGCCAGCACTTGCCGATTGACTTTTTTTTGCGGACGTTGGCCAACGATCAGCAGGAGCGGTCGATTGGAGTGGTCCTATCGGGTATGGGATCGGATGGCACTGTCGGCCTCAGGGCCATCAAGGAACAGGCCGGACTTGTCCTGGTCCAGTCGCCGGACGACGCGCAGTTCGACAGCATGCCGCGCAGTGTCATCGATGCCGGACTGGCCGATATTGTTGCACCGGCCAGCGAATTACCCACTCGTCTCTTCATGCACCTCAAGTTAGCGCCAGGCTCCCGAGTTCAGGGCGATGGCACAACGGGCCTGACTCCCCAGTTCAAGGAGTCCGTCAAACACATCATCATCCTGCTGAGGGATCACACGGCTAACGATTTCTCGCTATACAAGCGGAAAACCCTCTACAGCCGAATCCAGCGACGCATGGCGCTGCACAGGATTGAGGCACCGGAGGGTTACGTTCGTTTTCTGCGGGAAAATCCCCAGGAACTCGATCTGTTGTTCAAGGAGCTACTGATCGGTGTCACCCAATTCTTCCGCGATCGGGACCTCTGGGAAAAGCTGCGGACAGTGATCCTTCCGGCTTTGTTGAATGAGAACCCCGATGGCAGGGATTTCCGCGCCTGGGTGCCGGCTTGTTCCACCGGAGAGGAGGCTTATTCATGGGCCATCGTCTTCCGGGAAGTTGTCAGGGAGATGCAGTCCACCGCACGATTCGCATTGCAGATTTTTGCAACCGACCTTGATCGCGATGCCATCGAGAAGGCACGACAAGGGCTTTATTCCGCCAACATTGCCGCCGATATTCCTGCTGAATGGTTGGATCGCTACTTCATTCAGGAGGAGAGCGGCTATCGGGTATGTAAGGATATCCGCGAAAAGGTGATTTTTGCCCCACAGAACGTTCTCCTGGATCCACCTTTTACCCGACTGGATATCCTGAGCTGCCGGAACCTGCTTATTTATCTCACACCCGAATTGCAAGCCCGACTGCGCCGCGTGTTTCACTATGCCCTGGGCCCAGGGGGATTGCTGGTACTGGGAAATTCGGAAAGTCTGGGTGACCAGTCTGAGATATTCAAACCGGTCGAGAAGAAGGCACACATTTTCGTCCGGATGGATCACTCAGGCGCCACAAATCCGGTGGATTTTCCTTCCGTTGGTTTCGCCTTCACGGAGTTGACTATGCAAACACCCGCCGATGACCGCTTTGGCACGAACCTCCCGGCGGTGAACTTCCAGACTTCAGCGGATCAGTTCCTGCTGCAACATTGTTCACCCGCAGCTGTGTTGATCAATGCCGAGGGAGACATCCTCTACATCAATGGCCGCACCGGTCCTTTTCTGGAGCCCGCCGCCGGCAAGGCCAACTGGAATATCCATGTCATGGCGCGCGAAGGGTTGCGCTATCAACTCAGTCTCGCCATCAAGAAGGCTCAGGGACATGCACCAAACCCCGTCACTCTGCTGGGCTTGCCGGTGGAGGAGGGGCAGGGTCATCAGGTCGCTAACCTGACGATTCGAGCCATTACCCAACCCGAATGCCTAAGCGGTCTGCTGATGGTGACTTTTGAGGCCATCATCCCACCGCATAAGAAACGCCGGACACGGGGGACCGAACAAACTGAACTGAAAGGGCAGCTGGAACAGGCGCTTAGTCATATTCGCAGCCTGCAGGAAGATATGCAGACCAAACAGGAGGAGCTCAGCAGCACCATCGAAGAACTGCAATCGACCAACGAGGAGTTGCAATCGGCCAACGAGGAGTTGACGACCGCCAAGGAAGAAATGCAGTCCATGAACGAAGAGATGCAGACCATCAATGCGGAGCTGCAATCCAAACTGGATTATCTGTCGGAGGTCAACAACGACTTGAACAACCTGCTGGAAAGCACCGAGCTTGCCACAGTGTTCCTCGATGCGGCCCTCAATGTGCGGCGGTTTACCTTACCCTGTACCCGCCTGTTCAAACTGAAGCAGGGAGATAGCGGGCGTCCCTTGTCTGACATCGTGACCGATCTGCAGTACCCGGAGCTGCAGCAGGACGCCCGTGAAGTCCTGCGCACACTGGTTTTTCGGGAAAAAGAGATCACCACGCTCAATGGCCATTGGTACCGGGTGCGCATCATGCCGTATCGAACGCAAAACAATGTGATCGATGGTGTCGTCATTACTTTCATGGATATCAGCCAATCCAAGGAGCTGGAAGCAGAGCTGAGGAAAAGTCAGCATATTGATGAGTGATAAGCCCGCTGTCCCCACAAACTAAACTGCGGCGGCGTTGCGTCAGCAAGCCGCCCGGCACGTTACGCTGGCGTCACTCGAAAATCCGGCGCTTTCATACCTAACTTGGGTATGAAACTACGATGTTTTCGTAACTAAATGACCTTCCATGTTGTCACAGCTTCTGTCATAGGAAAGGAGCGCTCGTGTTGAATGGTTTAATCAAGCAGGATTTATTTTCAGACGAGACTGAATTCTTCACGGAGGTACTGAAGTCTGCTGGCGTAGGATTTTGGACGTATGACCATGCCACCGACTCAAACGTCTGGAGTGCGCAGCTTCTTGCCCTACTCGGGGGCGATGAAGGCGATGTCCCAAAAGGCTTTACCGAGTGGTTCGACTTGATCCATCCGGAGGATCAGCCACGGGTTCAGTCGAGTGTGGAGGGCGCTTTGCAACTCTCCAACCCTTTGTACGACGTTCAGTTTCGTTATCGGCATGGCCAAGGCCATTGGGTCTGGTTGCATAGCCGGGGACAAGTCCTCAAGCGAAACCCGGATGGATCTCCTCTGTTAACGGCGGGCATTACCAGCGATATCTCTCAACTGAAACAGGTAGAGTCCGCCCTCAGCAGAACGGATTCGCGTTTCAGTGAGTTGGTCGAACACATTCCCGTCGGGGTCTATACCTTGTCGACTCCTGGAACGATTGAACAATCATCGTTCACTTTTGTGAGTAATCGCCTCTGTCAGCTGCTCGGCCTGGATCGAAGCGCGTTGATGATGGATGCGTCGATGGCGTTCAAATTGGCCATCCCGGACGAAAACGACCGCTGGATCAAAGCAAATCAAGATGCCTTCTTGAGCAAGCAATCCTTTCACTTTGAGGGGCAATTTCAGATTTGCGGCGAGCATCGATGGCTCAGGATCAACGCCCACCCCACAGCACAAACCGATGAATTGACCCTTTGGGATGGTGTGGTGATCGATATCACGGATGGCAAGCGAGCTGAAGTAACAGAGAAATTGCTGTACGCCGAATTGGAGACGTGGGTTGCGGCGCGTATGACTGAATTGGCCGCTGCAACAGCACAGGTCCAGTTCAGTGAGGAACGACTGCGTCATGCCCTTGAAGCCTCCAACACCGGAGTGATGGACTGGAACATCCAAACGGGCGAGGCTTTCTACCTGTTTCCACCGGTGATTCAGGGCGATCAATTGCCGGCTGAGAAGGCGTTCGAACTCTGGAAATCTCTGGTTCACCCTGACGACCTTGATCGGGTTCTTACATTCATGGCCGGCCATCTCACCAGCGCTGATGACTATACAATTGAATATCGACTCCATCTCCCGGGTGGCCGATATCATTGGGTGTTGGCCAAAGGCAAAGTGGTCGGGCGTGATGCGGCGGGTAATCCCTTGCGCATCATCGGTACACACACCGATATTGATGCACGGAAACGCGCAGACCGACTGAATAAACAGCTCGCCCTTGTCATCGAGTCGAGTAGCGATCTGATTGCCACCGGGGCATCCGATGGCAGGCTTCTATACGGCAACGCTACTTGTCGTCACTTACTGGGATGTAGTGATGAGGACCCTATCGAGAGTAAGCACATACGCGATGCCCACCCCGAGTGGGCCTATCGGCGGGTCATGGAAAAAGGCATACCGACCGCACTCCGTGAAGGCTCATGGCAGGGCGATACGGTTTTCCTGAGTCAGGATGGCTCTGAAAAAGAGTTTTCCCAGCTGATTCTGGCGCCCAGAGACCCTGAAACCGGGGAAGTGGAGTTCATGGCCACCATCTGCCGTGACATTTCGGAGCGCAGGCGACTGGAGGATGCGATTCGTGATCGGAATGAAGCGCTGGAGTTGGCCGACCGTCACAAAACAGAATTTCTGGCGACACTCGCCCATGAGTTAAGGAACCCGATGTCGCCCCTGCTCATAGCGGCTCAGCAGCTCCATGAAAACGGTGCGGACAACCACAATCTGCCATGGATTGCCGATCTTATTGGGCGTCAAGTCACTCACTTGTCCAGGCTGGTCGATGATCTGCTCGATGTAGCTCGTATCACCCAGGGCAAGATCCGTCTCGATCGGCAGTTCGTTGATTTATCCATCCTGTTGCCGCAGGCAATCCAGATGGTGCTCCCCAACATTGAAGCCAGGCATCATCAACTTGCCTTGAAGTTGCCGGAGGAACCCATCCATGTGGACGGTGACCCGGTTCGGCTGGTTCAGGTGGTGGCTAATCTCCTGAATAATGCCGCCAAGTTCACCGAACCCGGCGGTCAGTTGGCATTGACGTTGGATCAAAGGGATGACCAGGCAGTGATCACCGTCAACGATAACGGGTGTGGAATCGAACCCGGGTCTTTAAATCAAGTGTTTGAGCTGTTTACTCAAGTGAACGGCAAAGCACATCAGCCTAATGGAGGGCTGGGAGTTGGCCTAAATTTGTCACAAAAGTTGATTCAAAAGCATGGCGGTACCATCAAGGCCACCAGTCAGGAGTCCGGCAGGGGCAGTGAATTTGTTATCCAGTTACCGCGGGTGTCTGTTGCAAAAATGGCCGCTACAGACCATCCATCGGTCCCGAGGATTGCGTCGAATGGCAGCAAAAGAATCCTGGTCGTTGATGATAATGTCGATGCGGCCGATAGCCTGATGTTCATGTTGCAGCAAAAAGGCCATGATGTCCGCATAGCGCATGATGGAAACAAGGCGCTGGAGTGTATCCGGATATTTAATCCGGAAGTGATATTTCTCGACATTGGCATGCCTGGCATGGATGGCTACGAGGTTTGCCGACAGATCCGTGCCAGCACCCAGGGCCAGCGTATGCACATTTGTGCGGTCACCGGGTGGGGTCAGTCAGAAGACAAGAACCGAGCCCATGAGGCAGGTTTTGATGACCATCTCACCAAACCCGTGACTATCAATGACATCATGTCGCAGATAAGTGGCTATCGGTTGGGTGATGAGCTCGATTGAAAAGACTGAATATTTTAGCCAGGCAGTTCATGGGCTGACAGGATGGCGCAACAGGCCGTAACGGCTACCGCGCCATGAGGTCCATAACGTCGTTAAACCCTTCGTCAGTATCAGCGCATCCAGAAACCTGAAAAATCCAAACAGAAAAAACCAACACCATGATTGATCAGCGCGATAGCTCGACGGAAGAGCCCCACTCGGCATTGCGCCGGCAGGCGGAACAGAGTGTCGAGGCCCGGCCGCCTGATGCGAAGGTGCAGGATCCCCGGGTTTTGCTGCATGAATTGCAGGTCCATCAGGTTGAACTGGAGATGCAAAACGACGCGCTGCGCATGACGCAAGCCGAGCTGCAAACCGCATTGGCCCGATCCTCAAATCTATTTGATTTTGCCCCCATCCCTTATCTGACAGCAGACCGGCAGGGCCATATCGTTCAGGCCAACCATGCGGCCGGTCGTCTATTCTGTGAACCCCGCGGCATCCTCTGTCGCCTCAGTCTGTCCGGGTTTATCAGTGAGGACTATCTGCACCCATTCGAGACCCTCTTGGAAAAAGCCTTCGATTGCAGTGAACACCATAGCGGTGAAATCAAGCTCAGAATCGCCGGAAACAGCGTTTGGGTGGTGCTTAATGTCTTGAGTGAGCCGGATTCAACGGTCTGCCTGATTGCTCTGGAGGATGTGACGGAAAAAAAGGATCTTGAGCGACAGGTGGCTGATCGGATTCATCAATTGGAACGGGCTGATCGTCACAAGACGGAGTTCCTGGCGACGTTGGCGCATGAACTGAGAAATCCGATGTCCCCACTCCTGATGATTTCTGCGTTACTTAAAGATGATACGGTCGAACCCGATCGCTTGAGTTGGGCACTCGCCATGATTCATCGTCAAATCAAGCATTTGGCCAGACTGGTTGATGATCTGCTGGATGTCTCCCGCATCAGTCGTGGGCAAATCAATCTCAATGTTGAGAAGGTCAATTTGAGTGCGCTACTCCGGGAAGCCCTGGAGATGTGCCAACCGTTGATAGATTCCGAACATCATCAACTCACCGTCCGGCTCCCTGCTGAACCGGTCGAGGTCATGGGCGATCCGGTTCGACTGGTCCAGGTGGTTTCGAATCTTCTCAACAATGCGGTCAAATTCACGGCTCCAGGGGGCCTCATCGAGTTGACCCTCGAGACTCGCCATGGTCAGTCGATCATCAGAGTTAAGGACAACGGGCTCGGGATCGAAACCTCGCTGTTGAGTCATATTTTTGAACAATTTGGGCAGGTGGACAGCTCAGCGCACAAAGCCAGCGGCGGGCTGGGCGTTGGCCTTTACCTGGCAAGAGCTTTGGTCGATCTGCATGGGGGTGTGATTGACGTAAAGAGTGCCGGCTTAGGCAAGGGGACTGAATTTATTGTCCGCTTACCTCTTCGTGTGGGATCGTCCGATGCGGCACAAGAAAACGCTGTGACGGTGCCGCAGTTGCAAATATCAG
>JBILGM010000024.1:0-43980 GCA_044351045.1 Methylococcaceae bacterium | reverse complement strand
CGGGCGCGGAAGAAATCAGGGGTCATGCCAGCCTCAATCCGTGGGTTTTGCAGGGGATTTAAAAAAAATCTCAGGATCGCCGGCCGACATTATACTCCCATGCCATTGATCTGTAATGGATTGTTTGTTTTGCAGGACCGACTATTTATCGGAAGGCGGCCGACATCGTGGCCAATCCAGCTGTAAACGCATCAGCGTATTGGAGCAGGCTTTAAAAATCAGGTTTGCGCGGCCCGTGAGAAACTGGGTTGAAATGCGCAAGCGACGCTATTGATTGTGGACGCGCAGAACGTAAAGAACACCGGCACGGCGGATGAAAAGGGCTATGACGCAGGCGAGAAGGTCAGTGGCATCAGGCGCCACAGAGGCCTGGAGACTCAAGAATTGCACTACGCCGAGGCGGTAAGACAGCCGAGGTGACCGATCACAAAGGGGCGCTGCGTGCCCTCTTGCAGCGCTGCAAAGCTGGCTTGGCCAAGATTGAAAGCTTGCTCTCAAATAATGGCCATGTAGGCAAGCCCTTTGGGCAGGGGATACAAGATATTGAGTCGGAACGTCACGGAGCAAATTGCCAAGCGCAGTGAACTGCACAAGTTTTCAGTGATTCCAGGGCGCTGGGTGGTTGAACGCAGTTTTGCCTGGCTAAACAAGAACAGGCAGCCGTGTAAGAGCTGCGAACGCCAACTCAACACCCGCTTGCAGTTCAGCCATTTGGCGTTTTTGGCTCTGCTGCTCGGAAGATAGTAAAGTTTTTTCATGATGGCAATGCGCTCTCTCGTTTCGCCAAAGCGTACTGGTTCTTGCACGTGGAATAGGCCTTACTTTATCCGGAAACTTTCTGAGGCGACCGCCTAATTCATTGAGGCGAACTGGGGTTCCTGGTTATAGCAGGCTATGATTTGGTATCACTGATGGGGTACGATCAGGACCGGACAGCAGGCATGGTGAGCCACGTAATCACTGACAGAGCCATGCAATAACCGTGAAAAGAAACCTTTGCTGTTTCTTCCCAGCACGATGAGGTCCGGGTGAAATTCATTGGCGGCATCAACAATGCCCTTGCCTGGATCGTCTGAGGAGGGAATGAGGCGGACATTTGCTTTTTTGTCCAAAGCCTCCAAGGAGTGTTTGAGTGCATTTCGACCCGCCGCAAGATGCGCCTTAAACTCGGATTCAGCCTCCTCCGGAGTCATTAGTGGACCCTCAAAACCCCCAGCATCTTCCATGGGGTCTTCGTAACCCCGTATGACCGTCACCAGAAGGATCTCTGTATCATGACGTAGTAAAGCCAACGCCTTTTTAGCGGCTGAGATAGCGGTTTGAGTCCCATCTGTGGCTATCAGTACTTGCATGGTTACCAGTAGCCCCGACTTTGCTGGTTATATTGCCTTAGCTCGCGTTGGCGCTGTTTCTGAAGCTCTGTTGCCCGCTGCATAACCTGCTTTTGTTGCTCTTGGGGGAGCTTTGCAAGCTTTTCACGATTGTTGTAGATGGTGTTCAGATCTTTTTGAGTCTGCGTCATCGGTGGATTCCATTGGGGTTGGCCATAGCCGGGATAGCCATAACCCCCATAGCCTCCTCGATTGCCGTAGTTCGGATAGCCCCCGTAACCACCGTTATTTCCACCGAAACCGCCAAGACCTCCCAGAGCAGCACAACCAGACAGGCTTGCAAGGTAAAGAACCGCAGCGATAGGGTTCAGGCCTTTCATGTTTTGATCCCCAGATTGAAAGATGCGTGATAGTTAAGGGGGAGTTGCTACTTCTGGAGTAATTCTCAACATTATTCAAATTGCCGCCAGAAAGTGTCCTGTAATCTCCATGTAAGTAACAAGATAAACGGGGTGAATGTTGAGTGCTGGCTATGTTGTCGAGCATCACGGGCTTTCCTCGTTCCAACGAGTCGAGGTGTTCGCGTAATATGGAAACCTAGTCGTACCAATTGCGCGTTATTCCTGACTTTTGGCTCGCACGATGATAGTGTCGCTGGGCTCATGCCTGAGGTGGTTTTGTCTTGGAATATTGCTCCCGCGTAACACCACTATTTTTAAGCCCGTCTGGGATCGTGCTACGTCATTTCTCTATATGGCGCCCCGAACACGATTCGAACGTGTGACCTTTCCCTTAGGAGGGGAATGCTCTATCCAGCTGAGCTACCGGGGCAAGCGCAACAGAGTCGGATTATAGCCTGCTGCTTGATTGATCGCATCCATCCAGTGTGCTCATGCCGTGAGTCACGCGCGGTTCACGGCGATTCAGGGCTGGGCGTACAATTGTATTAATTTTGCGTGAGGCTAGATGGGATGACGGCACATGATCATCAGGGATGTATCAATACAGCACTGGCTGTCGCCGAGCGTCTATGCGAGGAAAGGGGTGTTCGCTTCACGCCTTTGAGGCGGCGAGTGCTTGAGTTGATTTGGTCCAAACATGAGTCAGTCAAGGCCTATGACTTGCTGGATACGCTGAAAGCTATCGACAAGTCTGCAAAGCCGGCGACGGTTTATCGGACTTTGGATTTTCTGCTTGAGCAGGGTCTTATTCACCGCATCGAAAGCCTCAATGCCTTTGTCGGTTGCCGGCAGCCAGAGCGACGCCATGAACTGCTCTTATTGATTTGTGAGCGTTGCCATAACGTAGACGAGCGGCCCGCCTTGGAGCTGATTGACGCGGCCACCCAGGAAATCCGCAGCGCTCATTTTTTACCGCAGCATCAGTCGTATGAGGTCCGCGGGCTTTGTGCGAACTGTGCCGAGTTGAGTCACTAGCGGTTGCCCCCCTGACTCGTTGGCGTTGTCAGTCTATCTCCGCACCCTTTGATGCACGAGGCAGCAACGCCGCTGGGTCTGAGCTCAGTTTATTCTCATGTGAAGTCAACCCTGAATGTAGAACATGGAAGACCCAGAAATAGAACAAGAGGAATATTTCAATGTGCGCGGCCCAAGCAAGTCCAGCCGTAAGCGCGAGAGTAATGCCTTGCAGGATTTGGGTGAGGACTTGATGGCGCTTTCCCGCGATCAGTTGACCAAGTTGGATTTGCCTGAGGAGCTATTTGAAGCGGTGCGCATTGGTCAGGCGATTACCGCACACGGCGGGCTGCAGCGGCAACGCAAATTTATCGGCAAGCTACTGAGAAATATCGATGTCGAACCCATCAACACAGGACTGGTGGCGTTGAAGGGAGAAAGTGCCGAACTTGTGCGTTTGCAGCATCAATGCGAGCGGTGGCGAGATCGGATGCTGCTGGAGGGTGATGGTGTCGTCAACGAATTTATCGGTCAGCACCCCCAGGCAGAGCGGCAAAAGCTGCGTCAATGGGTGCGTGACGCGAAAAAGGAGCATGAGGCGGCGCGTCCACCGCGTGCAGCTCGCCTGCTGTTTCGCTACCTGCGTGATCTTTTGCTGGCGGAGGCCAATCAGACCGCAGAGTTGGCTGACGAAGATTGAAGCTCAACGCTGGCTATCTTTGCCGCTTATGAAGAGGCGGATTTCCCGATTATCATGATTGGCTTGTTATGTAGGGTTTTCTGATTGCCGTGTCCCCTTATCCAAATGTCTTTTTTGGGGTGTTGCTGTTTGTGCCGGTGACCCTCTCTGCGACTCTGCTGACTCGTTGGGTAATGCTATATGCGCGGCGACGGCTTCTCGATCTGCCGAATGAGCGCAGTTCTCATGCCCGTCCTACGCCGCGTGGGGGTGGGCTGGCTATTGTGCTGACCTTTTCATTGACCCTTGTCGGCCTTTTCTGGGAGGGGCTGCTCCCGCTGCGGTTGGCCATGGCGCTGGCTGGGTTATTACCGCTGGCGGCTATTGGGTTCGTCGATGATCACGGACATGTTCCTGCGCGCTGGCGGTTCTTGGTGCAAGCGCTTGTGTCCGTGTGGGCATTGAGCTGGGTTGGTGGAATGGACACCCTTGAGTTGGCGGGAACTGTCTATGTCATCGGCTGGTTCGGGAATCTGGTTGCGATTCTTTTTATGCTCTGGATGCTGAATCTCTTCAATTTCATGGACGGCATTGATGGCATTGCCGGCACCGAGACCGTGACTGTTTCATTATCAGGCGCCGTATTGATGTACTTGGCTCCAGGCGCGGATTGTCCGCCTGAAGGGCTGGTGCTTCTGGCGCTGGCGGCGGCGACGTGTGGTTTTCTGGTTTGGAACTGGCCACCGGCAAAAATCTTCATGGGCGATGTCGGGAGTGGCGTTTTAGGCTTTTTGCTGGCTTTGCTGGCGCTCTGGTCGGCCCGGGAGCAATCGCTAAGTCTGGCGGTCTGGATTATTTTGGGCGCCGTTTTCATGGTTGACGCGACCCTGACTCTGCTGATTCGCATTCGGCGGGGTGAGCGTTGGTATGAGGCTCATTGTTGTCACGCCTATCAGCAAGCCGCACGCCGCTTGGGGAGTCATCGCAAGGTAACGCTCTCGGTGCTAGCGATCAATCTTGCGTGGCTGTTGCCTCTCGCTTGGCTGGCGACAATGCACGCCGAGTGGGAGCTGGAGTTGCTGCTGATCGCGCTGCTGCCTATTTGTTTCACAGCCTATAGGCTGGGTGCCGGAAGACACTGAGGATTAATGGTTTTGCTCTCTCACAAGCTGCGTCTGCGGGTTTTAGTTTTTCTGCATGATTTGATCATGGTCGTGCTCGCCTGGTTAGGCGCCTATTGGCTGCGTTTCAACCTAGCGTTGCCGCCTCATGAATTTATCCTCACTGCGTTTGCAGCCATGCCGGTGGTTATCTTCGTTCAGGTGCTGGTGTTCATGCACTTTGGGCTGTACCGGGGCGTGTGGCGGTTTGCCTCGGTGCCGGATCTGATCCGTATCGGCAAATCCGTCCTGGTCGGCATCACGCTGATCTCGGTAGCTTTGTATTTCATCAGCCGCATGCAGAATGTCCCTCGTTCGGTGCTGCCACTCTACGTCATGTTGCTGGGCCTGCTGCTGGCGGGTCCGCGGCTGATTTATCGGATGTGGAAGGACAAAGGTGTTCCCTTGGGCTTCGGTCAGCGTGCCCTGGTGGTGGGCGCGGGGCGGGCGGCTGAATTGTTGGTGCGGGATCTGTTGCGGGTTAGAGATCACCGCTACGTGCCTGTAGCGCTGGTGGATGATCATCCCGGTAAAAAAGGCAGCGAAATTCATGGCGTTCGTGTTCGTGGCCAATGCCGGCACATTCCCGAACTGGTCGATAAGCTGGGTATCGAGGCCATCCTGATCGCCGTTCCCTCTGCCACTGACCTTGATATGCGCCGCATTGTCGAAATTTGTGAAAGCACCCGTGTTCCATTTCTGACGCTGCCCTCAGTCCAGGAGATGCTCTCTGAGCAGCAATTTGCGCAACTACGTGAGGTATCGATCGAGGATCTTCTGGGCCGTACCCCGGTGCAATTGGATCGGGAAGGAGTCAAGGCACACATCCAGGGCGCGCGAATACTTGTCACCGGAGGTGGCGGTTCGATTGGTTCCGAATTGTGCAAGCAGATCGCCCGCTTCATGCCGGCGGAACTGATCATTTATGAGCAGTGTGAATTCAATCTCTACCGCATCGAGCAGGCTCTTCGCGATGCCTTTCCGGCTCTGCGTCTGACTGTGTTGCTGGGGGATGTCACCGATCAGACCGCCACTCGGCATGCGATTAACGGTGCGCGCCCCGAAGTGATTTTTCACGCGGCTGCCTACAAGCACGTACCTCTACTGCAGCAGCAGGCGCGGCAGGCCATCCGCAACAATTTGATCGGCACCCGCATCGTGGCGGAAGCGGCCATTGCGGCCGGTGTGCGTCAGTTCGTCCTGATTTCGACCGATAAGGCAGTGAGACCGACCAATGTGATGGGAGCGACCAAACGAGCGGCCGAAAAACTGGTGCAAAGCTTCAACGTTGCAGGCAGCCCCCGTTTCATGACCGTTCGCTTCGGTAACGTGCTGGACTCGGCCGGCAGCGTCGTGCCTCTATTCCGTGAGCAGATCCGGGCGGGTGGTCCCGTTACCGTGACTCACCCCGACGTTACTCGCTACTTTATGACCATCCCTGAGGCCTGTCAGCTTATCATGCAAGCCGCCGCGGTCGGCCAGGGCGGCGAGATTTTCGTGCTTGATATGGGGCAACCCATCCTAATCCGCTACCTGGCCGAGCAGATGATTCGGTTGTCGGGCAAACCCGCAGGACAGGAGATCCGCATCGAGTATGTCGGCCTCCGACCTGGAGAAAAGCTGACAGAGGAGCTGTTTTTGGATGACGAGCAGCCAATGCCGACCCCGCACAACAAGCTCATGTTGGCCCGCTCCGTAAGGTATGACCGGCAGGAGATGATTCGGCGGACCGATGCCCTCGCGGAAGCCTGTCAGCAATTCGACGAGACGGCCTTGCTGGTTCAGCTCCGTGAGTTGGTGCCGGAGTTGGTCGAGGAATCCGACACCAGCCCGGTCCGCCTGCCTGCCTGAATTTTGCGGGGCGCTTGTGCTGAAACATTCGAAAATGTGGTTTCCGCTTGTCTTGCCTCTGTCTTTCCGTTAAAATTCCCGGCTTTTCACGCAACGCTATTGTTCTGGAGCGCGCAGTAATGAAGACCTTCAGCGCCAAGCCGGCCGAAGTAAAACGCGACTGGTATGTCATCGACGCCGACGGAAAGACGCTGGGACGCCTTTCTACCGAGATTGCACGCCGTCTACGCGGCAAGCATAAGGCGGAATACACCCCTCATGTCGATACCGGTGACTACATCATCGTCGTCAACGCGGAGAAAGTCCGCGTCACCGGCAACAAGGAAAAAGACAAGATTTATTACAAGCACACCGGTTATATAGGCAACATGAAGTCGGTGGCTCTCGGCAAGCTCCGCCAGACGCATCCGTCGCGTATCATTGAGACCGCCGTGCAGGGCATGCTGCCCAAGAATCCGCTGGGCCGCGCCATGTTCCGCAAGCTCAAGGTCTACGCCGGCACCGATCATCAACACCAGGCACAGCAGCCCAAGCTGCTGGAAATCTAACGAGTCAAGCTGGATATCTCCATGGCACAACAGCATTATTACGGTACGGGTCGTCGCAAAAGCGCGGTCGCTCGTGTTTTCGCCAAGACCGGCAGTGGTCGTATTCTCGTGAACAACAAGCCGGTTGAAGAGTACTTTGGCCGCAAGACGGACCAGATGGTCGTTCGTCAGCCGTTGGAACTGGTTTCGCTGGGCGAGAAGATCGACGTGGTTGTGACCGTGGCCGGTGGCGGCCCCAGCGGTCAGGCCGGCGCCATCCGTCACGGACTGACTCGTGCGCTCATCGTGTTTGATGAAAACTTGCGTCAGCCTCTGCGTCGCGCCGGTTACGTGACCCGCGATGCCCGTGAAGTCGAGCGAAAGAAAGTCGGCCTCCATGGCGCCCGTCGTCGTCCTCAGTACTCGAAGCGCTAATCCTTCTTCTGCCGGATTATTTGGGGGATCGTCTAGCGGTAGGACTACGGACTCTGACTCCGTCAACCAAGGTTCGAATCCTTGTCCCCCAGCCAATAAAAACAAGAGGCTACCTAGTGTGGCCTCTTTTTTTACCCGTCACACACCGCTTACACACTTTTCCCAGCGCCCAACTGCCTTGCACACTCAGGCGAACAACGTGCTAAGGTCAGCAGAACGACAAATCGTTTTACGTTGCATTGTGCTAATCATAAGGAGACAAGTTGATGAATAAGTTCGTGAAAATTGTTGGATTGTTGATGGCAATACCTGTCGTTGTCTCATTGGCGGGCTGTCCGGCGATGGGAATAGCGCGTTTGGCCAAGAAGGCATCGGAGAGTTCTTCAAGCAGCGAGAAGGACAACACCAACAAATCCAGCACAACAACGACTACACCATAATGAGCACGTAGTTTTTATGCTTGGCAAAAAAAGCTCCTCAATTGGGGCTTTTTTTATGACCGTAAGCAGGAGTGCCTATCGGCTGATCAGTTTGGGCTTTTTGCCTCAGCAGACACCGTGACGAAAGGTGTAAAACCAGCGTGGAGCTTTGAAAGCACTCCAGGCATCTTAGGCTGCGCGGAAGGTGAGCTATCGGAATTGCTGCGAAATAAGGGTGCGCGATACAGAACTCCATCGGGCGCTCGACACTGAGTGCTGGCAGGTCGGTCTAGAGACCATCAGCGAAACCCAAACGGGTCATAAGTAATTAAAATGGAAACAATGGGGTCAAATATCGATATTTTTCACATTTATAGGTCATAATGTTTGCGTGTACAACAACCCGGAAACATCATGGAATTTCTTATCATCACTTTCATTCTCATAGCAGCTATGGCGACGGTTGACCTGCCTAATGGTGGCGAGACCAAGTCAGAGCTGGCGCCCGTCAAGATTAAAAAGTCGAGGCGCTCAAGATCCACTTAACGCGATGGACAAACAGCTTCTCCAATGAAGGAACTAGCAGAAAACTAAAAAAGCCCCTTGATTGGGGCTTTTTTACGGATAGTCATCCTTCAGTTTCAATTACCGATTCTTGTACCGGCCCAAATCGAATACCCCCGCGGTTACCGGCTGGCCATGGCCAGCAGAGGGCTACTTGATGGTGAGTCAGTCAGGCGTCCAGGCGGTCATGGTTACTCGGCCGTCTCCTTCGTCTGCGACGGGATAAGGTAGGGCTCAGGCAAAATCGGCATCCAGTACGATACGGTAATGAGCTTTGCCAGCGCGAAGATGGTCGAAGGCTTCATTCACCTGGCTCATGGGGAAATGCTCTACCTGAGGCTCGATGCGATGACGTGCGGCGAAATCCAGCATGATTCCGATGGCGCTAGGCGAACCCGTGGGCGAGCCGGATACTTCCTGTTGGCCAAGCAGCAACGACATGGCATTGACCGGAATGGGCTCCAGCACGGCCCCGACCATATGCAGTCGGCCCTTAGGGGCCAGCGTGGCCATGAGTGCGGGCCAGTCCAGCGTGACGTTGACGGTGACAATAATCAAATCCAGCGAGCCGGAAATGCCCTGCATGGATCGGGAATCCCGACTGGAGACGACATGGTGAGCGCCCATCAGGCGAGCCTCCTCCCGCTTGCTTTCGCTGGAAGTAAAAGCCGTGACCTCGCACCCCCATGACTTGAGAAACTTCAACGCCATATGTCCCAGGCCACCGATGCCAACGACACCGACCCGTGCCGTGGGGCGGATACCGTAAAGCAGCAGAGGGGAAAACACCGTGATGCCGCCGCAGAGCAATGGGCCGACGGCGCCCGGGTTCAGACTCTCCGGGATGGGGATCGCCCATGCCCAGTGGCTGCGCAGTCGTTCTCCAAAACCCCCATGGTGGCCGACAATAGTGGCCTGGGCGCGGGAGCAAAGGTGCTGATCGCCCCCAACACAGGTTCGGCATTGCATGCAGCTGCCCGCATGCCAGCCCACCCCGACTCGCTGCCCGGCACGCAAATGATGGACCTGTCCACCGACCGCGACCACCTTGCCAATGGCCTCATGTCCCGGCACAAAAGGGAAACGACTGATACCCCAATCATTCTGCAGAACGGACAGATCCGAGTGGCAGATACCGCAATGCTCCACGGCAATTTCAACCTCATCCACGCCCAGCGGGCCCGGGTCATACTCATAGGGCACAAAGCGAGTGCCCGCAGCCAGTGCCGCCCAGGATCTGATGCTGCTCATGATGGGTGCCTCCGAAGGATTGCATGGGGAAGAATGGGGACGGTCATGCTATCGCATTCCGGCGCCAGATCACCAAAAAACCGACGGATTTGCACAAGCGTCGCAAGACCAGGTCCCGGGTCCGGCCTGATGGCAGCGAGCGGGTTACAATGTTTTCCATGCCTGGTTTGTCTCTGCAGCCCCATCCTGAAACGCCCTGTCTGGCGGTCAACCGCATTGGAGTTCAATGCCGATTGTCGCCAGAAGGTGCCTTGTCACTGTCATACCACCTGGAAGGCCAGCTGGATCAACTGCGGATTCCGGCGCCCAATCCCACCCCCTGTCGTCGCGATGAGCTCTGGCGCAACACTTGTTTTGAGGTGTTCATAGCGGGTGACGGCGGAAGGGGCTATCGGGAATTCAACTTCTCACCCTCCTGTGATTGGGCGGTTTATGAATTCGATGATTACCGATCCGGCATGCGATCGCCTGAAATACCGCGGGCTCCGAGACTGGAAGTCTTGCCGGAAGTCGATGGGCTTAAGCTGAAAGTCATCCTGTCACCCGACCTCATTCAATCGAACCCTGCGTTGCAGGTACCATTGCGTCTGGCGATTGCCACGGTGGTTGAACGGGCTGACGGTAGGCATGGCTACTGGGCACTGCGCCATCCTTCCGGCAAACCCGACTTTCATGATGCCGACGGCTTCGATCTACTCTTGACCGTCTGATGACGGACCATCTCCAGCCCCTATTCTTTATCCTCCGAGGAAGCTCATGAAGTTTGGCATCGACCGCCTGCTCGAAAACCCCGAACTGCGCCAGCCGCTGGCCGGTCGACGCGTCGCCCTGCTGGCGCATCCCGCATCGATGAGCGAGGATTTCCGGCATTCACTGGATGCGCTAGCCAGCCTTGCAGAGATTCAGTTGACAGCGGCCTTCGGGCCCCAGCACGGCCTGCGCGGCGACAAGCAGGACAACATGGTCGAGTCACCCGATTTCAATGACCCGGCGCTGGGCATCCCGGTTTTCAGCCTATATGGCGAGGTGCGGCGGCCGACTGCCGCGATGATGGATCGCTTCGATGTGCTGCTCGTCGATCTGCAGGATCTTGGCTGCCGCATCTACACCTTCATCACCACCCTCCGCTATGTGCTTGAAGAGGCGGAGAAATACGGCAAATCGGTGTGGGTGTTGGACCGGCCCAATCCGGCAGGACGGCCTGTCGAGGGGATGACGCTCCGGGACGGGTGGGAAAGCTTCGTTGGGGCGGGTCTCATGCCCATGCGTCACGGTCTGACTCTCGGTGAATTGGGCCGATGGTTCATCGATACCCTGAAGCTGAATGTCGATTACCGGGTCATCGCCATGGAAGGCTGGCAGCCCGAGCAGGCGCCCGGTTACGGCTGGCCGCTCGGCGAACGGAGCTGGGTCAATCCAAGCCCCAACGCGCCTAACCTCTGGATGGCGCGCGCCTATGCCGGGACGGTCATGCTGGAGGGGGCGACTCTCTCGGAAGGTCGGGGCACGACCCGTCCATTGGAGCTTTTTGGCGCTCCCGACATCGACGCCGAAAAGGTCATCGTCGATATGCAGCAGCGTGCTCCGGAGTGGCTTAGGGGCTGTCACCTCCGCCCCTGCTGGTTCGAGCCGACCTTCCACAAGCATGCCGGCAGCCTGTGCGCGGGTGTGCAGATTCATGTGGACGATCCCGTCTACGACCACGAGCAGTTCAAGCCGTGGCGTTTGCAGGCGCTGGCATTCAAATCCATCCGTCAGCTATGGCCGGATTACCCGCTGTGGCGTGACTTCGGCTATGAGTACGAATTCGATCGGTTGGCCATAGATCTGATCAACGGCAGTGATCTGCTGCGGCTCTGGGTCGATGATCCTCAATCCGTGCCCGCCGATCTCGATGCGTTGGCTGAGGCTGACGAGGCCGCCTGGCTGGCGGCCCGCCAACCCTACTTGCTGTATCGGTAGAGCGCTTTCGAGTTAGAGAAACTTGGCCATCATGTAGAACGCAATGCCCGGCAGCAAGGCTGCGGGACCCCACCAGGTTCCGAGGACTGTGCCAATGATAGCGATGGTGAGGACCAATGCACCAATCAGGGAGAGTTTCCCGCTCAGTGTCTTGATCGGAGCGGTGCGAGCGGCCTCTATGGGCTGTCCGCATTGACTGCAGACGCTGGCCAGATCGGACGTTGGGGCAGCGCAGAAAGGGCAGGTCACCAGGGCCATGGGGTTCTCCTCAATCGTTGTTTTTATGGGGCCTAAGCCCTTGTTATTCGTGTTTGAGTCGGCCAAACCGCTGGGGTGGATCATCGCCAACTTGGCGGGAAAACCGTCACGGCGGCAAGTTGCCTTGTTGTAATGGCTTTGTCAATTTGCGCTGGCTTGGATGGCTTGATGAAGTTGCAATTTCAGTCATCTTTTTCGTAACGGTAGTTCACGATCCATTTGCAGACCGGCTTGGGCAGTTCCCGCCCGGAGCTTGTCTCGCAGGTGGATGCATAGATGGTCACTGAGTCTTGCCAGGTGTCAAGGCCGAAGTAAATAAGAACGCCCAAGCCAATGATGACCGCAGCGGTAATGAGGGGTTTGTCCATTTTTATCCTGTTCGTCGGGTGGGGAAATGTCATTGTGGCAAGGTTAAGCGGGTCCCATGCACTGCATGGGTATAACCAGCAAACTGCAATCCGTCAGGCTTCAATGAGATCATCCTTAGTCGTTTGAGTAATTTAACATTCACATCGGACCTCCCAGACGTTAGAATGTGCCATCGAAGGCTAGGCCTGTTCAAGGTCCGGCTCCCAAGTTTAGCCGGCGTAGCTCAGTTGGTAGAGCGACTGATTTGTAATCAGTTGGTCGAGGGTTCGAATCCTTTCGCCGGCTCCAGATGATTAATGACTTTGCCCTGTCCGGGTTTTCATTGTTTTTAACATGTCACTCTTCGCCACTTTTTGTGGCCGTTAAACGCTATGCCTGACCGGCTCGACCATCTTGCCGACGATCAAGTGCTAACTCTGCAGGACGCCGCCCCGCTTCTTGGCTTAGAGCCGCTGACACTTGAGTACCTTGCCAATCGCAAAGCCTATGGCCTGAAGAGCAAGGTGGTCAAGGCAAAGCGCACCTTCGTCGTGCGCGACCTTCGCGCCTTTCTTCTAGCTCGCCAGCAGTCCGGTGTGACCGCACAGTAGAGCAACCGGCCGAAAAGACCGCACCCCCGAAGAGTCAGCATCCGGCTGCATCCTGTCCTGTTGGCATCACCGCCACGAGAAATCCACAGCAGCGCAAATTTATTCCGACCATGCAGCGACATCTCCAGACAATCTTCTGTGATGACATCCGCCATGAAACATCGGGCAAGCTGACATTGGTCGGGATGTATTCCGACTCGCTTTTTGTGTCTCAATGGCCGGCGACGCTGCCTCGGCTTTGTCTTGTAGCTCGACTGATCTCCTCGCTCAAAGCACCGCCACGCTCGGTCAGACTTCGGGTATATCAGGGGACCAATCTCATTCAGGAAGTCATGGCACAAGAAGCTGATTTGGCGGCCATGCTCCGCAATGTGCCGATTTATGAGTCTGCGGGCAGCAGCGACAGGGTGCAGGTCGTTCAGTTTCTCGTGGAGTTTGCCCCCTTTCAGATCAATGGTCCCTGTCTGCTGCGAGTGCATGCGGAAACCGAGGACGGACTCCATGAGGGAGCCTCGCTTAGCATCTCCCAGACGCCAACGGCCGGCCCGGTAACTCTTCAGTAGGCGAAGCGGGCCGGATTTCCAGCGCCCTGACTCACTGGACCCGCAAGCCGACAGCGACATCACGGAATGAGGCCAAGGCGGCTTCCAGGTGCTCGATGATCTCCTGCTGCAGCACATCCGGCGGCGGCAAGTCATCGAGATTGTCGAGGCTGTCGTCCTTCAGCCAGAAGATGTCCAGGCTGGCCTTGTCACGAGCCATCAGGTCGTCGTAGCTGAAGAACCTGAAGCGTTCGCTGGCGATGCGTTCGTGACGATTTTCCGGGTTGTAGCAGGTGATGAAATCCTGCAGGTCATCCAACTTGAGCGTGCGCGTCTTCAGCGTGAAGTGCTTGTTCGTACGCAAATCGTAGAACCAAAGTCCCTTGGTGTGGATCTGCCCGTCCTTGGGCCTGGCGTCGAAGAAGACCACGTTCGCCTTCACGCCCTGTGCGTAGAAGATGCCCGTCGGCAGCCGCAGCACGGTGTGCACGTCGCAGTTCTCCAGCAGCTTGCGGCGGATCTTCTCGCCGGCGCCGCCTTCAAACAGCACGTTGTCCGGCAACACCACCGCCGCCTTGCCGTCCACCTTCAATAGGCTGACGATGTGCTGCAGAAAGTTGAGCTGCTTGTTGGACGTGGTTTCCCAGAAGTCCTGCCGCTCGTAGGTCAGCGCCTCCCGGTCTTCCTCACCCTCCTCGTTGGTGATCGTCATGCTGCTCTTCTTGCCGAAGGGCGGGTTGGCCAGCACGTAGTCCACCTTGGCGCGGGGCTCGGTGATCAAGGCATCGGAGCGCTCGACCGAAGGCTCCCCGTCCAGCTCGCCGATGTTGTGCAGGAACAGGTTCATCAGGCACATGCGGCGGGTGTTCGGCACGATCTCGTTGCCGTGAAAGGTCTTGTCGCGCAAGAACTCTTTCTGGCGCCTGTCCAGCTTGGCGCCGGGGCGGGTCAGCCAGTTGTAGGCGCCCAGGAAGAAGCCGCCCGTGCCGCAAGCCGGGTCGGCAATGGTCTTCATCGGCTCGGGCCGGACGCAGGCCACCATCGCCTCGATCAGCGCGCGCGGCGTGAAATACTGGCCCGCGCCGCTCCTGGTGTCTTCGGCGTTCTTCTGCAGCAGGCCTTCGTACAGATCGCCCTTGGTGTCGGCATCCAGGCTGATCCAACTCTCCGCGTCGATCAGCTGCACGAGCCGCGAGAGCTTGGCCGGGTCCTGGATCTTGTTCTGCGCCTTGAAGAAGATGGCGCCCAACATCCCCGGCTCCTGCCCCAGCCTGTGCAGCGTGGCCAGGTAATGCGACTCCAGCGGCTCGCCGACCTTGGAGGTCAGGCTGGCCCAGTCATGGCCCTTGGGGATGTGCGTGTCACGCTTGTACGGCTCCTGCGCGTATTCATGCGCCAGCTTCAGGAACAGCAGGTAGGTCAGCTGTTCCAGGTAGTCGCCATAGCCCACGCCGTCGTCGCGCAGGGTGTGGCAGAAGTTCCAGACCTTCTGGACGAGGGAGGAGGTGTTCATCGTTTAGCGTTCCATTGCGGCAGGTATCAAATACCCATCAAGTAGCGTTCTTTTCACAGGACATTGTTTTTTATTGTGTTTATTTTCTTACGCTGTAGGTATCAAAAGTCCCGTCAAGTACCCGTCAAGTAAATCAGGCCCATTCCGGTACATAGCGCCTTAGCTTGGGCGGCGCATCGGGATCACGTAGACGAACTACCCCCGCAGCCAAAGCCTCCTTGATGAGGCGGGAGGCGGTGGCGCTGTTCTTCGTATCGATGCCGAAGCGTTCCCGCAGAGAGCTATTGGTCATGAATTCCCGCTGCACATAGCGCAAGCAGGCATGCAGATACACCGCACGAACGCGATCCGCTTGATCCATCTGCGTCAGGGGACGAGGGGCGAACAAGGTGCTGCGGGTGGAATCTCCCACTATCTCGAACGCCGGTGCTGGCAATTGGTAAAACTCTGCCTGAGATACCACCTTATCCACGCCGCTTCCACGCTCTTCACAGATACCCATGCGCCGCATCAGCGAAGCCAGAGCCTCGTTGCGAGACCGCGGGGGGCTATCCAGCATCCGGGCGGTCTCCACCAAAGGCACGCCCGGGTTGGTGATCTCCATTCGGTCATCAAAGATCTCCACCATGGGACCGCTGCCGGTAATGGAGAAATCCTGATGAATTAATGCATTAGCGACCAGCTCCCGAATCGCCAATTCCGGATACACCGGAACCGCCTTGCGCAGCGATTGCCCGATTACTTCATTGACCGGAAGAAGTCCGTTGATAAAGCCGATCAGCCCCTCGAATCCAGCCGCATAGCCCTTGTTGCCTACCTGCTCCCGCAAGGTCTCCACGCGGCCTTTACCCTTGTAAACAATCACACGCACAGACTTGCGATCGAGCCGCCCGAAATCCGACAACTGCTTGGCCAACAGGATGGCGCCGAGATTCGTCACATTCCAGTAACCACCGCCGGCGGGCTCGATCAGCCGGTCAGCGGACAGGGCGTCCAGAATGGCCGCCAGGCCATCGGGTAAGGAGCGGTCGATCAAATCAAAGTAGCTCGGGTAATCCAGCCGTTTCAGTACCTCATCGACACTCAACTTTTCGAAGGCCGGCAAGCGTTCAAAGGGGGTTGCATCAAGCACACGCCAAAGCACACGCTCCTTTTCCTGAAAGTCTTTCAGGCGCTTCTTATTAGGAACCGATGCGGATGTATTCAGCCCCCCCGAACTGCACGGGGTGCCGGTAAGCGCAATCGATCTCAAGGAGCACCAAAGGTTGCCCCTCCTGTTCCACACGGACAAAGTGGAAGCCGATCTTGGGCGCCAACTGGCGTAGCAGCCAGTTCTCCAGTTCTTCATTACCGATGCGTTTGCTAGCAGGGTCGAAAGTTGTGCCTATGGCCTGATGCGTTGCGTCATCTACGCCCCAGAGCAGATAAGCATGAGCCTTGCCCTCCAGTGCTGCGGTGTTGGCCAGCGCCGAGATGTACTCGCCGATCTCCTGAGGCTCCGCATTGTTGTGCTTGAACTCCAGCCAGCCCGTTTCGCGGGGCAGGACACGCAGTTCATGCGCTAAGCTGGACCAATACTGTTCATCACGCATGAAGGCTTTCCTTGGTTTTGCGTCTGCGTGGCTTCTTCACCCCTTCTTGTAGGACCCGTTCAGCACGAATACGATCCAGCAGCACGCTGGCAGGTTCGTCGTTGGGGTCTTGCGGCACAAGTTGGCCGGCGAAAGCGGCTTTGAGGATGTTTTTGCGTTGGGCGGCGGATTGTTTGAGGCCAAGCTCCGTTGGCACCTCAAGATATTTACCGGCCTGCAAGCGCTCCTCTAGTTCTGTTAGTGCGGTCTCCTGCTCTGCGAAAGGAGGCAACGGAATAGGTGTCTTCTTTAGATCTTCTCCAGAAATCCCTGTTTGACCTGCTGTGGTTTTCACCCTTGCAACCAGGTGAGAGCGCGACACGCCAACGTTGCCGCATACCTCCATCCATGCACCCAGCCGCACTCCAAGCATAGGTTTCATGCGAATAAGCTTGTCAGGATGAAGCGTGCGCTGTGGCACAGCCTTGACCATGCCAAAGACGCCGAGCAAATCAACACTTCCGTTGTATCGGGTAGCCAGTACATCGCCAACCTCGACCCAGTAATCTGCAGCCTCGGTCTCGCAAAGCTCTATGTGTTTGATCGCAGCGAAACTCACCGTCATCGGACGCACTGCATTGATCTTAAAGATTGGAAATCCTCGTCCGTCAGTATTTGGTGTTTTGGATAGGCCATTACGAACAGACTCTGACAACTGATCAACACTCGCCCAAACCCACCCCTCCGGCAGTTCCGGCAAATCAGTGGTGTCCAGTTGCACCGGCTCGGGGTATTTTTTCTGCCAGTCCTTGGGCGGGGTTTTGCCTTGTTCTTTGAATTTGGCGAATTGTTTGGCTTCCCAGCGGGCGCGACGCTCCAGCAGGATGCGCTCCAGCAATTGCGCGCCGGTTTCCGATGGCGTGTTTTTCGCCCGCCACTCAGCGGTAAGCGCGCCTTCCACTGCGGCTTTCAGCAGCGATTGGCGGTATTGCCCCAGCTTTTTCTGCGCGGCCTTGAGTTCGGCCACACCGGCATCGAGGTCGGACAGCAGTTCTTCGAGTTTGGCGACGATGCGGGTTTGTTCTGGCAGGGGGCAAAGTCGCGCTTTGAGAGTACGTATCTTCGTGAGATTAACGCGAGGTCGTGTCGTGCCTTTGGTTTGGTCCTTGAATTGTTCAACTATGTTGTCGGCGTTGATCTGATAAGAGAGGAAATGACGATTGACCCACGGATGCGTCAGTCGAGCGCGAACGACGTCCGCAACCAAGACGCCTCGCGGAATACTGCTCGGAGCAAGGCACGCTTTTCCAAGTGGATCGCCTAGCTTCGTGATGAGGATGTCGCCAGGTACAAACGTATGCCGTGCCAACTCCTCAGCTTTTTCGTCGGTCACATACTGAATGTTCTTTGCGACGAACCGATTCCGATCAATATTTTGCAGTCGCGCAATTGGGATGCCCGCAGAGGCATACTCACTTGCCTTAAGGTTCGAACCAAATGGGCCATCAACGATGTCGTTACCCGGCTGCGAGAACAAATCCCCGAACTCCAGTTCAATCCATCCGGGTCGCAAATCTTGATTCTCCGTCACGCCACCAACTCCACATTCATTTCATTCATCAAGGTGTCCAGTTCCTTGCCAAACAAGTTCCACGCCCTCTGCAAACCGCCCTTGTCGGCCAGTTCGGCGTAGTCAAAATCGTCGCGGCTGATGCTGCAACTGCTGGCAATGTGGTCCTTCATCACGCGCAGCCACTCGGTCTGCTCGGGCGTAAAGGCGGTGCCGCGCTGGGCGTTGTGACGGAAGATCCAAACTTGGAAGCGTTTGTCCACCTCGTCGGCAAAGGGTTTGAGCTCCGTGTCCAGCCCCAAGGCAAAGCGCAGCAGTGAGACCAGATCGGTGAGCTGGCGTTTACGGTCTGCGCCTTTCACGGCAGCGCTCTGAACACGGGAATAGGCGCTCCAAAGCCGCTCTGTGGTGAGCATCAATGGCGGCTTGCTCAGGTGCATGTGCAGGTCTTCGAGCATGTCGAAGGTGAGTGCGCGGCGCTGGTAGGGCTGCTGGTAGAAAAACCCGAGGGCGGCAATTTCATCCTTGTGCTGTTTAATGTAATCGGCAAAGGTCTGAATCACGGCCTTGGCCTGCGTTTCGGCCTGCTCACTAAAACCGCTGAAGGTGACCTGATCGAGGTTGATGTGGTCGATGAGCTGCTCTCGCTCGCGGCGAGCGGCCTCTAATTCATCGCGCAGTTCCGGTTTATCAAAGGGCGCGCAGGCAGCGGCCACGCGTTCGGCGCGGGCGGCTTCGATTTCTTCGGGCAGCAGGGTATCCTCAGAGCGCGTAATACCTTGGGCCTTGGCTTGTGGCCAAGGCGACCTGGACGATGGCATCGGGGTCCAGCGCAGCAATCAGGCCTTTGCCCAATTCCCCCACTGGAATGCCGCCGGAGATTTTCTCGATGCGCGCCTGGGCCTTGTCGTCCAGTTGCTTGGCTAGGCGCACCAAGCGGTTTGCGAGTGAGAGCACGGTGTCGTCGTCGCGGCTGCCCATCGCCACGCCTTGCAGCAGGTCTTTCAGAGCCACGCCGGGTTTCTTCTCCAGCGGGCGGCTTTCGGTCTTGAGGCTTTTCTCCACGCCCACGGCATCGATCAGCACAAAGCGGGTTTTGGCGCCTTCGGCAGAGTTGCTAACGCGCTTGAGGCTGTCGCCATCCAGGCTGCGTACACCGCGACCTTTCATCTGCTCGTAATAGCCCTTGCTGCGCACGTCACGCATGAAGAGCAGTACTTCCAGCGGTTTGACATCGGTGCCGGTGGCGATCATGTCCACGGTGACAGCAATGCGCGGGTGGTAGTCGTTGCGAAAGCTAGAAAGAATGCTGTCGGCGTCTTCCTCGGCGCGGTAGGTCACCTTCTTGCAAAAGGCATTGCCCTGACCGAAGACCTCGCGCAGGATGTTGATGATGTCGTCGGCGTGGCTGTCGGTCTTGGCGAAGATGAGGGTCTTCGGCGTCTCCTTACGCGCCGGGAAAATCTGCGTTTCCACGGCGGTTTTCATGGCCTGGATTACTTTGCGGATCTGGCTGATGTTGACCACCGAGCGGTCCAGCTCCTTGCCGGTGTAGGCGGTATCTTCCTCGGTTTCACCCCAGCGCTTCTTGCGGGTCTGGCGATCGCGGTGATCTACCCATTCTTTGGCCTTCAGCTCAGCCCCTTTCTGGGTGATCTCGGTTTCGATCTCGTACACGTCGTAGCCGACGTTGACGCCATCCGCTACGGACTGTTCGTAGGTGTATTCGGCGACGATGTTTTCGTTGAAAAAGCCGAAGGTGCGTTTGTCCGGCGTGGCCGTTAGGCCGATCAGGCTGGCATCGAAGTAATCGAGCACCTGCTTCCACAGGTTGTAGATGCTGCGGTGGCATTCATCGATGATGATGAAGTCGAAGGTTTCCACCGGAACGGCCGGGTTGTAGCGAACGAACTTCTCCTGCCGGGCGGTTTGCTGTACTTCGTTGAGCGAGATGTCTTCGGCCGATTCGTCGATCGGCTCGCCGCTCAGGATGGCGTACATGCGCTGGATGGTGCTGATGCATACCTGCGAATGTGGATCGATGTTGGGCGATACCAGACGCTGCACGTTGTACAGCTCGGTGAATTTGCGGCCATCGTCCGGTGGCGTATAGGCCATGAACTCCTGATGCGCCTGTCTGCCAAGGTTGCGGGTATCGACCAGGAAAAGAATTCGCTTAGCTCCGCCAAATTTGAGCAGGCGGTAAACCGAGGTGATGGCGGTGAAGGTCTTGCCGGCGCCGGTGGCCATGTGCACGAGGGCGCGGGGTCTGTTTAGCGCCAGCGACTTCTCCAGCCCGGTGACGGCGCTGATCTGGCAGGCGCGCAGATTGCGTTCAGGCAAGGCAGGCATCTGCTCGGCCAGACGGCGACGCAGAGTTTCTGTTTGCGCCCACCACGCCGCCAGCGTTTCCGGCTTGAAAAAGTGGAAGATTTCGCGCGAACGCGGCACCGGGTCGGCGTTGTCGGTGAAGCGGATGATCTGGCCGGTGGCCTCGAACAGGAAGCGCAGCGGCGTGTTGTCCTTGCGCCATTTGAGCGTGGCGTTGGCGTAGCGCTCGGTTTGGTTTTCGGTGACGGTGAGGTTTTCACCCGCGCTGTCTTTCTTGGCTTCGATGACACCCACAGCATTTCGGTTGACGAACAGCACGTAATCCGCCGGGCCGGAGTCGGTGGGAAACTCACGCACGGCAATGGCGACAGCCGCCGACAGGTTGAGCTGCGTCATGTCTTGAATGACCCAGCCGGCTTGCTCCAGCTTCCGGTCTATCAGCTGGCGTGCCTTCGCTTCCGGCGTCATTAGTGTTCTCCCCCTTCCAGATAAAAATCCTTCGCCCAAAATAAAACCCGCTGAGTCACCGCGCGCCGCGACGGCGTCCCGGGCTTCTTCGGTCGAGGTCCGACTTTTTCTTCCTGTGGCACACTATACCCTGCCTTTCAGAGCCCTTGTTTCGCCGATTGAATGCCTTTTAATCACCGATTGCCGAGAGAATGCCCAAGTCACGCAGGGCCCGCCGGGGTTCGATACCTGCGTGATGGGTGGGTTGGTGGTTGGGTTCACTGCGGCGCCTTGCTGGTTCTGCTTTTGACCAGTGTGAGCGCAGTCGCCAAGGACTGGGTGCAATATCCCGATGACCCCTTGAATACGCATGGCAGCGTGTCAAAGACGCCCGGTCGGGCCGCCACTCAGGCCGGGCACGATCCCTGTCAGATTCTGAACCGCAAGCCGGAGAAATGGAGCCTGATCGATGTCATCGAACAGGCGCTTTGCCACAATCCAGACACTCGTCAGGCGTGGGCGGCGGCCCGCCAGCAGGCGTCGCAAGTCGGCATGGCCGAATCGTCTTATCTGCCGTCCTTCAATTTCTCGATGCCGATATCGCGTAGCCAGAACACGGCGGGCGGCGGTATCAGCAATGGCGTGCCTATCCCGGGCGGTGGTGATCTTCGTACCGAAAACACCCGGGTGGCTCCGACGCTCAGTCTTAACTACCTGCTACTCGATTTCGGTGGCCGGGCAGCGCGGGTGGAGGCGGCCCGGCAGGCGTTGGAAGCCGCCAACTGGACCCATGCCGCCACGCTGCAGTCGGTGCTGTTTGCTGCCATTCAGGCCTACTACCAAATGTTTGCTGCCCATGCCTCACTGCAAGCGGCCGAAGCGACCGAGAAATCCACCCAAAAGGCGTTCGATGCGGCGGCTTATCGCTACGAAATCGGTTCGGCGGCGCTGAGCGACAAGCTCCAGGCACAAACGACCCATGCGCAGGCCAAGGTCAATCGCCGAACGGCGGCGGGCAATGCCCAATCCTCGCTCGGTCCCCTGGCGGCAGTGATGGGGCTGAAACCCCAGTCTTCACTGCAGTTCGAGCCGCCCAGTCTCACCGGCCCTAACGTGGATCGGGAAAAGGATGTGCAGGCACTCATCGATCTGGCCAAAACATCGCGCCCCGACCTGGCGGCCGCGGAAGCTCAGGTCAAGGCGACCGAAGCCGGCATCCTGCAGGCGCGTTCCGGCAGCATGCCAACACTGTCGTTGGTCGGCAACTACACCTACCTCGAAACCTTGGGCGTTTCGAATATTTCCAGTTGGGCGATTGGTGTACAGGTGGCGGTCCCGATTTTTACCGGCTTCAACAACACCTACCAGATCAAGAGCGCGGAAGAGCAGGTGGAAATGCAGGCGGCGAACCGGGATAAACTGGAGCAGTCGATCGCCCAGGAAGTCTGGCGAGCGTACTACACCCTGGCGGCCACCCGGGAGAATCTCCAGAACACCCAGGAGCTACTGGATAGCGCCGTCCAGGCCGAAAAGGTCGCGCTGGGCCGTTATGAGGAAGGCGTCGGCAACATCGTGGAATTGATGAATGCCGAAGCCAATCTGGCCAATGCCCGTTACCAGTTCGTGCAAGCGCATTACAACTGGCGCATCGGCAAGGCGCAGCTGGCTCAGGCCCTGGGTCGGCTAGACATGGACGATGTCGCGGCGGTAGATGGTCCCGGCGAGCGGCGCATCACGAATTGAAAATAGATCTCCTCCTCTCACTGCAGATGTAACGGCTGATGATTCGAAGCGTGCTTTTAGTATTGATGCTGGGGGGGATCGGCTGGGGTGGCTGGAGCTACTGGCAAAGCCAGCAAGCCTCATCCAGAGATGAGTACGTCACGATCACCCTCGACCGTGGTGACATCATCAAGACCGTCTCTGCGAATGGCACGCTCAACCCGGTGGTGCTGGTCAATGTCGGCACCCAGGTATCCGGTACGTTGCAAAAGCTGTATGCCGACTTCAATGGTCGGGTGAAGTCGGGGCAGGTGCTCGCTGAACTGGACCCCGCACTGTTCAGGGCCGCACTGGATCAGAGCACGGCCAATCTTGCCAATGTGCAGGCGAGTCTGAAGCTGGCGGAGGCCAATGCGGGTCGAACTCGAGCTCTGTTCGAGAAGGGTTATGTGGCCCGCGCCGACTGGGATCAGGCCGAGCAGGCCGTCTCCGGTGCCCAGGCCCAGGTTGCTGCGGCCCAGGCCGTGGTGCGACGCGATCAGACCAATCTCCACTACAGCGTCATCAAGTCCCCAGTGTCCGGCATTGTCGTCTCGCGCAATGTCGATGTCGGCCAGACGGTGGCCGCGACCTTCCAGACACCGGTCCTGTTTACCATCGCCGAAAATCTCCAACGCATGCAAATCGACACGACGGTAGCCGAGGCGGACGTCGGCGGCATCAAGGTCGGCCAGATCGGCACGTTTACCGTCGACGCCTTCCCCGGGCACGAATATCGTGGGCGTGTGCGGCAAATCCGACTCAATTCCCAGGTTTTGCAGAATGTCGTGACCTATAACGTGGTGATTGATGTCACCAACCCGGATGAAACCCTGCTGCCCGGCATGACGGCCTTTGTGAATATCGCAGTGGCCAAGCGTGAAAATGTGCTGCGTGTTCCCTTGAGCGCGTTGCGTTTCAAACCGGATGGGAAGAGTGCCATGGCCCCGGGCCACTCCGACTCGGACTCGGTCGGCAGAGATCAAAAGACCGTTTACCGATTAAGGCAGGGTCAGGCCGAGCCAGTGCAATTCACAGCCGGCTTGAGTGACAACAAATTTATCGAGGCCTTGTCGGGACAACTGGAACCGGGGGATGCCATGGTGATCGAGAGCAAGCATCCTGATCAGGAATCAAAAAAGTCTGAAGGCGGCGGAAAGTTCAAGGTGAGGATGTTCTGATCCTTTTTTCGTCCTTGATGGTTTTGGGCGTTATTGGAATTTCTGAAGTCAAATATATTTTTTCTGAATTGGGCAGATCCATGCCTGCACCCATAGAATGTTCCATCATTCGGTTGGTCGCCGTGATCCTGACCATTGTCATGTGAGTGGGTGTACTTGAGTCACCCGGGTGGTTAAAGCAGTGGAGGAGATTATGAAAAGGTCCGGACAAACAGCCGGCTGGCTACTTTGTTTCTTGTCGATATTGCCTTGTAGCGAGGTCATGGCAGCCAACAAGCTCGATTGGACTCGTTTTCTCGAGCAGGCCAGCTTCGGTCCCACGCCAAGCCTGATCGATGCCTGGCCAAGCAGTGACCCAGCCGTATGGTTGACGGCACAGCATCAAGTCCCCGCAACCCGGTTTGCGGATCTTCCTGCCTTCCCTGCCAATCAGAACCTGGGCTGTCCCGCGTCGGAACCGGATGCGGCACAGTGCAAGCGGGACAATTACACCATGTACCCGCTTCAGGTCCAGTTCTTCAATAATGCCCTGTATGCGCCTGACCAGTTGCGGCAGCGGGTGGCGTATACCTTGAGTCAGATATTTGTGGTTTCAGGGCTCCAAATTCGTCAGCCCAGCAGCATGGTCCCCTACCTCAACATCCTGGTTGATGGTGCCTTGGGTAATTTCCGTGATTTGCTCGACAGAATCACGATGAATGCGGCCATGGGAGATTACCTCGATATGGTCAACAACAATAAACCGAGTGCTGATGGGAAAATTCAACCAAATGAGAACTATGCGCGCGAGCTGCTGCAGCTTTTTTCGATCGGTCTCTATCGGCTGAATGTGGACGGGACCCCTCAGCTGGGTGCGGATGGCATGCCGGTTCCGGCTTATGATCAGGCGGCAGTAGAAGGCTTTGCCCATGCCTTTACCGGGTGGACGTATGCCACCCAGACAGGAGCAACCCCCAAGGCACGTAACCCGGCCAATTATCTTCAGCCGATGGAGGTTTATCGAACCAAGGGTGTCGATATCAATCACGACAAACTTGCCAAGCACCTGCTCAGTTACCCGGGGGCCCCATTTGAATGGCTCAGTGCCGGTCAGACGGCCGAAACTGACCTGAGTCAGGCACTCGATAATATTTTCAATCACCCCAACGTCGGGCCATTTATCGGCACCCAACTGATCCAGTCCCTCGTCACCAGTAATCCGAGTCGGGCCTATGTTGCTCGCGTGGCCCGTGTCTTCAATAACAACGGGTCTGGGGTTCGGGGAGATTTGTTCGCGACGGTAAGAGCCGTATTGCTCGACTCCGAGGCGCGCGGCGCTGGGGCCAAGCCAGTCAGCTATGGCCGGTTGCGTGAGCCGGTCCTGTTTCTGACCGGCTTGTTACGCGGATTGGAGGCAAGCAGTGATGGCATTCTGGCCAATCAGACCAAGGCCATGGGACAGGATATTTTCTATGCGCCTTCGGTCTTCAGTTATTACCCGCGCCCCTACCAGGTTCCTGGCATTACCCTGCAGGGTCCTGAGTTTGGTATCGAATCGAGTTCCGCGACGGTATCACGCCATAATCTGGTTAACACGCTGGTTTACTCGCGTATCAATTCAGCAGCTCCGGCAACGGGAACGGAAATCAGCTGGGCGCGGCTGGAGCCCTTAGGGGCACAGAAAGATTCCGGTCCCCTGCTGGAATACCTCAACGCCAATCTGCTGCACGGCTCGATGCCGGCTGCCATGAAATCAATCATTGCCGGCAGCCTGACGTGTTCCATGAAGACCGGTCAGACCGAGTGCAGCAATGCCAAGGACCGCGCCAAAACCGCACTCTATCTGGTTGCCACTTCGGCAGCCTATCAAATACAGAGGTAGTGCCATGCTGACACGCAGACATTTCATACAACGGACGGGAGCCGCATTGACCGGATCGGCGCTGCTCAGTGCATTGAGTCGAGCCGGATATGCCCAGACCCCTCCCCCAGACTACAAGGCGCTGGTCTGCTTCTTTCTAAATGGCGGCAACGATGGTAACAACCTTCTGATTCCACTGGACGACGAGGGTTACAGCCAATATGAGGCCGTTCGCGGGAGTAGTTCCGGCATCAATATTTTGCGAGATAGCTGGTTGCCGATCATGTCGGCCAGTCAGGGTGGGCGCAACTTCGGCCTGCACCCGAGCCTGAAGGGACTCAAGGGTCTCTACGACTCGGGACGGGCTGGCCTGCTTTGTAATGTCGGCACACTGCAACAACCGCTGACTCGTGTTCAGTATCGCGCGGGCCAGGGACGGCCCCCGAATCTCTTTTCACATCTGGATCAGGTGCTGCAGTGGCAGGCGGGATCGGGCGGGTCCGTTGCTCGACCCAGTGGCTGGGGCGGACGACTGGCCGATGCCAATGGGTCCCGGTTCAATGGGGAAACGAGCTTTCCCATGCTGGCTTCCCTGTCGGGCGTCAATCTGTTCACGACGGGGCTGGCGGCTGGCGTGATTGCTCCGGGGTCTTCGAGTCTCAGGGGTTTTGGCACCTCGGCGGCTTCAAAGTCCCGGTATGAGGCATTGCGCAAGATCGAATCCTTGGATGATGGCCGAATTGCCCTGATCCAAGCGAAGAATCGTATCACCGGAGCCGCGATCGACAACCTGAGCATCTTGAATTCGGCGCTGGATTCCCTGCCTGCCCTGAGTACGGTGTTCCCCACCAGCTCCCTGGGCCAGCAGTTGCAGACGGTCGCCCGTATGATTGCCCTGCGCGATGTTCTGGGGTTAAGGCGGCAGATTTTTTACTGCTCGCTGGGTGGATTCGATACCCATGCCAACCAGTTGTCGACCCAGGCCAGCCTGCTTGCGACGCTGGATGCTGCGCTGTCGGCCTTCCATGCCGCCACGGTGGAATTGGATGTCGAGCAGGCGGTGACCAGCTTTACCCTCTCCGACTTTGGACGCACATTCAAACCATCCGCAGGGGGCGGCTCCGACCATGGGTGGGGCAGCCATCACTTGCTGGTGGGGGGTGCCGTCAATGGGGGAGACCTGTATGGCCGTTACCCCAGCCTCATTCCCGGTGGGGATGATGATGCAGACTCTGAAGGTCGCTGGATACCCACGACCTCGGTCGATGAATACGGGGCGCAGTTGGCGCGGTGGTTTGGCGCGGGGGATCTGTCGGCCCTTTTCCCGAATATCGGCAATTTCGATGCATCTCGCACTGATCTGGGTTTTATGGCTTCATGATGAACTCGGCTTGTTGAGTCGATAGCCTGGTGTCACGGCATGTCATCTGAGATAGCTGCGGCCCTCATTCAGGCCAGCAGCTTGAAAAAAGATTATGCGCTTGGCGATGGCGAGACCTTTGAAGTGCTGCATGGCCTCAATTTCAAGATCGAGGCGGGTGATTTTCTCGCCATCATGGGGCCATCGGGTTCTGGCAAGTCGACCCTGATGAATATTCTTGGGTGCCTCGATGTGCCGAGTTTCGGTCACTACCTGCTCAATGGCACCGACACGGCGGGACTGGGGGCGGATGAACTGGCCGACTTGCGCAACCGGCTGATTGGTTTTGTGTTTCAAGGCTTCAACCTGCTGCCGAGGAAGAACATTCTCGACAACGTAGCCTTGCCGCTGCTGTATGGCGGCGTCAGGCGATCCCGGCGCGAGGCCATTGCCCAGCAGATTCTGCAGCGGGTTGGTCTGGGGGATCGGGTCAACAGTCGGCCCAATCAATTATCCGGCGGCCAGCAACAGCGGGTGGCCATCGCCCGCGCCCTCGCCAACTCGCCCAAGCTGATTCTGGCGGATGAACCCACCGGCAACCTCGATACCCAGACCAGCGAGGACATTCTCGCGCTGTTTGAGGAACTCAACCGGCAGGGGCTGACGATTGTGCTGGTCACGCATGAAGCCGATGTCGCCCGCCATGCCAAACGGATCATGTCCATCGTAGATGGTCGCATCGCCGGCATTCTCAAGAACGTCCACCATGACGCTGGGTGATACTTTCGAGGAAGCCCTGCAGGCCATGGGCGCCAACCGCCTGCGGACGGCGCTGACCATGCTCGGCATGATTATCGGGGTGGGTGCCGTGGTGTTGATGCTGGCCGTGGGGCAAGGTGCCCAGGCGATGGTGACGGAATCCATCGCGTCCATGGGCAGCAATCTGTTTATCGTCCTGTCTGGCGCCTCCACCTCGGGGGGAGTGCGCATGGGCGGCGGCACGATACCGACGCTGACCGCCAGCGATGCCGATGCGCTGGCGGAATTGCCGTCCATCGCGGCTGTCGCGCCGATTTCATCCAACAATGCCCAGATGATTTACGGGCCCAACAACTGGACGACGATGATCGCCGGTACCACGCCGCCCATCTTCGATATACGCGACTGGCCGACGGTGGCCGGCAGCGGATTTACCGACAACGACGTGCGCTCCGCTACCCGGGTGGTGGTGCTAGGGCAGACGGTGGTCAGTAATCTGTTCGGTAACGAAGATCCCGTCGGGAAAACCGTGCGGATCAAGAACAGTCCGTTCCTGGTGGTTGGGGTGCTGGCGGCCAAGGGGCAGAGTCTGGATGGCCGTGATCAGGACGATACCGCGCTGGTGCCGTTGACCACGGCGCAACGTCAGCTGTTCGGCAACCAGTTTCCCGGCATGGTGCGCTTCATGATGGCCAAGGCGCTCTCGGCGGAGGTCATGGATAAAGCCGAGGAACAGATCAACGAGCTTTTGCGGCAGCGGCATCATGTTCGTGAGGGCCAAGATGACGATTTCACAGTGCGCAACCTGACCGCTCTGGCGGCCACCGCAGCGACGGCGACCAAGGCCATGTCCATGATGCTCGGCGCCATCGCGGGCATTTCCCTGCTGGTTGGCGGTATCGGCATCATGAACATCATGCTGGTGTCCGTGACCGAGCGCACCCGTGAAATCGGCATTCGCATGGCGATCGGCGCCCGGCGGCGCAACGTGCTGTATCAGTTTCTGGTTGAGGCGCTGATCATTTCCTTGGCGGGTAGCCTGATCGGCGTGGGGCTGGGCATCGGCTGCGCCTGGATGGTCGCGGAGTTTGTCGGTATGCCGGTGGTCGTGACCTTGTGGTCGATCCTGCTGTCGTTCAGTGTCGCGGCGGCCGTGGGTATTTTTTTCGGGTTCTATCCGGCCCGCAAGGCTGCTCAGTTAAGACCGATCGAGGCTTTGCGGTATCAGTAGAGTCCACCACTTCTGCCAGCGATCACTTGATCAGCATGACCGGGATATCAGCTAGCTGAATGACCTTTGAGGCGACCGAGCCCAGCAACAAGGACGCGAACTTGCTCATGCCGCGGGTGCCCATGACGACCTGATCACACTGGTGTTCATTAGCGAACTGAACGATGACTTCCGCTGCATCGCCCACGCTGATGTGGAAGGTGTAATTGACGTCTGCCTGTTCCAGCCTGTCCCGCACGGCCTGCAGGGCCTTGATGCCTTCGTCGTGGTGATAGTCGCGAATCTTGTCCTTGCTGATGAACATGCCGATCTCGCCATGCAGGGCTGGCTGGACGTTGATCAGGTGGATCTCGGCTGGCTCCGCCAGCCGTTCCAACCATTTCACCAGGTAATCGGCGAGTCGCGTCGAGTTCTCGGAACCATCCACGGGTACCAGTAATTTCAGCATGTTCCTTACTCCTTAGGGTGAGCGGCGGTCGCGCCGGGGCTGTTCGTCCTCCCGCGCCAGTTCAATCAGTTCGGGCTTGTCGGTTTCGGGCTTGCGGCCGAAAATCCATTTTCCAAGCACGATGACCAGTGCGGCCGATGCGAGCGGCAAAGCGCGATACAGCCATCCGTCCCCGCGCAGCAGCGGGTTGTCGGCCAGGGCCGGTTCTGTCACCAGCATTTCACCGGCGACATACCCCAGAATCGCGGCACCCAGGGTGATGATGATCGGAAAGCGGTCCATCAGACGCAGGATGACGGTGCTGCCGAAAATCACCAGCGGGATGCTGATGCCCAGTCCCAGCATCAAAAGAAGATTGTCGCCCTTGGCGGCGGCGGCCACCGCCAGTACGTTGTCGAGACTCATCACCAGGTCGGCGATGAGGATGGTGCGAATCGCGCCGGCCAGCGTACTCTGATTTTTGATCCCGTCACCCTCGGATTCCTCCGGGGTTAGCAGCTTCAGGGCGATCCAGAAAAGCAAGCCGCTCCCGATCAGCTTCAGGTAGGGCAGCTTGAGCATTTCAAGGGCGATGATGGTGAGGATGACGCGCATGGCAATCGCCGCAACGGAACCCCAGACCACGGCCAGCTTGCGTTGCGCCTCGGGTAGCGATCGGGCAGCGAGAGCGATCACCACGGCGTTGTCCCCTGAAAGCACAATATTGACTAGCATGATTTGGCCCAAGCTGAGCCAGAAACCAGCATCAAGGGTCATTGCGCTCATTCGGGAATCTCCGGGGTGTTTCGTGGGAAAGTGGACGAGGACATCACAGGGACTTTGCGAGCGTTACCCACGCGATAGGGGCAGAATTCTAGCAGCATAATATGGATGACCAGTAAGCCCATCAGAAAGTGATGGACAGCAGGCCGGCAATGGTCAGGATGGCCATGTACCCATTCGCCTTTTGGGGGCGGTATTTAGCTTCGGTATTGGCAGGTGCCTGCGTTAGAGCGATATGTCCGGCGGGTCTACTAGCAAGGTGGCATCCTCGGTGAAATCTTCGAGCAACCCGCGTGATTGCACCGGAGGCAGGGATTCCACCTTGCGCAGCGAGCGGTCGATTGCGCGGGTGCGGACTTCGGCTTGTTCGATGGTTCGGGAGGCTTCATCCAGCTTCCTCTTGGTTTTCGCCAAGATGTCACCGAATTTGCCGAACTCTGTCTTTACGGCGCCCAGTACTTGCCAGACATCGCTGGAGCGCTGCTCGATGGCCAGAGTGCGAAAACCCATCTGCAGACTGTTAAGGATGGCGGTCAGCGTGGTCGGTCCGGTCAGGGTGACTCGGTAGTCGCGTTGCAGAGTATCGAACAGTCCCGGCCGGCGGATGACCTCGGCATACAACCCCTCGATGGGCAGGAACAGCAGGGCAAAATCAGTGGTGTGCGGCACCTCGATATATTTGTCGCGAATGGTCTTGGCTTCGGCCCGTACGCGGTTTTCCATGGACCGACCGGCATCCTCCATGGCGGCGAGATCGCCCAGTTCCTGTGCTTCCAGCAGTTTCTGGTAATCCTCCAGGGGGAACTTGGCATCGATGGGCAGCCAGACTATGCTGCCGGCCTCGTCACGGCCGGGCAGTTTGATGGCGAATTCGACGCGCTCAGTGCTGTTGGGCCGAGTGGCGACGTTCTTTTCATACTGGCCGGCACTGAGGATTTGCTCCAGCAGATTGTCTAGTTGCACCTCGCCCCAGGTGCCGCGCACCTTCACGTTGGAGAGTACTTTCTTGAGGTCACCGACCCCGGAGGCTAGTGTCTGCATTTCGCCGAGGCCGGCATGCACCCGCTCCAGCTGTTCGCTGACACGCTTGAACGACTCGCCCAGTCGCTGTTCCAGGGTGTTGTGCAGTTTCTCGTCGACGGTTTGCCGCATCTGCTCCAGTTTCTGGCTGTTGTCCGTCTGAATGGCTGCTAGCCGCGTTTCGATCGCTTGCCTCAGTGTATCCATGCCTTCCATATTGCGTTGCATAAATTGATGCAAATGGCCGCTGAGGAGTTCGCCAAAGCCTTTCAGACTCTCTGCCTGATCTACTCGTCCGGTTCGCGCATCCTGCTGTGTCTGGGTGAGTTTGTCGTCGAGCAGTTGCCTTAAATGATCGCTCTGACCACTCAGCGTCAGGCTCAATCGTTCGATGGCCCGGTTTAGTTCGTCACGGTTTTGCGCCAGCGATGCCGACACTTCGCGGCGGTTATCTGCCATTTCCTCACGCATCCCTCGCTCCAGTCGTTCATCGTTAGCCTGAAGTGACTGAAAGCGGGTTTGTAGATGGTCCAGGCGTGAGCCAAGGCGGGCCACAAGCCAGATCAAAATCAGCAGCGCGGCCATCGCGATCGCTGAAGTGGCCAGCCAAATAAAGTGTTCAGGAGAAACAGACATTCTCAGAAAGACACCAGGGGCGTTGTGATTAGGGGGTGGTCGGATCGGCCAGGCAGATGCTTCAGGGGGTTTGATTCTGCTTGTCCCGGTTTTTTGTAGGTGGCGGGTTCTGGTTTTACACCAACGGGTTACTCGACCAGAACGTCTCAATTGCTATGGCGCCGCAAATCCGTTTACTGACCAGTTGAGGACTGCGGAAAGGTGATGTTGCGCATTACAGTGGTGCTCGAGGTCAGCCAGCCGTGGGGTTATTCACTTTGTGCCACAGCCGGGTAATTTTGGTGATCCCGACGCACGACTGTATTCACCCCCGCGTACCGCGCCGTCAACCAACGTCATGTAAACCATGTTGCTGCCACCATTCAAAAGGATGCCATAGACCACCCGCTGCCCAGCCTTTGTCAGGTCGAAACTGCAGTCCGTATTAACCGAATATGGCAGTAACTCGGGCCCTATAGTGGTGACCGTAGCGCCAGTCTTGACAGTTTCGGTGTAAACGCTACAGCCTTTGCCGTCAAAGCTTTCTCGACCGGTTTTGCCTATGGCTAACCATGAGTTATCGGGTTTGACGCTGCGCTCATAGCCTTGGGACAAGTAGATGTAATTGCCCTTGAGGCTGAGATTGCTACAGGTCTTGATACCTACCGATTGCATGGGGCCACTGGCTACCACAGGACTGGTGGATCGAATTTCAGTGAGCAATATCGGTTGGGCCCGACCTGATGTCTGGCCCGCCAGTTTGAATCCTGCTGAACTTCCTGTTCCCTCCAGCTCTATGTTGCAGCCTGTACCCTTGATATTGCCTGCCAAAGTTTCGCGGGTGATGATACCGGCTTCGCTGCGGGTCAAGTCGAGCGTGAAATTACCCCGACCTAGTTTTGCCAAACCGACTGCAATATAGGGCTGATTGGTGTTGACGGTTCGCCCATCCAGTTTCAAGCCAAATGTCCCAGTCAACCGGCTGGCTTCGGTGCAGTCAATGGCTGTTGCGGCTTGACTGGCCAAAAAAAGTACAGCGGCAGTGCATGAGGTTTTAGCGTGACTCATGGCGGGCTCCTGTTGAAATTTTTATAGCGTTTCCCAGGCGTACTGTGCCCAGGGATCGGGACATATAGAGCATCTGTTGGTCGCGCCCGGTCAAGACGCCGATGAAGCTTGAGTCGACCAGATCCACTAGGCAATTGTGTCTCACATTGGCAGTGGCATAAGCGGGGGGTGCCTCTGAGATCACGCCATTGGTATTGGTTAGTTCGACCGGTTGCACAAAACCGTAGCCAGTTGCCCTAAAGCGTCCGACCAGGGATTCACTCCAGCTAGCCGGTTGCCCGGAATTATCAGGAATGCGTCCATCCGAAAGAAACGTATAGTCGCCCCGAAAATTGCCGGGTTGGCATGAGCGTCGGCCGACAGCTTGCATGGTGCCGACAGCGACGCCTTCCCTGGAGTCGCTGGTTTGCATGACTACAACCTTGTGCTGGTTGGGGCTGACTTCACCCTCCAGAGCATAGCGAACGCCTGTGAGGTCAATCACACTCAGATTGAAATGGCAGGACGAGTCAACCTGATAGTTTCCGTACGCGGTTCCACCGGTCTGTCTGTTCGCCGTGGCAACAAAATAGTCCTCAGTCACTTGATTCTGACCATTAGGGCCATTGCCAGGCTGAAAGTCAAAAACACTCAATGTCGTCAGGTAAATACCGTTGGCGTTGATGCCTTGCGTTGTCAGCCCATACAGCCCTTTAAGACTTTTGGTGCTGCACCCGGCATGGGCAGGTTGCAGGGTTAACGCTCCCGCAAGGAGCAGTGTGCTCACCGTAAGCCTTGCAAAGTGTCGGCCACTTCTCTGGCAGTCGTCTTTTTGCTGCATAAAGCCCTCATTCCAACGATTTAATTTCAAATGCCCAAAAATCAGAGCGGGCGTGATGGGCGCGAGCCTCTCTTGCACGCTGGATTTCATGATAAGGCTATGCTGGGTCATTCCCATCTTTTTTCAGAAGCAACTCCAGCCCGGCAAAGGCCTTGTGTGTAATGACCGTCGCCGCTGTAGATGCACCCTTGCCATAGAGGTCGGCGTTGTTGTAGCGGGAATGCTCGTCGTCGTGACAGAAGAGACATAGCAGTTCCCAGTTGCTGCCATCCAGCGGGTTGTCGTCGTGATTGTGGTTACGATGGTGGACGGTGAGTTCGTGCAGGTTCTGCAAGGTGAATTCACGGGTACACCGACCGCAAACCCAGGGGTAAAGCTTGAGGGCGCGTTCGCGGTAGCCTTTTTCACGGTCTTCTTTCTCGCGGCGGGCGTTGGCGACGACCTGATCGAGCTTGCTATGGTTGAGGCCGCCTCTGCGACGGATGGCCATGAGAATTCTCCTGTTCTGCGGTTATCTTGGGCTGATCGGCGATTTGGAGCCTGATCATCTCGGGGCTGGAAAATAGCCTTTTGCTGCTTAATCGGCAATATCGGTGCGCAATTGTTTGGTGCTACTGCGTTTCTTCTTGGCTTCTAGCCGCTTTTCTCGGGAAGCAAGTGTGGGTCGAGTGGCTTTGCGGACCTTGCGGGGTTTGGCGACGCTGCGAATCAGCACCGCCAGGCGATGCAGTGCGTCTTCCCGGTTCTGTTCCTGGCTGCGACTGCGCTGGGCCTTGATGATAATCGCGCCCTCTTGCGTGACGTGCCGATCCTTGAGGTTCAGGAGGGCTGTCTTGTAGAACTCTGGGAGTGACGAGGTGCGGATGCTGAAGCGCAGATGAATAGCCGTGGAGACTTTGTTCACATTCTGGCCGCCGGGGCCGGAACTGCGGATCGCGGTGATTTCAACCTCATCCGGCTTGATCAGGTCGTCGATTGGGCGTGTCATGGGAATTTGGTAGGGAAACCTTGGGTAAAGTCACCGGCACCGACGTGCGGTCCGGCCATGTCTTGCATGATAGTGCAACACACCGGATTTTCCGAAGGTATTAAAACGGGTGCTTCAGAACTCAACGGGTGCTTGTCGGGTTGGGCGAAGAGCGATAACGTGGGTCCCGTTTCTTCAATCAAAATGACGCAGCGACATCATGAACAGACTTGTTTTAATCCCCTTGCTTGCCGGGCTGACGGCTCATATTCCCCTGGTGTCGGCCGACTGGTGGAGCGACAATGGCGATACGGCGAACGCGCAGGATATTGATGCCGGTGCACAGCCGGAAACCACCGCCGATAACGATCTGGTCAAGGATGCACAGGGGCCAGGTCAGCCTCAGGTCGATCAATCCTCTTCCGCTCCTATCGTTTACGATGGCCAAGGAAATGGCTATGCCTACGGCATGCCATACGGCTATGGGGCCAGTTTTGGCTATGGCTATGGTTACATGCAAACGCTGAGAGCTTCCGGGTTTGGGCGCTGAGTTTGAATCGGGCTGCGCCCGCCGCTGTGGATTTTTAGCCTCAGTGAGCGTCGGCGCTGCCCGCATTGGCTGATACCTTCTTCACCAGCGGCATCAGCAGCAAGGCCAGGAAAAAAACTAGCGCCAAGGTGTGGAACAGCGAATTGATCGTCATAACTTCGGCCTCCCGCATAACGAGGCTATACACCTGCTTGAGCGCCGCCATTTCCGGATCGGTCACACCGGCGCTCTCCATGCGGTCCTGAAGACTCCCTAGCATGGCTTGTGTCTGGACGGAACCGGGAGTGATCGCTTCGCGCAATTTTGCATAGTGGGCCTTGTTCCACTGGATCATCAATGTATTGGCAACTGCCAGACCGATGGCGCCGCCAAGGTTGCGCATCAGGTTGTACAGACCGCTGGCGTTTTTCACTTCTTCCGGCGGCAAGGTGCCCAGCGCCAGTGAATTGATCGGCAAAAAACAGAACATCAGTGCAAATCCGCGCAGTGCCTGCGGCCAGAAAAACTCCCAGTAGCCTGCCTCATGAGTCAGGTTGCCATTCGACCAGCAACCAATGCCGTAAAGGATGAGCCCGGAAGCCAGCATCAGCCGCGAATCCATGACCTTGGCCAAAGGTCCTGCCACAAACGCGGAGAGAAACTGAAAAATACCCGCGACCATGATGTATTGGCCGATCTGCAGGCTGTTCAGCCCCTTGACCGTGGCCAGATAGACCGGCATCAGATAGATGATAGTGTAAAGGCCGATACCCAGGACAAAGCTGAACATGCAGCCCACGGCGAAATTGAAGTCGCGAAAGGCCCAGAGATCGACAATCGGGTTTTCGATCGTCAGTTCGCGGGAGAGCATGGCAATACCTGCCGTCACCGCAACCAAAGTCAGCACGACAATCTCTCGACTTTCGAACCATTCCTTGCGGACGCCTTCCTCCAGCACGAACTGCATGCAGCTGAGAAATACCACGATGTAAAAAATGCCGCGGAAATCGATTTTTTCGAGCAGACCCCACTCGGGTTCATCGACGCGGACGAACAGCCAGGTCAGCAGGCTTACAAAAAAACCGGGGATCAAATTGACCAAAAAGAGCGCCTTCCATGACACCATATTGGTCAGATAGCCACCAAAAACCGGGCCAGCCGTAGGCGCTATGGTCACCACTAGACCGACGACAATCACCATGGTCGGTTGCAGGCGCGGCGGAAACAGGGTGTAGATAACGGCAAATACGGAGGGAATCATCGCGCCGCCGAACAGCCCTTGCAGTCCACGAAAGACAATCATGGAATTGAGATTCCAAGACAGCGCACATAATAGGCTCATCAGGGTGAACCCGGCACACGAAACGGTAAACAGAATGCGCGTCGACAGCGCCCGAGCCAGCCATCCTGAGAGTGGGATGATGACCACCTCGGCAATCAGATAAGCCGTTTGTACCCAAGTGATTTCGTCCTGGGTGGCGGACAGGCCCGCCTGGATCTGTTCCAGCGAGCTGGCGACGATCTGGATATCGAGAATCGCCATGAAGATGCCAAGCACCATGGCGATGAATCCCACCCATTCCTGAGTGGTCAGGGTGCGTTCAGCATGAACAGCGGGCGCTAGTGCGCTTTGCGCAAGCGCTTCCTGGATGGCGCTGTTATCGCGGCTCATGCTGACTTACTGGACCCGCACCTTGGCGTTGGCCGACAGACCTGGTCGCAGTTGGGTCAGGTCAGTCCCCGGATCAAAGGTGATTTTGACTGGCACCCGTCGCACGATCTTGGTGAAATTGCCGGTCGCATTCTCGGGCGGTAGCAGACTGAACTCCGAGCCCGAGGCCGGCGCAAAACTGTCGACCTTGCCCCTGAATGGTTGGTCCGGATAGGCATCCACCGTGATGTCGACGGGCTGACCCGGGCGCATGTGTTCGATCTGGGTTTCCTTGAAGTTCGCCTCCACATACAGACCCTTGGCGGGGATCAGATAGGCCAGGACGACTCCGGGCTTGACCAGCTGCCCGACCTGAACACTGCGGTTGCCAATCGTCCCGTTGATGGGTGCGTAAATGCGGGTATGCGATAGGGCAATGCGCGCCATTTCCAATGAAGCTTCGACCGACTTGATGCGGGCCTGGGCCTCGTTGATGCGTGCATCGAAGCCGGTCAGTTGCCGTTCCGCCTCCTCATGGTCGGAGGTGACTTTGTCGAGTTGGGCGCGAGCCTGTTTGACGGCAGCTTGCGCGGTGTCATAGGTCTGAGTGGATACGGCGCCTTCCCTGACCAGTCGGCTGAAGCGATTCAGATCCTTATTGGCCCGATCAAGGTCCGCTTCAGCGGCAGCGATGTCGGCATGCTGGGCATCGATGTGGCTTTGCTGCGTTCGCTTGTCGGTCTTCAGACTTTGAATGCGGGACTTCTCGACCTGAATCTGCGACTCACCCTCAGCCAATCGGGCCTTGAAATCGGCATCGTCGATGGTGACCAGAAGGTCGCCGGCCTTCACGCTCTGATTGTTCTCGAAATGGACGGATTTCACATAACCCGATTCCCTGGGGCTGATCAGGGACATGTGCGCCTTCAGGTAGGTATTCTCGGTACTTTCATAGGGCTTGATGTGGGTTTCCCAGTAATTGAAACCCACCACCGAGGTGCCTGCCAGCAGCGAGAGAAAGAATATGGTCTTGAGGATGCGCATGAGGCTCATTGTTTTACTGAACGGTTCGGTTCATGATAGGCTCAACCACGGATCGATGCAAACCCTCGGTGACAACGATGAGAACCCACAGCAATACAAAACGTGAGGCCATTCTGGACGGCGCTCGGCGGGTCTTCCTGGCTCATGGCTACAGCGGCACCAGTATGGAGGCTATCGCTGAAGCTGCGCCGGTCGCCAAGCCCACGCTATACAGCTATTTCGGCAATAAGCAGGAGCTATTCGCCGCCGTGGTCGTCGGGCAGTGCGACACGGTTTTCAGCACCCTGTCCGAGGCATCCCTGAAGCACCCCGACCCCATGGACAGCCTCAGAGCCATTGCGGAAGGGTTTGTGGCACTGATTTATTCGCCGGAGTCGCTGGCGCTTTATCGTCTGTTGATTGCCGAGCAGGCCCATTTTCCCGAGTTGGGGGAACAGGTTTACCGCGCCAGCGCGGAGCCTATGATTGAAATGCTTTCACGGTACCTGGAAAAGCTCAGTCCGCATGGGCTGATCCACATCGAGGATGCCAATTTTTCCAGCGAGCTTTTTCTGGGCATGTTGCATGGGGTCAGCCATTTTCGCTGTTTGATGGGTCTTCAGGCAGGGCTTTCCGAACTGGAGCGTCGCCAGCTGGTTGATGGCGCGGTCAGTCTTTTTTTTCGGGGGCAACAGGCATGAGGCCCAGGGCCCTGGCTTTACTGTTTCTAGCGAGTCTTCCGGGCTGTATGGTTGGCCCCGATTATCATGCGCCCGATCCCGTATTGCCAGATCGGTGGCAACCTTCTCGCGATCCGGCCAACGGATTGAAGCCCATCGCCGAAAATATCCTTAAAAACTGGTGGAAGACGTTCAATGATTCCACCCTGGACCGGCTGATCGATCGAGCCCAGCGTGGGAATCTCGACCTGAAAATGGCGTTCACTCGCATTGAACAGGCTCGTGCGGAACGTCTGGCTAATCGCGCCGATCTCTTTCCCAAGGTCGGAGGCGTTGCCGTGCCAGCCCGTTTCGACAACATGTTGCCAAGCCAGGACCAGCAGCAAGGGCCCAGCGCAACGAATTTTTTCCTGGCGGGTTTCGATGCGATCTGGGAGGTCGATGTCTTTGGTCGGTTGCGGCGCAAGCTGGAGGCCGCCAGCGCTGTGACCGACAGCGCAACGGAAAATTATCGCGAGGCATGGGTAGTGCTAACCTCCGAGGTGGCGCGTGCCTACACCGAGTATCGCAATCTGCAGAACCAGTTGCGAATTACCCAAGCCAATCTTACGTCACAACGGCATACGCTGGATCTGACTAAGCAGTTATTCGATGAAGGCGTGGGGACGCGCTATGACGTAGCGAGGGCGAGAGCGCAGACCGAAAGCACGGAGGCCCGCATGCCGGTACTGGAGGCCCAGCTGACGGCCTTGCAGCATCATCTGGAAGTGCTGATTGGCGAGAAGCCGGGGGCTCTGCAAATGCAACTGGCGGCGCCGGCGGATTTGCCGACCAGCGCAGCACGACAGCTGTTGACCACGCCCGCCGACACCTTGCGTTACCGACCGGATGTGCGCATGGCCGAACGGGAGCTGGCGGCTGCTACGGCCACCCAGGGCGCCGCCTTTGCCGAGTTCTTTCCCAAGATTTCCATCGCCGCCTTTGCGGGTTTCCAGAATTCCGATCTTGAAAACCTGTTCCGTTCCACAGCCTTTTCCTATGCGAGTGGCAGCGCCATCATGCAGCCAATTTTCAATTTTGGCCGCATCCGGGCGGGGGTCGATCTGGCCGATGTCCGGCAAAAGGAAGCCTTTCTTAAATATGAAAAAACGGTCCTCGAAGCCCTGCGCGAGACGGAAACTGCCATGACCCAGTTCCTTCATGAAGAACAGCGCCGCCAGAAACTGGCGCGTTCGATCACCGACCTGGAGGAGTCTTGGCGCCTGGCGGATCTCCGCTACCGGGAGGGGATTTCCACCTTCCTCGATGTGCTCGATGCGGAGCGCATTCTTTACCTTGAGGAACTCAATCTGGCGCAGTCCCGGGCGCAAACCACCATTTATCTGATCGCGCTCTACAAGGCGCTGGGCGGGTCGGGGCAACTGGAGGTAAAACCTGTCGATGAGCCGCTTCGTCCCTGGGGTTGAGCCGGGTCCGGTGTGATGGCTGGGCTTAAAACAGCGAAATTCGGTGGTCGGGTGTTGTCAAGCCTGGCTGAGGAGTCAGCTGTGGCTGGCCAAACAGGCGCCGCTCGGCAGGGCGCAGAAGTCGAAGTTTGAATTTCTGCAGCACGCCAAGGCGCGAGCCATCCGCCGGCGATCGCCAGACCGACCACCGGGCAAAGAGCGTTTGCCATGCCTCGGCCTCCAGCGGACGGCGGATATGGATAGGGTCGAGGCCGTACCAGTCACCGGGTGCATCGACCCAGCCAACTTGATAGCGCTCGGCTAGTTCACGCATGCCTTGATCCAGCTGTTGAATCTCATGCTGTAATTGCGGCCAGCGAATGGCATGGCCAGGAAAGATCAGTCGCCGGGCCATTTCAAATCGGGTCGGGGTCAGGCGACTGAGGCTTTGCATGGGAAGGGATAGTACGGCGACTTCGCTGTTCACCTCATGCAATCGTCGCAGTGTGATATCCAGCCAGCCCAGCAAGGTTTGCGCATCCACCCCGTACACCAGATCGTTGCCAAGATCGGCAATGGCGGACAACGGGCGTAAGTCTTGTGTGCAGTTGGCCGACACATGGGGCCAGAGACCGCATTCATTGATGCCGGGAAGGGCCCGTCCGAGTAGTTGACTCCAGGTGCCGTAAGATCGGCCATGCCCCATGGCGACAGCGATATCCAGTGGACCCGTCAGACCCTGTCTGAGGCTATGCAACACCGTGGGAAACGCACGTGCCAGATTGCTGGCTCCCAGCAGAATGACCCTTTGTTCGGTTGGGCGCTCCGGATAGGCTGAATGTGGATGGGTTTCGCCTGTGTGCATGGAAAAACTTTTATTTGAGTAGGGGTGTCAGTCCCGCCCAGCGCGCCAACTACCCGATCGCGAACAGCCCTATCAGGACGATGACGAAACCGGCGACATGACTGACGGGCTTGCCAGCGGCAAAGCGCTGCCGGGCAGATTCTCGGTACCCCTCCATGACGGCTGGCGGGATCAGTCGCAAGACCAGAGCGATGCCCAATGGCAGCAGAATGAGATCATCCAGGTAACCCAGAACAGGGATGAAGTCGGTGATCAGGTCGATGGGGCTGAGCGCGAAGGCGACGAGGCCGGCGATGATCAGTCTGGCCAGCCCGGAAGTCAGTGGATGGCTTGCGACCAGGGAGAGGGCGGGGGTTTCCTGCTTGAGAAGGAGGCGACTCACTGAGTCACCTCCTGAGAATCCCAAGTGATGGCTTGAGAGCCAAGCCGAACAGTTGAGGATGCGCTTACTTTTTCAGTGCAGTAGCCGGGCTAACTTCGCGCGGCAGAATGGGGGTTTCCGTGCTGATCTTGAGGTCGGACAACAGATTGAGTTCATTTTCAATCTGCAGGAACTGACCAGCGATCACAGGAGAAGTCGCCTTGGCGATGCGGTTGTAGTATTTTCGAAACAGGTCATTGCGATCATCGCGGATCTTCAGCGAGCGCAGAGCTAGGTTGTTGGCGATATCGTTGTCCATCTTGTCATAGTTGGCCGCGTAATCACGGATGATGCTGTAACGCTCATCGTAGATTTTCTTCAGCTCATCTTCATAAGGATAATATTCACGCCAGAAGGCATCGTGCTCTGAGGGGCTCAGGTCGAGCGCCTTTTCAATCAAGGCAACCTTTTTCTCGCGATATTTGGCGCGGTCAGCGTCCAGCGCCTTCAATTCCGGGTCATTGGCAGAAACGGGAGTGAGGGGCTTGGGCGTGAGTTGGCAACCTGCCAACATCATGGAGGCCAGGATGGACGCCGATAGCCAGCGGCGGGCAAAGTCGGAGGTTTTGTTCATGGGTAAATCCTGTGTTTTATCTTCAGATTAAAGGGGGGTATCCGGATGAGCCGGTTTGTTCATGCTGGGTCAGCCACGGCAGCGGGGGAAAACCGACACTACTCGCTTGAAGAGCAATTCTATCCCAACGCATAAAACTTGATGCGGTTAGCTCCGGATTGCGCGTCAGAGGGGCTTTTGGTCAAAGTGGTAGAAGCTCCGGTTCAGATAATAGAGGACATCATCGATTTCCTCGGCTGACCAGGAGTTGCCTGTGTGTGACGACCAATCCTGAATGCGGCTGCGCAAGCCTTTCAAAGTCTTGAGTTTTCGGTTGCGGGCATGCAAAAGGTCTTCATGACAGGATTGGCATTGCTGGTTGTAAAGCTCCTGCCCCCGCGCAAAGTTATGTGCCTGGGTTTCTGCACTAAGACCCAGGACCGAAATCAGCAGGCTTTTCTTCAGGAATAAAGTGGTTAGCCTTCTCATAGCGTTCTTCCATCTGCTCATCTATTGATTGTCTATCCTAGGCTCTATCGAACCTATTTGTTTCCAGGTGTTTCGTGGCGACCCTGTTCAGCCGCTCTCCTTCAAACCATATTTTCTGACCCGATAACGCAGGGTTTCACGGGTAGTCCCCAATGCCCGGGCCGCCCCGGTGACGTTGCCATGGTGGCTGTTCAAGGTCGTTTCTATGATGTAACGGTCCATGTCGTCGAGGTCCATGCTCCCATCCAGTGGGATAAAGAGGCCGTCCGGCGTGGTGCCGGTGGTGAGTGACGAAGCCGAGCCCGGCTGACGGCCCGGCAATTGCAGCCACTGGGCGGGGAAAATCGGACCCTCGGCGAACAGGACGCAGCGTTCCACTACATTACGCAGCTCGCGCACGTTGCCGGGCCAGTCATGGGCGCGCAGTTCTGCCCAGACCTTGTCTGGAATGATCTTGACCTGTTTGGCCGCCTTGGCATTGAGTTCGGCGATGAACAGTGGGACCAGCTCATCGAGGTCCAGCTTGACCTCCCTGAGGGGGGGCAGATTCAGCTTGAACACACTCAGGCGATGATAGAGGTCGCTGCGAAATTCACCCTCCTTAACCATGGACTCAAGATCCCGGTGGCTAGCGGCGAGGATTTGCACGTCGACGCTGATTTCCCGTTCCGACCCCAGACGCCTGAATCGGCGGTCTTCAATGGCTTTCAATAGTTTGGCTTGTAAATCCATCGGCATTTCGCCGATTTCATCGAGGAACAGCGTTCCGCCATCGGCCTGCTCGATCAATCCACGATGACGGCCCGTCGCACCGGTAAAGGCACCGGCTTCATGACCGAAGAGTTCCGATTCCAGAAGATCGCGTGGCAAGGCCGCACAATTGAGCTCCACCAGCGGATAAGGACCGCGCTTTCCTCCATGATGAAGAATGCGCGCCACCAATCCCTTGCCGGTGCCGGTCTCGCCGCCAATGATGATGGCGCTGAACGGTACCCGATTCAGTCGCGTCAGCATATCCCGCACCCGTTGGGCGGCAATGCTCTTGCCGACAAAAGCCCCGGGCGAGTATTTCCGATAGCCGACCTCGGCTTGTTCCAGTAGTCGGCGTTGGGCCAGAGCACTGCGGGTCGCGCTGGCCATGACCAGATCCAGCCGGTCCATTTCGCAAGGCTTTTCGATGAATTCATAGGCACCCAGGCGTAGGGCACGCACCGATTCCTGCACGCCGCCATAGCCGGTCAGAAACAGCCATTCGCAATGAACCAGCTTGCCTTTGACTTCCTCCATAAAATCTAGCGCATTGCCATCGGGCAGATTCATGTCTGAGAGGATGAGCAGCGGTTCGAGATGCTGCTGTTCAAGCAGTCGGCGCGCCTCCTTCAGATCGTTGGCCAGTTCCACTTCCCAGCCGGCTTTGCCGTAATGCCGGGTCAGCTCCTGTCCCAGGAGCGGCTCGTCCTCGATGATCAGCAGGGTATTTGGCATGGTGCGGTGTGTCGGTGGGGCGGCAATACACTCAGATTAGCATGCCAGAATGTGTTGGTAGTGCCTCGAATCCAGATGCGGTCTTGGACAGCCGTCAGGCATCGAGTCTTTTTTGGGCTCTCTTCCGTTTCGAGTGGAAGGTCTCATAGGGTGACGGCGTGAGTGAGAGGATTCGCCGGCAGGTTCTGCAGCTTTCCTGTGGTCAGGAAGATGATGTTGGTG
>JBILGM010000094.1:0-4589 GCA_044351045.1 Methylococcaceae bacterium | reverse complement strand
GAGGCAAAGGTGGTCTGTTTCATGGGGGCATCCGAGGGGCAGCAAACGGTGAGGGCTATCCTACCGCAGGGAGTTGTTCAGAGGTTCCTTAACATGCTCAGCTAGGGATTATTGACCGCATGGACAAGTATTTATATCTGAAGATCGCTGCAACCGGTGACAGGGAGCGAAAACACCAAGCAGGGTCATTAATGCAAAGGTAAGACGATATCCTTGAACAGAGCTTCCCAATCCTTCCGCTCCCGAATATGCATGGCCTGAGCAATGATGTCGCGGCTGAGGTGCGGGGCGAACAAGCGGATGAAGTCATAAAGAAATTCCCTCAGGAACATCTCTTTTCGCAACACTACCTTGGTGATGCTGGGGGCAAACAGATGGCCCGCCTCGATCGCCGCCAGATCAGCATCCATCACCGGATCATGCGCCATATGGGCGACGATGCCGATCCCCAATCCCAACCGGACGTAAGTTTTGATGACATCGGCATCCACGGCTGTCAGGGCGATCTGCGGGTGCAGGCCTGCTTTTTCGAAAGCCCGGTCGAGTTGCGAGCGCCCGGTAAAGCCGAATGTATAGGTGATGATGGGGTATTGGGCGAGTTCCTCCAGAGTCAGTTTAGGTCGCTGTGCCAGCGGGTGATCATGCGGCACCAACACGCTGCGGTTCCATTGGTAACAGGGCAGGGTGACCAGGTTCTCGAAAAGGTCGGTGGCTTCGGTCGCAATGGCCAGATCGACCAGGCCACGGGAGACCTGTTCGGCGATTTGGCTCGGTGTCCCCTGGTTGATCGTAAGCCTGATATCCGGGTACTGCCGCATAAAGGCCTGAATCACCGGTGGCAGGGCGTAGCGTGCCTGGGTATGGGTCGTCGCAATGGTGAGTTCGCCCACCTCCCTGTTCAGCACATCATTGGCGATTTGCCGAATGTCATTCACTTTCGCAAGAATTTCACCGGCCACCGTTACGACCTGCTGCCCACCGGGTGTGAGTCCGGTGAAATGTTTGCCGCTACGAATAAAGATGTCGATCCCCAGTTCATCTTCGAGCAGGCGTATCTGTTTGCTGATGCCCGGTTGCGAAGTAAAAAGACTCCCGGCCGTCGCAGTGACATTCAGTTCATTCTGGGCGACTTCCCAGATGTAGCGTAGCTGCTGCAATTTCATGTGAATCCAGGTGTGGGCTCTATTGGGTGGGAAGGCAACGGTGAGCAAAGCCCCTGGAAGTGGGCCAGCATTCGCTTTTAGTGGATCAAACCAGATGGGTGCAGATGCTGATGCCATGTTACATGGGTCCTGTTGATCGCTGCAGGGAGTGATCCGGCCCTTTCATTCCGTTCGTCGTGAGCACCCATCCCGAAGGGACCACGTCTCCATGGGTCGGATCAATACATTCACACAGTCATCCAGCTTTGCGCAGGTTGTAGACCAGCGATGGTCGGGTCTCGTACCAACTGCCCTGAACATAGTCGGGATTGATGATCCCGACGATTTCCGCTTCGCTATCGGTGCGGATGTCCCCAATCAGTACTTGTGTGTCTACATGGCGGATGGCCGCAATCAGTGAATTGCGACGGCGTTGGCCACCATGATCCTGATAGGTGCGCTGGAAGAATCCTGCATTGAATCTCACATAATCCGGGGCTAGCCGATGCAGGAATTGGCTGCGGAATCGTTCGACAAATTCCGGTCTGACCTGCGCGTCGAACTTCACGGTGGTTGAGTAGCCGCGCTCGCGGTAGTTTCGAAGTCTTTCGAGCAGTAGCAGGAGTTGCGTTTCATAAACCGGACTGATGGTCAGGCTGATGACAATCCGACGAAGGGGGAGGCCGCAGCGTCGGATGATATCTTCAAAGTAGGCGCCATGATCCTTCTTTATGGTCAGGACATGGTGAGGGTGGACGTGGAGGAAAAGACTGCTGTCAGCCTCGTTGAGTGTCAGGTAGTTCAGCATATGGACGGTACGGCTCAGACGATCGAGACTGACGAGATTAGGCATTTCCTCTCCGTAGAGGAGTCGAGTGGCATCCACCGAGTTGGCGGGCGTAAAGACCAAGGGTGCCGTATCCCGCCCGGTAATCAGCTCGGGATCGGCATGCAGGCGGACGGGCTTGAGTTTGCTGGTAAATGTCAGATGGCCAAAGTGGCCATGAACCCGACCATGCTCGTAATCGAGTGGGGGGGCTTCCAGCCTGTTTTCTGCCATGAAGCGTTCATTGAACGTATCGACAAGATGTTGGAGTGGCATGCTGTAAATCTCCAGTTAACAAGGTTGCGCAGGATATTTCGAGGGGTGTGAAAATCCTCTGCAACATCGTTCATTGCCCCTTTTCTTCGGCTCGTTTGCTCGCTGATGCGACTTTGATGCCCTTTTCAGCCAGGGATTAAAACGCGATGTCGGTCTCTTCATGGCGCCCCCTCCGACATGAATCAACCGTCTGCCCCAACGATGGGACCCCTGTCTCGCTCGTGCCAGACTCATCCATGGATCATTGGAACGGGCGATAAAAACCGACAGAAAGGGAAGGTCGCCGGTCAATGGACGGGTGTCCATTTCATAACCCCCCCGGTCTGCTGGGCAGCCCAGCAACGCGCCCTTGATGGCGTGTCGCTTGCCGGTGGGTGCGGCCACCGTCACGCGGCAGCCGAAGCCATGAGCGATGATCCAGACAGGCTTGTCGAGCCGGTCAAGAAGCTTGCCAAATCGAATGGAGCGCGATTCCAGTTCTGCTTGTGAGCCGAACTCCTGGTCCTTGAGAAAGGCTTGCGGCGCATCCGCAAGCCACGGCGATACCCAATGCTCTGCATCGTTGTTGCCGCTATGGGATATCAGCAAGAGACGGCTCATCAGTGTTCCGGATTACTTGGCGGCACCATAAATCTTGTCGAAGATGCCGCCATCGGCGAAGAACTTCTTCTGGGCCTGGTCCCAACCGCCAAAGACCTCACCGATAGTGAATAACTGTATGTTGGCAAACTCCCCGGCATGTTTGGCCAGAATAGCCTTGTCACGCGGCCGGTAGTGATGTTTGGCCGCCAGCTCCTGCCCGACCGGGCTGTAGAGATATTCCAAATAGCCCGTTGCAACTGTCTTGGTGCCGTGACGCGCGGTCACGGTATCAACGATGGTTACCGGAGGTTCAGCCAGTATGCTGGTTGAGGGCGCGACGATCTCAAAGTTGTCGGCGCCAAATTCCTTCAGCGTCAGATAGGCTTCATTTTCCCAGGTGATCAGCACGTCACCGATTTCACGCTCGGCAAAGGTGATGGTCGAGCCACGAGCGCCACTGTCCAGCACCGGAGCGTTTTTGAAGATCTTTGTGACGAGATCTTGGGCAGCCGCCTCGTTGCCCAGTTTCTTCAGGCCATAGCCCCAGGCAGCCAGCAAGTTCCAGCGGGCGCCCCCCGAGGTTTTCGGGTTGGGTGTCACGACGCTGACGACAGGTTTGGCGAGGTCATCCCAGTCCTTGATGTCTTTCGGATTGCCCTTGCGGACCAGGAACAGCATGGTAGAGGTGTAGGGGGCACTATTGTGTGCTAACCGCTCTTGCCAGTGCTCAGGGATGAGTTTGGCCTTGGCATGCAGTTGATCCACGTCGTACTGCAGCGCCAGAGTCACGACATCGGCATCCAGTCCGTCAATGACGGCGCGAGCCTGTTTGCCACTTCCGCCGTGGGATTGTTTGACCGTCACATCGTCGCCGGTTTTTTCCAGCCAGTATTTGGCGAATGCCTTGTTGTACTCCTCGTAGAACTCCCGAGTCGGATCATAGGAGACGTTCAGAAGATCAATGTGATCGGCCCTCGCCGGATGTGATATCCAGGGCACCGTCAAAGCAAAGGTGGCAAGGCCTGATAAGAGGAGGGTGCGCAATCTGTTCATGGTTAAGTTACCTTCGGTCATCGTTTAAGCGTGATATTCGTTTCAAATGAAGATGAAGAACCCCTCCCACCTCGGCCGGGCTTGGGAGCATGAGCCTAGGTGTGGTGGTCTTTGTCTGGTATTGAGTTTGAATTAGAAGCCGAGCTGAATCCGCGTCTGAAAGACCTTTTCGGTGTCCCGGTCGATCACTTTCGTGGTTCTGAGGTTATTTTCATCCAGTTCGGCGGCCCCACCCTCAAAGCTGGTTTGCGAATAGTCGAACATCAACTTGACGTTGGGATTGAGCCACCAGTTGGCGCCCAGGGCCCACGTCGCAGCGGATGACACCGAACTGCGCGGATCGGCAAAGGGGTAGATGGGCTTTTCTGCCGTGCCGATATTTTTGAAGGTTGCCTGATCGAAATTGATGGGGCTAAACCGGGCTGCAAGTACCCAAGAACCCCACTCGCCCTCAAACGGATCAAAGTTGTGACGGGGCTTGATGCCCTGGTTAAGGAACACGTTGTTCTCTCCTGTCAGTGCATAGTCAACCGTGATGTTCCAGGCATTGATCGTCTCGTTCATCGAATATTTGTTGAGGCTTTCTCCCTTCTCGAGCACCTGGTTGGCGATGTCCTGATTGGTGGTGGCGTATGTTGAGGCCGATTGAAAAGTGACCCACTTTTGAGGGTTGTGCCGACCCAAAATTGACCCAGGTGTTCAACTCGACC
>JBILGM010000093.1:0-4590 GCA_044351045.1 Methylococcaceae bacterium | reverse complement strand
CCGGCTTTTTTGTGCCTGATCGGCCAGTTGCTGCGGGCGTTGAAAAACGAAGGTGGGCACGCCTGCGGGCGACCGATGATTGGATTTCGGTCAGCGTATGCAGGTAGTTGAATTTTGCAGGGCCGACGTTTTAGGGAAGTCTACGGCCCGTCTCTTGGAATGTCTTCGCAAGGCCTTTTAGCTGGTTTGAGGCCGCTAACCTAAGGCAACGTGGCCCTAGCTACCCAGCAGAGTACAATCAAACTCTTGGACAATGAGCGAAGCCTGTAACTCACCCGGGGGGCAAGCCGGCAGACGCTTATTTTTGACTCTGATTGATAGCGGAGAGATGAGATGCCCAAAACGGCAAGCATTCTTGGTCAGCAATGTTTATTAGGCTTCCTGATCTCTTGGTCTTGTAGTGTCGCCCTGGCGGTACCCGCAAAACCAACAGGCTCCGACCAGCACCAGGGGGCTGCGCAAATGCACCATGGCAATAGCCATGCAGTGGCTGCTAAGGCCCCCAAGCCAATCCCTGACATCGAATCAGGCCGCATCAAGACGGGCTTACCCTTCAAGAATCCCCCCATGATATCGAGCCGTCATGGTGTTCTGGAGATGAGGCTTAACGCCAGGGCAAAGCCCGTCAATATCAGTGGCAAAAAGGTCAATGCGCGGGTCTTTTCAGCCTCCGCTTATGGGAGGGACTACCCCTACGCCTTCATGCCGCCGACCATCTTATTGGATCCGGGCGACAATCTTAAGGTCAACCTGACCAACTGGCTGGGTGAGCCGACGAACCTACATACCCATGGGTTTTTCATCTCGCCAACGGGTAACCAGGACAACATCTTCGTCGATCTCACCTCCAGCAAATCATTTCTTTACAACTACTTTCTGCCAAAAGACATATCGCCGGGTTCTTATTGGTATCACCCGCACTACCACCCCCTGGTGGAGGAGCAGGTGTTTGGCGGTCTATCCGGGTTCATTTACATCCGCGGTCTTGAGGCGTTCTTGCCCGCTGATCTTCGCGGTGTGACCCAGCAGTTCCTGGGTCTCAAGGACTTTCAGGTTGATCGCACGAATTCCATCCCCTCACAGAACATCAATTCAGATAGCCCCACTAATCGGACGATCAATGGGCTCGTTCAGCCCGCGATGACGATGCGGCCCGGTGAAACCCAGCTATGGCACCTGGGTAATTTGAGCGCCGACATTTGGTATGACCTTGAAATACCCGGACTGACCTTCAATGTGATTGGGGTTGATGGCAACCCCGTCGATCAGGTCCAAGAGGCCTCCACATTGCTGATGCCCCCGGGTAAGCGCTTTGACGTGCTTGTCCAAACCAAGAACGTGGCGACTTACCAGTTGATTACTCGGGAAATGAACACAGGGCCAGAGGGAGACACCTACCCACGAACTCTGATGGCAACCTTGAACGTCAAGGGAACTGCGGTTTCGCCTGTGGCATTACCAAAGCAAATGAAACCGCTTGAGGATCTGGCGAATGCCACCGTCACTCGCCGGCGCATCTTCGAACTCAGTGAGAACGACACGACAGGCCAGTTCTTCATCAACGAAAAAGAGTTCAACGCTAATCAGGTGGACGCCACCCCCGTTACCGGAACGGTTGAGGAGTGGGTTTTCAGGAATCGTTCACAAGAGTTGCACCCCATTCATGTTCATGTGAATGATGCCCAGGTGATAAGTGTGAACGGCATCCCGCAGCAAGTGAACTCATGGTTGGACACCATCCCGATTCCCTATGCCACACAGAACGATGCGGGTGTATCGGTCCCGGGTGAAGTGGTCATGCGATTCAAATTTAGAGACTTCATTGGCCCCTATGTCTTCCATTGCCATATTCTGGCCCACGAGGACAATGGCATGATGACGGTCATCAATGTAACCAGTCCAGATTCGGAGAAATGAGGGCTGAATGCGGCAAGGGGATCAGCGATCTTTTTTCGAATCCCCTCCGGAACCCAGTCCGCACTCCAACCTACTGAGCAAGTTAGCGCTGTGGTGCGTACTGCTCCGCCACTTCCAAATTCCCAAATTGGCTTTCCTCGATTCAGAGGAGACTCTGAACCCCGCGCCACGCGGGGTTTCGCGTATTTAGCCCTCGTCAAAAAAAACCTCCAAAACCCAAAAATGGTGTCTCTGAGGCCATTTTTTTCTTAACCTCATGACTTTTGCCGAAAAAAGTCATGGGGAATTTGCATCCACAGGCACTCCTAAGATGCACTCAATTGAGTCCTTTTGGGTGCTTGTAACCGACTGATATAATTCATGAAAAAATCGCTGGCTCGTTCTGCGGTATCGACCGGACACCCAGAATGAGGATGCAAATGGGGTGATTTTGAGGCCAGAAAAAATCCGAGTTAATGCTGTGGTACGTATTGGTTTAGACCCTCAAAAAAGGCTCGATTTCTGGTGTAAATCACTGAAAAAATGAAGTTATTCGGCCGATGAGCCGGTTTTGATCGAAGGGGATACGAACCCCTTTTTTGTCCCAAGTACGGAGATTGAGGCCTGAAACGCCCGTGTTCCGCCTGTGTTGCCACCTGCTGGAGGTTTGAGTGGTTCACGGGTCCATGGTCCCACTCCCCAGACTTGCAGCGCACACTGGGCAACATGAACCGATCCCATCTCATCCAACGCATCTTCGAGAAGAATCCGGACCTGCTACTCTCCATGGTGGATGAAGTCCTCAAAACTCTACTCGAGCAGATGACCGAAACCCTGATATCAGCGGTCGCATCGAGATCCGTGGGTTCGGCAGTTTCAGTACCCGTGCCTACGAGGCACGGCAGGTCCGTAACCCTAAAACGGGTGAGAAGGTGTCTATGCCCGCCCGTCGCCTCCCACACTTCAAACCGGGGAAACCGTTGCGCGATAGCGTCAACGGCAGCCGAGGTGAGGCAACGCATTCATCCTGCAACCCTGAGCATTCTCGCCAGTAGCTTGTTCCTGACCGGATCGCTGGACGTCTACGCCGAGTGGCAGCCCTACGCAAGTGCTGCAGTGGATGGGGAACGCCATTTCTTAGACCCCGCCAGGATTAAGCCCACCCCGGTTGGATTTACGTTGGTGGTCCTCAGTAACTATCCAGTCCCCATCAGGAACTTTTTCGGCACCTTCCAATCGGTCGGGTTAGACATTGAGATGGACTGTGAAAACCACCAACTCCGCGATATCAGCATGAAGTTCCTCCGAACGCCCATGGGCAAAGGGAAGGGCTCTTTCAAGAAATGGGCACCTGCAATTTTCAATCCTGGCCGGACGGGAGTCTGAATGCAATGCTTCATGCGGTGGTTTGCCCATAACCACATTATCCTTGCTGGATATTATTCGACTGTACTCATTTAACGAAAGGGTAAAAGAGTCTTCCTGTTATCATTGCATCTCCAATAGTATTTCAATTGAATTAGGTAAATATGAGTCAAGATCTCTCCCATCTCTCTCTCGAAGAATTGCATGCCCTGGCCACCCGGGCACAGAAAGCCCTGGAAGAAAAGCGCAAGGAAAGCCGCAAGGCCGTCATTGCGCAAATCAAAGAACTGGCGGACTCCATAGGCGTCAGCGTCAACATCACCGACGGCGACAAACCCATCTCTGCCCGCAAAGGCAGTAAGGTGGCAGCCAAATACCGGAACCCTCACAACCATGATCAGACCTGGACCGGTCGCGGCGTCAAGCCTCGCTGGTTAGCGGCACTGGTTGAGCAAGGCCGTCGGATGGAAGAGTTCTTGATTTAATGTGAATCGCCTGCCGGCTGCATCGTTGACCGGCAGGTCCTCTCGCCCCGCGATTGATCCTGGGGCTTTTTCCTTACCCAGATACCCTATGAAAACTTTGATTTCAGTGGCCATCCTGATCGGACTGACCGGGTGCGCTTCCTCTTCCGCCAACAAGGCTCAACAGGAGCAGGTTCAGAAAGAACAACTGCAACTGGCCATCAAGAAGATCGATATCGCCTGTCGCGACAAATATCCGATGGGGACTCCGGGTGCCTTCATGAAACGTAAGCAGTGCCAGCAAGTCGGGATTGAAAGCATGGATCTGCCCAAAGGCTAGGCTAGGCTAACCCTGACGTTCACTGAGGAGCGCGAAGATGATAAGACACCTACTTTCCCTGACGCTCTGCGCACTGGCTTTCAATAGCCAAGCCACTTGTCCCAAACGACTGGCAGGCAAGTATGTCTCATCGGTCGAATACACCATCATGAGCCAGGTGTCCCAGCCGCCGGCTTATGAAAATAACGTGGCCAACGTCCGCTATGACCTGACCTCGGTGGAGATCAAGGGCAATACCCTGACCTTTATGAAAGTGTTTACCAGCTATGCCGGTAGCGGTGAGATTGCCAAGGAAGTCGAGGGCAGAAGCTTCCCGGTGGTGTTTGATCGCAAGACCTGCACCGGCTACTTCGGTGAGAAGACCAACCCGATCTATTTTGTCGTGGGCAACTCGGGGAAGGTCATTAAATCTATGAAAGGCACCACGCCCTTGTCGACCACCATCGCAGCCTCACTGGGCGAGTTCATCAAGCAGTAACCTTCATTCCCCACCAGTGAGCTCGGCCCCAGAAAAAAGAAGTCTCT
>JBILGM010000092.1:0-4637 GCA_044351045.1 Methylococcaceae bacterium | reverse complement strand
TAAGTTACCCGTGGCTGTTCGGTTCAAAAAACAGCCTTCGTGCCTGGGTCATTTTTCAATCGGCACACTGGGTCAGTTTTGGGTCGGCGCCAACAGCTGATCGTCACTGCGCTCGCGTTTTTGCTGGGTTTTTTGTTCCTACCGCTGGCCGTCGTCTTTGTGCAGGGTTTTAGCAAGGGCTGGACGGTCTTTTGGGAGGCACTGACCGAAGAAAACGCGCTGCTGGCTGCCCGGTTGACGTTAATCACGGCGCTGATTGCCGTACCGCTTAACCTGGTGTTTGGTCTGGCGGCCGCCTGGTCCATTGCCAAGTTCGAATTTCCGGGAAAAAGCCTGCTGATCACCCTGATCGATCTGCCATTTTCAGTCTCGCCGGTGGTCTCGGGGTTGATCTATGTGCTGATGTTCGGTGCGCAGGGCTGGTTTGGCCCCTGGCTGCAAGCGCACGACATCAAGCTGATCTTTGCCGTGCCGGGCATCGTGTTGGCGACCATCTTTGTCACTTTTCCCTTTATTGCGAGGGAACTGATTCCGCTGATGCAGGCGCAGGGGACAGAAGAGGAGGAGGCCGCCCTGGTGCTGGGTGCCTCCGGTTGGCAGACCTTCTGGCATGTCACCTTGCCCAATATTCGCTGGGGTCTCTTGTACGGCGTGATTCTTTGTAATGCGCGGGCAATGGGTGAGTTTGGCGCAGTCTCTGTGGTATCGGGTCACATCCGGGGCATGACCAACACGCTGCCGCTGCATGTGGAGATTCTCTACAACGAGTACAACGCTGCGGCGGCTTTTGCCGTCGCCTCTTTGTTGGCCTGTCTGGCGTTAGTGACGCTGGCCGCCAAGACCTTCCTTGAATGGCACCTCAAACAGGATGCCGCCGATTTGGACCCTCAGCCTTGATTGAGACACCATGAGCATCACGATTCATAACATCCAGAAGTCCTTCGGTGCGTTCAAGGCGCTGAAGAACATCAACCTTGAAGTGGCTGGTGGCGAACTGGTCGCCCTGCTGGGACCATCGGGCTGTGGCAAGACTACTCTATTGCGCATCATCGCCGGCCTGGAAGCGCCCGATGCCGGGCAGATTCTGTTCCATGGCGAGGACGCCACCGACCGTCATGTCCGTGAGCGGCAGGTCGGCTTCGTCTTCCAGCATTACGCGCTCTTCCGTCATATGACGGTGTTCGAGAACATTGCTTTCGGCCTGCGTGTCCGGCCGAAGCATCAGCGGCCGTCAGAAGTCGAGATTCGCGAGCGGGTTCACAAGCTGCTCAATCTGGTTCAGCTGGATTGGCTGGCCGATCGTTATCCGCCGCAGCTTTCCGGAGGTCAGCGACAGCGTATCGCATTGGCTCGCGCCCTGGCGGTGGAACCCAAAGTGCTGCTGCTGGATGAGCCTTTCGGCGCGCTGGATGCCAAGGTGCGCAAAGAGCTTAGACGCTGGCTTCGGCGTTTGCATGATGAACTGCATGTCACCAGCGTGTTTGTGACTCATGATCAGGAAGAGGCGCTAGAAGTGGCGGATCGCGTGGTCGTGCTGAACGAGGGCCGGGTTGAGCAGGTTGGCACCCCGGATGAGGTTTACGATCATCCAGCGTCACCGTTTGTTTTCGAGTTTCTGGGTGACGTGAATCTGTTTCATGGGCGAGTGCACGATGGGCATGCCAATATTGGCGATGCTCAGGTCTTGCTGCCGGAAGGTACGGGCAGTCAGGAGTCCGCTGTTTTCTATGCAAGGCCGCATGAAATCGACATATTGCGGGAAAGTCCGGGGGCATCTGCCATGGCTGCCCGGGTGGATGACATTCGACCCCTGGGGGCAACGGTATGGGTGGAGTTGGAACGCGAAAATGGTCAGGGGATTATCGAGGTGGAACTCAGCCGCGATCGTCTGAATGCACTCGAAATCAAGCGCGGAGAGGCGGTCTTCCTGCAGCCGAAACGGTTGAAGGTTTTTGATGAGGCCATCAGCAACGGCCCCGCTACCCATTGAATGGCCGGAAATTTGCCATCCCTTGCGTGTTTGGTCCTGGGTTTTGCATCGCAGATGCAGCATCAGGTGCGTAACAGATGCGATTTTAGTTTTTGTGCTCTGGACATTTTGCGATATGCTGCTAAATAAGCCTTGTCTGATAATGGCTATCCCTTAAGCGGCTCGGAGCGCTGGCTCGATATCTTCGTTGTGGAGTTGTTGAGCAGTTCCTGTAAGGGGTAACTGACTCACTGGATGGCCGTAAGGCGAACCATCAAAGCAACTAGAACAGTAACGGAGGTCTGTATGAGCACCCCATTTATCCAATCTCGCCGTCGCTTCATGCGCATGACCGGCTGGGGGTTGCTGGCTGCCACCGCCTCACCTTCATGGTTGCGTGCCATGGAAATGGGCAGTGGTGCTAACCGCGCCAACCCGAACTTCAAGCCGGATGTCGAGCTGGATCTGTTGGCCCAGGTGGACAGTGTCTCCATCCTTCCCGGTCAGCCCACGCAGGTCTACCGCTACACGGCGAAACTGCTCAATGGTCCGCAGGGCGTGCTCACGGAAATTCCTGGCAGCTATCTGGGGCCCATCATCCGCCTGCAGAAAGGGCAAAAGGTCCGCATCAATTTCCACAACAAGCTGCCCGAGCCGAGCATCACCCATTGGCATGGTCTGCACGTGCCATCCGATATGGATGGGCATCCCGACCACGTCATCGGCAACGGGCAGACGCGCGTTTATGAATTCGAGGTGCTGAACCGTGCTGGCCTCAATATCTACCATCCGCATCCGCACGAAGCGACGGCGAGTCAGGTGTATCACGGTCTGGCAGGCGCCTTGATCGTCAATGACGACGAGGAGGCCAAACTCGGGCTGCCTGGCGGCGAATATGAAATCCCCGTGGTCATTCAGGACCGTCGCTTCGACGACAAGAATCAGATGGTCTACGGCGCTAACATGCATGACCGGATGGTCGGCTTTTACGGCGACAAGATCCTCGTCAATGGTCGTCCCAATGCGGAATTTGACGTCGCCAGCCGGGCCTATCGCCTGCGCGTGCTGAATGGTTCCACGGCGCGTATTTACAAGCTGGGTTGGAGCGATGGCTCACCGGTGACTGTTATCGGCGTCGATGGCGGCCTGCTCGAAGTGCCGGAAAAGCGCCCCTACGTGATGATCGCACCGGGCGAGCGGCTGGATATCTGGGCGGATTTCAGCGGACGCGGCAAGGGGACCGAGGTGACTCTGCGCAGCCTGCCGTACCGGGGCGTTCTGCCAAAGATGGCCGAGCAGATGATGCAAGGCGGTATGGGCGGAACGCCGCCTGGCGGTGGGATGGGGGGCGGTCATGGAATGGGCATGATGGGCGGCGGCATGATGGCCGGGATGAGCCTGCCGGTTGGTAGCGACTTTCCCATCTTGAAGGTGCGCATCACTCGCGAGACCAGCGACAGCCCGAACCTGCCCACGCATTTGTCAAACATTCGCCGCTATCGACTCGATGAGGTGGCCAACATGGGCAAACCGATTCCGATCGGCATTTCCGAAGGGCCCATGTCCATGCTTCTGAATGGACGGCCTTACAAGAGTGGCGACTTTTTGCCTTTTGAACGGGTTCCGGTCAACTCCCTGCAACTGCTGGAAATCTTCCATGCCCATGGCGGCGCAGGCGGACATGGCGGTGGCGCGGCAGCCGGGACCACAGCCGGAGCGGAGCATGGTTCTCAATCAGCCGAAAAACCCGCTGCAGCGGGTTCATCCGAGCACAGCATGGGTAGGGGTCAGGGCATGGCTGGCATGCAGCATGGTGGTGGCATGGGCGGTATGGGCCACGGCATGATGGGTGGTGGCATGGGTAACATGGGCGGCGGTATGGGAGGCATGGGGATGATGTTCTCCATGGCTCACCCTATCCATTTACATGGCCAGCAGTTCCAGGTCGTCAGCCGCACTATCGGTGCCGAAGAGGCCGAGGACTACGCCACCGTCAAGGATGGCCTGATGAGCTCGGGCTTGAAGGACACGGTGCTGGTGATGCCCGGCGAAAAAGTCCGGATTATCAAGCCTTTTGAAGACTTTAAGGGACCTTTCATGTATCACTGCCATAACCTTGAGCATGAGGACATGGGCATGATGAGAGAGTTTGAGATCTACTAAAAAAACCAAGATCAATGGTTAGGGGAGCCACGGTGAATCGGGGTGCTCGATAGAAATCAGCCAAGCGCATGTAGTTTTGCACCTAAAATGAGGAGCGCTTCCTGTCAATCTAGCCGCTGTGTTGATGGACGGCGGCTTACGATTGCCTCTCAAAATCGGCTACAACCTTCGCTACCGGATCGGATGTCAGGAAGACTCAGAGAGATGACCTTGGGTCGGTATTTAGAAGAGCGATAGTCCAAACTGGTGTATGGGCCCCGAGTCTGAGGTTGGAGTGAGTGCTTGAGTAGGCGGCGTGTCTCTGCTGAGAATGGATTGTCGAGATCACATTTTTCAGCCACAAAGAGGACACGCCAAATGAAGAATACAAATGAGACGGACGCCGGGCCATCGGAGCGGTGATTCACCCGGGAGGAACTCATCCGGCGAGGCGCGCAGGACTTGATCCAGAAAGCCATTGAGGTCGAGGTGCAGGCGTTGCTAGCCAGCTTTGAAAAGGTTCGTT
>JBILGM010000060.1:0-14966 GCA_044351045.1 Methylococcaceae bacterium | reverse complement strand
CGTAATTGAGGGTTCCCGTGTGACGATCAGCAAGGCCGGCGAATCCTCTGAAGTGCAACTGAACCTCAGCGACTATCCGGCGCTGGAAGCATTTGCCGAAGGTCTGCGCGCACCACTGGCCGGTGACCTTGAAACACTCCACCGCTACTGGAAACCCAGTCTGGGTGGCTCATGGCGGCGCTGGCTGCTGATTTTGACACCGCTAAGCCCCGAACTCGCCACCCTGATCCGCAGCGTGCGACTGGAAGGACAGGATGACCGCCTTATCCGCATGACATTGGAAGAAACCGGTGGAGACCACTCGACACTGGATTTCATGCCGGTGCCATGAAACTGCGCGGAGCTGTAATACTCTGGCTGCTTTGGCTGGCGGCGGCCAGCTGGATATTGCTATACCGGACACCCATCACCACCGATCTGACTTTTTTCCTGCCTCGTAACGCGGGAATGCTCGACAGCATTCTGGTGCAACAAATGCGCGAAGGACCCGCTTCACGATGGTTGATGATCGCGCTTGAAGGGGGGGGTGAAGCCGAACGCGCGGAGGCTAGTCGACGACTCGCCGAGCGCTTGAGATCACGCCCGGCGTTTGAATCTGTCACCCATGGCCCAGAACCCCGGCTGCTAGCCAATCTCGAACAGCGTCTGTTCCCTTACCGCTACTCGCTCAGCCCGGCCGTCCAGCACGGACATTTTGCCCCCCCTGCCCTGCGTTTGGCTTTGATGCACCGACTGTCCGAACTGGCTTCACCCGCGGGAGCCTTCCAGAAAGGCTGGCTAACCCGCGATCCAACGGGAGAATGGAGCCATCTCCTGAGGACATGGATGAGCACGGCGGGGCCCTCACCACGAAAGGGTGTCTGGTTTTCCCAGGATGGACAGCGTGCGCTTCTGCTGGCAAAAACGCGCGCCTCGGGCTTCGACCTGGAAGCCCAGGCTCAGGCCCAGCAACAGGTGCGGGAAAACTTTCAGGCGGTGGCGAATCACGCTGACATCCGGCTGATCCTGGGTGGACCCGGTGCGCTAAGCGTGGAGGCCAATGCCCGTATCACCGAGGATGCAACGCGACTTTCATTGATCAACAGCGTCTTGATCATGGTGCTGATTTTTGCCGTCTATCGATCGCTGAGGGTATTGGGCCTGGGCCTGGTTCCGCTGATGACAGGGGTCATGACGGGCGCCGCCGCCGCCAGCCTGATCTTCGGCCAACTGCATGGCATCACGCTGGGCTTCGGTGCCACGCTGATGGGTGTCGCAGCCGATTATCCCAATCACTTTTTCACGCACCTGGGTCGCAACGAATCACCCGAACGGGCCATGAACCGAATCTGGCCCACGCTCCGACTCGGCTTGCTGACCAACGTCGCCGGCTTTTCCGCCATGCTCTTTTCCGGGTTTGCCGGTCTCAGCCAACTGGCTGTCTTTGCCTGCGGGGGTCTGCTGGCAGCGGGTTATACAACCCGTTGGGTATTACCACCCTTGTCGGGATCTGGCGTGCAGCTTCCTGCCTGGGTGGAACATGGCAGCCTGAAGATGGCACCCCAGCGGCTGCGATGGGGTCGCGGGTTACCCCTGGTCATGACCGGCCTGCTGATCGCGATTTTTCTCGCTTCGGGCCGACCGCTCTGGAATGACGATATCACTTCGCTCAATCCGGTGCCTGCCGCAAGACAGCGTCTGGATGAGGCCCTGCAACGCGATTTCAGCGCCCCTGACCTTGGAAAACTGATCGTGATCACGACGTCGGATATGGAATCTGCGCTGCAAGTGTCCGAATCTCTGGCTCCGACTCTGGACGGATTGCGGCAGCAAAATGCTTTTGCCGGCTTTGATCTGGCCGCCCGTTATCTCCCCAGTCAACAGCTTCAGCACCAGCGTTTAGCGTCTCTTCCCGATCCGGACACAGTGGAAAAAAACCTGAGACAGGCGCAGCAAGGATTACCCTTCAAAATCGACATATTCGCCCCCTTCGTCAAGGAACTCACCGAGTCCCGCCAAAGGGGACCCATGCAACGGAGTCATCTTGACGGAACCCCGCTGGGTGACCGTGTTGCCAGCCTGCTCATGCCGTTGCAGGATGGCTGGGCAGCGCTGATACCGCTGTCCGGGATTACTGACGAAGCGGCCATCATCGAGCAACTCCAGCCCTTCCGGGACAAGGGTGTCCATTTTGTCGATCTCAGGGATGAATCCACCCGGCTGATGCGGGATTATCGGCTGGAAGCCGTGCGATTATTGGCGGTTAGCCTGGCGGTCATCGGGTTACTCCTCGCCCTTGGATTACGCAGCGGGGTGGAGGCACTGCGGGTATTTTTTCCGGTGCTGGCCGCCACCCTCTGCACGGCCATCCTGATGGCGCTGCTGTTTGATGGCCTGAATCTCTACCATCTGGTTTCGTTATTGTTGGTCACCGGGCTGAGCCTGGATCAGGCGCTGTTCTTTAATCGGGATGCCGCTGAGCCCGAAGAAAGACGGCGGACCTTGCTCTCACTTCTGGTCTGCAGTATCAGCGCCGTCTTGGCCTTCGGCACGCTGGCCTTTTCCGAAACCAATATCCTGCGTACGATCGGGACAACCGTCGCGGTGGGCGCCATCCTGGCCATTGGCTTTGCCGCGGTGCTGGCACAAAGGCCCCAAGGTTCGCGATAATCCCCCGTCTATGCTGATCGCTAACTCAAGCTGCGACGTGTCCGAAACCATCGGGGCCTTGCCCGTCATGAGTCCAGTCACCCTCAGCACCTATACCCTCATCAATGCACTGGGTGCTGGCCGGCAGGCCACGCTCAGCGGCCTTCGCGAACAAACCTGCGGGCTCAAACCCTGCGATTTCCTGGATGTCGAACTGGCTACCTGGATCGGTCGGGTCCCCGGGGTTGAATCGGCACCGCTGCCCCCTACTCTGAAGTCGTTCGAATGCCGTAATCATCGGCTCGCCTTCATGGCGCTGCAGCAGGACGACTTCATGGCCGCCGTAGCCGGCGCTGTTCAACACTATGGTGCAGGCCGGATAGCGGTCATCATCGGCACCAGCACCTCTGGCATCCTGGAAACAGAACTGGCTTATCGGGCGCGAGACCCTTTAACGGGAACACTACCCCGCGATTTTCGCTATCGGCACACGCAAAACACTTTTGCTCCAGCCGATTTTGTTCGCACGGTACTTGGCCTTAGCGGCCCCACGCTCACGATTTCCACGGCCTGCTCCTCCAGCGCCAAGGTGTTTGCCAGCGCTGCCAGAATGCTGGACGCCGGCTGGTGTGATGCGGCGGTCGTTGGGGGTGTTGATAGCCTGTGCAACACCACGCTGTATGGATTCAACTCGCTGGAACTGGTGTCCGATGCACCCTGTCGACCGGCCGATCGCGACCGTAAAGGCATTTCGATTGGCGAAGCCGCCGGGTTTGCTTTACTGGAGCGGAGCAGTGACGGCGGCGAACATCCCGCCCTTCTGGGGTATGGAGAAAGTGCGGATGCCTATCACATGTCGTCCCCTCATCCCGAAGGAGCCGGTGCTGCGGCTGCCATGAGGCAATGTCTTTCACGTGCCGGATTGCATCCGGATGACGTCGACTTCACCTTTCTGCACGGCACCGCCACCCGCACCAACGACAGCGCCGAGGATCAGGCGCTTGTCAGCGTGCTGGGCGAAAACAGGGCTTGCGCTTCCATCAAAGGCTACATTGGCCATACCCTCGGGGCAGCCGGCATCATGAACACCTTGATGGCCTGTATGTGCCTGGAAGAAGGCTTCACGCCCCCGAGCCTGAACACGCATACCGTCGATCCCGACTTTGGAAGCCGGATCATGCTCAAACCGGAACAGCGGAGTCTGCGCACCGTGCTCAGCAATGCTTTCGGTTTTGGGGGCAGCAATGCCAGCCTGCTGCTGGGCTGGCCCGATGAGAGGCGCCGATGAATCCCGCGATCGTCTCGGGTATCGGTCTGATGGGACCCGGGCTGCATGGATGGTCGGCCAGTCGCGAGATACTGGCCGGAGTCACTTCCTATGTAGCCACCGAATGTCACAAGCCTCTCGGTATCTGCCTGCGCGCGGCCGAACGTCGCCGCGCTACTTTGGTGACCCGGCTGGCACTGGACGTTGCCAGCGAGGCGCTAGGCAATAACCCACCATCAAGAGTGACATCGATATTCACCTCGTCGGGGGGTGAAGTCGAAATCATCCATGGCATCTTCGATCAGCTTGCGAGCGAGGATCGCCGTCTATCACCCACCGCCTTCCATAACTCCGTCCATAACGCGGCCGCGGGTTATTGGAGCATCGCCAGTGGCTCCCACCACACCGCAGACAGTCTCTGCGCCTATGACGACAGTTTCGGTACGGGACTCGGTGAGGCCTTGCTGCGCTGTGCCGCCGGCGAGCGCGACGTCTTGCTGGTCGCGGTAGACTTGCCGCCGCTCTTTCCCATCGCTGAATTCAGGCAAGTCACCCAGCCCTTTGCGGTAGCCCTGTTACTGAACGCCTCCGTCGAGCAGGCAAAACTGGCTTCCCTCGAGGGCCACTTTGAATCGATCCCACCCAGCCCAGTCGCACTGAACGATCCGCTACTTGAAAGCCTGAGGCTTGCCAACCCCGCGGCAAGAAGTCTCTCGCTGCTGATGGCCATCGCCACCGGCCGCAAGGAATCCTTGAGCCTGGGCTATGGGATGGGCGGGTCCCTGATGCTTGGGGTAGAGCTATGCTCCTGAATCATTCGGCCATCGCCAATCTGATCCCCCATGCCGGTGACATGGTGCTGCTGAATCAGGTCATCCACTATGAGCCAAACAGCCTGTATGCCACGAGCACCAGCCATCGCCGGGCCTCAAACCCCCTTCGCCACCATAACCACCTGCCGATCAGTGCCGGCATCGAATATGCCGCGCAGGCCTCCGCCATTCATGGCGCGCTTGCCGCGGATTCAAATTCGGGACCTAAGCTAGGGTTCCTTGCCCTAGTGCGAGATGTCCAGTGGTGCGTCACTCGACTGGATGACATCGTGTTCGACCTGGATATTCGGGTCAACCTGATGACCGCGCAACCCGGCAGCGTGATGTATGACTTTCAACTCTCCGCCAACGAGTCGACGCTCATGTCGGGGCGGCTGGCGGTGTTTTTCCCTGAGCAGGAGCCGGTTATATGAAACATGCACTGGTCACCGGCGGGAGTGGTGCGCTGGGCACGGCCATCTGTCAGGCATTGGCGACCGAGGGATTTCATGTGCTGGTTCATGCCAATCGGCGCCTGGATGAAGCCGAGAAGGTGGCTGAGGCCATCCGCTCCGCCGGCGGTTCGGCTCAGGCGCTGGCATTTGATGTCACCAATGGGGAAGCTTGCCAGCAGGTGCTCGACACCCTGGTTGAATCCAGACCGATTCAGGTACTGGTCAACAATGCGGGTATTCACGACGATGCACCTCTGGTAGGGATGAGCCGCAATCAATGGGATCGAGTCATCGATGTCTCCCTGAACGGGTTTTTCAACGTCACTCATTCGTTGCTGATGCCCATGATGCGAACGCGCTGGGGGCGGATTATCAACATCGCCTCGATCGCCGGGGTCACCGGCAATCGGGGACAGGCCAATTACGCCGCCGCCAAGGCCGGATTGATCGGAGCAAGCAAGTCACTGGCAATGGAAATGGCGAGTCGCAATGTGTTGGTCAATGTGATTGCACCCGGCATTATTGAATCGGGGATGAGCGAAGAGGCTTTCGATGCGGGACGAATCGCCCAGCTGGTTCCCATGAGGCGCGCCGGCCGCCCCGATGAGGTGGCCCCCCTCGTCGCCTTCCTGGCATCGGACAAAGCATCCTATATCACGGGTCAGGTGTTCGGCGTGAATGGCGGCATGGTGTGACGCCCACACCTCAACACGGCATCGAGACTCTACTGTTTTTCACGCTGCTGCAATTGATTCTGATCATTGGAGCGGCCAGGATGATGGGGACGCTGTTTCAACGCCTTAAACAGCCACGCGCAGTAGGTGAGATCGTGGCGGGATTGCTACTGGGCCCGTCATTGTTCGGGACACTGGCCCCGGAGACGTTCCATTGGCTGTTCCGCTCGATCGACGGCACTCCGCTGACCCTCATGAGCCAGATCGGACTCATCCTACTGATGTTTCAGGTCGGGATGGAATTCGACTTCTCGCAACTGGGCGATCGTGCTACCCGGCGCATCACTTGGGCCGTGACCGCCGTGGGCATTTTGTTGCCATTCGCGGTGGGCTTCGGCTTCGGTCAGGTGTCAGCTCCCTGGCTGGCAACGGGTATTTCACCGTTGGCTTACAGCCTGTTCATTGCCATCGCCCTTTCGATAACGGCCGTCCCGATCCTGGGGCGTATCCTGATGGAATTCGGCCTGACACGGCACCGAATCGGCGTAATCACCATCGCGGCGGCGGCCGCAAACGATGCCATCGGCTGGGTGTTGCTCGCCGTGGTCGCCGCCGTAGCTTCCAGCCAGTTTTCCTGGCACCTGGTGTTGCAGCAAGTCGCTCTGATAATCACGTATCTGCTGGCATCATGCTTCGTCGTCCGACCATTACTGCATAGACTGGTCAACAGCTTTCCGATCCACGAAGAAAAGCTCCCTCAGGAACTCCTGGCGTTATTATTGGGCATCGTTTTTGCTTCGGCGATTGTGACCAGTCAGCTGGGGATTTTTGCCCTATTTGGCGGGTTCACCGCCGGAGTGTTACTCCATGACCGTCATGCGCTGGTGACCGCCTGGCGGCATCAGGTCGAGGACCTGCTGACTGTTTTCTTTCTCCCGATCTTTTTCACCTATTCCGGCTTGCGGACCGACATCGGCAGCCTCGCCACGGCCGAGCAGTGGCTGTGGTGCAGCGCGCTGATTGCGCTCGCGACCCTGGGCAAGTTCGGCGGCTGTTATCTGGCCGCACGAGCGAGCGGAATGAACCGCGCCGAATCGCGATGCATCGGTCTGATGATGAATACCCGCGCACTAATGGAACTGATCGTGATCAACCTGGGACGGGACATGGGCGTCATTCCGGGCGAGGTGTTCACCATGCTGGTGCTCATGGCCGTGGTCAGTACCCTCATGACCGCGCCGGGTTTGCGACGCTGGCTGCTGCCGGCACTTAAGTCAGGAGTTATTTAACAAATCTTGCAAAACTTTCCGGGGTATCTTGCCTGTCTCGTTCCGCGGCAATCGATCCAATGTGAAAACCATTCGGGGCACGAAGGCGGGATCGAGTTCGGTCCTGAGTGCCTCCCGGAGTATTTCACTGCTCAAGGTCGGCGCGACGACAAAGATCACCAGCCGAGTCATACCCATCGCGCTATCATCCGGCAGAAAAAAGACGCCGTCCTCAACGCCCGGAATAGCCAGCAGCGCGTGATTCAATGCCGAAAGCGAAGCCCGCTTGCCGGCAATATTGATCAAATCTGATGAGCGGCCTTCCAGCCTGAAATGCCGTTCATCAATGATCCGCAAGGCATCATTCAGCACCACCGGCGCCGGCAAATAGGATGCCACCAGAGCATAGGCTTGACCCGGCGCGGGTTGTAGTTTGAGCGACTCGAACAGTGACCAATTCGCCGTTTGAACGGGTCGGCGGCCAGCCAGGGACCCTGCCTCGGTGCAGCCATAAATTTCCAGTAACGGGGCCCGAAATCGCTGCTCGCAAGTCCCTGCGAGCCCGGCATCGAGTGGCGAGGTCGCGGAGACGAGAAACTCCAGCGGGGGCAGGCTTACTTCACTGCGCATCAGCGCGTGCAAATGGACGGGGGTCGTCACCAGGATGCGAGGCCGACGGGCAGCGGCCAGCATCTCCGCAATATCCGCCGGAAAAAAGGGCTTAGCCGATTGTAGAACCGCCGCATGGCACAAGGGCAATAGGATACTGAGTTCAAGGCCATACATGTGCTGCGCGGGCACCGTTGCGAGGATGGCCACACCCGCAGTGCCCCCCAGATAGGTGTCGATCAGCCGGGCGCTTTCACAAAGGGTGCCCCAAGTTTTGATATGCGCTTGCGGGACGCCAGTACTGCCCGAGGTGAACCCGATCACTGCCGTCTGCTTCGGTTCGATATCGAGGACTTCTTGACGGATGGGCGCAAGATGGGTCGGTCTTGCCACGCGCCAGCTTGACCCTTCCGGCCCGGCGCGACGATCGGTCAATATCAGGGCGCCCGGGTAATCCCGTTCCAGCTGTTGCAAATGACGCCTGCTTCGATCCGGCGGCAACAGGGTCACGAATCCTCGAATCAGACTTGCAACAAATCCCAGGCTGAAGTGGTAACGATCCTCACACAGGTTGATGACGTAGCGGCCCTCCGGTAACGCGCTCGCAACGACCTCGGCTTCGGCGAGAAATAGATCCCAGCTTACGGATTGACCCTGCACTTGGGCGAACAGGGAATCAGGGGATCTCGGAAGCAAAACGGCAGAGAATGAAAAGTCGCCTGAAGTAATTAGTGGGCCGGCAAGCCGGAGGTAACGGCTTGCTCGGCTGCAATGGCATCCATCCAGGGTGTAGCAATGCCGGCCTCCCGTGCGTGTTTCAAGGCACGCCGCAGACGAATCGGTGCCGAGCGCCCCATGCAGATATGCTGCGGATCGCCGTCGAAGCCTTCGAGCATACCGGCTAGCAAACGCTCGCGCAGCAAGGGCTGCCCGGCCAACCATTCCTGAATGACAAGGACTTCACCCGCCACGCCTTCGGCCAGTTCGCGGTGGTGATTCCAAAGTTCGCTGACAGTGTCGCCCGTCCGCATGCCCGCGATATTGATGGTCAGGATATAGAGATTTTTACGCACCATCTGGTAAAGCAACTCGGTGCTCGGAATTTCCCAGCATGGCACATCGATGATCTGCATCGCACGAATCACCCGATTCGCTTGGGGGCCGGCCACCGGCGTCGGCAGCACGGAGACAAAGGGCCGACCCTTTTTTTTATCGAACCAGACGACGATCACCGTCGGATCGATCAGCCCATGTTGTTGCCAGTCACGTGGCATCAACTCGTTCTGCAGCAACGTTATCCGGGATCGCCAGGCAGTCGGTAATTCGGTCAATACCGGATGGAGATCATCCTCGCCCACAGCCACCAGCACCAACTCTGGATCGGGTACTTCCTGCGCGATCCGGTCCAGCGACTGCCCCCGCAAAACCGGATAGACCGGAAAACCCAATTTCAGGAACCCACGAGCAAACAACTCGCCCATTTCCCCCATGCCGATGATGATGACTGGTTTTTTCATTAGCCCATTTTATCCGAGTCGGGATGATGTCTTGAGAGCAAACTATCTGATTCCAACGCCAGACTGAATCCAAGATGATCAGCGTCTTGGTTCATTACAACTCACATCAAAAGGGAGTAAGCTCAAAAGTCTTGGCCTAAATTAAGCATTCGGGAATGACTACACAAAAAGAGTTTGCGCTACGGTACACCCGACTATTTGAGACGGCGCAAGATGGCATTCTGTTACTCAATCACCCACAGTCGGAGATTGAAGATGCTAACCCTTATCTCCTCAAAATGCTGGGTTACAGCCTAGAAGAAATTGTCGGCAAGCAGGTTTGGGAGCTTGGCCTGATTAGCAACAAAAACTTGGCAGCTATAGCGCGTGAAACGTTGCTGAAAGAGGGGTATATCCGCTACGAACATCTGGATTTGCAGGATCGGAATGGCCGCACGATCCCGGTGGAGTTTATCTGTAACGCTTACGATGTGGCCGGAACCACGGTCATTCAGTGCAACATTCGTGACATCTCCGATCGAGTAAAACTTGCTGAGGAGCTGGAGGCCGCACGCTGCCGGGAACTGGCGCAGGCCACGGCCTCCATTGCAGCATTGTCCAACGTCATTGAATCCCGTGATCCTTATACTGCCGGTCATCAAGCCAGGGTTGCCGACTTGGCCGTCGCCATTGCCCGACTGCTGGAACTGTCTGAGCATGATATTGATGGCCTACGTCTGGCGTGCCTGGTCCATGACATCGGAAAGATTGGTATTCCGGTGGAAATTTTGACCAAGCCCGGCAAGCTGTCGTCGCTTGAAATCAATATGCTGCAAGGGCATGTTCAGGCGGGGGTGAACATACTCAAACCACTCAACCTAGCCTGGCCCGTGTCGGATTTCGTGGCACAACATCATGAGCGACTCAATGGCGAGGGCTATCCCAACGGCCTAAAAGGCGAGCAAATCTCGTTACAAGCCCGAATCATGGCGGTGGCGGATACAGTCGAGTCGATGGTTAGCAACCGTCCCTATCGACCCGGTTTGGGGATTGATGTGGCCCTGCAGGAAATCAGCTCCAGGGCGGGAGATTTTTACGATGCCTCGGCAGTTGATGCCTGTGTGATGCTCTTTCGTGAACGGGATTACCAACTCCCTGAACCACCCAAGACCTTGGGTTATATCGGCTTGGGCAAACGCCAAGGCGCTTGATCGGACTCACTGACATCGCCGCTGGTCTCGCATGAATCAATGCCCCATTGATTTCAGCCAACGCCTGTTCTGGCTAGCGTCAACGATATTAGGCTTATTGTTGTTGTGGAGGGGATCGCGCCAGCGACGGATTAAAACTTTACTCTGCTGGTTATGGGGAAAAATTTCAGGTAAGCAGTCCTTTCGCCGCGTCTTCGAAAACCTGCCCGACCCGACCTGGATCATCAGCGACAATCATTTCGTGGAAGCCAATCCGGCCGCCTTGAAAGCCATTGGCTGTGAAGCGCGCAGTGGCCTGCTGTATTACCATCCCTCCGAACTGTCGCCGGAACTTCAGCCCGACGGTGAACCTTCCTTCATCAAGGCCAACCGCATAATGGATGAGGCACGGAAACAGGGCTATCAACGTTTCGACTGGTTACACAAGAAGCTGGATGGCACTCTGTTTCCGGTCGAAGTCACCATTGCGACGATCCAGTGGGACGGGCAGCCGGCCATTTTATGCAGCTGGCGGGATATATCCGAACGATTGGATTTACTGGCACAGGTACAGGCCAGTGAAACCAAGTTTCGCGAGATTTTCGAAAAAAGCCCTGATGCCATCCTGCTGATGACCCGGGATGAACTGCTGGACTGCAATCAGCGTGCGGTCGCTCTATTGGGTTACCAGAACAAATCAAACTTGCTGGCCTGCAAACCGTATCAGTTAGCCTTGGCCGAGCAACCGGAAGGGCAAGATCCAAAAAGCCTGCTTGATCGCTATGCGAATCAGGCCTTGCAGCGAGAGGCGGTCCATTTCGAGATGCTTTATGGACGGGCCGATGGCCATGTATTTCAAGCCGAAATTCTTCTGTCTGCGTTTAACCTGCTCGGCCAGCCAGTCATGCAGGCGACCCTGCGGGACAACTCTCACGTCACCCGCCTCCATCATTACCTGGACCGCATGGCGCATTATGACTATCTGACCCAGCTGCCGAATCGAGCCCTCTTTTGCGACCGCTTACGGCAAGGCATCGCAACGGCTCGCCGAGAATCGACCCGGCTGGGCTTGGTCTTCATCGATATCAATGGCTTCAAGCTGTTCAATGATACTTACGGTCATGCCGCCGGCGATAGAGTACTGAAGACGGTCGCCGACCGTTTGCGGGCGACGGTCCGGGAGTCCGACACGGTCAGTCGTTATGGGGGCGACGAATTTGTCGCCCTGCTTCCGGGCGTGGACGGCCTGGATCAGTGCCGGATGGTCGTCGAAAAAATGTTGGAGCGGGTACGCGAGCCGTTCACCCTGGACCAGCAGCGAGTTCAGGTGACACTGAGTTGTGGTATCGCCATCTATCCGGAGGATGGGAGTGACGAAGTCGCTCTGTTTGAATGCGCTGATCAAGCCATGTATGAAATGAAGCGCCTTTTGGCCAAAGGTTGCGGCCATTAAAAGATGGTTTAATGGCCACTGTCCACGATCAAACCCTGGGTACGGGGCAGTGACGGCTGATATGACGATTCTTCAGGCGACAACCGAGAGGCGTTAACTCGATTCAATGATGCTACTGGAACAGGAAGCAAAGCAGCTATTCTCCGCGCTGAATCCGCGCATATCCGAAGGCGCCGGCTTGGTGATTCAGTTCATCGGGTCCAACCCAAACCAGGGCACCTCAACACTGGCTAGGGAGTTCGCCATCGCCGCTGCCAGCCTTACCCGACAGCCTGTGTTGCTGCTCAACCTGGACGTGGCCGAACAGATTCACCACGATTATTTTGCCCGACAGCCCTTATCGACGGGTATCGCAGCTTATGGCACGGATCATGATGTCGACGTGGATACCCGGCAAATCTTGCGTTGCAGCCGCACAGATTCAGTCAATGCCCCGATGGACTTTGTGTACAGCGGATCCGACTCGCTGACGCTGAGTCGGCTCAAACAACCCTCAGCTGCGAGCGGATCTTTGGTGAATGCACCGAACTTCTGGACCAGCCTGCGTAAAGAGTTTGTGTTGACCGTTGTGGATTCGCTTCCCGCTTCAAAAGGGGTGGACGGCATCATGCTGAGCGCCAGCATGGATGGGGTGGTCGTGGTCATTGCTGCAGAGTCAACCCGTGCACCCATCGTAATGTCTCTGCTAGAGCGACTACAAGGACAGGGAGCACCGGTATTGGGTGCCGTGCTGAACAAGCGCAAGTTCTATATTCCTCATTTAATTTACCGCTGGCTGGACCGTCTGTGAGGGACCCATTGCCGACTCACTCATGCGGTTGAACATGCCCCACAGTTCGTGGGCGCTGGCTTTGGTCGTTGCCTGCGCTGAAGCGGGCGCAGATCCTGATCAATGGGTGGGCAAGGGGTATTTTGAAACGCCCCCCAGTTACCGGAACGGGACCTCTGATCATGACCAAGGCGGCTGGCTGGAACCGGAGGATGCGGCACCCTCGCCTCCCTCACATTCCTATACCGCATCAGACAACAATGAAAACCCACCCCCACCTTATGTTTACCTGGTGGGACGCAAGCATCGTGACTTGGCGGGTAACTCACGGGTGGTGCAAGCCGATGGTGCCCTCGATACGTGGCTACGATTTTATCCCCGCAATCTCGAGTTTCAACTGAATCGCGGCACCGGGAGCCAGCGCTGGCTGGCCATTAAAGGGCTGGTGTTACGCACGCACGGTGTCAGCCCCCAAAGGCAGTGGGATACCTTGCCCGGCAGCCGCCATCCGCTGTTGCAAGTCGTCGCGGATGGCCGACTGGTCAATCGGTTTGATGGTGATCTTTCCGGGTTTCGCCCCGCCGGCTCCAGCGCGGTTGACCTGTTTATTGGCGATGATGGTTCCTTGGCTACCCGGCATGTGCCCATGGAGCTGGAGGTGATGACACTGGATGGGCGTTTCACCTTGCAGGTGCAGCGCAAGGATCGCTATGACCAGCTGAACAATTGAGAACTCTAATGGCTTCGACCCCCTCTTTCCCTCACTCGCCACTCAGGGCCTACCCGATCATGCTGCTCTGCTGCCTGGTCTTCCTGCCGGGTTGCCAACACCTTGAGCCAGTGGAGCGAGGCCGCGCGAAATTTGAGGCATGGCATGCGAAACAGCCGGAATACACCTTCATGCCGGGCGATGAACTGGACGTGAAGCTGCTGTATAACCCGGAGTTCAGTGATCGCGTCATCGTCGCGCCGGATGGCCGAGTCAATCTGGACATGATCGGGAGTGTTACGGCCATCCATCGGACGCCCGATCAGCTTGCGGCCGATATTCGTGCCCGCTATGCCAGCGAACTGCGTCACCCGGAGGTATCGGTGGTGCCGCGCATCTTCGGTTCGCAAGCGATCTATGTCGGGGGTGAGGTCCATAAGGCCGGGTTACTGAAACTGTCACACGGCATGTCGCTGATGCAGGGCATTATGGAGGCGGGCGGGCTGCTGGATACTGCCAATATTGACCAGGTATTGCTGATACGACGCACGCATAGAAACACCTCGATGCTGCGAACCGTCAATCTGAAAGAGGTACTTGAAGGCAAGGCAACTGAGGACGATATCGCCTTGCAGCGATTCGATGTGGTGTTTGTGCCGCGTTCAGATATTGCTAATGCCGATTTGTGGGTCAGTCAGCACATCGAAAAGCTATTCCCGATCCAGAAGAATCTGTTCATCGGCTATTACCCCGGCCTGTAGCCGGTCCGATCGGTTTAAGGCTCCGGGGGCAATGGCGGGAGGCAGGTGCCGTTGGGAATAAAGGGTCCACTCTGAAAGCAGCGGTAACCGGGCAGACAGTCGACCGAGTAGTCACAGGCATCACCCAGCTTTCGGTCAGCTAAGGACCGAGCGACCCTTTCATGGCTGACTGGTCCACTGACCGCCAACGTCGCGGCACAGCGTCGCTGAGTGGCACTCCCTGCCACAGACAGACACCGACCTGTCGGGCAATCGACATTGTCCTGACAGATTGGTGCGACTGGCGCCGACAAGACATCATCAGCCAGGGTCAGCACACTCCACAGGATTCCTTTCTGGACCAACCGCAGAAAACCGGTCGGCCAATGGTGCCCCAGGCATTCCTTCATTGGCGGGTTCTCATGCCTAAGGCCTTCAAGTTTTCACGAGTAAAGACGCGAGCCGGATGTGCTGGATCATTGGGAACAATGGCGCCGTCTTCGGAGTAGTAGGTGGACCCGGTTGCGACGGCAATGCCAAAAATGTCGGCGTAATCGAATACGGTCCAGCCAATGGACAATTCCTGAAGCGCAGTACTGACATCTTTGAGCCATGCCGAACGAGAGGTCTCGGCCACAGTCGGTGTGGGTGCCATCCGGATGAGTCCGAATTCATTGCAGTACACCTTTACCTTATTCTGGCTGGCCCATTGCTGGGCGGATTGCAGGTCTTTACGAATGCGCCCCAACCCCCAGCCTTCAGCTTTATAATTATCGAAAGCCTTCGCCACAGTGCTAGCGGGGGCACCGGGTTTCAGCCTCAGGTCTGACCAGTCGCTGCTTATAGCAGGATAGGTCAACCCGACAAACAGGGCTTGAGGTAGTGTAAAAAAGGGT
>JBILGM010000059.1:0-15011 GCA_044351045.1 Methylococcaceae bacterium | reverse complement strand
CCCGCTGTAGTAGACGTGATCATCGAATAAAAGCCGCGGCGCCTCGTCATTGATGACCTGGGCGCCCAGAGCTTCAAGCTCCTGCGGCCCCGGCACCTTTGCCACGGGGATGATTTCCCCGGTTGCCAGGCGAACCCCGCGTTCTTTGAACATGCCGGGATTCACGTGAACATCGACGTTGCCTCCCTGGTCTCGAATCGCGGTCACTGTATCCGCCAGAGCCCCCATGTGGTCCCAGTGGCCATGCGTCACGGTGACGCATTCGATGTCGGCGAGGGAAATTCCCAGGTTTTTGCAGTTGCGGAGGAAGATCCCGCCTTCCGGGCCGGTGTCGAAGAGCAGTTGATGCGTTTGCCCGCCGTATTCGATCGTCAGCCGCAAACCGAGGCCGAGATTGGCCACCAGCAGGGTTTCGCCGGCAATCACCCGAGCACCACCGCGAACGATGTTGGCGAATTCGGACACGGCGAACAGTGTCTTGCTGACATAAGCATCGCTGACGTCATCGGTAATCACGTCAATCCTGAGCGAATCGACGGGCAGCAAAGCGGATGGGGAAAGGTTCATAGGAATTAGGACCTTGCCATGAGGCTGTGAAAGATTTCAGGGGTTAGGATGACCCAGCAGCTCATCCGCTGATGGGGCGAAGGAAAAGTCCAAGGGTCAGGACCACGCCCAGGGCGACCACCCATATTCTGAGGATGCGCTCGTCAACCCGATGTAATGCCCAGGCGCCACAAAGACCGCCTACGACCGACCCGGCCCCCAGGATCAGGGCCTCTCGCCAGTGCATCAGCGGAGAATTCACCAGAACGATCACCGCCGTCAAACCGATGACGCTGGCCAAGGCATTTTTCGTGGCGCCCGCCTGCCTGATGGACATGCCCCCCATCATGAGCGCGGCAAGCATCAAAAATCCGATACCGCCGCCAAAGTAGCCCCCATAGACGGCAATGATGGATTGCGAGACCAGTGTCGCAATCGGGCCCAGCGAGGGTTGGGCCGTATCCCCCTTCCTGAAGTAGCTTCCCCAGATGAATACGAGGGTGGCAAACAGCACCAGCCAGGGCACCATGCGCGCAAAGACGGTGGAAGGTGTCTTCAACAGCAACCATCCGCCGAGGGCCCCACCGATTAGGCTGACCAGCATCAGGATAAGAAATGAAAGTCCGGCCACGCCCCCGACCCGATGTCTGCCGGACAGTCCGGTGCTGACCTGACCAGGAAACAACGCCACCGTAGAGGTGATGTTGGCTGCCAGCGGACTCAGTCCCGCCAGCATCAGAACCGGCAGCGTCACGAATGAACCGCCCCCCGCCAAGGCATTTTGCAGTCCCGCCCAGAAACCGGCGATGGCGATAATGATCAACATCCGATAAATCCCGGCGTGATCGCGCATTCATCACCGGGCCAGGCTTTGGTCCGTCGGCTGGAAAAAGGCATGGGGGGAGGACTCCACTGAATGCTGTCCGAGTTTTGTTTGGGGGGATAACGGCGGTCCACCAAGCTAAGTCAAGGGGATTTTTTCCGAAAATCCGTTGAGCCGGATTGTCCTCGATGGCGAACCATCAAGAATATTTTCCTTGGCATTGTCTTTTATCTGGCTACGGGGCAGCAAGTATGAGTTATCTTGGATCCAGCTTCGGCAATCAACCAACCTAAGGCTTGTCACTACTCGAGCAAGCGGGCTTCTCTGTCGGTGTAGAATCCACACTCAGTTGACCGGCAACCCCGGCCAACCCTGTTGATGCGCCTTTATCTCGCCCCTAGCGTTGAAGGCACTGTTTAGCTGAACTACCCACCTTCTTCTCCAGAGGATGACATGTACAAACTTCTAATTGGCCTTTCACTCTCCTTTTTGCTGATCGGCTGCGGTCTCCAGCTTGATGGGTCGGTCAGCAAACAACGGGGGCAGATTGATTCCATGGCCTCAGGAACCATGAACAATCTGTTCGACCAGCATCCGGGCCTGCGCAAGAAAGTCGCCAAGGCAGCGGGTTATGGCGTATTCGATGCCTCCGGCGGGAAATTCCTCTGGGGGGGCCTTGATCACGGTAACGGCGTAGTGGTGAAAAATGGCAATCGGCAGCACACCTACATGAAGATGTTCGAGTTGCAACCGGGGCTCGGTTTCGGCTACACCAACTTTAGACTGGTCTTTGTTTTTGACACCCGTGAAGCGATGGATGACTTCATCAAATCGGGCTGGGAGTTTGGCGGACGCGCCAGCGCGGCGGCCAACGACGAGAAAAACGCTGTGGGGGGAGACCTGGGTGTCAACGTTGCGCCCGGAATTACTCTCTACCAGATGACCGAGAAAGGGGCCATGATTGGCCTGAGCATTACCGGGGCAAAATACTGGCGTAACGATGACTTGAACTGAAGCCCCATCACCGCCTTGGCGTTTGGCGCTCTGAATTCCCTTACTGACTGGAAGCTTCCTTCCCTGCTGCCAGTTTTCTGCGGATCAATACATAGACTCACCGTCGCCGACCTCGCTCTTCATGTAGAAGAGCACGTCGGCTTCGTCATATTCGGAAAGAGCATTCTGGTCGCCCCGTCCCTTGAGCAGATTCATAGCTAAATGCTGCCTTACAATGCCGGGGGTCGAAAGTGATTGGAGGTCCCAGTCCTCGGCATCCGCGAGGGCCGGTGCGCTGCGCTTACCGGTATCGTGACAACTCCCGCACTGACCTTGGTAAACCGCCTCACCATGGGAGAGATCGGGCTGATAGGCCTCATGCTCCGGCTGGGTATTGGAACAACCGAACAAGGATAGCGCCACCAGCCATGGGATAACTCGAAACATTGACATGGGGTAACTCGCTTGGATGTTGAATGTGACAGTTTGTCTGGACGTCACAGGAAAGCCCAGATCAGTTGACGCTGAGCGAAACCATGGTGATATCGTCCAGGAAGGGTCCACTGCCCCTGAATTCCCGCAAGCGGACGAGAATGTTTTGCAGGGTATCCTCGGGCAACTGCTCCCGCTGGGCCGAAAAGATCTGGCACAAGCGGCGGCTCTCAAAGAATTCGCCGACTTCATTCTGCGTTTCCGTCACCCCATCGGTATACAGCAGCAGCCGGTCTCCGCTCTCCAGGGTCAATTCTTTCTCCTCGAAATTCACCTGCTGGCGGACCCCGAGTATCAGGCCGTCGGCATCCAGCTGCTCACAAGCGGGGGCGGCATGTCTCAAAAGCAGGGGTGGATTGTGACCCGCACTGGCAAAGCGGAGTTGCCGCGTGGCCCGGTTGTAGCGGAGGTAAAACATGGTGATGAACAGATCCGAAGCACTCAGATCGGCATAGAGCACCTCATTCAAAGCGCCCAGCAGGTGGGCAATGCTGTCCAGTTCGCTGTGGGTTCGCCGGAGTTCGGCCTTAAGCGTGCTCCGCATTTCGGCCATGATGAGCGCGGCGCCAACGCTATGGCCGGAAACATCGGCAATCACCAGATCGATGCATTCGCCATGGCATATGAAATCGTAGTAATCTCCGCCGACCTGGGCCGCTGGAATACACACACCTGCCACTTCTACATCCTGCCTTTTGAGCGGCACCTTCGGCAGCAATGACATTTGTATCTGTCGGGCGATCTCCAGCTCATGCCTTTCGTCTTCAGCCCGACGGCGCTCGCTGATATCGGTGATGACGCCGATATAGTGCGTCAAGACCCCATGCTCGTCGTGCACTGGCGACAGCATCAATTCATTCCAGAACCCTGAGCCATCCTTGCGATAATTTCGTATCACGATCTCACAGGCATGGCCGGTGCTGAGCGCATCACGAATGGTATCGCGAGCCGATTCCTCGGTATCCCGCCCCTGGAGCAGCCGCAAGGTTTGGCCTAGAAGCTCTCCTTCGGTATATCCCGTGATGGTGCAAAGCGCTGAGTTGACGTAAATATTCGGAAAATCCGGTAGCCGCGCATCGGCAATGGCGATGCCCACGCTGGCCGCTTCAATCGCCCGTTCACGAAGACGCACCGCATCCTCAACCCGCTTGCGCTCGGTGATGTCCAGATCAACACCGCGCCATAGGACAATCTCGCCCCGGTCGTTGACCAGGGGGACGCCGCTGGATTCGGTAAACACCGCATGACCGTCTCGATGCAGGTAGTGGTTGACGATGCGATGAAAGGATGAGCCAGCTACCCCCATGGTGGGCAAGGTACCGGCCCAGCGCTGCTGGTCCTCCTCGGTCATCAGCTCCAGATAGTGCTTGCCTATGATGTCTTCGGCTCGATAGCCAAGAATATCCACGACCGCCTCGCTACTGAAGGTGTAGCGTCCCGAGGCATCCTGCTCCCACAGCCACTCACCGACCATCCTGGCGACTTCACTGAAGCGGGCCTCACTTTGCGCCAGCGCTTCCTGATCGGCCTTTTGCCTTGTAATGTCCTGGAAGCGACCGAGCAGACGGATGGCATTACCTTGCCGATCCTGAATTGGTGAGAAAGTCACCAGAGCCGAGTAGGACTGCCCCGTCTTCGTGTGGTCGGTGATTTCCCCTCGCCACTCCCTGACGGAGAGCAAGCGCCAGCATAGAGGAGCATTGCGAGCAATCGATGGCATCACCGATGTTTCGGCGAACAGATTGCCGCCAACCACGTCAGGATGGGCATGACCGGTCAATCGGCAAAACCCCGCATTGACATATTCGATGTTTCCCTGAAGATCAGCGATCAGGATGCCGGCAGGGGCCTGCTCCACCGCGCTGGAGAGCAGCGTCAATCGCTGCTCGGCCTCTCGCCGCGGGCTCAGATCATGCAGGATGCCAACAAATCGATGCGGGCCCTCCTCGGCCAGCTGTCCCACGGAGAGATGAGCCGGAAACAGTGTCCCGTCCTTGGCCCTGGCCAAGACCTCGAGACCCTTTCCGATGACCTTGCCTATTCCTGTTGCAGAATAGTTTCGCAGGTAGTCGTCATGCCGGTCATGATCCGGTGAAGGCATCAGCCTGTTGATATTGCAACCGACCAACTCCTGATGGCTGTAGCCAAACAGCTTTTCCACGGCCGGATTGATGAGCTGAATGATCCCGGACTCATCGATGATGATGACGCCGTCAGTGATGGTTTCGACGATGGCGCGAAAGTGGCTTTCGATATCGCAAACCTCTCCACTCAAACTCATGAGTGGATTGATCTTCAGCAACCATCGCCACGCGCCCGCTTCCGGATTTTCGCTGATCCGAACACGGCAAGTCTGCGACGAGTGATGACTGTTGCGGAGCACTCCCTCTTGTTTTGACAGCGGCAGCATGACGACACGCTTGGGTTCCGCGTCAGAAAAACTGATGAGATCCTCCAAGCTCAGCCCGAGCAGAGGCAAAATATCCGCCCCCGGCACGTCTGAGGCGGAGAGATTCAAGTTTTTCAGTGCCCCCTGGCTCAGCGCCACGGCCAGTCCCTGATCGTCGAGCACTAAGACCGGCTCGTCACAGGCGGCCAGGACCGCGAGGGTCAAGTCCTCCCCACCAAACATTAGCCCCACCACCCTTTGTGATTTATCAAGTCAATCCGACCCATCGCTCACTCAAAATCTGACCGTCTGATCATCAGCCGATGTAGCGAATCACTGCGCCATCGACCCAGCCGCCATGGGCCGCGCAGGTGTATATGGGGTATTTCCAGGCTTCTCCTCGGACAGTCTCCTGCTCATATCGAAATACGGCCCATAGGTCGTATCCACATTGAACTGCTGCCAGACAAAGGTGGGGTGCGTAATCGGCTTGGAGGGTATGGGGAAGGTGATGAAGTCCAGGCCACCCGCCAGCAACCTGCCCATGGTGTGCAGCGTTCCCTTGAGCACACCCCCCGTCACGCCAAACAGCGCATTCACTTCGTTGGAGGTATTGATGATGTTCTTGGGCATTTCGGCGATGCCGAAAGTCATATTGGTGAGCCCCGAAGCCAGCTTGGTTCGCACCATGTCGCCATAGGTCAGCTCTTCGGCCGCTAAAACCTCAGCGGTCATCAGGATGGCCACAGTCAGGGTTATCTGTTGAAGTATCTTTGCCAAGGGAATTCCTCAATATGTTGGGATAGTTTAAGCCACCAGGGACCGATGATTTGAAAACGCAACCCCGTTTATTGGCGATTATCTCTTATTTTCGAGCCGCGAAACCCTGCTCTTGAATTGCTCACTGCCAGAGGCTGGGTGCGCTGATTCTCGTTGAACTCTGCCCAGCAAAAAGCCGCCACCAACATGAGAGTCGGTGGCGGCTTTTGTGTGAAACTTATGGAGACGTGATCCTAATCGATCAGCCGGCGAAGTTGGCCGCGGCGAAATCCCAATTCACGAAATTCCAGAAGTCCTCGACATACTTGGGCCGTGCGTTACGGTAAACAATGTAGTAGGCATGCTCCCAGACATCGATCGTCATCAGTGGCTTCTGGCCACTGGTCAGCGGGGTGGCAGCATTGCTGGTGCTCACGAGCGCCAGGCTGCCATCGGCATTCTTCACCAGCCAGGCCCAGCCAGAACCGAAAGTGGTGACGGCGCACTTGGTGAATTCTTCCTTGAATTTCTCGAAAGAACCAAAGGTCTTGTTGAGGGCTTCGGCCAGCGCGCCCGTCGGTTGACCGCCGCCATTGGGCTTCAGGCTGTTCCAGTAAAAAGTGTGATTCCAGACTTGAGCCGCATTATTGAAAATGCCACCCGAGGACTTTTGGATGATCTCCTCCAGGGAGAGGTTTTCAAACTCGGTGCCAGGAATCAGGTTGTTGAGGTTGGTCACGTAGGCCTGATGATGCTTGCCATAATGGTAGTCGAGGGTTTCCGCCGTAATGAACGGTTCAAGCGCGGTCTTCTCGTAAGGTAAGGGTGGCAGTTGATGTGTCATGCAGAATTCCTTTAAGTCTTCGGGTTAACAACCGGGCATTGTCCGCCGGCATCAAAAACGCAATTCCTACTGAATTGCTAGGAAATAAGTCTACCACCCGCATTATGGCCAGAAAAGCCTGATTGACTGACTCCCGGACCTCGGGGAGCGCACAGCGGATTGTGCTCTTAAAAAAGAGCCTCCGGGGAAGCTCTTGAATCAGGGGGGGCTTGGGCCGACTTATTATCAGATGGCATGGTTTAACATTGGTGCACAAGTTGACGACTTTCTCCCGGCATTGACACCCTCAGGTCCGGCGATCGCTTTTCCAGCGCTGGACCTCGGCCTTCCAACTGCCATCCGGCTGCTGTCTGAGGACACTGTAAATCACGCCCCCATAGCTGTAGCGCATCGTTTCCTGACCGGCATTGGGCAGGGTTTTCACGTCCGAGAACCGAACAGTAGCCACGATAGTCCCGGCGTGTTCATGACTGGCTTCAATGACATCCATGGCATAGTCGCCCCGGCGGATCAGCTTGGCCCAGAAATCCCGGATTTCTCCCGTTCCCCTGGAGACGGCTCCATTCGGTTGCAGCAACATCGCATTATCGGAATAGAGCGCGAGGATGTCTTCCAAAGCACCTCTAGCAAATGCCGCGTTCCACTGAGCAGCGGAACGTTCGGCAATTTGCCTTGCGGCGCCATAACTTTCGGCCCAACTCGGGCTTGCGGTAGTGACTAACAGCAACAATAGCCCTAAGCTACGCTTCAGACACATTGTGAGCCTCCTAAGCCTATCGACCTCGGTTTGAGGACGAGCATAGAAGATCACGATTTGTTTACAATATCCAATAGACTTATCTGATTGTTCCCATAAATAACAACAATCCTTTCTGCCGACATGGACAAACTTACAAGCATGCTGGTCTTCAGCAAGGTCGCCAAAGCGGGTAGTTTTGCTGCGGCTGCCAAAGAGTTGAGTTTGTCTCGAGCCATGGCGACCAAACATGTCATGCAACTGGAAAATGGTCTGGGTATCCGCCTGCTGAACCGCACTACGCGCAACCTGAATCTGACAGAAGTGGGGGCGGTCTACCTGGAGCGTTGCCGCCAGATTCTGGATGACATGGACGAAATGGAACTTGCAGTGACCCGACTGCAGACCGAGCCGCGCGGCTTACTGAAAGTCAGCGCCACACCGTTCTTTGGTTCCTATCACCTGGCTCCCGCCATCAGCGCGTACATGGAGGTGTATCCGGATGTTCACGTCGATCTGACCCTGCAGACCAGTCAGGTGGATCTGATCGAGGAAGGATTTGACCTTGCTATCCAACTGGATGAACTTGAGGACTCCAGCTTGATAGCCCGTTCGCTCGGGACCTCTCAGCGAATTGTCTGTGGGTCCCCGGCCTATTTCAAAAGCCACGGCAAACCCACATCGCCCGAAGATCTCCGCAACCACAACTGCCTGATTAACCTCAGCCTTTCTCCACGCGATCACTGGCAGTTCAACATTCCCGGCGGGGAAACCACGGTCGTCAAGGTCAGCGGCAATATGCAGGCAAATGTCGCCGATGCGCTCCGCATCGCCGCACTCAGCGGCCTGGGCTTGGTCATATTACCAACCTATATGGTGGGCCAGGATATTCGAAAAAACCGCCTCCAGGCCGTGCTCACCGAGTTTGTGCCAGCCCCTCTGGAAATTCATGCGGTTTATCCACACCGCAAGCACCTGTCGGCTAAGGTGCGTACCTTTGTGGACTTCCTCCATGAGCGCTTCCACCCAAAACCATACTGGGAAGAGTGGGCGCAGGACCAGTTGCAGGACTCTTGAGGACTCCAAGACGGAATAGACCGATGAACGAAAAAGACGCCGTTTTCAACGCATTCAGGGAAATCCTGATGCTCTTTGCACTCTTGACGGGCATGGGAGCATTGGTGGCGGGTCGCTTTGTAGCCGCTGGGGTCATCCTCAGCATGGCCGCCCTCCTGTATTTCGAAGGACCGATCAGCCGGTGGCGCAAGAAGTATCTGGGCTGGTAGCGAAGGCCCACCGTGTCGCATCTTGAGATCGAGCGCAAGTTCCTGGTGAGGTCGGACGCCTGGCGCTCCCGGATCAGGTCATCCACATCCATGCGCCAGGGTTACCTCAATAATGAAACCCATTGCTCGGTCCGTGTCCGCATCGCAGACGATCGGGCATGGCTGAACCTCAAAGGCGTCACCATGGGTGTCCAGCGACTTGAGTTTGAGTATGACATCCCGGTCATGGACGCTCACTCTATGCTGAACGAACTTACGTGCAAACCCCTGATAGAGAAAATCCGCCATCTGGTCGATGTCGGCGACCATACTTGGGAAATCGACGTGTTTGAAGGCGACAATGCCGGTCTGATCGTCGCAGAAATCGAACTGGACGACCCGGACGAATGCTTTGAGAAACCCGAGTGGCTGGGCGAGGAAGTGACCCATGACGCCCGCTATTACAACACCTGCCTTTCATCCCACCCGTTCAAGCACTGGGATTTATCCGGCAATGCCTCATGACGATGAACCAACATCAGTTTCTCTGGCTGGCGACGGTGTTTGAGGGTGGTTTGGTCCTCATCGCCTACCTGTTGGGGACTTGGCTATCCATCAACCCCCTCGAGTATTTCAAACCTGATCTCAATGCCATTGTTTTGGGTCTGATCGGCACTCTCCCGCTTTATGGCCTATTCATCCTCACCCACCGACTGGATATCGCCCAAGACATCCGCAGATTTCTGATCGATAAACTGGGTGGAATCCTGTCGGGCTGTTCCGGGGTCGCGCTGCTCTACCTTGGCCTGCTGGCCGGTCTGACAGAAGAAATACTGTTCAGGGGACTTTTACAGCCTTGGCTTGAGCAGGATTGGGGATGGCTTGGCGGGCTGATTTTCAGCAACATGATTTTTGCTCTGTTGCATTGGATCACCCCGTTTTATGCACTGCTGGCCGGTCTCTGCGGGGTTTACCTCGGCTTGATGCTTGATCTCGGCCCGGAACGCAACCTGGTTACCCCCATCCTCGTTCACGCTCTCTACGACTTTCTTGCCTTCATGGCCGTGGCGCAGATGTGGCGGCAGAAAAATGGGAGCCCAGACGGCCGAGTCTGATAATCAAGACAATGTCTGCTGCGACTGAATGGCGGTGATCACCACTGTATTGATGATGTCGTCGACGGTGCAGCCGCGACTCAGATCATTAACTGGCTTGCGCAGGCCCTGGAGGATGGGGCCAATGGCGATGGCGCCAGTCTCGCGCTGAACCGCCTTGTAGGTGTTGTTTCCGGTGTTGAGATCAGGAAACACCAACACCGTGGCATGACCGGCCACTGCCGAGCCGGGCATTTTTAGCGCGGCAACACCGGCATCGACGGCGGCGTCATACTGGATAGGCCCTTCCAGTGCCATTTCCGGTCTCATGGCATGAGCCAGTCGCGCCGCCTCGCGCACCTTGTCCACCTCTTCCCCCACACCTGAATCGCCTGTGGAATAAGACAGCAACGCCACCTTAGGCTCTATGCCGAAAGTGCGAGCCGTATCCGCCGAACTGATGGCAATCTCTGCTAATTCCCGAGCCGTGGGGTCAGGATTGACCGCACAGTCGCCGTACACCACCACACCGTCTTCAAGACACATGAAGAAAACAGATGAGACGATGGAAAACCCTGGGCGCGTCTTGATGAACTGCAGAGCAGGCCGAATGGTGTGCTGCGTAGTATGCACGGCACCCGAGACCATGCCATCTGCATGCCCTTGGTACACCATCATCGTACCGAAGTAGGCCCCATCCAGCAGGGAATCCCTGGCAGTATCGAGGGTCATGCCTTTGTGCCGACGCATTTCAAAATAGGCTTGGGCATAACCGTCCAGTTCCGGGCTGGCGGCTGGATCGATGATGTCCACCCGTGATGAGTCAAACGCAATGCCATGGTCGCGCAAAATTTGGGCAATTGACGCTCGCTTGCCCAGCAAGGTCAGCTTAACGATATCGCGTTCGATCAGATCCGCCGCCGCCTTGAGAATGCGGGGCTCTTCCCCTTCTGGTAACACAATATGGCGCCGGTCGGCCCGGGCCTGCTGAACCAGATTGTAGGTAAACATGCGCGGCGTCATGCCCGTGGCCGTGAGAGTGCTTATACGTCGGACAATGTCATCGTGATCGACATAACGATCAAACAAACCCAGGACCCGCTGAATCTTGTCCTGATCCTCTGGCTTGATGCCGGCTCGAATATGTTCCAACCTCGAAGCCGCCGTATAGGTGTCATCGTCAACCGTGAGAATCGGCAAAGATTCACGCAAACCCTCGATCAACTGGAACATTTCCGCATCCGGCTGTATCCCTGAGGTCAACACAAGTCCGGCCAGTCGGGGATAGTTAGCCGAACGATCCGCCTCGATGACACCTAGTAGCACATCGGCTCGATCCCCCGGCGTCAAGACCAATTGATCCGCCTCTAACCAGGACAGGAGATTCTGCAGGTGCATGGCGCCCACCAGATAAGACCCCACCAGACCGTCCATGCGCTCCCGCCCGAACAAGATTTTTGCCCCCAGTTGATCGGCGACTTCCCTGACACTCGGTGATTCCAGCAATCGATCAAAGGGAAAGACCCCCACCAACTTGCCAGAAATAGCAAACTCCTGCACAAGGGCATTCTTGATCTCACCTAACTGAGCCGGATCGGCCTTGTTCAGAACGACACCGATCACCGGGCAGCTCTTCTCCTCATGAGCGTCGACGGAGATATGAATCGCATCCACCGACTCACGGGAGGTGCGTCCATGGGCATTTCCCACCAGTAGCACCGGGGCAGACAGATTGCGTGCCACCAGGGCATTTAAATCGAATTCCAGCGCTGACAGATGACTGAGGAAGTCAGTGCCCTCGATCAGGACGAAATCGCATCGGCTTTCGAGCGCCTTGTAGCGCTCAATAATGCGCTCAATAACATCATTCTCATCATGGCTACTCAGTCGCTCCTGAACCTCATGAAGCTGCCAGGCAAAACTGTCTTCATAGGCTTGCGGCAAGCCGAAATACTGAAGAATGAGTTCAATATCCCCATCCCTCTCTCCCTCGCCGGACGTCTGAATAACGGGCCTGAAGAATGCGACGCGCGGGGTCTGTCGCAACGCCAGCTCAATCAGACCGAGGGAGAAAATGACCTTGCCGCAACCAGGCTCGACAGTGCTAACGTAAACAGATCGGGTCATGAGTGATTATTTGTAAAATCGGAAGCATTTATCTGCCACCGCTTTAGAAGTGGGTTAACGAGATATCAACTCAAGGACCTGGCGGGCAATTTCGCCCTCCTCGTCGGTCGCGACCACCATGATTTTTACGGCCGAGAGACTCGACTGAATTTCGGCCAGACCTGATCGTGCGGTCTGGTTTTTGTTTTCATCCAAATGCAGACCCAAATGCATCAAATCACGGCAGGCGGCCGAACGGATGGCAGGGGCATGCTCACCGACTCCGCCGGTAAAGACCAAAGCCTGCAACTCGGGCAAAAGTGCTCGATAGGCGCCGATGTAGTGACGCAGTCGGTGGACATACATGTCGACCGCCAACTGGGCTCCATCATCAGCCCTTCCGGCTCTGGCAAGAACGTCACGCATGTCGTTGGTGCCAGTGATGCCCTTGAGTCCGCTATCGCGATTCAGGCAGTTGGAAATCTGGGGCGGGAGCTGACCGGCCTGTTCCAGCCAGTAGAGAATTACACCGGGATCGAGGTCGCCACAACGGGTTCCCATCATCAGGCCCGCCAGGGGCGTCATCCCCATGGACGTATCAATGCTCTCACCCCCACGGATAGCACAGGCGCTGGCACCATTTCCCAGGTGCAGAACAATCAGGTGAATGTCGCTGCCAGCCTGGCCATGGTATTGCGCCACCTGACGCTTGATCGATGCGAACGATGTGCCATGAAATCCGTAGCGACGAATGGCATGCTCACGATAAGCCTCGTCAGGAACGGCGTAACGATAGGCCTCGGGAGGTAACGACTGATGAAAGGCTGTATCGAATACGGCCACCTGCGGCACGTCGGGCCAGCGCTCACGACAGGCCTCGATTCCCAGAAGATTGGCGGGGTTATGCAAGGGAGCAAGAGGGATAGCGGCCCGGATGGCATCCATGACCGCGGCATTGGTGAGTACCGCTCGGCTGAACGACTCACCCCCGTGGACCACGCGGTGGCCAATGGCCACTAGCTCTTCTGAGTCGAGGTAACCCTGAGATTCGAGCGATCGCACCATCTCGACAATGGCGTGACGGTGATCAGGCACTCCGGATTCGGCTTCCCCAATCCGTTCAATCACCCCTGAAGTCAATGACAGACATTCCTTTGCTTCCCTCAACGAAAAAAGGCGGTACTTGACCGAGGAACTACCGGAATTGACGACGAGAATCTTGGATGGCATGCATATCACAAGCGGGCAAACGGAGCGAAAGCCTATCATCCCTGTATTGCATCCACCACCGCGGTCATTGATTCAACAGCTATCAGGAAAGTTGATCGGTGTATTGGTCGCTTGTCTGGCAAAATGACGGCTTTTGTTTAATCGTTCGCCCCTTTGGGTAAATGACTTGACCCATTTTTTCAACTGAATAAATAAGACACCCTATGGATAAACTATTGCTGCTCAAGGCACTGATTCTCGGCATCGTCGAGGGATTGACCGAATTCCTACCGGTATCGAGCACTGGCCACCTGATCCTGACGGGAGACTTGCTGGGTTTCAATAATGATCGTGGCAAGCTGTTTGAAATCGTCATCCAGTCCGGTGCGATCCTCGCGGTCTGCTGGGAATTCCGCAAGCGACTCTGGCAGGTGATTACCGGCTTACCCCATCAGGCAGAGGCTCGGCGCTTTGTGATCAATGTCGGTGTGGCCTTTCTACCCCTTGCCATTTTGGGTCTGGCATTCGGCAAAACCATCAAGGCCCACCTCTTTCAACCACTTCCCGTGGCCATGGCCTTTATCCTGGGAGCCTTTGTGATCATCTGGGCCGAGAAGCGGCCTCACAAAACCCGCATCCACTCCGTCGAGGAAATGAATATCTGGGACGCATTAAAGCTCGGTTTGGCGCAAGCTTTCGCCCTGATTCCCGGCACGTCGAGATCGGGCGCCACCATCATTGGCGGATTGCTGTTTGGGCTCTCCCGCAAGGCCGCGACTGAATTTTCTTTTTTCCTAGCCATTCCCACGCTGATCATTGCAACCATTTACCAGCTATATAAGGAAAGGGCCTTGCTCAACATCGAAGATCTCGACATGTGGATCGTCGGTTTTGTATCGGCCTTTTTTTCTGCCTTCATCTGTGTCCGCTGGCTGTTGAGATATATCTCCAATCATGATTTCACCGTGTTTGCCTGGTATCGGATCCTGTTTGGTATGGTCGTCATTGCCTCTTGGAAACTGGGCTTGGTGAACTGGACTGCAGTCTGAGCGGGATTCAAGTGGATGCCTTAGTCGATCCCTCGATCAACTACCTAAACCACGCCGCTGAAGCAGACTATCCAAAGCGGACGGACACGCCAGTCGGCGCCTTTGCAAAAGAAAATATGAAGCAGGTCGGGAACCATTAACCGAGGCGGAGTTTGTTACAAAAGCACCGTTGCGAGCAGGCGTATAGCATTCATAAACGCCGGCGGCGCTCGCAAAATTGCCATGATCAGGAACACATTGGAAGCCATCTGGTCATCCAGTTCTTTGTCCTATGCTCCTGCCAGCGGAAACAGGACTCTGAAATTCTGAGCGGTATATTCCGCAACCGCTTCAAAGGTCTCCCCCCGAAGTTGTGCCAAGAACTCTGCAACATGGGAGACATAAGCGGGATAGTTGGGCTTTCCCCGAAGAGGAACTGGCGCAAGATACGGCGAATCCGTTTCAATCAAGAGCCGATTCTGTGGCATTCGGCGGGCGACATCCTGAATTTGCGCTGCGTTCTTGAAGGTAAGAATACCTGAAAGCGAAATATAGAAACCGATGTCCAGCGCCGCTTTCGCTGTTTCCCAATCCTCGGTAAAACAGTGGAGAACCCCACCCACTCTCTCGGCACCCTCCTCTCTCAAAATACGCAAGGTATCTTCTCGCGCCTCCCGAGTGTGGATAATCAAGGGCTTTTGAACTGCGATCGCGGTCTGGATATGCG
>JBILGM010000023.1:0-46769 GCA_044351045.1 Methylococcaceae bacterium | reverse complement strand
ATGATCGACAGGTGCGCCGCATGGTCCGGTATGGCTAAACAAGCGTCAAGGCAAAAGCTTGTCCATCCTTATACTCTTTGCCCTTGAGATGAACCACATAAACCCCATGGAGATCGACACGATGGCCCCAATGACTCGAACCCTTGAGTATGCCCATGATGAAACCCGTTGCGAGGGTTTTCTGGCCCTTGATGGCAGCGATTCCAGCCCAAGACCCGGCGTGCTGATTGCGCCCACCTGGGCGGGTCGGGATGATTTTGCACTGAACAAGGCCTGCCAATTGGCCGAACTCGGTTATGTGGCCTTGGCGCTGGATATGTATGGTGAGGCTAGAGTGGGCAACGGGCCCGAGGAATGCTCGCGTTTGATGGGGGAATTGATGGCGGATCGTCGACTCTTGTTGGGTCGGATCGAGGCTGGACTGGACGCCCTGCGCCAGCAGCCCGGGGTGGATAGCAACCGAATCGCGGCCATTGGTTTTTGTTTTGGGGGTCTGTGCGTGCTGGATTTGGCCCGAAGTGGCGCGGACTTGCAGGGCGTGGCCAGCTTCCATGGCTTGCTGACCCCGGCGGATGATCAGACCTGTCATCCCATCCGGGCCAAGGTGCTGGTGCTCCATGGCTTTGATGACCCGATGGCACCACCGGAACAGGCGGTGGCCCTGGGCAAGGAGCTGACGGCCTGTAAAGCAGACTGGCAAATTCACCTGTATGGCAACACCGCCCATGCATTTACCAATCCCAAGGCCAACGATCGGTCCCTGGGGACCGTCTATGACCCTGCGGCGGACCGGCGATCCCGGCAGAGCCTGCAGGATTTTCTGGCCGAAGTGCTAAAATAATCCCCTTTTTCCGGGTCGCGGGACGCCAGCATGGATCTCAATTTTCTCGATTTCGAACAGCCCATCGCCGATCTTCAGGCCAAAATTGATGAACTTCGGCGGGTTGGCTTTGATAATGAGCTCAACATCAGTGAGGAGATCACCAACCTTGAGGACAAGAGCCGTAAGCTCACCGAGACGGTTTTCTCCAACCTCAGCGCATGGCAGATTTCCCAGCTTTCTCGACATCCCTTGCGTCTTTATACCCTCGACTACATCAAAATGATGTTCGAGGATTTCCATGAATTGCATGGAGACCGAGCCTTTGCCGATGATCCTGCGATTGTCGGCGGACTGGGTCGACTGGATGGTATCCCCGTCATGGTGATCGGGCATCAAAAAGGTCGCGACACCAAGGAAAAGATCCACCGCAACTTCGGCATGCCCAGACCCGAGGGCTACCGCAAAGCACTGCGGCTGATGAAACTGGCCGAGCGTTTTAATGTGCCAATCATCTGCCTGATCGATACCCCAGGTGCCTACCCGGGGATTAACGCCGAGGAACGGGGTCAGAGCGAGGCCATTGCCCGCAATCTGTTCGAAATGGCCACACTGAAAACCCCGATCATCTGTACCGTCATTGGTGAGGGTGGTTCGGGCGGAGCCTTGGCTATCGGTGTGGGTGATCGCCTGCTGATGCTGCAATACAGCACCTACTCCGTGATTTCCCCCGAGGGGTGCGCGTCCATCCTGTGGAAGAGCGCGGCCAAGGCTGAACTGGCTGCTGAAGCCATGGGAATTACCTCTGACCGGCTCCTGGGGCTGGGACTCATTGACGAGATCGTGCCAGAACCGCTTGGCGGTTGTCACAGGAACCGCGAGCTGACTGCCGAGTACCTCAAGCAGGCACTTAAGCGCAATCTTAACGAGCTCCAGGCCCATTCTATCGATCAATTGCTGCAAGATCGCTACCAGCGACTGATGTCGTATGGCATGTATGAAGAGGCCAATGCCTGACGCGGCCGGCCGACAAACCCCAATATCCCCTGAAATCCTCCCCGCTCTCCTTGAGCAGTTTCTTGACCGTCATCCGCCCTCCCCCACGTATTGGGTTGCCTACAGTGGGGGACTGGATTCGACGGTGCTGCTGCACTGTGCAGCTTTGGTGGTCGCAGCTAATCCTGCCCTTTCAATCAAGGCGGTGCATGTTCATCACGGCCTCCATCAGGATGCGGATGCCTGGATCGTCCATTGCCAACAAACCTGCGATGAGCTGAAGATTCCGCTCTCGATTCTGCTCGTGGATGCACAGCGACGCGCGGGCCAAAGCCCAGAGGAAACCGCCAGAACGGCTCGTTACCGGGCCATTGAGTCCCTGATTGGACCTGGAGATGCCCTGCTCCTGGCCCAGCATCGAGATGATCAGGCTGAAACTTTGCTGCTGCAGTTATGCCGAGGTTCAGGGATTAATGGCCTGGCGGCCATGCCCGCGTCGGCGATATTTGGCGATGGGACCCTGCTGCGGCCATTTCTGGAACTCACTCGCGCCCACCTCCATGAGTACGCAACGCGCCATCGGCTCAATTGGGTGGAGGATTCCAGCAATGCGGATGCGACTTTCGATCGTAACTTTCTACGGCAGCGAGTAGTCCCTTTATTACAGTCACGCTGGCCTGGGCTCAGCCAAACGCTGGCTCGAACCGCGCGGCATTGCGCCGAGGCCAGCGAATTGCTTGCTAGCGAGGCGCAGACGCTGCTGAATGACCTGCTTGAACCCAATGGCGTGGCCATCAGCATCAATCGGCTGGCCGCACTGGATTTATCACGACAAAAACTGGCTTTGAGGGCGTGGATCAATGCTGCCGGTTACCGGATGCCAAGTACGGTCATTATCGAACGCATTTTGAGGGAAGGACTGAATGCCGGACCAGATCGCAATCCCAGGGTGCGATGGCAGGAGGCTGAAGTCTGCCGTTATCGTGGCGCGCTGTATTTGTTGCCGCTACTCGCGCCAATGGATAGCAAGATTACCCTCGACTGGCCACACGACCAGGATAGTTTGAGCCTGGATGGAAATGGCGAATTGACGCTGACCACCACCCTCCGGGGGGGACTTTGCCGCGAAAAATGGGCAAGGTCGCAGGTGCAGGTACGCTACCGGCAGGGGGGCGAACGGCTCAGGTTGCCAGGCCGGCAGGGAACACATGAGCTCAGAAAGCTATTACAGGAAGTCGCTATGCCAACCTGGATCAGGGAGAAAATCCCTTTGGTGTATCTAGACAATCAGCTCGCCAGCGTCGGGGGCTTCTGGAATTCCAGCGACTTCACATCGGCTAAACCCGATTCGGAGCACATCTGGCTGCAATGGACACCCCCGGCCGGCTTGAAACCCATTCCTTTCAGCAAGGTATCCGGGGGATCAACAATGATCAGGGGCAGTGATAGACATTGAATGACTGCTCACCACGGATGACCGGACCGGTCGGTACGATCGCGTTACCCCCCATCTCCCCGGCATAGTTTCGGCCGAGGTTGCGCAACTCTTCGTTGACCGAATCATCGTCACGCGGCACATAGGCGATGCTCGCGGTGGTATTCGAGGTCACATGGCCAATCCGCTTGCAGCGTTTAACATCATGGTCGGTCAGCATCCTGACGTTTTGACCTTGCGGTTTGAGATCAACCCAGGCGCAGCCACTGAGGAGTGTTGCAGCCAATATGCCGGCGATGAGCCTTAGTTGTGTTGACATTTTCCTTCAGACCTCCGTTTCGGTGAATTTCAGTCAATACTAAACCGGATCGACCGATCCTTGAAACCAGGCCAGTTTGAGCTGTAGCTCCACGACCCGTCCAATAATGATCAGCGCGGGCGATTCGATGCCGGCTGCAGTCGCTCTCTCATAAAGATCTCCCAGCGTTCCCGTCACGACGCGCTGACCCGGCGTGGTGCCCTGCTCGATGATGGCGGCCGGCATCGTCGGCTCACAACCGTGCGTGATCAGTTGATCACGGATCTGCGGCAACGCCTGCAAGCCCATGTAGACCACCAGCGTTTGCTGAGGATTGACCAGCTTTTCCCAGTCGACGGTACTGCCCAAGCCTTCACGGGAATGCCCGGTCACGAAAGCCACGGACTGGGCATAGTCACGATGGGTGAGGGGTATACCCGAGTAGGCGGCACAACCGGTTGCAGCCGTCACGCCCGGAACAATCTGAAAGGGAATGCCTTCCGCCATCAGAGTTTCTATCTCCTCCCCACCACGGCCAAAAATAAATGGATCGCCGCCCTTTAGTCGGACCACTTTTTTGCCTTCTCTTGCCAGTCGTACCAGCAGTTGATTGATTTCCTCCTGCGGCAGGGTATGTCGACTGCTGGCTTTACCAGCGTTGATCTTCTCGGCATCAGTGCGCGACAGACGCATGACCTCCGGCGAAACCAACCGGTCATAGACGATGACATCGGCCTCCTGCAACGTTCGCAGTGCCTTCAGCGTCAAAAGGTCAGGGTCACCGGGACCGGCACCCACAAGGGAAACAAACCCCACGCCCGCTAGGGTCCCGTTAGATTCGGCCTCGAGCAGGCGATCAAATTCAAGCTGGGCTTCTTTATCTCGCCCCGAAAAAATCAGGTCAGCCAGTCCACCCTGCAAGGTCGCCTCCCAGAACCGCCTTCTCTGGGTGCCATTGGGGATGGCTTTTTTAACCCGCAGACGGCAGCTTTCAGCGAGGTTGGCCAGACGACCATAAGCAGCAGGCAGCGCGGTTTCCAGACGAGCGCGGACCAGGCGGGCCAGCACCGGCGAAGCACCTCCGGTGGACACCGCAATGACCACGGGTGAACGGTCGACGATGGCGGGAAAGATAAAGGAACAAAGTTCCGGGCAATCCACAACATTGACAGGAATGCCCAACTGTCTGGCTGATGCGGCCACCGATTCGTTGACATCACGACGATTGGTGGCGGAAATGACGAGATTGAAGCCCTTGATATCAGCTGGGTCGAAATATTTGCGGACATGGGTTACCCGTTGACCCTCAACCCACGCTGACAATTCGGCACCCAACTCGGGGGATATCACGGTCACCGATCCCTGGGCCCGCAAGAGTGATCCGACCTTGCGGGCCGCCACCTCCCCTCCCCCGATCACCAGGCAACGCTGACCGGGCAGCTTCATGAAAATCGGCAAGTAGTTCATGGCAGGCAGGATTTCAATTAAATCGGGCGGGGGCCTCATGGAGGCCAATTTCCTCATCGGTCAGGTAACAACCGGGATCTTCTGCCCAGGGGTTCCCGGTAGTCTGATGGGCGCGTACACGGGTATTGCCGTTACAGATATCGAGATGACCACAGGCCGCACAGCGCCCTTCGACCGGTCGTGGGCTTTGCTTGAGGCCGGCCATGAGAGGATCTGAATGATCGCTCCAGATTTCCGAAAAGGGCCGTTCACGCAGATTGCCGAGGGTGTAGTGCCACCAGAAGGTGTCTGGATGCACATTGCCAAGGTTGTCGATATTGGCGATGTTGACGCCCGAGGCATTGCCGCCCCATTGCCTGAGTCGGGCATGAATGGTGTCTACATGATCGGGAAAACACCGCCGGACCCAGTCCAGCAGATAAACCCCATCGGCATCGTTGTTTCCGGTCACGAATTCAACGGGACGGCCCGACTCTAGCCGTTGCAGACAGCTTTCAAAGAGGGTGTCCATGACCTGCCGGGTCATTGCATAGACGGCATCATCCTTTCGGTTACGGTTGCCACGGCCACCATAGTTGAGATGCGAGAGGTAGAACTTGTCGACATCCTCATCCTCCATGAGCTTCAGCATCCCGGAGAAATCATCCACATTGTCCTGGGTCAGCGTAAAGCGCAGACCCACCTTGATCCCACGATTCCGGCAGAGACGTACACCCCGCAATGAGGCATCAAAGGAACCCTTGCTGCGTCGGAATGCATCATGGGTTTCGCGCATGCCATCGATACTCACGCCGACATAATCGAAGCCGATGGCGTTGACAGCATCAATATTGTCCTGGGTAATCAGCGTGCCGTTGCTGGAAAGTCCCACATAGAAACCCATCTTCTTGGCCCGCAGGGCGATATCAAAGATGTCTTGCCTTAGCAAAGGCTCGCCGCCCGAGAGAATCAAGACTGGCACATGGAATGATTTGAGGTCATCCATCACAGTGAAGACTTCACTGGTGCTTAGTTCACCCGGAAAATTGATATCGGCTGAAGTGGTATAGCAATGTTTGCAGGTCAGGTTGCAGCGGCGGATGAGGTTCCAGATCACCACGGGGCCGGGCAGACGACGCCGTCCCGGATTTAACGGTAAATCGGCGGCCGGTGGCTTAAGCAATTCGGCAATATACTGACTGACTCGAAACATGATGCTTGGCTCTAATTTAAAGCTCAGTCCCCAATCCGCAGGCCGGTTTTTTTTAGGATGCGGGTACTGTAGAGAATCGTGTGGCCCCGGTTGTAGTCGCCCAATAAAGCGGCAATGGTGTGCGCTTTGTGTTCCACCTCTTCACGACTGCGGCCATGGACCATGGCAAAAAGGTTATAGGGCCATTGAGGAAGATGTCGGGGACGATGATAGCAATGGGATACGCAATCGAGCGCACCAATTCGCTCTCCAAGGACATCGACCTGCGCGTCCGGCACATCCCAGACCGTCATGCCATTGGCGGTGTAACCGAGCTTGTAATGATTGGGCACTGCACCGATACGGCGGATGATGCCGTAGTCGACCAGATCCTCCATTCGCGCCATCACCTCGTCTGCCGTAAGCCCCAAGCTCCTGGCGATATCATGGTAGGGCCGGGGCGACAATGGCAGACCCGATTGGGTTGCCCGAATGATCCGGCGGTCGGTTTCATCGAGGATGATAGGTTCATCCATGCCTCAAACCTCCAGACGCAGGCCGACAAAATATTCCGCGAGTTTGGGCATGTCGTGGACATGATAGCCTGTCTCCCGCTCGATCTCGCCGAGTACCCAGTCCTTGCGCTCGGGTTTCTCGGTGGCCAGGACAAACCACATGTTCAAAGCATGGTCGCGGGCGTAGTTGTGAGCCACTTCGGGGTAGGCGTTGACTTGCTCCGCCACCCGGTCGAAATCCGCAGCGGGTACTTCCATGGCAACAAGACTCAGAGCCCCCCCCAGGCGTTCGGCGTGGTACATGGGACCAAAGCGACTAAGCACGCCGCTTTCCAACAGGCCACGTAATCCCTCTATCAAGGCGTCTTCACTCAACCCAAGTTGCTCGGCAGCGACAAGAAAGGGCCGTTCGCAGATTGGAAAACCTCCCTGCAGGCCATTGATGATGGTGCGTTCGGTATCGTTCATGCCGTTTCTAATGATCTCAGCGAGACTGCCCCACGATCAGGAACATAACGAGCTCCCCGCTGCTTGAAGCAGCGGCTACTGAACAGGGTCGCGGTCGGCCAATCGGTCATTCCACAGCCATCTATCACCTGACGAATCTGTGATTCCACCCGCAGACGGTCCTGACCATGAATCATACAGAACAGGTTGTAGGGCCATTCGGCCCCTCTTCTTGGTCGGCGGTAGCAAAGGGTCACAAACGAATATTGGCAGATGCGGCCCGCGATCTGGCTCACCTCGGCATCAGGAACATCCCACACCACCATCGCGTTGGCCCGATAGCCCAGGCGCCGGTGCCGAACGATGACGCCGAACCGCTTGATAAGTCCTGATGTTCGCCATTCGCGCAAACGGTCAATCACTTCCGCTTCGGTATAACCAACCCGCTCGCCCATGACGGCATAGGGACGCGACACGAGTGGCAGGCCATCCTGGAGCACTTCAAACAGGGCCAAGTCCCGTGCTCCAGTGAACCAGGAGTCAGAGGACATCTCGCTCATGCCGCACCGTTAAATTCCAGCGGGAAACCCAGATCAATATGAAACGCTTCGAGCAACGGCAGTCGCAGTACCGTAAGCCCGCTCCGCTGCTCGATGTATTCAAGCACGTCTTCCAGGTGACCTTCATGGCTGGCATTCACGACAAACCATAAATTGAAGCGGTGCTCACGCTCGTAATTGTGATTCACTTCGGGTAGCGAAGATACCCACTCCGCGATCTCGTCAAATTGATCCGACGGCACCGCCAAAGCCGCCAGCAGGCTGACCCCAATTGAATTGGGTGGCACGATGGCACCGATTCGGCTAATGGACTGATTCTTGACCAATTCTTGCAGTGCGGAAAGTACCTCGTCCTCTGTCACACCCAATTTTTGGGCAATATCAGTATAGGGGGTAGGCGACAGGGGAAAATCACGCTGAAATTCGTTCAGCAACCGCTGATGAATGTTCATACCCTGCTCTATCTGGCGCGCTCAAAGCCCTAAACGATGCGCCCTTGAGGTGAAGAAGATGCCACTGGGCTTTTCTGCGGGAATCCGTGCCAGCTCCCGAAAGGTTTCTGTGTCGTAGACCACTAACCGGTCATCATCCCTCACAGAGACCCACACCTCCTGACCCTTGGGCGTAAATTCCATGTGCAGCACGGCCTTGCCCGGAGTCAGTCGCTGGACGACCGTCAGATCGCGGGCATCGATCACCTGCAACTTGTCGTTGTCAGGCAGCGCAAAATTAACCCAGATTTGCCGCTCGTCCGGACGGGGAATCACGAATACCGGTTGGCCGTCGAGCGGAATCTTGCGAACCACTTTCCATTCGCGGCGATCGATGACGAGCATCTCATGATGGCCGACAGCGGGTAGAAACCAGTAATCGCCAATCAACGCTCGACCCTCAAGGTGAGGCATTTTGAACACCGGCCATTTCGGATCGTTCTTGGCGTATTCCGGGACGATTTTCCGGATACCGGCATCCGGGTTCCATAAATCCAGCAAGGCCAGGCCGTCCTCACCAAAAAGCCCAGCAATGTAATAGCGCCCTTCCGGGGAAATCAGGGCGTCATAAGGCTCCTTACCGGCTTTGAATTTCTGGATTTTTGGATTCTTCGGGTCATGCAGGTCCGCCGTCCAGATCTCTCCAGCTTCGAACAGGCTAAAAACGAACTTCTGTCCAGGAGCATCGACCAGCCCAACCACCTTGGCCAGTTGACCATCCCCATATTCGGCCTTGATATCGGATACTTTTTCCAGCATATCGGCCGAAAACACCCGAACGCCACCTGGATCATAGTTGGAAGTGGCGATCAGCCGACCATCCTGGGAGATGGCGCCGCCAACACTGTTATGAGCCTGTTCTACCCGCTTGACGATCTTGTTTTCCAGCACATCCACCTTGGTCAGTGCACCGTCGCGACCGAACACGAAGGCATACCGCTCATCGGGCGAGTAAACCAGGCTGGCATGGGAAAGATCGCCCAGCCCGGTGATTTTTCCCACCGCATGACGGGTCGTACTGTTGATTGCAGTCAGACTGCCACTGGCCCGCTCAACCACCAGCCCCAGATCACCCGTTCCGCGCACTTCTGCCAATGACGCTTGGCAAAGACCTATCAGGAAAGCGATGCCCAAGAGGCATACAAGAATATTTCTGAAGTAATTCGGGGTTCGATTGCGCATCATTATGGAGTTACGTTTCGGGTTGAGGCGGGTTGTTTTAGCTGTGTCACCAACCACTCCGCTTCCTGTTGAGTCAGAAGACTGCTCCACGGTGGCATAGCGGTTCCCGGGCGGCCTTGCAGAATGGTTGCGGTGAGCACTGCAGCGGATTTGTTTTCCAATGCCGACGGCAACAGAGCGGGGCCCAGCCCGCCTTGCAAAGTCATTCCATGACAGGAGCCGCAGTCCTGATGCAGCAGCTCGAGCAATGCTCGCTGCCGCTCCGGTGTCGGACTATCCGCCAGAACGGCTTGCGCAAACATTGCCAGGCCGGCAAGAAAACCAGGGCGCATGAGGCCTCAGGGTACGGGCTTGAGGCTCGCAAAATAGGCCGCCAGATTCTCGATGTCCTTGTCGAACAGGCTGGCTGCCATATTGTTCATGATCGGAGCCTTGCGGGTACCTGCCCGGTAAGCCTTAAGTGCGGTTTCAAGATAGGCGGCCTTCTGGCCGGCCAGATTCGGGAATGCATCAGAGGCACTGATGCCGTTGACCCCGTGACAGGATGCACAGACGTTGGAGGCCTTTTCCTTGCCGGCAGAAACATCGGCGGCTTGGGTGGCACCGAGGGGAAGAGCGGTCGCAAGAACCGCCATGATGATCTTGTTCATTGGATATCGCCTCTTTGAGCAGTCAATGGACTGTCTATCAGAATGTCGGATGGAGCGGCGATGACCACTCCACCTTTTGCATTGCGTCGGGCCGTTAAAGATTGCCGGGAGCCAAGCCGCGCGTCATGAATTTCGCTCGTGCCCGGGAGAAAATACCGGCTGGACTTTCCATCGTGAAAGCAGCCACCCGCTCCAGCGACGTCGAGTCGAACGCGACCACTTCATCACCGGTGTAACCGGCGCTGACATACAGCAACTTGCCGCTGGCGTTGTATTCCGGAAAATAGGCGTGACCGCCGACATCGAGAGTCCTGGCCACTTCCAGCGTGTTCTTGTCGATCAACTGGATGGTCCGTGCCCGGCGATCCTTGCTGATGATGTCTACTGCTACAAAGGGGGCATTCGGATGCGCAGCGGGGGATTCCGTCCCACCCAGCACCGGAACCTGCTTGACGACTTCCATCTTGTCTAGATCCCAAACACTGACCACCTCATGATCACAATCACCAAAGTTGGTGCCAAAGCCCAGGGTGCGTCCATTGACCTTTACCACGGAGCCACCACCCACGTGCGGGACGCAGCCAGCCGGCAACTTCTTGATGATCTTGCGCTGTTCCAGATCGATGGCCGCGACAATACTATCGTCGTAAGAGGCAATCATCAGATTCTTGCCGCCATGGGAGAGGAAGGCATCGTGAAGGTGACGACCGACGTCTGTGATGGCCGTTACCGGATAATCCGGCTTGTTCAGATCCACCACCCAGACCTGGCCGGAGTTTTCCAGCGCGATGGCAAATATGTCGGCAAACGGGGTGCCAGTGATCATGCCGGAATCAGAGGTGACAAACTTGCCATCCGGATCCACCCCTTCCAGCTTGAAGTACTTCAATGGTTCCAGCGTGTCGGCATTGAGCAACACCGCGTTGTGCGGCACAAATGAACCGGCCATCAGGTATTTGCCGTCACGGGAAACGCCGAGCGCCGGGCCATTGAGACCGGTCTTGACCTCTCGAACCACTTTCATGGAGTAGAGATCGACCTTGTACACCTCGGCGGTATCGGTTTTGACGTAGGCCCACCGGGGATTGGCCGGGTTGAATTCGATGATATGCGCCGCCGTTTTGGTCGGCACCTCGCCTACCTTGGTGTTGTTGGCGCTATTGATGAACACCGCCTTGGAGCCCTCGCCCCGGCCAAATCGGCCGCGGGCGGCCACGCCGATGATGTCATCCAGATTATCGATAGCATAGCCGGGCTTGTCTGGCAGCGTCGACTCGTCTGCTATGTGAACCTTCAGCGACTTCCTGATGTCCTCAATCGTCCACTGCGGGTCGAGTTTATCGGTGCTGGAAATGTACTTGACCGCCGAGCGAATTTCTTCGTCGGACAGCTTGCCGTAGAAGGGAGGCATCAGCGTATCGAACGAGCCCGCCATGATGGTGGACCGAAGCGAAGTGGCGCTGCGGCCTTTGAGTCGTTCTTTGTTGAGTGCTGGCGCAAGATAACCGCCGAGATCAGAGCCATGACAGCTGGCGCAGTTTTCCTGGAATACGGTGGCACCCCGCTCGGCGGTGACTTGTGTGTCCTCCGCGGCGATCGCGGTGCCGGCGATCACGGCCAGCAAGGCGGCGCCGGGTCCGACGGCTGAACGGCTTTTTCCTAGTGCAAGAGTCATCATTGAGGAGCTCCCGTGTGCTTGAGTTCGGGTTTTACTCATGCCCCAGGAAAGTATCCTGGACAGGAGTGTTACGGAGGTCAGAATAATCGTTTCGCATCGAAACGTCGAGCAATGTAATGACCGGCAAATGGGGTGTCAAGGGGAGTTACGCCGGCAGACCTATGGGGACGCGTATCAGTAAGCCCACCAAGGACCGGCCCCCCACATACCCCAATTCATCGCGGCGTTTTGGTTCATTTGCGCGGCCATGCGTTGCTCATCGGCAATCTCCTGCTGCACAGCATATTGCTGATAACGCTGATAAGCCGCCTCATTGCCCCAGTAAACGCATTTGCAGGTCGTGGCGTCGGCATAGACGTAATAAACCTGCCCGTCCTTCTCATGCGGCACGAGCTTGTGTTGGGTCAGGGACTGAAGATGGATCTGCTTGTCTGGCGTATCGGCCAGTTTGATCTGAAAGTTGGCCGCCGCCAGGAGTTTCTCGGTCTGGATGGCCTCATTGGCCTCCATCGAGGCGCATCCCACTAGCGTGACCGCTACGGTGATAATCCAACCGGCACCTAAATGTTTGAAAGTAGCTTTGAATGACCAGGGTGATGACATTGATTTGACACTCCAAAAATACGTGCTGAAACCTTAAACACGCTCAGCTGATCCGCTCGCCTTGTCAGTCAATGGATCCGCCATGTATTGTTCGCCCCACTTTGCCGCCATACTCCGAATAAAACCCGCGCCAAATGGGCGGATAAAGTCTAGCATCAGCATCAAGCCAGCGAACACTTCACACCACAGGAAACACCCTGCTCAATCTGTTGAGCGTGAGCTGCCTCAAATCACCCTATGCCTGAAGCATAAGCTATTCCGCCTTCCAGCCTCGAGAGAAGAAAGGCCTGGTTTCTGCTTGCCCTTCCCGCCCTGGTGCTGAACTATCTAGGACAGGGTGCACTGGTCATACGTGAGCCGTCCGCCATCCAAAATCCTTTTTATCTCAGGGTTGCGCCGGGCGCGATGTCCGCCATGATCATTCTGGCCCCACTGGCTACCCTGATTGCCTCACAAGCTGTGATCTCTGACGCCTTTTCACTTACTGCCCAAGCTATTCAACTGGGATTCTTTCCCCGGCTAAACATCCTTCAAACCTCGGAAGCGGAGCGCGGCCAGATCTATATTCATTTCATCAACGGGGTTCTTTTGCTCGGCGTCATTGCTCTGATCCTCGGCATGCAATCATCGGATCGCTTGGCTTCCGCCTATGGGCTTGCGATCACCGGCACCATGGCGATCGACACCTTGCTGGCGTGTGTCGTGATGCTGAGTTTGTGGAAATGGAATCCGCTGATCGGTACTTTGACGGGCCTTTTTTTTCCTGACCGTCGACTTGGCTTTCTTTGCCGCCAATATTCCCAAAATTCCTCTGGGCGGCTGGATTTCGCTGGTCATCGGTGCGGCCGTTTTCGTGCTACTCAGTACCTGGCGCCGTGGGCGTGAACTTGTTCAGCAAAGGTTGCAGGAAGAGGCCATGCCGGTCAGCGAGTTTCTGGAGCACCTGCAGAAAAATCCGCCAGTCAGGGTAGACGGCATCGCCGTGTTTCTATTCAGTAGCCGTCAGGTTAACCCCCCGCGTTATTAAACAACCTGAAGCACAACAAGGTGCTGCATCAGAACGGGGGTAATCATCATCACCATCATCACTGAGCCCCTGCCCCGGGTGGCGCCCGATCGTCGCCGTGAAGTCGTTAAGCTGGCCGACTCGCTGTTCCGCATTTACCTGCATTATGGAGTCGCGGAAAAACCCAACATCACGAAAACCTTGAAGACCAGCAGCCGGGAATTCGACATAGACCCCGAAGACACCATGTTTTCCTGAGCCGGGAAACCCTCATTGCCCAGCCGTCCAAAAAAATGGCGCTTTGACGTATCAGACTATTCTTTACCTTGGCACGAAATGCGGTAGCGCGGCAAGCTACCTCAACATACCGGCCAATCGCGTCGTAGAACTGGGAACCCAAGTCATTATCTGAAGGGAACCCCTAAAAATTGCACTTCGACTGTGCTCAGGAGAACCTTGTCGAAGCATGAATAGATGATTTTTATTGATTCCCTGAAGGCTTTTTAGGGCTTTTCGCTCCCGCACTTCACAGCGCCGCAATGGCATCCCGCAGACTCCTGACCGGGATGACGTTTAGCCCCGGATTCTGACCTTTGACGATATTCTTTGATGGCGCCAACGCATGGGCAAACCCATGCTTGGCAGCCTCCCGCAGCCGCTCCTCACCGTTCTGGACTGGCCGCACCTCGCCATTGAGACCCAGCTCGCCAAAGACCACCCAGTCACGCGGTATCGGCCTGTCCCTGAAACTGGAGACAATCGCCAACACCACCGCCAGGTCTCCCGCCGTCTCGCTGAGTCTGAGCCCGCCTACCAGATTGACGAAGACATCCTGATTGAGGATCGGTACCCCGCCATGGCGATGCAGAATCGCCAGCAACATGGCCAGGCGGTTGTTGTCCATGCCCACGGCAACGCGGCGCGGAGTCGGCAGATGCGACTCATCCACCAGGGCCTGCACTTCTACCAGCAATGGACGACTGCCCTCGCGCATGACCATGACCACACTGCCGGCGGCGTCCTCATCTCCCCGGGATAGGAAAATGGCCGACGGGTTCTTGACCTCTTTCAAGCCGGTTTCGGTCATGGCAAACACGCCCAGTTCGTTGACTGCGCCAAAACGATTCTTGAACGCTCGAATCACCCGAAACCGACTGCTGGTATCGCCTTCAAAATACAGCACGGTATCCACCATGTGCTCCAGTACACGGGGGCCCGCCAGCGCGCCTTCCTTGGTGACATGGCCCACCAGAAACACCGTGGTCCCGGTCTGCTTGGCAAAGCGCACCAGTTGCGCGGCGCATTCCCTTACTTGTGCCACCGACCCCGGGGCAGACTGCAACCCTTCGCTATAGACCGTCTGGATGGAATCCACCACCAGATAAGCCGGTTTGTAGCGATCCGCCGTCGCCAGAATGCGTTCCAGCTCGGTCTCGGCCAAAATCTGCAACGAGTCACAAGGCAAATGCAGGCGCCTGGCCCGCAGACTGACCTGGCTGATCGACTCCTCGCCCGTGATGTAGAGCACGCTGTGATCCAGGCTGAGCGAAGACACCGTCTGCAACAATAAAGTAGATTTACCGATGCCCGGATCACCCCCGATCAACACCGCCGAACCAGGGACTAGTCCTCCGCCCAAAACCCGATCGAACTCTTCCAGTCCGCAAGGCGTGCGCTGAATATCCTCCGCCTCTACCGTGGCGAGTGAGACCGGTGACGTAAGGGGGCCTGCCGCTCCGGCATACCCGGCAAATCGACTAGCGCCTGCAGACGGGCGATCCTCGACACTCTCCACCAGACTATTCCACAGGCCGCAGCCGGGGCATTGACCCGCCCACTTGCTTTGCACATGACCGCACTCGGTGCACCGGTAGACACTCTTCCAGTCCTTGCCCTTCCCTACCGCCAAGGCTTCACCCCACTCACCAGTGTGTTGGCGCCTTCCCGGTAATGCGAAGTGACTGTCGTGAATTCAAGCGCAGCCATTTCCGCTAGCGCAGGCGTCAAGCGCATGATGTGCTCTTCAGATTCGTCACTAAACAGGTGGATCACCCACTGCTCAAGCAGATCGGGACGATTCATCTCCCCGAGAAAAACCCGAAAATACCCGCGAAGCTCATCCTGAGTAGCAGCCAGATGCGCAGCGGGATCATCCAGTGCGTAGCGGTCACCATTGACAAAGACGCCGCCCGGCTTCAGCACCCGAAAAATCTCGGCCAGGACCTGATGGCGATAGCCAAAGAGAAAATTGTGCAGGGTATAGGCGCTGGCAACGATATCGAACGAGGCCGACGGTAGTGACTGCAAGGCCCCAAGCGCATCGATTTCCCGCAAAGCCAGTCGACCCTCGGTGATCGCTTCAGTCAGACGTTCACGAGCCTGGGACAGCATAGCGGGGGCATTGTCCACCGAGAGGAGCTGAGCGTCCGGCCGATGATGGAGCAGCGCGTTGGTGGTAATGCCCGTTCCACAACCCAGCTCCAGGATTGTCAGAGGCCTCTGGCTCTCAGCGGCATTCCAATTGCCAACAAAGTCGCCGACCCGCCGACTCATGTCCGCCGCTGGTGGACAAATGCGCTGAAGAAAATGGTATTCCTCGGCAAACGCGCCATAAAAAAGATGCTCTGCCTGATGCTGAGAGGTCATGGATCAATGGCTGGATGGTGAAGTGGGGAAAGCCTGATAACTGATTCGATAGATCGCCCCGGCATGGTCATCCGAAACTAAAAACGATCCATCGGGCATCTGCAGGACATCAACTGGACGTCCAAGCACTTTTCCATCGGGCCTCAGCCAGCCCTCGGCAAAGGCTTCCTCGGCCACGGGCCTGCCATTTTCGAATCGAACCATGGCCACGCGATAACCTTGCGGGGACGTTCGATTCCACGAGCCATGCTGAGCGACGAATAACTGCTTCTGATAGCGGCCAGGAAATTGATCCCCCGTATAAAAACGAATGCCTAATGCCGCCACATGCGCCGGAAACTCCCACTCCGGAGCGGTAAAACGGGCACAAGCCGCCTCCTTGCCGAATTCCGGATCGGTGATGCCTTTGCCAAAACAATGGGGAAATCCAAAATTCAGCCCCAACTGCGGTGCATGGTTCAGTTCATCCGGCGGTACATCATCACCGAGCCAGTCGCGCCCGTTATCGGTCAGCCAGAGCTCCCGATTATCCGGATGCCAATCAAATCCGACGCTGTTGCGCAAACCTCGGGCAATAATCTCGAAGTGCTGTCCATCCGGATCGAGGCGGGTCAAGGTTGCGTAGGGGTCTTTTTCTGGCTTGCACACATTGCACGGTGCGCCTACCGCTGTGTAAAGCTTGCCGTCCGGACCCACCCGAAGATACTTCCAGCCATGATGCCGATCGCTCGGATAGCCCTCGTAAATCGCTTCTGGGACCGAGGGCGAAGCCAGATGGGCGCCAATATCGCGGATGATACCGATACGCGAAACCTCGGCCACGTAGAGATCGCCATTCAGCCAAGCAACCCCATTCGGCGCATCCAGCTCATCGGCGATGGTGCTGACCTGCTCGGCTTGACCATCCTTATCCGCATCGCGCAAGGCATAGACTTTCCCCTGCCCCAGGGAGCCGACATACACCGTGCCATCATCCCCCAGTGCCATGGAGCGGGCCCCGGCAACCTGAGTGGAGAAAACCGAAATCGTAAATCCGGGCGGCAATCGGATCAGGCTAAGATCGATCGGCGGACTTGCCCCGATCTCCCCGCAAGCGAAGAGCATGCTCATACCACTGAGCCCTAGCGAATGAATAAACAGCCGAAGCGTCTTCATGGTGGATCTCCCTCCAAGCACGAAAGCAAATTGTCCAGCGGGGCTGCACCCGGATGACTTGATTTTTCGTCGATCTGCTCCAATTATGGCATCTCTGACTTTTTTACCGGGAATTGAACCATGCGTATTCTGCTCTTCCTTTTGACCAATGCAGCCATCTTGCTATTGATTAGCATCCTGTTTCATCTGTTGGGATTGGGTGACTACATGCAGCAACGAGGCGTACCGCTTCGCCTTGACGGTCTGCTGCTGTCTTCTGCCGTCATTGGCATGAGTGGTTCGTTTATCTCCCTGGCCATGTCCAAGTGGATGGCCAAAAAATCCATGGGGGTGCATGTCATCGAACGGCCGGCCAATCAGACGGAAGCTTGGCTGGTAGACACCATTCGTCGCCAGTCCCAGAAACTGGGCATCGGCATGCCCGAGGTCGGCATCTTCAACACACCCGAGCCCAATGCATTTGCTACCGGTATGAGCAAAAACAACTCATTGGTAGCCGTCAGTACCGGGTTGCTCCAGCGCATGAACCAGGATGAAATCGAAGCCGTACTAGGCCATGAAATGAGCCACGTTGCCAATGGCGACATGGTCACCATGGGGCTGTTGCAGGGCGTAGTGAACACCTTCGTCTACTTCTTTGCCTCCATTGCCGGATATGTGGTCGATCGCGTGCTACTGCGTTCCGGCGATGACGAACGCGAAGGCGGTGGGTATGGCCCGGCCTACTACATCACCCAGATGGTGGCCCAGCTGCTTTTGTCGGTCCTGGCTACCATGATCGTCATGTGGTTCTCGAGACGGCGAGAATTCCATGCCGATGCCGGCGGTGCTCAATTGGCCGGTCGCAGCAAGATGATCGAGGCCCTGCGTGCCCTGCAACGGGCGCATGACCCGCATGACCTGCCGGGCGAAATGGCCGCCTTCGGCATCAGCGGTGGGATGGGATCAGGATTCAGCAAGCTGTTTCTCAGCCATCCTCCGCTGGAGGAGCGGATCGCCGCACTGCAGAATGAGCGCTGATTGTTTGCTCTCATAAAAACCCGCGAGTGACTGGCCCTCGCGGGTTTTTTCTTTGCCCCCCGATCCCCATCCATGATTTCATCGAATACTCCCATACTTGAATCTGCATCTAATCTGCCGCTGGCGCCAGCAGCCCCCTCGTTTTGTCGGCTGACCGAATGGGGATTGCTGCGTGTATCCGGTGAAGACGCGGCGAGTTTCCTGCAAGGCCAGGCGACCTGTGACATCAACATATTGACGGATGGCAGGCTCGGCTCCGGTGCTTTTTGCACCCCCAAAGGCCGCGTCATCGCCAACTTTCGCATCGCAAAGTCGGAAAACACTTTCTTTCTGTTGCTAGCGCAAGAACTCGTCCCCGTCATTCACAAGCGTCTTCAGCTTTATGTGATGCGATCGCGCGTCAAGCTTGAAGACCTCTCAAACCAATACCACCTGATCGGTGGCATGGGTCCCGGCATCGAGGCGGCACTGGATCTGGCAGAGCAAGAACTCCCACGAACCCAGGGGCTAACCTGGTCAAAAGAAAGGCGTCTTGGCGTCATGAAAATCAGCGATAAGCCGTTCCGGTGTCTGCTGTTGGTGGACGCAAACCACAGTGGCTTACAAGAACGGTTCAGCCGATTCCAATCGTTCCATGCGGATGAGTGGAAAAGGGGTGAAATAGAAGCGGGATTTCCCTGGGTCACGGCAGAGACGACTGAGGAGTTTCTTCCGCAGATGCTCAATCTTGATCGCCTCGGCGGTATCGGTTTCAACAAAGGCTGTTACACCGGGCAGGAGATCGTCACCCGTACCCACTTTCTGGGGCAACTCAAACGACGCATGTTGCTTCTTTTCGGTGCCAGTACCACTGTCCCTGCAGCAGGCTCAACGATTTTCGATGAAGCGGAAGGCGCCGCCAAGCCGGTCGGGCAGATCGTCAACGCCTCGGGTGATGCCCATGGACAATTTACATGTCTGGCCGTCATTGGACTGGACTTCGCCGATAGCCAACACCTGCGCATCGACGACCCGACTTGTCCCGGACTAAAGCGGGTGCCGCTGCCCTATTCCCTGACCGACTGAACCTGGCCCTGATTCGAGCTATTGACGGTGGACACTATCGATGTCGCTGAGAGTGATGATAAGAAATACTTTCAAATTCTCTCGCGGAACCGATTCAACCGAAAGGAGATCCGCCCGGATCTAAATCCATAGCAAGCCGATACGCACAGTGCTCACCGATCAGGGCAGCGGCTACACCCGTCGCCGCCCCCAGTAAACAGAGTCGGGCCAGCGAACTTCTGCCGTGCCATAAAAAGACCGCATTGAATCATGTTCGGCCAATAACATTCGGTAGTCTCTTGCCCAACTCTCGAGCAGAGATTTTCGTCCGTCACCCAGCACGCCGGCGATCGCTTGTGCGGCTCGAGCGCCCATCAGCATGGCCGTCACAAGGCCTTGGGAGGAGAGCGGATCCAGCGTGATGGCGGCATCACCCACTGCCGCCCAACCCTCCCCATAGAGCCGGGTCCGTTCAGTTGTATCGGCAGGATAGACAACAATACCCGGCGGATGAATTGCCGAGCCAGCCAGACGTCGGATCTGCATGGATTCGGCCAGACACTTCTGCCAGTGTGTCGTGCGTTCGGCTGGTATAGCCATCAGGTCACGGTCGGTCATATAAGCCAGCACCCGCTGCCCCCCGGGAAGTGGCGTGGTGTACCACCAGCCCTCCGCTACCGCTTCGACCATAGTGCCGAAATAGACATCCTCGGATTCCAGATTTGTGAGTAGGGCAATTTGCCCGATTTGCTGATCACGTCGATTTCGCCTAATCCCCAACTGCCGCATGACCACGCCGCTCCGTCCGCTAGCATCCACCAGCCAATGGGTGCGGACTATTGAACGGTTAGTGAAAGTAACGTCCCACCCCGATCCTTGCCGGGTCACCGTCCTGACCGACTGCCCCGTCATCACCCGCACCCCCTCATGCGCGGCTGATTTGATCAACTGCGCGTCAAACAGGTGACGATCGAGTTGCCAACCGGTTCCTAATGGATTGGCCAGAAAATCCGTTTCAACCAGCCGGTCATCGCCCCAAACCGAACGTGTGCCATAGGCAACCTGATGCGGAGGGACCGTCAGAATATCGGCTCCAAACAGCGAACTGACTAACTCCCCCGCCCCGGGCGGCAGGCTTTCACCCGACCAATACCGAGATTTAGGTAATCCGTCGACCAATAGCACTTGGACGCCAAGGCGCGCCAAGGTGATGGCGGTGGCACTGCCGGCGGGCCCAGATCCGACCACCAGCACATCGAAATCCCTCACCCGTTGAAGACAATACCGCCCGGATCAGGAAGGCCGGTAGCAAAATCCGAAACGAAGCCGTCATTACCGGTAAACGTGATGCTCTTCAACAATGTCCCCCCGGAGCAGGAGACATACAACATTCCCTTGGCATCAAAGGCCAGCCCAAAGGGGTAGCGCAAGTCAGTGCCCTGAAGATTCAACGGCATCGGTACACCCTGCAGACTATATCGACGAAGGGTATGGTCATGACCGATGGCGATGATCATGCGTTGCAAGGCATCAAACGCGATGCTGCGGGGGGCATTCAACCCGGCGATCCAATGGGGATCGAGGATTTTTCCGGCGGCGGGATCAATTCGGGCAATGGACCCGCTTCCGACCACACTCGCCAATAGCGCGCCATCCGGCGAGATCGCCACAGCAATCGGGAAGGATAATCCGGCTTCCGGCGGAATAAGCACACGCATAACCCCGGCACCGGAGATCATGGCTATCCAGCCCCTCTCGACGTAATTGGCGACGTAAAGATTGCCCCTGCGATCGATGGTCAGACCCACGGGCGACTCAAGACCGTTGGCCAAGATGGAAACTTGGCCCTGTCGATCGACCTTCTTGACGGTGCCGGAATCCATGCAAGCGACATAAAGGTTGCCGGCACGATCGCGGGCAATGCCCTCGGGTCTTTCCAGCGAGCCGGACAGCGACAGTTGGGTGACGCGACCTTCCTCGTCCACCGACCGAAGACTGTTGTCAGCGGAATTGGCAGTCACCATGGGATACATAGGCAACTGGGGCATGGTTATCCAGGCCGGATAGAGCTCGTTTGGCTCTTGGGCATACCCGAGGTACGACTCCACCTTCATCTGGCTCGGAAATTTGCCATCCAACGGGCCGCGCCGTTCTGCGACCATACCCAGCCGGTACCATTCCTGAACCATCATGGCCAGGGTCGGGGTGCTGATGGGATGGGCGATGAATCGCTCCCAGTCCCGCCGCCGGTCGAAGGCAGCCCGGCGCTCCTCGAGGGAGCGGCCGGTGTCCATGACAATGGCGTAGTCCGCTTCGGAAAGCACACCATTGGGGATGCGGGCCGGCCAGAAACCGGGGGAAATAGTGGAAATCGCCTTCTGATATCCATATCGACAGGACGAAGAATCGGCTTGCCATGGGACACCCATCCATTGAGTGATGCTACCCGCGCCGATATGGCTCAGTGGGCCGTTCTCGGATAGCGCCACGGCAGCGTTGAGTTCGGGACCATAGTCCGTCGTATCCGGTGAGTTCGATGCCGCTTTTAGCCGCATATCGGCGGTCCAGATCCACGGAGTGCGGGCAATCCAGGGGAACTCGACACCCGGATGAAAGGCACCGCCCAGGCATGCATCCAGGGCGGCCCGATCCAGGGCGGCCGGACGCTTTTGAACAGGGTACCCCCCCAAATGATTAGGCTGATGAAAGGGTCGAGTGGTGAACTGGCCACTAGCCCAGTTCTGAAGATGCCAGTGCTGCAGGGTGGTCAGAGCAAACCATTGCCTCGGTTCCACCGCATTGGGCGGCATGATGACCTTGTCGCCATAAAGTTGCGGCTCCAGATCCGGCTCCACCGAGGCAAAATCAGGATTGCGAAACAACGCGAAAATTTGTTGCCGAAAGCCCTCAAGCCGGGGCGAGCGATTACCAAGCCGCCTTCGCCATTTTGGCTGTACCCAATCTTGAGAGGAACCAAATCCATATTTCTGAAGGTAGCCTTCATTGACCCACTGGAGATCGTTCAGGCGGGCAAAGATCGGCCAGATATGGCGCTCAAAGTCAGTCGCCGGAGGCATAATCGTCCCCGCCTCGACTAGGGCAGACTGAACCGCATCAAACAGAGTCACCAACCCCACACCAATCCCCGGCGCATAGTTGGGACTGCCACAAATGACCCAGGCGGGTTCGGCAACGAAAGTCTTTTCGCCAAGACGAACTTCGGCATGCACCGGACCATCGCAGGTATCATCGGTCCAGCCATCGTTATCCGCAAAGCCGTTCAAAGGGGGCGCATTAGGACCCGGGTGTGCCGCGCCGCTGGCCGGCAACACGATCAAGCGACCCTCAGCATCGGTCATGACTTCGCCCAAGCTGACAGGAACGCCCAGGAACTCCCCACCATCCAGTCCCAAAGGACCCACCCCCGCGCCTGCAACCGAGCGGGGGGGCGATTGAACGACTAGAGAGGATCGGTCGGTCACGGTGGCATTGCGACGGGGGACGCTCGGGGCACCCGGCACATCAAAGGCGGTATCCACCCCGTACCAAGCCGCCTTGCAATTGGCAACCTGAACCTGCCAGCGGATATCAACTAGATTAGCGGTCAATTCGCCTACCACACGACCCTGTTGATCATATCCATACAGGCAAAAGTGTGCCGCCTGTTTGGCGACGGCACCATTGACGTCCTTGAAAGGTCCCCGTGGGGTTGCGCCGGGGACCTCCGGGGCAAAAAAGAACGCATCAGGACTATTCCCAACACGCGCGAGACCAATGGCAGGATGGATGGCGACCCGAGTTACCCGGTGGAGTGACTCACGTCCCACCGCTGCCGTTGGACCGGCCTTGGCCACCAGACCAGCCGCGGCCGAAGCGGCAAGTGATTTGACAAAATCTCTGCGTGAGAACAGTTCGCTCATTTGGCACCTGGAAATTCAGTAACAATCCCCCGACTAAGCCGGGGTCTTCATTTGTGAGCGGACCGAAGCGGCAATGCATCATCGCTATAGCGAACCCGGGGTTCTTGTAACGAGGGCAGATCAGCCTCACGCCCTGAGCAGGCTCAGCCTGCTGACCTCCTTTATCCTGGCCTTGAACGTCAAGGCCACTTAATGCAGGCCATCCGATCACCGAAATGATCGATCGGCATCTCCCACCGCTTTGGAGCGAAGAGGTCTTGTTTAATCGCCGAGCAAAGCTTTATTGCTGCCGTTCCGATCCGTTTTTTCAATCGCCAGTTTAACCGGAGCATCCCAAGTGCTGGAGTTTTTCGCGATGCGTTTCAGTGACGTCGGGGAAAATCAAGCGAGAAGCGGCCAGGACCGGGGGTCACGGTACCAGCCGCCGCATGATCGCTCATGTAGGTCGTCAACCAGGGCGAAACCCTGCCCTGCGTGGAGATATCACGTTCGGGATTCTGCAGAAATAACTGTAGGGTGGCTGAATGCACGACAACGAGTTCGCTGCTGGCGCTTGGTAGCCAGTACCCATCGTCAAAATTGGTACCGACGCGCACCGCCAACCGGTGACCCACGGCCAGTGTCCAGTCCATTGAACGCAGATCGAGAGCAAGGCGGCGCCGTTCAATGACACTCATCATGTCGTTGATCAGCACGGCCGATCCATCCGGAGCGACATCCCACAGATCAACAACAACATGACCGGTGCCGCGGAGCCCAAGCACCACCCTTGGGGTTCCCGTCAGCCGGAGGGGCCGATTGACCGGGGTCGAGTAGGTTGTAAGGGATGAACTATCGGCCAAATCTGAGAGGCTCGACACAGCGGATTTCCTCGGCGGCGGGCTAAGGGTTTCCATGTCATATTGCTCGATGGGCATATCCACCTTTTGTGCGATCGCCATACCAGGCTTAAAGATGCCAGCCTGCCCGGTATCGACATAGCTGCCAGTTAACAGGGGAACAGCCTGGCGTTTTCCCTGGTGAGGCCAGCGGGATTGCGCTCGCCATACGCCCAGGTTGTCCTGGATGGCAAAAGCGGGCAAAACAGCATCCTTGCGGAAAGGTCTGTCACCTTTAAGATAGGTGTCAAAAAAGGCCATGACCGTATCGAACCAGCCTTCCCGACCCATGCGCAACTGCCCGTCGGCGCCAACATCATTGCCGCTGACATGCTCCCAAGGGCCTACCCAGCCATACTCGGGGCCGATATGGTTAGTCAGAAACCGCTCGATATCTTCGGGTTTGGTGTTGGGCTCCAGGGTTCCCTGGGTCAACAACAGCGGCACACGCGACCCGCGCGCCTTCGACGGAAGGTCACGTGCACGCCAGTAAGACGACTTGGGGTCCAGATTTTGTGTCCCGGTCAGATTATTCTGCAGACACTCCGGATGGGTCTGCTCGTAAACCGCTGCAGCCGCGTAGCGCGGAGTGTCGTCGGCCATGGGCGGGATCTGGACAATCCCGTTAAAATGCTCAGGGGTCTTCAGGTGATTCCAGCGAGGTACCTGATAGTTGAACAGATAGTTATACATATTCCAGACCGGCGCCTGGGCTACCACGGCATCGGCACCCTGGCGGCCCAACGTCACACCCACCAGCCCGGTCGAGGCGTCATAGGATTTCCCATACATCCCGACTTTGCCGTTCGACCATGGTTGACCCCGGATCCAGGCCAAAGCCGCCACAATATCAGCTTGCTCTCCTGGCCCCAACCAATCCAGGCAACCGGTACTGCCACCAAAGCCGCGCAGGTCAACCATGACATAGGTATAACCGCGCTGCATAAGATTCCCGCCATCGACAAAAGCCCGAAAGCGCATAGAGGGACCGGTATGCTGGAAATCTTCATACCGAATTTGTCCGGCATGTGCCAAGTAAGAACTAATCGACAGAATCACCGGGGTTTTACTTTGGCCAGGCAGGTAAACCGGACGGAGCACATCCGCGTGCAAGACGACTCCATCACTGGAGGGAAAGTACATCTCGGTCCAGATCGCACCCTCGGGTACCCGATCGTTCTGCTCATGAGTGATGCCCGGCAGACCGGATAGATCGACGGCGGGAATCTGGGCGGGATCCGACCAGGCGGAGAGGGGCAAGACCGCCAGGGCAGCCAACAGGGCACGCGGGATTGATATGGAAAAGTAAATCATGGCAAATACTCTCAACAGTAATACGGCCAAAATGGAAGTTACAAAGTTGGCCTCAAGACCATCGTCACCCGTGAATCTCAAGGTTTTCAGGTGTGCGAACAAAAGTGGCCGTAACCGGTAAGTCCACAGCACAGCGCTAGACGCATGGGGCCAACGTCATGCAAACGCAGCAATCGGGGGGCTTCCTGGTTGAAATGATACGCGGTACTGCAACGTGGGCACGTCAAGATATCCGACTCCTGATGGTAAAGAAGCTGCGGCTACTTCGGCCCGAAATTATGAATGGGTGGAATATCTAATGGGTCGCTAATCGGGCCACCCCATTAATCCTGCTGGCCTGATTCGGGGTTGTGGTGCTGGCGGAGCTGGCTGATTCGCCCCAAGCCTTTGATGAACGGAGGCTCGATACCGCCATTTGTCGCTTGCGCGCCCGCTGGCTTGCGGCGCCCGGCCAGCCACTTCCTTTGAAAACCCGACACGCCGTGGGTTATTTTTTTGCGGAATCCCTGAGGTGGGCGTAATCAGGCTAGGGGTACCGCCGGAGTTTTGAGAGTCAAGCGTGATGAGGCAGCCAGATGCGGAATCGGCTGCCCTGCCCGGGTTGGCTTTTTCCCGTAAGCGTTCCGCCCTGAATCTCGATCATCTGCCGGGCCAGGGCGAGTCCGTGCCCGGTGCCCGGGACAGATTCATCCAGGCGATAGCCCGGCTCGAATACCCGTTTTATCGCCTCAGCATCCATACCCGGTCCGTTATCGGCCCCTTCCAGCCAGAACCCATGGCGGTCCCCGCCGCCCCGGAAGGCTACTGCGCTCCCTGGCGGGGTGTGCTTGACGAGGTTGTCCGCCAGATTGGCCAGTGCCAACCGCGTCAGACTGAGATCACAACCGTATATCATCGGCACTGTTACCACCTCTACGCGCAGATCGTGGCCGCGGGCAAGCAGGCGGGCGCCTTTGGCGGCGGATTCCAGCAGATTGCTCAGGTCAAAGGCCGACGCACTATCTCACCCTCCCAATAAAGTGGGGCCGGACCGGCAGCCGATTGATCCACCAGTGCCGATAGCCGCTGGGTGGCGGTCAGGATGTCGTCCAATCGGCTGCCGGTCCTTGGGATGGATAGTTCTGGTGTTCAGTGCCAGCATCTGAGTCGCTGTAGAGATGATAGTCAGCGGGCCACGCAGTTCGTGGATGATGGTTTCTAGCACATCCTGGCGATACCTGACTCGCTCGACGCCCATCTGCAGGGTGCGCTGGAGTCGCTGCAGGGTCCGGTAACGATCACCGAGGGCCAGCGAGAGCAGGAGAAATTCGAGCATTGAGCCGATGCTGATGCCATTTTCAGTGATGACACCTTGCATGATCGGTCGACCCGGCAAAGACGAAATGACATAAAGCAGCCCACCCACGATCAGACACGACCAGGCCAGCAGGAAGTAGCGGGCGGAGCGGTTGCCCTGACGATAGGAGAGGATGCCGGTGACGATGAACAGAACACCCTGCAGCGTGATCAGTCCGACGATCCAGGCACTGGCGAACGCCATAGGCATATCCAGCCCCAAAATGTCAGCGACGGACAGCAGCCCTAGGCTAATCAATATCCCAGCCACCGGCCACAGCAGACGATGCAGCGTGGGCAAGTGGGTTCTGGTTTCCAGTTAGCCCGTGACAAAGGCGGTAGCCACCGACCAGAACAGGGCGGTAACAGCCAAATTTAACAGATTATTGAAGCGTGGCGACTCGGGCCACAGATGGGCGTAACCATAGCCTCTGAAACCGAAGATCCAGAACGCAAATAAGGCCAGATAGGCCGAGTAACGCAGGAAATTGGGTCTCGGGTTACTAAATAGATCAACAGGTTATAGACCATAATCGCGAGGATGGAGCCGAAATAGATGCCCATGCCGAGGGATTCATCCTCAAGACGCTCGGTGCGCGTGGCGGGGGGGGGGGCACGTCGAACGGCATGGCGAGGATGCGGTTGCGCAAGGGCCGCGCGGCAAATGGTTGTTGGTCACCGATGTGGGTTTCGGACAGACGCTGGCTGTCATCACCGATCACGACCATATCCAGCCAATCGAGCAGTGGCCAACCGGCTTCAAGAATGCATCACTCCATCTGGTCTCCTGAATTGGTGAACTGCAGCCGCACCCACCATGCGGACCGGGAATAACTGATGGGCAATACATCGGCCTGCACCGGCACCCACTCTCTGTCGGCCAAGGCCATGACGGTGGCCAGGTCAAGAGCTTGCGAGGCATCCTCCAGCATGTCTGCCGCCCGGTCGAGGTAGGGATCGTCTAGCGCCTGGGCCACATCCAGCGTCGGCGTGCTCGCCGCTGATGTGCCGCTGGCCCATAGCGCCAGCAAGACAGCCAGTACAAACCACCGGTTTATTGATTCGACCCGATAAAACAAGGCGTCCGCCCAGGTTGAGCCCTTTGTCGCCCGGCAATCAGAGCGAACGTCACTCAGGAATCGGATGGCTATTCATGGGCTCATCGTTTAAATCGCTGTTTGCTGAGTGGTTAATTCAGAGGATTGTGCACTTCTTTTAGAGCCTGAAAAGGTAAGGCACTAAATACCCGTCTGTAGGCAAGGCTATAGAACGGTATCGAGATGACTTTAATAAAGATGCAGGGGGCTGGAGCGCCCAAGATGGCATTCCCACGCTGGCGCGTGGGAACGATCAAACGGGCTGGGCTGGCTGCTTACGCAGATTCTCGTCGGCCACGCCTATAATGGGTCGTTGTTACCTCGCGTTGATCCGTCCCTGTTCGATTGCTTTCCTTATGTTTTTAGCCAAGGCGCTCCCCTCCGCGCTGACACGATCGCTTTTTTTAAGCCTCGGGTTTTGTCTGGGCGCCAACCTGTGCGGTTGTGATCAGCAAGTTCCCGCACCGGCATCAAGCCCACAGTCCAACCCTGCCAAACCCCCGCAGATGCCACCGGTTCCGGTCAAATCCGTGCTGCCGATTCATCGGGAAGTCCTGGAATGGGACGAATACACCGGCCGGATCGAGGCGATGGAAAGCGTAGATATTCGCGCTCGCGTGAGTGGTTATCTGGAGCAGGTATTGTTCAAGGATGGAGAAAAGGTCAAAAAGGGCGATCGGCTGTTTGTGATCGATCGTCGCAATTACGAGATCGAACTGAAGCGCGCGGAGGCGGAGCTGCAACGTACCCGCACCAAGTTGGAACTGGCCAGAAATGACTTGAAACGCGCGGAACGCCTGCGTCTTTCCAAAGCCATTTCCGATGAGGAATACGACCAGCGCAGCAAGGGCTTGGCCGAATCCACGGAAACGCTGCATTCCGCCGAAGCCGCCGTATTGATGACGAAGCTGAATCTGGATTACACGGAGGTGCGCTCCCCCATCAATGGCCGCATTGGTCGGGAACTGATGACCATCGGCAATCTGGTGAATGGCGATCAGACGTTGCTGACGCGCATCGTCTCGGTCGACCCCATGTACGTCTATCTCGACGCCGATGAGCGATCTGTTCTGAAATATCGCCGGTTGACAGCGGCCGGCCAGCGCAGCCGCAGCCTCAGTGGACGCATCGTGGCGCAACTCGGATTGATCGACGAGACGGGCTATCCGCACCAAGGTTACATCGACTATGTTGATCCGCGCATGGACCCCAGCACGGGCACCCAACAGGTTCGAGGCGTCTTCCCCAATCCTGATGAACTGCTCAATCCGGGGCTGTTTGCCCGGGTGAGAATTCATGGTGGTAGTCCACACCCTGCCCTGCTCATTCCCAGCCGGGCTGTGGCCACGGATCAGGACCAGAAATATGTATGGATATTAAAGCCGGATGGCGGGGTGGATTATAGAAAGGTGGTTCTAGGCGGCCAGTTTGGCAGTTTTCGAGTCGTGACCGAGGGCCTCAGCCGGGAAGATTCTGTGGTCGTGGACGGCATTGCCAAATTGCGCCCCGGGGTCAAGGTCAAGGCGGAACCCATCATGATCCCTTATGACGGCTGACCTGCTGTCGTCTGGCGCCCAAGTCTGATGAATCGTTTTACCCACTTCTTCATCGATCGGCCGATTTTTGCGTCGGTGATCTCTATTTTTATTGTGCTGGTTGGCACCATCGCGCTGCTGAGTTTGCCGATTGCCCAGTATCCGGAAATTGCTCCGCCCAGCGTGCAGGTCAGGGCGGTCTTTCCGGGTGCCAGCGCCAAAGTCCTTTCCGAAACCGTCGCCACCCCGCTGGAGCAGGAAATCAACGGCGTCGAGGACATGCTGTACATGTCCAGCCAGTCGTCGAATGACGGGGTGATGCAACTCTCACTGACATTCAAGCAAGGCACCAATCTCGACAAATCCCAGGTACTGGTCCAGAACCGCGTTGCCCTCGCTGAACCCAGGTTACCGGAAGAAGTCCGCCGACAGGGCATCGTCGTTCGCAAGCGCAGCCCCGATCTGAGCATGGTCATCAACCTGACCTCGCTGGACAAGCGCTACGACAACGTCTACATGACCAACTATGCGCTGCTGCAGATTAAGGACACCTTGGCACGTGTGCCAGGCGTCGGTGATATCACCTTGTTTGGCGGTCGTGAATACAGCCTGCGGATCTGGCTGGATCCCGGCAAGGTGGCCTCGCGCCATCTGACGGCCACGGACGTGGTGCAGGCTATTCGCGAACAAAATATTCAGGTCGCGGCCGGCGTTATCGGCGGACCGCCGCTGAAAGGCGCCAGCGATTTTCAGTACACCGTCATGACCCAGGGTCGGCTGAGTGAACCGACCGAGTTTGCCAACATCATCATCAAGACCGGCAAGGATGGGCAAATCACCCGCTTGCGCGATGTGGCCCGGATCGAGCTGGGTTCCAAGGATTACAACGCCGAGCTGTTCCTCGATGGCGAACACAGCGTGGGGCTGGCCTTGTTTCAGATGCCGGGCTCGAACGCCATCGACACCAAGAAAGCCGTGATTGCCGAGATGGAAAAGCTCAAGCAGCGTTTTCCGGAAGGGCTGGACTATCTCCTGTCTTACGACACCGTCGTTTTCGTCCAGCAATCCATCGAAAAAGTCATCACGACCTTGTTTGAAGCCATCCTGCTCGTCGTGATCGTCGTCATGCTTTTTCTTCAGACGTGGCGCGCGACGATCATCCCCATGCTGGCCGTGCCGGTGTCACTCATTGGCACCTTTGCCGTCATGTCGGCGATGGGGCTGTCGTTGAACACGCTATCCCTGTTCGGACTGGTGCTGGCTATCGGTATCGTGGTGGATGATGCCATCGTCGTGGTTGAGAACGTCGAACGTAACATGGCACTGGGGATGCGCGCCCGTGAAGCCACACGGCGTGCCATGGGGGAAGTAACCGGCCCGATTGTCGCCACCGCTTTAGTACTGGTCGCGGTCTTTATTCCCACCACCTTCATCACCGGGGTATCCGGCGCGTTTTACAAGCAATTCGCGCTGACGATTGCGGTATCCACCGTCATCTCGGCCTTCAACTCGCTCACGTTGAGCCCGGCACTTTGTGCGTTGTTGCTGGATCGGGAGCACCACAAACCGGATTGGCTCACCCGATTGCTTGATGGCATATTCGGTGGCTTATTTCGCTTGTTCAATCAGGCTTTCGAGAGTCTGAGTGCCGGCTATGGCTGGCTGGTCAGTCGTCTCATCCGCATCGGCACCGTCGTCATGCTGCTCTATGTCGCCTTGAATGGGCTGAATTTTCTGGCGTTCAACAAGGTGCCGACTGGCTTCATACCGGCGCAGGACATGGGTTATTTGATCGTCTATGCCCAGTTGCCGGATGCCGCTTCACTGGACCGCACGCAAGCGGTCATCCACCAGGCCAGCCAAATTATTCTGGACACGCCGGGCGTGGCTCACGTGAATGCCTATGCGGGATTTTCAGTGCTGGGCGGGGGCAATCAATCGAACGCCGGTACCCTCTTTACTCGTCTGACCAACCCCGAGGAACGCGCCGATCACCCCGAATTACAGGCTGAAGCATTGGTAACCACCCTGCAAAAACGCCTGGCGGTGCTTGATGGCGCCTTTGTTGCCGTCTTTGCCCCGCCGCCGGTTCGCGGGCTCAGCACCGTCGGCGGCTTCAAGCTGCAAATACAGGATCGCACCAATCAAGGCCCTCAGGAACTGGCCAGGGTGACCAATGACCTCATCGCTAAAGCAAGCAGCCTGCCCGGCATGGCCCGGGTCTTCACCACCTTTCGGGCCAGTGTTCCGCAGTTGTTTGTGGATGTCGATCGCAGTCTCGCCAAATCCATCGGCGTTCCGCTCGCGAATGTCTTTCAGACCCTGCAGATTTATCTGGGCTCGTTGTATGTGAATGATCTCAACCTGTTTGGGCGCACCTATCAGGTTTCAGCCCAAGCTGAATCCGAATTTCGCGCCATGCCCAAGGACATTTCTGCGTTGAAGACCCGCAATGAGGCAGGTGAGATGGTGCCCATGGCAACGCTGCTCAAAGTTAACGCTATCGCCGGACCGGACAAGATTTCTCACTACAACATTTATCCTTCTGCGGAAATTAACGGCATCACCCTGCCAGGCATCAGCACGGGCCAGTCCATCGAGACCATGGAAACTCTGCTCAAGGCCGAACTGCCACCGACCATGGGTTTCGAGTGGACCGAATTGAGTCTCCAGCAGATTCTGGCCGGCAATACTGCCGCTCTCATTTTTCCGCTGAGTGTGGTGTTCGTATTTTTGGCGCTCGCCGCACAATATGAAAGCTGGTCCCTGCCCTTCGCGGTCATCCTGATCGTTCCGATGTGTCTGCTCAGCTCGATGGCGGGCATCTGGCTGCGCGGCATGGATAACAACATCTTCACCCAGGTCGGCTTCATCGTGCTGGTCGGACTCGCCAGTAAAAACGCCATCCTGATCGTCGAGTTTGCCAAGCGCCGTCAAGAAGAGGGATTGGGTCGACGCGAGGCCGCCATCGAAGCTGCACGACTGCGTTTGCGCCCCATCGTCATGACCTCGTTGGCCTTCATCATGGGCGTATTTCCGTTGGTAATTTCTACCGGCGCGGGTGCTGAAGTGCGGCGCATCATCGGAACTGCGGTGTTCAGCGGCATGCTGGGGGTCACCTTATTCGGTCTGTTGCTGACGCCTGTCTTTTATGTTGTGGTGCGTTACTTTGCGGAACGTGGAAAACCGCAAGCCACGGATTCAAGTTCATGAGCCCCAACGCGCATCGTTGGGTTTTCTCGGCTTGTCTGCTAGCGCACTTGGTCCTTCTCTCTGGCTGTCCGGTGGGTCCAACCTATGAGTTACCGGAGACTGCTCCAGGCAAGGCTTTCGGCAATCAAGCTCAGGACGAATATGACGTCAAATCCGTCGACCAGACATGGTGGCAGCAATTTCGTGATCCGCAACTCACTCAGCTCATGCAGCTGGCGGTCAAGAATAATTATGACCTGAAGGCAGCCGAGGCCAATCTTCGACAGTCACGCGCCTTGTTTCTGGATGCGGGGCTGAATTTGCTGCCGCATATCAATGCGCATGGCAATTACTCGGCGATTCGCCGCAGCTTCGACGCCCTGAATCGGCGGGATTTTGTCCCTCGTGATCTCAACCTGTATTCGCTGGGGTTCGATTCCTGGTGGGAACTTGATATCTGGGGACGGATCCGCCGCAATGTCCAGGCGACAGAGGCGGAAATCGAGTCGGCCGAAGCCGATCGCCGCTACCTGACACTCACTGTCATCGCCGAATTGGCGCGGAATTATTTCGAGCTACGTGGTCACCAGAACCAAATGGCTGTCGAGCAGCGCAACGCCGCCAATCAGAAATCCACATGGGACCTGACCATTGCCCGACAGGAAGCCGGTATCGGTACCGATTTCGACACTCAACGTGCCAAAGCCCAGTACGACACCACGCTGGCACTGATCCCGCCGATGGATAGCCTGATTCATGAGGACATCCACCGGATTTCAGTACTGACCGGGCAGATCCCCTCGGCCTTGCTCAAAACGCTCACGGTCCCTGCCCCCATCCCGGCAGCGCCAGCGGTCATCCATCTCAGCAAGCCGGCTGATCTGCTGCGTCGCCGTCCAGACATACGCGCTGTCGAGCGCAATTTGGCCAGCGCCACGGCACGCGTCGGTGTCGCCATTGCCGATTTGTTTCCCCGGGTGACCTTCGTCGGCAGTTTCAATCTGGAATCGAACTCGCTGACCGGACTGGCTGCGCCCGGAACCAGCGCCTACAACTTCGGCCCGCGCATTACCTGGCCTGCCTTCGAGCTGGGTCAGGTCTATGCCCGCATCAAGGCTGCCGAAGCCCAGGCCGATATCATGCTGGCCGAATACCAGCAAGTGGTGCTGAATGCCCTGGAGGAAACTGAAAACGCCTTGGTCGTATACGATAGGTTGCGTGACCGTCAGGCCCTGCTAAAAACCGCCGCTGAAGCCAGCACAAGAGCCTATGAGGTCGCCAACATTCGTTTCGAGGAGGGCGTCGAAGATTTCCTCAACCTGCTGGATACTGAGCGTCGTTTATTGATGGATCAGCGCGAGTACGCCCAAAGTCAGACCGCCACGGCGGCGGCCCTGATCAGTATTTACAAATCCCTGGGTGGCGGCTGGGAAGTTTTCCAGACGCCTGAAGATGCCCAGCGCCCGGTTGAACAGGTCTTTACGCCTTAAACACCATGGAAGACGAACTACTTAACGAAGTCGACGAAAACGACGCGGTTATCGGACCCCGCACTCGCGGAGAACTCCATCGCCTGGGACTTAGACATCGCGCCGTGCATATATTGGTTTTCAATGCCCAGGGTGACCTTTTTCTGCAGAAACGTTCAGCCAACAAAGACATCAATCCCAACCTGTGGGATACCTCCGCCGCCGGTCATGTGGATCGGGGCGAAAGCTATGACGAAGCCGCCCGGCGCGAGTTGATGGAGGAACTCGGCATCGATGGCACGCTCACGCTCCGAGCCATATTCAAGCTTCCCTCTTCTCCAGAGACCGGATGGGAATTCATCCAGGTCTATACCATGACCCATGACGGCCCATTGCAGTTGAACGCCGATGAAATCACCAATGGCCAATGGATTCACCCCGCGAAACTGGATGACTGGATATACCAGGGCGGGGATGGCTTGACCCGTTCCTTTCAATCACTTTGGCAGGTTTTTCGTCTGACCAGACCGTAAGTTGTCACGCTTGCCTACGCGGTTTAATTCAACCGCAGCGTATTGACCGAAGCAATTGTCAGAGCGAGCAACATTTGGCAGTCAGTGCCTACTGGAGCCAGTCTCTGTGACCCTCGGGCTATATGTCTCAAAAGCTTTGAAAGCGGCTAAGGCAATTCAGCAGAATTTACGGGGGCAGTCTATTTCTTACCTCAATACCATAGGTGACTTGAAGGTTGATTCAATCAAGGGTGTAATGCCCCATAAATTACGCTGAAATCCCTAGGGAACCTAAAGCCATGATCCAAAGTACGACTCTTGCAAACTTGCCCGCCGCATACAAGGTTCTCTTTACCGGTTTCTTGCTGGTAATTGGTGTGGGCCTGTTGATGGCTGGGTTCCAGATCATGGAAACCCATGGGAAGGCTGACGGTAAACCGGGCTTGTCCTATAACGACATCGTTTACAGCTATTACGGAAATCGGAGCGGCTCAAAGCTGGAGTCCATGCTGAATGGTCAGATGAAGGCAATGGCGCCGGACGAAGTGCGTTTTCGCTTGATTCAGTGGGCCAGAGACGGCGCCAGCATCAAGGACTGGAATTCAGAAATTCAACCGATAGTTGCCAAGCATTGCGTTTCATGCCATGGTCCAGGTGCTTCGCTACCTGATTTCAGCCAATATGAGGGTATAAAAAAAGTGGCCGCAGTCGATGAGGGTGCGAGTATCGCCTCCCTGACGCGCGTCTCTCATATTCATCTTTTTGGCATCGCCTTCATTTTTCTGTTTGTTGGCTGGATTTTCGCTATGGCGCAATATCCACAAAAATGGAAGCTCATACTCATCTCTACTCCTTTCGCCTTTCTGATTCTGGACGTGTTGTCCTGGTGGCTGACGAAGTACATCCCCGGTTTCGCGTGGTTAACCATGATTGGGGGATTTGGCTACAGCCTGGCCTCGACCGTCATGATTTTCACTTCGCTCGTGCAGATGTGGATGCCTGAGAGCAAATGGCCGGTGGGCTGGTTACGACGTGTGACACGGCCCAAAGGTTGATTTGCCGAAGACGGCTTTAGCGCTATCAGGCCGGTGGGTAGGCTACAGAGTAAACCGAAAGTCGCGGACCAGCATGCCCGGGACTTTGCTAGCGCCCAGTGATCGATTTATATAGGTGTCGGTCTTTATTATGATATCCGCCACCCTCGCCACGGCCTCAAGTTCCGCTCCGAAGACTCGGTAAAGACTTTCATCGAAGCGCAAATCTCTGATCGGAGACACTATTTCACCGTTCTCCACCCAGAAACAGGCATAACGGGTCATGCCGGTGATGCGGGCATTCAGCAAGTCACTCCAGTTGAGGTAATGCAGGTTACTAACGTAGATGCCAGTATTCAGTCTGCTCAGAATATCAGCCTCTTCAAGTTCACCCGTGGCCATTTCCGGTGATCGTAGGCCCTCACCCGAGTCTGCGCCGTTGCTTTTCACCCCGTATTCTTTTGCCGTTCGTGAGCTGATGAGCAAATCACTGAGAACACCTTTTGTGATTACCTCGAACCGTTCAGGTGAAACCTCGCCCAGATTGTTGAATCCAGGCGTCAGCCCGAGACTGAAGTTCTCACTGAGACTGAACAGGGGCGACAGTTGAAGTTCGCCTTCAATCAGGCGTTTGAGTGCTGAATCGCCCTTTTTCCATGCACGATAGCTGAGCGCACCCCAGGAAAAAAGAGCCAGCAGCGACTCGACAGCGGCCGGCGCAAAAAACACCCGGTAATGTCCCGGAGCCAATACCTGGCTGTCTCGTTTCAACATGTTCAGGCGTTCACGAGACTTCGAAACAGACATTTGGAATGCCTCATTCGCCCATTCACGGCCCGCGTAAAGCGCCTTGACGGCCTTGTTTTCACCCCCGTCATTTATGGTAAACAGGGAGTAGTCCATGAAAAAGCTTTCTGTAGAGAAGGCGTGGCGCATACCCTCGGAATTGCAGGTGGCGCGCAGCTGTGGTCCGCCAGCATAGAGCCCGGTGAAATCGGACCCGTTGGCGTGCTTGGCAATCTGTTCCAACAGCGCCTGTGTCTCAGGCAGCTGACCCGAGTGATGCTGCTGGGTTTCGCCGTGATTGACTAAGGGCGTGACAAAAGGATCTTCCGGGAGCACCAGCAACTCTTCATGACCCCGCCGAATCAATGAGACCGCCGTAACTGTGTCATCAACCAGATTCCCGGTCAGGTCGAAGCTATAAATCACCCTGCGATTGAAGCACTGAAGGCAGAGATTCAGTCTTGACTGCCTGACTGAAGTCGACTGTCGAACCCGGGCGCTGTTAAACCGAAAAAACTGCTGATGTTCGGCCGAGAGGTTCAGCGTTAACTGCACGCCCTCACCGAGTGCATTAAAACAAGCATCCCTCAATCGATCAAAGTGATCCAACGCGATTTTATGAAAGCTCATGCACCACCCCCGAAGACCTCCACCCCGCGAAACAGGCAGGCAGGTGAGGCATGACCCACGCGAATCATTTGATTGGGTTCACCCTTGCCGCAGTAGGGGGTTCCGAAAACCCGCGAGGTTTCGGCATCGCCGACAGCGGCGAGCGAATGCCAAAACGGGATGGTGACCCCACGGTAGTTGGGATTCTTGAGTACACGCGTCAGTCGGCCGTCTTCGATCAGTCGCGCATATTCGCAGCCGAACTGGAATTTATTGCGATAGTCGTCAATGGACCATGAGCGGTTGGCTTCCATCAAGACACCCCGCTGAACGGAGCTGATCATCTCATCCAGACGACTCATTCCCGGTTCGAGATTGATATTTCCCATGCGATCGATGGGCGCCCGATTCCAGCTGGCCGAGCGAAAATTGGCGACCCCCGGCAAACCTGAACGGGACTGACTTTCCAGACTGCCCAAACCTCGCAGCAGAAGCCCCTTTTTGATCAGCCATTCGCGGCTGGCCGTGGCACCGCCATCGTCAAACGCATAGGAAGCAAATTCACCAGTGAACGTGGGATCAAAGCTGACATTCATCAGCGAACTGCCATACTGAAGAGAGCCAAAGTCGGCCGGCTTGACGAAACTCCAGCCCGCATAATTGCGTTCATCGCCGAGTATTCGATCCAGCTCGAGTGGATGGCCAATGGACTCATGTATTTGGAGCAGCATTTGATCGGGGGCCAAAATGAGATCCAGCGTCTCATCGGGACAGTCATCGGCCTGCAATAGCGCCATCGCTTCGCTCCCGGCCCGCTCGCATTCCGCATAAAGTCCATCCCAATCAAACGCTTCCAGTCCCCCTTGCACGCAACGCGCCGTGGGCCCGTTGAGAGAACGATGCTGAGTTTCAATCCCGTCCTGCGCTATAGCGCCTAAATGTTGGCCGGTCAGCAGCGTATGTTGGAAAACGTCGCTACCATTGGTTGAGACGTAACGCATTCGGGACTCAACGAAGGTTGCCTCAGCCGTGGCTGTGACGATGTTGTCGGCAACCCTGAGCCGCCGAGTGGCTTCGATCAAGTGATCGGTGAATTCTGCCAAACCCACAGAATCCAGCCACGATCCGGCTACCGTTCTGTAGGTTCCGAGGGCAACTGGACGCTGAGCTGGGGATGAATCAAACACCTTGCTGCTGGCGGCTGAGCGTGCATTGCTGACTGCGGCCAGTGCGGCTCGCTTAAGTCCCGCCTTGGAGAGGTCGCTGGTTGCTGCATAGGCTATATGCCCATTGACCAGAGCTTCGACCATGACGCCACGCTCGAAACCTACCGAATTTTGCTCGGGCCGTCCGTTACGCACTGTCCGGTGATGCGTGTCTTCCTCGACGAAGCGGAGTGCCAGCCAGTCAGCTTCCCCCCGAATCCAGTTAAGGGCCGTGAGCGGATCAAAGTGAGTAAACTCGGGCTGGATTGCAAGACTGACAGCCATAATGGGATGCGGTGTTTAGTTGTCGACGCGGAGCCTGTGACCCGCAGCATCCATTTTTGTTCTTGATGACACTTCACCCCCTTCTGGGCGTGCTTGAGACTTGCCCCCGTCTTCGTCATTTCCGTGGCGGATCGGTCCACCACGGGGGTGGAGCCAATACTTCAGTTGGCGGGACGGTACAAAGGATGCGACGCTGTGCTGTGCGCCAATTTAACGGGGGGTTTAGCCCCGGTGATCGTCAGGATCTCGCGGGTTATGCGGTCATAGAGTTCAGGAGTCCAGATTGGCAGGCTGGGGTGACTGGTATCGAGCGGCCGCAGTCGGGGATCGCTTGGGGCGATGACCACCTTCATGTGACCGGCTCCGACGTGGGCGGCGAGCACAAAAAGCTCTTCGATAGCGGCGTCACCCATTGCTAGACAGCCCGCTGAGACATTATTTCCATGAATGAAGATATCTCCACCCAGATCCTGACGACCATCATACATGGCATGCTCACGATCGAATTCGTTCGGATAGTCCACCTTCATAGAAAGGTGATAGCTGCTGTTCGGATTCAGATGAGCAATGTGGTAAATCCCCTCTGGGACCTGTCGATCACCCTGTCGTAATTTCGGGCCGCGCATTCCGCTGGCCGCCTTGATGTTGTATGGGCGAATCAGCTTGAACTGGACGTCGTCGCGCGCCCATAGCTCCATCTTGCGTTCGTCTTTGTAGGCAATCAGTACGATTTCGCGGGGTGGGTAGGCGACGCCCGCCTTGCGGAAATAGGGTTTCAGTTGGTCAAGTGCACTGGGCGCAAAGGCATACAGTGCATCATCAATGGATCGGGCGCCCTTTGGGAAAGAAAATCCGGGGGAATAAGCCGTGTCGTGCGGAATATTCAGGTAACGACGCGGTTGCTTGCTGTGAGGCATCGTCGGTTGCGTAACAATCCTCTCGCTATCACTGGCACATCCAACCAACCAGATAGACATGGTTAGCAGGGAAATGAAGCGAAATAGCCGTTGGAGCATGGTTGAGATCCTCATGGTCATGGTGACAACTTTCGCTGCAGTACAAACACCGCTGCAAAAGTTGGCCACAAATTTAGTTAGGAAATGGGCGAGAACACGCCGAAATAAAAGCTATTCATCACTGATGAAAACCGGACCAGGGTGGATCTGGTCAATTAAAGCAATGGAGTTTCAGATTAAATCTGTTTGATCGTGCTTGATGTGCTTGTTTCAGACATTCCGCTGGAAAAGTCGGGGAGCCAGATTAAGCGCCATTGAAGTCATTAGCCCTTACTTGCGACTGTAATGACTGTCGACATAGGATTCGACCATGGCCTGAAACTCTTCAGCAATGTGATCGCCCTTTAGCGTGACAGTTTTGACGCCGTCCTCGTAAACCGGCGCGACAGGATCCTCTCCCGTACCTGGCAAGCTGATGCCAATATTAGAGTGTTTGCTTTCGCCGGGCCCGTTGACAACGCACCCCATGACAGCGACCTGCATATCTTCGACACCGTGGTATTTCTTCTTCCACTCCGGCATCTTGTGGCGAATATGACTTTGAATGTCCTGAGCCAATTGCTGGAAGTAGGTGCTCGTTGTGCGGCCACACCCGGGGCAGGCGGTAACCAGAGGAAGGAATGAACGCAAGCCCATGGTTTGGAGAATTTCCTGGGCCACGATGACTTCCTGGGAGCGATCGTTATGGACGGGTTCTGGAGTCAGCGACACACGAATGGTGTCACCAATGCCCTGCTGCAAGAGCACACCCAACGCAGCGGTGGAAGCCACAATGCCCTTTGAGCCCATGCCGGCTTCGGTTAGGCCGAGATGAAGCGCAAAATCACAGCGATTGGCCAGTAACTGGTAGACGGAAATCAGTTCCTGCACACGGCTAAGCTTGCAGGAAATGACGATTCGGTCCTGCGGCAGACCCAGCTCCATGGCCCGATGTGCGCTCTCCAGCGCCGAGGTGATGACGGCTTCGCGCATCACGATCTCCAACGCTTCCGGCTCGGCCAGCTGGGCATTCTCGTCGAGCAACCGGGCCAACACGGCTTGGTCGAGGCTACCCCAGTTCACGCCAATGCGGACGGGTTTCTCATATCGGCAGGCGAATTCGATCATCTGGGCAAACTGTGGATCGCGCTTGGAGCCGCGTCCGACATTACCCGGATTGATACGGTATTTGCCAAGTGCCTCGGCACAGGCGGGATACTTTTCCAACAGCTTGTGGCCGTTGAAATGGAAGTCGCCAATAATCGGTACATTGCAACCCTTGGCATCCAGTTTTTCACGGATGTAGGGAACCGCTTCAGCAGAAGCCTCGTTATTCACGGTGACCCGAACCAGTTCCGATCCTGCACGGGCCAATTCATAAATTTGCTGAACCGTGCCGGCAATGTCGGCGGTATCCGTATTGGTCATGGATTGCACAACGATGGGTGCACCACCACCGATCTGAACATGACCCACCCTGACGCCAACAGTATTTTTTCGAATGATCATCTTGTGAAACCTGCGTTTTCGATTGCCAATGGTGCCAATTTTACAGGTAAACCCGGTGTATCGGGTTCCCTGGGCTGCAAATTCTGAGTTCGATGCTGGGTTATCGGGCCTGCGGGCATGAATCAGGCCATGGATTTGGCAACTTCAAAAATTTCCTCAGCATCCAGAACAAGATGATTACTTTCGAACAGCCGAGCGATGCAGGCTCGATGTAAAGCAAGTTTCAGCGTCCCGAAACCAATGGCACCCCAGGTCTTTTTGCCGGCGCGATCCGCCCCGCGATCCATCATCTCAACCCCCCCTATTCCCAATGGTGGGGTCGCGTTGGCATCGGCGATCATTTGAAGAGTCTTGTTGTCCTGCCAATGCTCGGAACGCAACAGCTCAACCCCGGTAGCGCCTGCCGCCAGCACCACTTCAGCATTCTGAATGGCAAGGGCGCGATCATTGCTGCTGAAAGCCTGAATCGGGAGCACATCCACATCGAAGTGGGCTTTGATGTCATGCGCGGTTTGTTCCGCCCTGGCGATTTGCCGGCTGGTGATGTGCACCTCGCCAGCGCCCGCACGGGCCAACATCACAGCGGCCCGCTGTCCCACCGGTCCTGTGCCCGCAAGTACAACGGCCCGTTTGCCGGCAATCGGGCCACTGGTCAGGAGTTTCGCCACAGCGGCAGCGGCTGTGGTGTTACTGCCATTGCTGTCCAGCATCACCGAAACCCGAAAGTCAGCAAAAAACCGCTGCTGGACAGCATTAAAAAGAGCCTGCCCAGCCTGCATGTCACTGCCACCGACAAAGATGGCGGTGTTCTTCTTATCCTTAGGGGCACGAGTAAAGATGGTCCCATCCACAAGTGCTCCAACATTGTCCAGCGTGACCCCACCCTGGCCAATCACATGGTCAGCGCCCCCATCATAGGCAACGACGGTATCGAACACGGATGCATGCGGGTCAGTATCTAACTGAAACAGAAGTTTTTTCATCGGCAGATTCATGTGAAAGGCGCGTTTATTGGCCGCAAATTAAACCACGAGAGCATTGCTGGCAAATCGCGAGCGGAACCTGATGCAGTTCTTGGGTGGTGGCGCTGAACTATAATTCACAGCGTCACCCCATGAGCCACAGGAATTTATCTTTATGATCAAAGAGGCATCCATCGAGCATTTTCTCAATGACCTGGCCAGTAAATCAGCCACCCCGGGGGGCGGAAGCGCTGCAGCAATCATGGGCGCCATGGGGGCTGCATTGGTGGAGATGGTCTGCAACCTCACGGTAGGAAAAAAAAACTACGAAGATGTTTCAGAAGAAATGGCCGGTCTGTTACCAACCTTGGAAGACTTACGAACACGGTTGGTCGATATGGTTGCGGCAGATGTTGAGGCATTTGATGCAGTGATGGCCGCTTACGGTATGCCCAAGGAAACGGACACCAACAAGCAACAACGCAGTGAGGCCATCCAGAGTGCGCTCAAGAAAGCGACCCTGGTTCCCCTCCAGTGCGCACGGGCTTGTGCCGAGGTGATTGATTTGAGCCGGGTCGCCGCTGAAAAAGGGAACAAGAATGTCATCAGTGACGCCGGAGTTGCGGTAGTCGCAGCCCATGCAGCGCTTCGCAGTGCCGCATTGAATGTCCGCGTGAATACCGGGGTGATCAGGGACGAAGCCTTCGTGACCAGCGTCTCGCATGAGCTAGCCACCATTTTGACTGGTGTTGATCAACGCACTGAACAGACCTATCAATTGGTCCTGCAAAAGCTTTGATTCGTCACCAAAGAGCTAGCAGCGGAAACAGAAATATCAGATGGATGATTGACCCACACTGGTTCTGACGCTAGAATTCTCGGTCTTGATGATTCGCCCAGCGGCTTTTCAAGGTTAAAGCACTTCGGGGTATAGCGCAGTCTGGTAGCGCGTCTGCTTTGGGAGCAGAATGTCGGGGGTTCGAATCCCTCTACCCCGACCAAGCGCTTGTAGCTCAGCTGGATAGAGCATCGGCCTTCTAAGCCGAGGGTCGCAGGTTCGAGTCCTGCCAAGCGCGCCATCATCAATGACCGACGTCTCGATGGTGACTGTAGCTCAGTTGGTAGAGTCCAGGATTGTGATTCCTGTTGTCGCGGGTTCGAGCCCCGTCAGTCACCCCACCCGCCCTGACGGGTGTAAAAAGTTTCCGGGCCGTTAGCTCAGCTGGTAGAGCAGTGGACTCTTAATCCATCGGTCGTAAGTTCGAATCTTACACGGCCCACCATAAATATCAACGACCTAGGTATCTCCTTGGTCGTTATCCAAAATCCCTTTCGTGACTTTTGCGTGACATGTGGTCACGCAGCACTTCTTTTCCTTACTAGCGTCAACTCTGGTTTGCGGTCATCTTGATCACAGATTGCATTGGCTGCGTCAATAAGATTCGCAATCTCAGCCTTGGTGTAATGTGCGGTCACGCTCTGGTTCTTGTGACCCAGCAAATCCTGCATATCACGGAAGTTGACTCCCGCCGCCCGAAGGCGTTGCCCAAACGTATGCCGAAGGCTGTGGGCGGATATGTCGATTCCGGTGACCTCTCTGGCTTTATCCCAAGCGGTATTCACTATTCGCTGTATTGGCTTTCCGCGAAACAAAAAGACATGTGTCTCATGTTTGCCCCGTTGAGCCTCGACAATCGATTGAGCCACCCGATTTAGAATCACCAGGCGCTCCATGCCGCTCTTGTGGCCGGCTTTGTGGTTCTCCGGGGGGAGGATGAAGACAGTGACACCGTCGAGGCCACTCACTTCTGCTTCCCACTCCCATCGAAGGTCGCACAGCTCGCTCTCGCGCAGCCCACTGTTCAGTGCGAACAGGAACATACCCTGGAGGTGAGCGGGTAAAGTGCCAATAAAGCGTTTCTCCTCTAACCGAGTAATCGTCGTCGGTTTTCTGGCATCCCTGACAGCTAACAGCTTAATCTTGGGTGGCCGATCCAGCCACGTGAGACCATGCTCATCCACCCATTCACCGGCAGCAAGATTCAAAATCTGTCTCACCACCTTCAGACCATGGTTGATTGAAGCTGATTTCAGTCCCCGTCGCTGGCAATCCTCAATGTAAGGCTGCAATGCCCCCATGTGTAGCTTATGGAGGACAATGTCGCCAATGAAGGGACTCAAGCCATTCAAGCGAATGGCGTCCTGCCGGATGCTCCGTTTATCCGCCTTATACCGAACATAATATTCGGCAGCCTTGTCAAAAGTGCGATCGGGTCGGACACCATAGATGGTAGCCTTGCGGATTTCCTCAATTCGACAGGCTAGGTACTGTTCTGCTTCCGCGTAGTCACTTGTTCCAGTACTTTCACAAAGTCGACCGTAGCCCCTGACCTTTTTGTCGACGTGCCATATCTGGCCTTTCTTCTGGAGGCCGGGCGCAATGTTGTTTCTATTTCGCATGGGTGTTGCTCCACAGGTTGCACGCCGGGCCGACCATGCCGGGACTTATATTGCTCGATCCACTCATCCAATTCCAGTCGGTCAAACAAAAAAGCTCCATTGTTGGCTCCAGGGGAGGGAATGAGGGTCACATGAGGACGAATCTCATTATCAAAACGGTTGCGGCTGACACCGCAATAGAGTTGGGCTTCACGATATGAAAGCAAGCGTCCAGTCATGGCCAAACTCCTTGGCGCCCAGCGCTCGTAATTGAAACGCAAGACATGTATGCGCCATGGCGTATACAAGAAAAGATGGAAATCATCCTTATCTCCGGAGGTCTGAATCATCGGGAACTGGGTGCTGCCAGATCCCGATGAAGTTGTAATTAAAGATCGCGATCAGTTTCCCTTACGCGATCCTTGATAGTTGACTGACTATTCCACCTCCCTTATGAATTCAAATGCCCAAGGTCTGAAACTGATGCCACGAGACTTGATTGGCTCGCCGACAAAAACGCGGGTAATCACTTGAGGTATCTGGAGATGCCTCTGCAACTGAAGGGTATCCCTGTAGGCAAACAAACGAAGGACCGATTGGGGCGAGATTGACAGGATGACCAGCTGACCCGACCAAGCACCGTCCATGATTTCCGCCAGGACCTCGGCGTATTTCCTTGAGGAAGGATGAAAACCTTCATCCTGCCAAAGCCTTATCAGAACTCTGAGATTTTCTTCACGAGTGCTTGTCAGGTTGTAATAAGACCACGCGAGCCGCCCCACACTGTCGTCGGCGGACTCTCGGTCCTTCCAGAGAAAGATGGGGCGGACTCCGATGATGGCGACCAAAAATTCCGTGCCTAATTTGTGACCATCGATTCGAAAAATATCGTCTCTATCCAAGTTCACCGTGGGGAATGCCCCGTAGCCGCACTCCATCTCATCGAAGCCATCATTCGAGGGCGCCTTCTGCGTAGTAGTCGCCGGAAGGGCTGTCAAGGCTCTTGACTGAGGAGTCTGCGATGATCGAGCGAGCGGCGTGTCATATCCGGCGGCATGCCCCATCGGTTCAGCCGATTCTGCCGTCAGCGTTTGGCTGGTTTCGGGGTGAAACCCCGAGGCAGTTATATCTATGGCAGGTCCAGCAGAAGGGGCGTTGATAAGGTAGTTGACTACCGGTTTTCTCAACAAAGACATAGTAATCTCCAAAGGTCTTGGTTTCGTAAGTGCCAGCTCTTCGACGTCCTGTCAGGCGGCTGGCTTGGCCTAAACCGGTGCTGCGGTTTCGGCAGAAGCAATTGCAAGGAATCCTTCTAGGGGTTTGGTTTTTCCGAACCCCTGGCTGATCGCGATGAGTGAGTTTCCTGGACGCGATTGACTGAGCAATCGATCACTCAGTCTCGAACCAGGCCAAAAGCTCAGCGCTTAAGACGGTGAATCTAAAAGAAGGCAAAACAACGAATGCCTGTCGGGAATGACAGGTGGCTGCAAAAACAATGAAGTTGGTTTTTGTCGATGGGCGGAACAAGTCCCGCTGTTCAAAATGAACATACATTTCTCCAAGGAGTTATGAGGCCTGGTGCTGCAGGCTTCTCGAGAATCGCAGGGTGCTGGCCTGTGATTCGTTTTTTTTATTAGAAAGTGTTGCTATGACGCTTGTCAAGCGGATTGTCTTTGTCACCATGGGAAAGCCGGGTGATACCAACTCACTCCAGACTCCCCTGCAATCCATCCTCGCCCATCAAGTCCGACATCAGTGTCTTGACGTCCCGCACCGCCATGTTCGCGGTATGTTCCTTCTTCACCAGATCGTTCCTGAGCTTGACCGCGACGGTCTTCATCGGCGTGAACATGTAGACGTTGATCGTCTCCTGCTGCTGGCCGGTTCTATGCACTCTCGCAATAGCCTGCTCGAATAGCCCAGGTACACCTATTGGCTCAGCAAAGGCCACATGACTACACACCGTTTGCAGTTGATCTACACCCACGCCACCGGATCTAGGATTCGCTATCAGCAGCTTGCAGCTATCGTCCTCGATGAACTTTCTCTTGTTCGCTTCTCTATCGCTGCCTGTAACTCCCCCATACAGGAATGCTGGATTCAGATGTGCGTAGTGCTTGCCGAGCTTGGCTAGACTGTCGGTAAACCAGCAGAAAAGGATGAGCTTCCTGCCACCCAGCGAGTGGACCAGTTCGTCGAGGGCCTGGAGCAGGGCGTTCTTCGTGGACCAGTTCTCGGCGAAGTTCTCCGGGCAGAGGAGGAGGCGCTGCATTTTCTGGTACAGAGAGGATGACGTTGTCGCGTCAATGACGGTGTCGCCGATCTCCAGAATGCGTTCCTTGCAGAGCTTCTGGTAGAGCGCCAGATGCTTCGGCTCCAGTTTGTTGAGGCCGATTGAAAAGTGACCCACTTTTGAGGGTTGTGCCGACCCAAAATTGACCCAGGTGTTCAACTCGACCCTGCCTACATTTCAGGCAGGAGAACAAGGTGATCACTATGGAAATGATTG
>JBILGM010000022.1:0-46904 GCA_044351045.1 Methylococcaceae bacterium | reverse complement strand
TGGCTGTTGCGGGCCATTGCCCGTGGGCCGCTCGATCCGGCTTTTTTGTGCCTGATCGGCCAGTTGCTGCGGGCGTTGAAAAACGAAGGTGGGCACGCCTGCGGGCGACCGATGATTGGATTTCGGTTAGCGTATGCAGGTAGTTGAATTTTGCAGGGCCGACTTTTTAACCCGACCGCTGTCATCGCGATAAGACTCGACGAGCTGGACGTATTGGCGCGAGCCGGAAGTGGTGACCTTGACATGCATGCCATCACTATAAATCGCATTAATGCTTTGTCAATGATGGGCTCAATGACCAGATACGTGCCACCACAAGGGTTTTAGGAATTCAGACCGCAACCCACTGATTTATATCAGTGGACCCCCTGAAAATAGCCGTTTTTATGGTTTAACTGTCGAACTTCGGTGGTCGGCCATCGCTCAAGAGACCTTGCGCCCAGCCAATCTCGGTGTCGGGCCGTTTTTCATCGTGCGGGTAACCTGAGTACATGACAGGCGAAAACATGGGGTCGTGCATTTTGGTCTCCGATGGCCATCGCTCAACCTCGCCTACAAAACCGATTGTGATCTGAACGACAAAGAGGTAGACCAGGCTTTCGAAATGCCGGCATCACAATTAACTTAGGTCCCGCCTGATGGCGTTCTATATTGTGGTAGCTCTGGAATATGCCGCGCCTTACAGGGCAAATGCCAAGGCGCTGATTTCACAGCTGTAGGTGCCACTGATCAGGGAATACGACTTTGTAGGTCCAGGTAACCGCTTTATAAAGTGATATGACTCGAACATCTCAATCTGTCTCCACTCGCTCCCGGTTCCAAACTGGTCCCGTTTGGCGACGTTCCTCGGATGAGTTGAAGTGATAGCGGTCGATCACCCACCGAACATAAAGCGGCGGTGCGTCCGGGAACGGGTTGTGCTGCAGCAGGCGGAGCACTGGGGGCGAGCCCTCGCGCAATCGCTGCATGAGGGCGGTGAGCCAAGGCTGCGAGGAGGGGTCTCGGAGCGCAGCAAACCATAATTGCCAGTCCAGCCGAGGTTGGTGCGGGATATTCCAACTCAGTGGCTTGTCGGTTTCATCTGGCTTGTAGCGGAAGTCATAGGCCAACCAGTTGACCCCATCGCGTGAGCCCTCGATGCTGATTTCCCGACGCTCGGTGGTCATGACGGCGAACGGGCCATAGCCGTTGACGAGGCCGAAATCAGAGACGGTTTGCGCGAATCGGTACAGAGGCCCAGGCACAGTGCCGGTGGAGCGTCTGGGTGCGGCCAGTACCCCGAGGGTGATCAGGACGACAGCGGCCATCAGTGTGGCACTCGCCTGACCCAGCGGTGTGGGTGCTCTGACGGCAGCGGGGGTTGGCAGGGTCTTATCCAGGCCCGGAAGGCGGTGCAGGTCCCGGTCTTCGAATAGGAACAGGGTGAGGGCCAGCGTCAGCAGGTTGAAGAAGCCATAGTTGCCGGTGAGGATGATGCTCACCTGCAGCAGGATGAAGCTCCAGGCCGCGAATAGCCGACCGGGGCGGGGTAGCCACACCAGGAAGGGAACGGCGAGTTCGATGATCAACACGCCGGCGGTGGTCGCCGCGAGCAGGCCTGGTGGCAGGTGGTGGGCGTACCAGGCCAGCGGTGATGGTAGCGGCTGGGTCTCGAAGTGGTAGTTCAGAGCGGTCAGGCCGCGCCAGGTTGAGTCACCGCTGGCCAGCTTGACGGCGCCACCCAGCAGCATGAAGCGGAAGATCAGCAACCGGAACAGCAGAATGACGATCGGCGAGCGGCTGGCAAGAAACACGGCAAGAAAACCGGATTCCAGCAGCAACATGTCCCACTGGAAAGCCGTGAACAGTTGTCCGGCTGTGACCAGCGACAGGTAAAGCGCATAGCAGCCGGCAAGGCCCCAGTAGGTTGCGCGCCCAAAGGCGACCATGAGCGAGAGAAAAGCCCCGGCCCCGCAGACAAGGCGCAGGCTGCTATCGGAAGCGTCTAGCCAGAACAGCGTTGGCAGACGCCAATACGCGGACTCACCCAATGTCTTGTACGCCTGTTCAAGCTCGTCGGTCAGCGGCAGGATGCCGGCCTGTCCGACCAGGCCTTCGACCTGAACACCCAGCGAGACGAAGGCCGCGAGAAAGATCAGACCGAGCAGCCTCGTGAACAGCCGGACCACAAGAACATGTTCATTCCAGTTGGGGAGCGGGGAGCAACTGATTCGCCCGCTGCGATTCATTGGGAGGTTAACGGGCATGCCAATGGCCTTCCGCAGCAGATGACTCTGAGCTCCCGTATGGGTCCGCCATACAGTGTGGTTCGTATGAAGCGCCCCATACTTAAATTCATCATCATGATCATTGATTGTCCCCGAGTGCGATCAGGCACTATCTACACGGCCAAAAGGATCTGCGCCAAGATACCCTGCGGATCGTTAGGGTTAATACCGATGAATGTCTGGTTGTCAGACGTCTCGAGCAAGAGCGTCGGAAACCCCTTTACGCCGCGGGCTCTCGCGAATGCAATCTGTCGGTCCAGTTCCACTTGGGTATCGGGATGATCCAAATCAAAGCTGAATCGCTCGGTATCGAGCCCAAGGGTCTTCGCCAACTCCACCAGGGTTGAAGTGTCAGAAGGGTTGCGAGCTTCCAGGTAATACGCCTGCTGGATGGCCTCAATCATGGCAGCGCCCCAGTCTCCTTGAAGATTGGCAGCAATCACGGCCCTGCATGCCCGATACGTTGCACGCCGGGGGGTACAGACCTCCCAGTATTGAAAGTTGAACTCGGTCCCGGGGACTTTTTCCTGGATGGTTCGCCAGATTTCCTGCAGTTTTTCACGCATGGCCTCTGGCATGGGATGATCGGTGTCTGCTGCCAGGCCACCCAGGATGCGAATCAGCTCGACGCCATCCGGCAATTCGGCCTCAATTTTCTGCAACGCCGGACGGAAGGCCCAACACCAACTGCACATGGGATCCAAAAAATAATAAAGGCGGGCCCTAACGAGAGCGACTTCATTTGTCATGGCCTTTTCATTTGGTTATGAGATGACCTCTGGGGTTCGATATGACGCTCACATGCAATCTCGTCCCTTAGTCAATGAATAGGAGAGTCATGATGTTGAAAAAGTCCTGGACCATCCTGGTCACCGTCATCAGCGCATCGGATCGATTTCCGGGACACTGCCCAAGATCGGTTGGCTGATTCAGGGCAATTTCACCGCTGTCGACGAGGGTAATCGCATGAAGCGAATAAACCTGGCACAACCGCCGACCTGCTGTAGAATTTTAACGACAAGCTCCATGGCATTGTAGGACCCCGCCAACTCAGGCTGACCTATGATCAGAGTAAGGAAATGGCCTAAGCCAGAATGTAGTGATTCAGATTTGAATTCGCCTTTTGATAAAACAATGAAACTGGAATTAGTCACTTACTGTAGGGTTCTCGGTTCATTAGCGGTTATCGCCGCCTCAAGCCTCGCCTCGTCTGTTTTCGCACATTCTGTTGTCCCCACCATAAACATACCGAGCAATACAGGCAATGATCGACTGACCAGGACACAGTCGTCCGGGCGCGCGGTCGTTGTCATTGAGGGTGGCGGTTCCACTCATGCGTTCACTACGCCGTGGGCCGCCTGTGACGGCGATCGACCTCAGTACATTCAAGCACTGTTGAATGCAGGATTTCCTGTGTTCACTGCTCCAGGTTTTGGAAACCTGTCCAGCAGCACCGATGGTAAATCGGGTTGCCCCCCACAACCGCCGATCGAAGTCCAATGGAATACCGCGGGCTTCCCAACTCAGGCGGGTCAGGCCGTGCTTGGCTTCCTTGGCTACCTGCATGAGACCTATGGCTACCGCAGCTTTGACCTGGTCGGCTACAGCTATGGTGGCGTAATCGCCCGCGCAACCGTCGCTGCACTCAAGCAGAAAACGCCGGCAGGGAGCATGGCCCCCGCTTTTTCCTATGCTCAGATCGCCGTCGATGCGGGACTTTCTACTCCTTCGATCGTCACGCTAAATTCACCTCATTTGGGTGCCCCGCTGTTTGACATTGCAGCCGATCCTAAAAAAAATGTGAGCCCTGTCATCAAGTCATGGGGTCTCCAATATGCCAACAATGCCAAGGCACTCATCTGGTTCGAGCGCTTTGGAGAGGCGGGAGCTATTCAGGTGCTCCGGACGAGTGGGCACGCAAAGCCGTTTAAAGAAAGTTGGGACGAACGGCAGGTAGGGGTGCTTGATGGCGTAAGTGTCACACTCATTGCAGGCGACTATTGTGGCCGTAGGTGTCCCATCTCGGGACGAAACAAGACGAAGACCTACTCGCCGCGTACCGACGGCACAGTGCCCGTCTACAGCCAGCTTATGTTGCCATGCCCCACACCGTGCCCCGTGCCTCCCGGGTCTGTTTATCTTCCCCCGGGTATGATTCCCGAGGCGAGCGTAGTCCGCAAAACATTCCCCACCATACACTCCGAATACGATGCCAATCGGCTCCAATTACCCCCCAATTTATCGGTTACAAATGACCCAGCTGCGATTGATTACCTGGTCAGCACTTTCATGGCGAGATGGAAAGAGGCTGGCATTTCAGTAATCACTCATCATAAAGCAGATTGACGTCCTTTATCGACGGAGGGTTTCGATGTCATTCTTTCGCCGCCTTTGCCTGATCACTGCGGCCATCATAGATAGGGGAGGCTGCACTCGCGGCCAACCCCAGCCGCCAATGCTCATTTCAGACGGGGGAATAAGCACTATTCGGGCCCCTCTTTACGCAAATTTACTGCCGCCATCTTATAGGCAGGCTGATAACTCAACGGATCAAAAATAGGACAGGTTAACCTATTGACCTCCTCATAGTGATAACCGGGACGCACCGCTGATATCTCTATTGGTTTATGCAAAGGCAAAAGTCAATTGTTATCCTGATTTTAGCGATACTGATTTATGCGGTGTCGATGACGCTGGGCAACCTGATTGTGGCCAAGTTTGGCGCAGTCATCACACCCATCAATGGATTTTTATTGATCGGTCTGGATTTATCCCTCCGCGATTGGCTACATGTGCAATTAAAACCCTCGCAATTAGGCGCTCTCATTATGGTAGCCGGACTGATAACTTATGGACTTGATCACTCCACCGAACAGATTGCAATCGCCAATACAAGCGCTTTTACCTTGGCAGCACTAGCGGATTGGTTTGTTTTTTCGCGCCTCAGACGAGGCTCCTGGCTAGTCCGATCCAACACCAGCAATATCGTCGGATCAGCTGTGGACTCACTCGTGTTTCCAACACTCGCGTTTGGGACATTTCTCCCCGCTATCGTTATGCTCCAATTTTTGGCAAAGACAACAGGGGGAGCTTTTTGGACTTGGATAATCAACCGGCGGCGTGGACACATTTCGCAGAAAGAGACGCGGGCGGAGCAACTTAATTCATGACGTCGGCACCAGCGGTGCATAACGCAGAATTTCGGATTCAACTGATATCAACGTGAATAGCGGCGTTGGATTCTGACTTAATCGGTTATGATTGCCATGGCAGGACTCAATTAAGGCAGAGCAGCATATACGTAACGCAGGTAAAGATGACACACTCGCCGTCGAGAGACCGATTTTACTATCCCGAGCGAACATCGACCTTCAGACATTCAACGTACAGAGGCTATGCAATGAATTGGATAAGACTTTTCACCTTAGGAAGTTTTTTAATACTGATGGCCTGCACACAGACGGGTTACCACCACCTGGGAAGTGCCATGGAATGTGGAAGTTGCGCATGCCGGTTATGCTGAAATGGGTTTGTTTATAGAGGATAGCGAGTTATTACTCCGGCCAAATTACAGCGAACGGCCACCCGAGGTGATGTCGGGTTTCATTTGAAGCGGCAGAGCCTTCCAGGCCCATCCAGTTCAAATTCATGCTCATAAGTGCCGTCCGAAAAGCGGGTGGTCATGACTTGACCACGGGAGAATTTGAATCGCCCCGTCCCTCCGATAATGGCTCTCGCTTGCGGTGTATTGATTGCAATCAACTTCTGCTCAGGGGGAAGCAGGGTTGTACCGGACACAATCAATGTGTCGATCTCGCTGAAACGGAAGACGAGGCTACCAAATCGATCCTCATTTGCCTCGCGACCCGTCAAGGTAGGATCGGGTAGCTCAATCGTCGTCAACATTAGGCCAACCTTCCCAACAATTTTGCGGTCATATCGAATCGCAGCCTCGCCAAACAGAAGGTCCCCTTGACTCTTGCCGGCATCGCCCAGATCGATGCTCTTGAGCACGGGCCTGTCTTGCGTAATGAGAACCTTACAAGAGGCCAGAGAGGTCTGACTTATTAAAAGCATCATGATTATAGCCAGGAGCATAAGGCGGGGTTTATCTAGCATAGCGTTTTAATATCATTCACCAAAAGATTGACCAGGAGATGACGGCATTTCCGACAACCGCAAGATTTTTTCTGAAACTGAATAACCACCGCCTAGAAGACAGTGATTGTTCAGTTTATATAATTATAATAAATATTATTGCACCCATAGCCTTATCTTATCAAGCCACTTGGCCTGATATTCTTGCTTGGTCATAACATCATAATGGCGATGGGTTATTTCATGTTGCCATATCGCTTTGTGGCATGCATTATTCAACATCATTTCAATGCTCTGCCGCCTTTTTGTGGTGGTCATAATAAACACGTTCGACTTGATTATATTGGGCTTAAATTTAGCCAGAGCCGTCTGCCGGAGGCCTTTCCTGAAAGTGGCCTCTACTTTTGGGAAGGATGTTACTATTAAATATTTTCTGACCGCCTTAATAATCGAGTCTCTAAGGAATCGGCCCAATGTATTAATTTTTAGACCAGTCTTGAATGTAGGATCCAGCAAAATTACCTGATCAACGGGCATTGAGAGCTGTTCAAGCTGATGTGTCGCTTCGTGCGCTACAAGAGCACCATAAGTGAAACCTCCGACCATGATCGAGTTCGCACTTTCAATGGTTTCTATGCAGCATTCGAGCTGGCTCTTAACTATACTTTCGATATTTGCTGTTTTTGATGGCGGGTCCAAATTGATCGATAGATCACAATCAAAATAGAGTATTCTACTTTTGGAACTGAATTCTTGGCGAACGGCAGTGATTCCGGCGAATCCGAACCATAGCATGACCCGCTTACTTTCGATCATACCCAGCTCAAGGGGCCAAGTACTCCGACCAATCTTGCGCCAAATTTCATTTCTCAGCGACGATATCGGCCTGTCCTCCATGAAAACAGATAAATCGACCGGGGATTTACTATAGCGCTCGAGCTTTATGGCAAGCTGTAGAATTTCGATTGAATCCAAGCCTTGAGCATGAATACTTAGTCCAGCAAAATCATTGGATACCGCTGAAACACCATGAATCAGGTAATCCAGAATATCGTCGCTAGCAGACCGAGGGAGAGAGACGAGTGGCACCATCGTCGCAGTTGACAGCCACTGAAGGTCCATTTTCCCATTTCGGTTCCGATTAATCTTATCAATCAGGAAATAATTGGCGGATCCTAATCCAGTTGCTTGACCACCGAGTCGGTGACTCATGTTCTCGCACATCAATATGAGCTGAGATCGGTCTGCATGAGTTGCCGGCACGATGCAAACTTTTAATTTATCCGTCTCTGGATCCCTATCTAAGACGAACTCCTTTATTTGCGCTTGTTGTGAGAGAAGGTCCCTCAGTGGCGTGGTATCAAGCCATTTTCCGCGGTACTTGACCATCGCATTTTCGCGACCCTGAATAATGACACTTCCTTGGTTATCTTTTACTGCGATATCGCCGGTGAAGACTTGGCTACTTCCATTCAGATGCTTTTGGAATCGGCCGAAGCAGGCGGAATTCAAGTTTCCATTCAGGGCGATGTAGCCTTCCGCTAGTTGGTGAGACAATACTGCTAAGCGCCCAGAAGTGCCATCAGGCACGACTTGATCCCGATCATCCAAAATGAGGAGGCACTTATGCGGGAGTAAAGTCCTTATCCTCATATTTTCTTGCCACGGACTAATGGTCTCGTTGATGGCTACTCCAAATTCGGTTCCGCCAAATGCGTTGAGGATCTTTCCTTCTGGTGAAAGAAATCGGGATGCTGCGCTCAGGGTTGACTGGTTGGGGGCCTCTCCAGTGAGGCTAACCCAGGCAAAACCAGAACACTGATCTAAATTGGGTGAATGGCCCAGAAAGTGCGAGGGTGTCCCATAGATGACATGCCCATTTATAGGCTTATCGCCTCCCCCATGGATGCGAGGAAATGATTGAGAGCATCCCATCAGGAGACTGCCTATCAAGTGCTTTGTTGACGCACCGAAAATGGGATCTAGGAGCATCACATTTCGTAGTCCAGGCCTTAAGCCAAGAGTAGCCGCATACTGCCCAGCCTCATACAAGGCCTGCCGCCAACCACGCAATACACCTTTGACGCCACCCGTTGATCCAGAAGTAAAGAAGATCGCATGATGAGGAGTCTCGTCAGGAAAGTTTATAATCCTGGGATTGGAGGATTTTCTAGGCCGTGACGCTATCGGGGAATATTGATCATTCAGCCAAACATCCACAAAAGAATCAATGAGTTTCCGGAGTGCTGGTTCATTGACCAGTGTGTGACTCGAGTAAGGAACGATAGTACTTCCTAACTCCCAAAGGGCAATGAAGGCTGTCAGAAAGTCCGGCCGATCGGTGGGGACGGCAACTACGGCTTTTCTCGGGTTTCCGATGTCGTTGGCCAAGGCACTTGCCAATACATGAGCTAGGCGATCAAGCTGTCCGAATGACAAGCTGTGATCTTTGAGTTGAATAGCAGGGTAGTCAGCATGCTCATCCACAACCTTGGCCCATAGAACGGGCCAATCCAGATTTTTGGGCTGCCCCCCCGAAAGAAACCAAGGTTCCGTTCTCATCTTCCGACAACTCGCTCCCAGACGTTGACGGCAACGACACCCCCCATGCCCTGACCAATCTGGATGCAGCTATCTGGGGGTGATGGAGAAGCCGTTTTTAGCTGGCCGCCCCAAAGCAAAGGATCGATATCAATTGGGAATGCTGGCCACTCGCCAACCCTGAGGCCCTCCGAGATTAGTACCGCTTCTAATACACCTGCGGCACCCAATGTGTGGCCGGTCGTTCGTTTCATCGCCGAAATCCAGGGCGTTTCTGGTGCGAATACTTCCTGAATAATGCGCATTTCAATCGCATCAAAAATTCGGGTACCCGTGGCATGCAAAGATAACCAGTGCAACCGCACTCCGCTTAGTTGTTGTTTGGCAGAGCCGAGGAGGTGTTTTAGAACGGAGCCGGATGGGTCTGGAGCCAACAAATGGAAGGCTTCGCTCTCGGAACTTCCGTCAATCCACTCGCAAATAGGCAAACCCCCACGAGACTCCAGCGCTTGGTCGGACTCCAGAATAATCGCAGCGGCCCCCTCCGCTGGCGTCATTCCGGTTCTTTCACCTGAAAGTGGTCGATCTCTTTGAGATTGTGAAACGCTACCGTTCCGTTTCATCGCGGAATGGATTTTGGGGGATGGTGTGCTATCGGCGAGAACGACGACCGCACCCTCAATCAGCCCAGAACGGATGAGATGTCCGGCCGTAACGATAGATTGCGCTCCTGATGCAGAGGCCGCATTGATGGAGAGGGACATTCCACCCAGACCGTAACGGACCGATACCACAGAAACAATAGCGTTACCGCGCCATCGGGTCAGACTGTAAGGCGATGGCCTCGAGGCGCTTTCACCCTCAAACGCCACCAATCCGCCCAATGCGCTTCCACCAAAACAACCAAACTGACCATTCCTTACTTTGACTGTCTGACCGCGAATCGGATTGCGTAGTGAAGGTAATTCGGCCTCCTGCCATGCAGATTCAACCGCAGACAAAGCGAGTAGTTGATGGCGTCCCAAGACCCCAGAATCCCCAGGAGATAAGCCGGCAGATACTGACAGATCCTCAAGATTATCAGGGGTGGAGACCATCATGTTATCCGTCGCAACCTGCGACCAGATGTGGGCGATATCCGCTTCTTTGCCTAAGGAAACTCCACGACCAGTTACGAAAACCCTTCTGCTCAGGGCCTTCTCGATACACGGCATTTTTGTCTATCTCAGTTTTGAGTTACGGATTTTGATTCTTGTTAACTTCTCATCGGACCCACTGCCTTTTTCTGCATATTCTTGAACAGTTATGCTAGAGGCTCCACAGCTGAGGGCTGCATGGACTACTTGGGAAAGACCGCACTCTTCGCCCCGTTCGTTACCGAGAATTTCATATCGATCTTTACCCAGACGGGGTCCACTCGGGTGTAGATGGCCTGGCCTCTGGCCCCACTGAAACGTCCGGTGCCTCCAACCACCGCGCGGTAAGAGGGTTGGTTAGCCACCATCCAATTATCAGGGACAGCGGCGGTGCTGATCCCATCAATCACGACCGTATCGCTCGGATTGGGAAAGGACATGATCATGTGGAAAAGGCGCGTTTCCAATCCCCCCGGTTGGGAGGCCGCTTTGGTAATGGTCATGGAAGTATCGGCCGTGGCAACCACGGGCCCCTCAATCGATTGATGAAGTGTATTGTTCGTAGCCATGATGTCGGCCATTCCACGACCATCACCGTCACCATCCATCATTTTGAACTGCATGATTTGACTGTACACAGTGAATTTGTAGATGCGGCCACTATCTGCCTGGACGGGAGCGACCATGATCAGCGCCACCAAAAACAGCATTGCATGGATTCCATTTAGCCTTATCTTCATATGACTTCTCCCAAGATTAACGTTAAAGAATCAATCGGGGATCACCCCAGCTCGAGCGTAGTCACGCCGAAAACAAGCCGGTGCTCAAGCGCAGGAAATGGTCCCAGATACATGCGCGCGCAGCCAAAGACTTCCTCCATTTCGAGCGCTTGCACCAAGGCGAGAGCCTCGGGGTTGTTCTCCGGCACATCGAGGTAAATGAGGCCTTGGGCTGCAAAGGCGGACAGTTCACTCAAAAGTCGGCGGGCAACGGCCTGATCATCGGCAAAGAGGGGACCTACCCGGTAGCCATCGCGGCAGCGTCGGATCACACCATATCCGCAGAGCCGGCCATGGCGGCGAGCCGCGAAAGCTAGCGACTCTGGCAGAACACGCCAGGCACGCAGAAATTTCTCACGATGCGACGGAAAACAGCGTCGGTCATAGTCCAGCCAATCATCGAAAGGCACTCGGTCGATCGGCAGTATTTCGATGCCATCGCCCTGGCCTTCGGGCAACAAGGGTGCGATGTTGCCGCTGTAACGAAGATCGCGATGGGAGCGAACGAATCCACCCTTGGCGTAGTAGGGCTCCATATCGAACACGCCGTCCATGCCGATGGTGGCCCCCGGTCTCAATCGGGCCTTGAGTCGATCCCGGCGAGCCAGCCACAGGACATTGCCGTAACCCTGTCCTCGGTGTTCCGGCTTAATGATGAAGAATCCCATGAAACCAAAGTCATCCCCATAGGCGGTGATGGCGCCACCGCCAATCAACTCGCCCTTCAATTCGGCTGCGATAAAGGCCTCCGGATCCGTGGCCCAGTAGGCATCGGCATCGTGCAGCCCCGGGTTCCAGCCTTCCAGGGCAGCCCACTCAACAAGTACGTCGAGCTCGGATCGTGTCATATTGCGGAGGACGAGTTCGGAGTTCATGCTGGCATTGACATCTTCATGGCGGTTGATTCAACGAGCGCCTAACCAATCAGTCGGCCCTCAGGCATCCACGCTGTTCACATCATCATCGTAGGAGTCCCAATCGTCTTGAGACGCCGGGAAACTCTCGCCAAAACCGGGCTGAGCGCCGTCCTGATGTTCAGGTACGCCATCGCCGTAATACTGGTTGACGGTGACATTTTCCGGCCCGGCATGCGGGTCGTCATAGGCCGTATCGGTAAAGTCCGCGCCATGGGGATGGTGGCTCATCAGGCTTTCTATGCCATGAAACAGGAAGGCACCGCCGGCAACGCCCGCTGCAGTGGCTGCGGCGGTCCCCAAAAAGCTGCTCACAGGGCTTCCTCCCCAGGGACCCCCACCCATCGGTGCGGCACTCATTGGCGCCGGAGCGCCCGGAGACGAATAGGGCGTCCTGGATGCAGTGGCTGCCCAGGGGTCACGAGCCAGAAAGTCGGCAGACGTGGAGGAAGTCGGTTGCCGGCGAGCTTGATCGACCTGCTGCTGAAGTGCCTGAATACGCGCCTGTGACTGACGCAAGGCCTGATCCTGAAGCATGGCTTTTTGAACCAGCAGATAAAGGGCATCGGGTTGTGAAACTGCGGCCTCCTGAATCAGCCGGTCGGCTTCGGCATCCTTGCTGACGCCACGTATCAGCGTGAGCTGGCTGAGAAAATCTCGCAAGAGTTGGCTTTCTTCGTTGTTCATGGATATCACTGATGTTATTGAGTGGACCTTTAAAAACGGCACTTCGAGGAGGCTCTCCTGAGCACAGCCGAAGGGCATGAAGGGATAATTTTTTAGGTCTCCTTGACCCTTAAAGAGAGCACTTGAGGCTCGAAATCGAGTCGGGTTCGTTACTATTCCGCATAGAGTGCGGCATGCACTCACCCGCAGCGGCCGTAAGCAGGATTATCCGATCAATCGGCCCCAGCTTTCTCACACTCAAGTCATACATCCACCGTCAAGCTCAGCTCGACGTACTGCAGGGCCGGCAAATTGAGCGTTCTGGCCAGATTTTCATCGTACCGATGCATCAGACGATAGGGCCAGCTGATGGCTAAGGGCAAGCCAGATCGCACCCCGGTCCGCAAATCTTCGCGCGCCGCAAAATAAACAATTTCATCTGATGCGCTCCACCAGCCTCGCTCTCGACCAAGCACTTCGACGCTCTCGATCGATATATTCTCGGCAAAACCGAAGGAGGCGGTCACTCGATAAATGCCATGACCATACTGCTCGACCTTTAGCCGCTGGGCGTCATCCACCCGCGGCACCCCGGCTGTCACCCACTCCACCACCACCGCGGGTTGATAAACCATGGAGGTCAGTTGAACCTGGCGGAGCAATGCATGGGGCGTGACTTCCAGATCAGCCGGAAACGATAGGTGCTGAAAGAAGATGGCCGGACGTTGCTGAAAGTGCAGATCACTTCGGTTACCCACCAGCTCCGAAAATAAGGGCAGCGGCATATCCAGACGCTGTCCCCGCCCCATCAAGTGGCGATTACCCAATACCCAACTGGCCATTAACCAGGTAAACACTAGCGATAACAACGCCGGCACATATCCACCCTGCGGCAACTTGGCGAGTGCAGCGCCAAAAAACAGGGCATCCAGCGGCAGCGCGAAGAGACAGAAAAAGACGATCTTCAGCCAGGACCAGCGCCATACGTAATAGACGACAAAGGTGAAGGCGATGGTGGTCAGCAACATAGTGGTCGCCACGGCAAAGCCGTAGGCCCCGGCCATCGCCGAGGGGGAACCAAAACCAAGCACAAACCCAACGGTACCCAGGGCCAGTAAAGTATTGACGCGAGGCACGTAAATCTGGCCAGAGGCTTGCTGCGAGGTTTGAGCAATGCGGAGGCGGGGCAGGAAGTTCATGTGGATCGCCTGACTGGCCAGCGAGAACATACCGGAGATCACCGCTTGACTGGCGATGATGCTGGCGACGGTTGCCAATATGACCAGCGGCACGACCCCGCCAGAGGGTACTAGGGCAAAGAAGGGTGAATGGCTCTCGTCCGGCACAAAAGGCGTCTGCAATAACTGCGCACCTTGCCCAAAGTAATTGAGCAGCAGCGACGACAGTGCAATGCCGTACCAGGCAAGACTGATAGGACGGCGACCAAAATGGCCCATGTCCGCGTAAATGGCCTCGGCGCCGGTCACCGCCAGCATGACGGAGCCCATCAGACTGAAGATTTGGACCCAGGTCAGCGACGTCAACAGGTGCAGCGCCGGCAAGGGCGATAAGGCCCATAAAATGGCCGGCGTTTCTATGATCTTCAACAGTCCCAGACCAGCGATTACGGTAAACCAGATCAGCATGACCGGTCCAAACAATATGCCGAGTACCCCGGTACCGTAACGCTGGATCGCAAACAGACCAACAATGATGACGAGGCTGGCGGGTTTGATCCAGTAAGCGATATCGTCAAACTCGGCCCGTAATCCATCGACCGCCGCCATCACCGATAGGGCTGGGGTAATCATGCTATCCGCCAGTAGCAGTCCGGCTGACAACAACGCAATCCCGGTAGCCATGACCGCCATCGGCGGCGCCATGCGCCCGGTGTTGTTCAGCAAAGCCAGAATCGCAAATATTCCGCCCTCGCCCTGATTATCGGCGCGCGTAATAAACAACAGGTACTTCACGGTCACCACCAACAGCAATGACCAGAAAATCAAGGATATGACGCCCAGCACCGCCTCGGCGGAAGGTGAGATGCCCTCGACCCGCATGCACTCGGCCACGGCATACATGGGGCTGGTGCCAATGTCGCCGAAAACAATGCCCAGCGCCGCAAGCGAGATGTAGGCCGTGCGCAGGGGAGAGATAAGATGGGATGAGGTCATTCTTGCACCTAAGGAAATGATCAGGATAGGTGATTACCTATCTATAAAGTTGTTGTAAACCAGCCTAGGAGGTCCCGACCTTGAGCGCATCAATCAAGTAGAGATAATTCGTCGGCTTGACACTAATACCGCCACGAAACGGATTATCGACAGCCGCAATCAGAAAAACCATGAGCCCAAGAAAAGTGGCATACAACCCCGTGAGGAGAACGTGCGCCAAGAATGACGGCAAGTGGAAGAAGTAAGTCATCACAATTGACAACATACCCCCAAGCAGGATCACGTACCAGAAAACCTCTGGCACTCTTTCGTCTCCAACCGCGTCAATACGCTGCTGGCGCAGTTCTATCAGTCGATTGAAGGAGTCCAGGCTTCGCGTAAACATCTCCTGTTGGTTAAGCGAATCCGGCTGATATCTGGTGAGACCATCCTGTAGCGATGCGAGCGAAATGACCTTATCGACTGACGCCTTGCCCAGCGCATGGGCGGGCCATTCCACATTGACAATCATATGCAGATAGTCCTTCAGGCATATCTGAAGGTTTGTACGTTCAGGTTCATGCAGAGCACCGATATCACTATATAACGCAGCAATTGAACCAGACTCCTTACTGGTAATTTCCTCAACATCGTCAAAGTTGTTCCAGTTAGCAATTGCCACCATGCTCAAGAGCAGCCCATACAGAACACCTACACCCGCAAAGAAACCGTTAATCGCCTCGTTGGTACCTTCATGCAGGCCACATCGAGCATGCAACCAATCTTTGGTCAAGACAAGTCCACCCAAGCCGACGATAAGAAAGCCCAGTACAATTGCAATGGCGAGAGCCCAAGTGGGTATCCCGTATACCAAGGGGACCAGATATCCGCCAATAAAAGACCGCATAGCTAAACTACTCCGCCCCGAACCAAACCCAATGGACTCGTGCTCACTGCCGCTCAGACGGCATCGGCAAAGGACAGTACAACACATATACTGCAGCACTCAAGCCCGCGCCAATCGCCATGAAAATCTATCTGGATACCGCCGACACCCAGCAATGGCAGCTCCCACCGGGTTGCCCGCCCGTTCAGGGCGTGACGACTAACCCGACGCTGGTTCAGCAAGCAGGTCTGCCGGTGACATTGGAAACCTATCGGCATCTTCTGAAAAAAGCCGGGGCGCTGCGATTGCCGGAACTGATGCTGCAACTGCCTCGCCCGGATGTGGCCGAAGCCCATGAGTGGCTGGGTTGCTTGCTGCATGCCGCCGGTGAGGCGAGGGTTCGTCTGACGATCAAACTGCCCTGTCATCCAGATTGGGAACCGGTCATTCGGGAAGTCCATGCCTGGGGTCTGCCGCTACTACTGACCGGCCTCTCCAACCCCATGCAACTGCTCTGGGCACGATCGCAAAAGGCGCATTTTGTTGCCCCTTATCTGGGTCGACTGCAGGCCGATGGGCGGGATATCTGGGCTTTGGTTCGCGCCTGTGTAGCGATGCAGCGGGATGGCCTGCAACTTCTAGCCGCCAGCATCAAGGAAGCCGACGCGCTGAGTCAGTTGATAGCCAGCGGCGCTTACGCCGCCACGGTGCGTCCCGAATTTGCCGCTCATCTTGCCACCGATTCGCTGACCGATGCGGCCATGGCGCAGTTCGATCGGGCAATTGAGCAAAGCTTGCAACACAAGCCGAGATAGTGTCGTAACGGAAAAACCTCCAGGACCGCCAAATACCGAGCGCGCCTCCCCAAAAACCGGCAGATCGGCTCTTATGTCCCCAAAATTCGCGATCGCAATACCATCTATTCGGCTACCGCGCACAGGCCACCTTCGCGGCAGGTTACCCGTTAGTTGCCGTCGTGGCTGCATCCTTTAACGTGAACGAGATATTCGCTGAACAAGCCGTCCTCCCAGTCTTTCTCCCTGACCCGTCGCACAGCGGGATCAGCCTTGACACCGGGGCAAGAGAAGTCGTTCGCCGCCTCGTCACGGGCCAACTGGCGAGCGTCATCGGCGCGATCCAGCGAGTCGCCTGCACCAGAGTAATTGGCGCATGCACCTAACAACAAGAACCCCACCACACAAGGCACTTTGAAAAATGAAACTTGCATATTGTTTACGCCTTGAGAAAGTTCAGAATAAAACAGTCTACTGACCTTAGTTCATGCCTGCGCCCTATTGGAGCCATCCACATGCCACACACACGCTTTTCCATCACCTGCGGCCCAACTAGCCTGGCCATACTGATGTTGATTACCATGCCCTGGCCCGAACGCGCCGAGGCACAGGAGACCTGTGCGATAGCCCCGTTTGCAGGGCGCTACGTGGGACTGGAGAACGGTTATATTCGCTCGCAACCTGCCGCAAGGCTCTATCAGGAAACCTGGACAGCCGACGGGCAGATCTGGGGGACCCTTTGGCTACGCCAAGGCAAGCGTTTTTCGGCAACGCCTTATCAGGGGCGAGTCACCATCGGCGCGGACTGCGTGGCTACGCTGTCGCGGTCGTTGCCAACCGGCGTTTGGAACAGCGCGGCCACGCTCTCTCAGACCTCCAGACGCGGTTATACATTGGATACCGACCGCGGCAGCACCATCACCGGCACACTTTTCCCCCAGACTTCGGCTACTTGCGGTCCGCACACGCTGCAGGGGGTAATTTTAAGCTCGCAGATGGGGTTCAGCCTCAACCAGGGCGTCTGGCAACCCAACGCGGTGATTCAGCGGGAAAATCATGATGGGACCGGCCAATTGAATGGCCTGGCCATCAGCAGTTATGCCGGAAAGTCCGAGCGGGTGGATTACACCGGCACCTTTCGGGTGAGCCCGGACTGCTGGGGTAAGCTGGTTGAAGTCGACAACCTCGGGACCCTCTACCACTATCAGGTGGTTGTCCGCGCAGATGGATCAGGTTATTACTATCTCCAGACGGACCCCAAGGACCTGACCGGGGCCTTTCTGGGGCTGGATCCCTGATCCCTCGCACCCTCAGGGCTGGTAGTAAAACCCAATACCCAGCATCAGATAGATTGCAATCAACTTCACGCCGGAAATCCAGCGCACCGTGCCGATGTTGAGAATATTGTTGACGGCAACCACCGCAAGAAAGACGGCAACCACCTGAAATTCCGAGAACAGCAGTTCCATTGGCTGATGGATGGCCATACCGACGAAGACCATGATGGGGGCTGTCAACAACGCTGTCTGCGTACTCGAGCCGATGCACGAGGCCAGGGCAAGGTCCAGTTTGTTACGAAGTCCAAAGCGCACGGCATTCATGACCTCGGCTGACGCACCCAGCGGCGCCAGCAGAAAGATTCCGGTAAAGATGGGAGTAAAGCCCATCATCTTGGCCGCCGGCTCAATGGCATCGGTCAATACCTCACTCATTCCGGCCAGCACCAGGGTGGAGACCCCCAGCAATAGGGCGGCTTGACCAAAGCTGCGTTGGGTCGGATCCAACTGATCTTCTTCGGGCACCGAGATAATTGGCACCTGAATCTCGGATTGCGGATTCCTCAGAGTGAAATAGACGCTGCTCAGATAGGTCACCAACAGCACCACGGAAATTTCCAGGCTGATTTGCTTTTCCGAGTCAGTACTGAAATTGAAGATGGCCGGAATGATGAGCCCAATGGTAGACAGCAATAACAGTCCGCTCATCAGGTGGCTGGACTTGATATCAAAGGTCTGTCCGGCACGATGCTTCAGCCCACCCAGCAAACAGGTAAGCCCCACCCCCAACAACAGATTGCCGACGATCGCCCCGGTGATAGAGGCCTTGACGACCTCCACCAGCCCATGGCGCAAGGCAAAAATACTGATGATGATGTCTGGAATATTGCCCATGGTGGCGGTAAGCAAGCCACCGGCCGATGGGCCCAGGTAATGAGCCAGATCCTCCGTGGCGTCTCCCATCAACTGGGCCAGGGGAATCATGGCCAAGGCCGATAGGCAGAAAACCAGAATGGGACTGGTGTCCATCCAGCTGGCGGCAAATGCCGCCGGGACGCAGAGCAAAAACCACTTCAAGTTCACAATCTATCCTCGTTTGCCATCTATTGTTAATGATAGGCACTTTTCGGGTTGGCTATCATACCGTCCAGAGCCCGCTGATCCGTTCCCGAACCCAACCAACGTAACCCATGAAACTTTATCTCGACACCGCCGATGTCGGCCAGTGGCATCTTCCCGTCGGCTGTCCCGCTATTCAGGGCGTCACCACCAATCCTACCCTGATTCAGCAGGCGGGTTTGCCTGTGACTCTGGAAACCTATCTGCATCTTCTCAAAAAAGCTGGCCTTCTGCGTTTGCCTGAATTGATGCTGCAACTCCCTCGGCCCGACGTGGCCGAATCACACGAATGGCTCAGCCAGCTTCTGCCCGCGGCCGGCCAGGGCAATGTCCAGCTAACCATCAAGCTGCCCTGCCATCCAGATTGGGAACCGGTCATCCGCGAGGTGCATGCCTGGGGCCTGCCGTTGTTGCTCACCGGCCTGTCCAACCCGATGCAGCTGCTGTGGGCGCGATCACAGAACGCCCAATTTGTCGCGCCCTACCTGGGTCGGCTCCATGCCGACGGGCGCGATATCTGGCCCCTGGTGCGCGCCTGTGTGGCGATGCAGCAGGACGGTGTGCAACTTCTGGCGGCCAGCATCAAGCAGGCGGATATCCTGAGTGAACTGATTGCCAGCGGTGCCTATGCGGCCACCGTGCGTCCCGAATTTGCTGCCAGTCTGGCGACTGATCCGCTGACCGACGCGGCCATGGTCGTTTTTGATCAAGAAGTCGAGCGTAGCCTGGGCCATCCCCAGGCATGAGGGCGAACTACTCCGCCACCGAACACAGCCCTCCCTCTCGGCAGGTTACCTTGTAATTGCCCTCGTTCTTGCAACCGCTGACGTGCACCAGATATTCGCTAAACAAACCGTCCTCCCAGTCTCTTTCCCGGACTCGTCTCACGGCGGGATCGGCCTTGACGCCGGGACAAGTGAAGTCATTGGCCGCCTCCTGACGGGCTAGTTGGCGGGCGTCATCGGCGCGATCCAGCGAATCACCGGCTCCGGCATAGTTGGCACATCCGCCCATCACCAGCGCACCCAAAAAACCAAGCCACGCGATTATCAATAGCCTCACATTTACCCCGCTTTCGCAGTCAATAGTTGGAAATGGGCCCGGCCCAACATGATTTATGGCCGCCCCAAGCTCCTGCGCTGCAACACAGGGGTGCCAAACGTCGAAGCAGCGAAGCCGGAATGATAGCCTTTTTGGCCAAGGCAAAAGCCTTATTGTGAGCAGGAATGAAGAGAGCGTAAGGGAGGGAAGCATTGTGCAGCTGTCTGGAAAGGCGGGCTCAGGGCACTATCCGACTGGTGTGCAGACCCAGTCAGTTGTAGGGCAACGACTCAGAAAAGCTGAATACCAAACCGCTTCAATAGCCTGATTTCAAGAAGAAAAAGCACGACCGTACTGATACAGGCCATGAACAGAGACAGCCAAAATCCAAACTTGGCGTGGAGCCTGGCAAAAAGCCAGAAGAGCGGCAGGGTCGGTATCACGAACCATAGGGTATCCAACGAAAACCGGATCAGCCGGTTATCAGGCAGATTCTCCAGATGCATCCACACCAGGGTCAGGGTGGCGACCAGCGGCAATGCCGCCACCAGCGGGGCGATTCTGGCGTTGTGACGCGCCAGCTCCGAAATCCCAACCACCAGCGCTGAGGTCAGCAAGTACTTGAAGAGCAGGAATTTCACGCCGGGTGTTGCCTATTTGTTTTCCTCATCAACTTTACCACTGAAAACCCACTCCCGAACGGCATTGTTCAATCGCGTCTGCCACCCCTGCCCCCCACTCTTCAACTCTTCCAACAGATCGATATCGAGGCGAATGGTCACGGGCACCTTGGTCGGGCCACGCTTCCTTGGTCGACCTCGCTGAAGTTTTGGAGCCCCCGCTGCAACCACAGCCCCGTGGGTTTCCCTGTCCTTATCGGCGGCCATTAGGCCGCGTCCTCTCATCTGGTCCATATTTTTGCCGTGGTAGTTTCAGGTAGGCCCGCTCCCAGGCTCCCTTGCATCCAGCAAGTGAGGGATATTTCGAGCGATCTACTGCTCATATGCACATAACGTACCACTAAATCTTATATCGGAAGATCTCTCCCCAAATCCTCCCACAAGTCCACCAAAGAGCAGACTTGAGGATGACTTCTGAACTGGACCTCATCGGCGACAGGAATCGGGTAACACGGTTTTTTATGCGTTATTCCCCGTATTACACATATTCATTTGCCGTACCTACAGCTCGGCACCAGAACAGAAAGCACCCTCATCCACTGAATTTTATGGACATTTTTCGTACCACGGCATTGGCACACCTATTGCTCATAGGGTAATCAGTAATGCCTTTGAGGCGTTGCTATTACGGTTTGCCGCCATGCCGATGAAGCTCATGGGCATGGCGGTCTTTTTATCCAATATCATACGGAAAGCCAATGAAATATAACCACTTAGCACTGATCACCGGAGGACTCCTGCTTGCCCTGACAGCCAATGTCAGCCAGGCCGGCGGTCGCTACACCAATCCTCCAGATGGACTGGTAGAAACCTTTGATCTCTGTACCAAGGCTCTGGAAGCCGCCAAGAAAGGCGACAAGGACGTGACCCTGGAAAACGCCAAGCAGGCTCGCAAAATTTCCATCACCTCCTATAAGGAGATCAGCACAATGCCCATGGAAATTGCCTCCAGCAGCACAAAGAAGGCGCTCGCTTCTCTTGACGCGGGTGACGTCGCCGGGGCTATCCCCCACCTGGAGCATTGCACCACCAAGCTCGCCGATGAAATCGACTATTACAAGAAGGAAGGCAAGCTGTAAGGAGACGTCTGTCCATCGAGTTCCTCGCCCCGGTCTTGGCTGATTGCAACAAGAAAGATAGCCAAGCCCGGGCGAATGCGATCGAGCCCCCGGAGCTTTGTTACGGGGGCTCACCCCACCTCAATATCTGCCAAACAGATCATGAAAAATTTTTTGCTGGTGTCTTCACTCATCGCCCTGTTGCTCAGCCTTGCCGGATGCGGAGAGGAAGGCCCACTGGGCAATACCCCACCTCAAGGACGGCCCGACTGGATGAAGGACAAAAAGGCAGCGACCCCCTGACCCTATTGATCGACTCACACGAGATCACTCTCAAGCAACACTGACCTTGGCCAATTGTTTTGCCGAACCGGAACAACACTTAAGTGAATCCTTGAAATCATGAAACTGACTTCAACCATTTATCTGGCGCTGCCCGGCACACTCATTCTTGCCTCACCCATGGTCCAAGCCCACCGCCAGGCACCCCCGCAAGAGGTGGTTGTCGATGAGAATTCGGAAACAAGCGGGGACGACAAGAAATCCGCCAAGACTAACGACGAAAGCAACCCGCCAGCCAAAACCGCTAACGCAACAACAACGCAGACAGCCAGAGGGCCCGAAGCGAATGATCCGCCCCTGATGGAGGAGCCCGTCAGCCTTGACACCATAGAGATCGTAGGCCGTGAAACTGAGCTGGTTGGCATCGTCGAATCCGGCTCACAAGGCGTCGTCGGACAGAACCAGTTCAAAACCCGGCCTCTGTTGCGCGTTGGCGAACTGGTAGAAGTCATTCCCGGCATGATGGCCACCCAACATAGCGGCAGCGGCAAGGCCAATCAGTATTTCCTGCGCGGCTTCAATCTTGATCACGGCACCGACTTTGCCACCTGGGTCGACGGTGTGCCGATGAATCTGCCCACCAACGCCCATGGCCAGGGCTATATGGATCTGAATTCCATCATCCCGGAACTGGTCGATCGGGTTGAATATGGCAAGGGCCCCTACTATGCCGAGATGGGTGACTTTGCCTCGGCCGGCTATTCGCAAATGCACACCAAGCATCGGCTGGACCAGGGCATCGCCAAGCTGACCGGGGGCGAGTTCGACTACTACCGCGCCCTCATCGCCGATTCCAATCAGGTAGGCCCGGGTGATCTGCTATATGGCGTCACCTACAACTACTACAACGGGCCCTGGGTGCAGCCGCAAAACCTGGATTCCTACAACGGCATGCTGCGCTACACCATCGATGAAAAGGACTGGGGGACCTCCTTCATTGTCAACGGCTATGGTTCCAACTGGACGGCCACCAACCAGATTCCGGAAGCCCTGGTCAACAGCAAACAACTTTCACTCTACGGCACCTTAAACGACAGCGATGGCGGTGTCACCGACCGCTGGACCGGCTCTGCCAACATCTGGAGCCGGGGCGACGGCTACAAAAATGAAGCCAATTTCTATGCCGCCTACTACTCGTTGCGGCTTTTTTCGGATTTCACCTATTTCCTGACCAACCCGGAACTGGGCGACCAGATTTTCCAAGGCGAGGATCGCGTTTACTTCGGTGGCAACGCCTCGCAGACCTGGTTCAACCAGCTGTTTGGTACCGAAATGGATAACACGCTCGGCATCCAGTTCCGCCGCGACCAGATCGGTGACCTGGAACTGGCCAACAGCTACCGGCGGAATGTTTACGACGTCACCGCCATCAACAACGTCTGGGAAACCAGCGTCAGTCTCTACGGCAAAAGCGAGAATCGTTGGACCGACTGGTTCCGCACCATCGCCGGCCTGCGTGAGGACATTTTCTTCTTCGACGTAAAAACCCTGCAAGGCGTCAATAGCACCGGGGACATGACCGCCAGCCTGGCCAGCCCGAAACTGAGCCTGATCTTCGGTCCCTGGGCAGACACCGAGCTCTACCTCAATGGCGGCTATGGCTTCCATTCCAACGATGCCCGCGGGGTGATGGACCGTATCGACCCAAGCACCAAGGACTACATTTACGGTGTCACGCCATTATCCCGGACCGAAGGCGCCGAAATCGGGGCCCGTACCCAGTATGTGCCCGGACTCAACTCGACCCTCGCCTTCTGGTTCCTGCACAGCGACTCGGAACTCGTCTTCGTCGGCGATGAAGGCACCACGGAACCCACCGGGCCGGGCAATCGTTATGGTGTGGAGTTCGTCAACTACTACAAGCTGACCCAGGAGGTCACCTTGGACGCAGACTTCGCGTTTACCCAATCGAAATACACCGACCTCCCCTCCGGCGAGAACTCCATTCCGCAATCCATCGGCAATGTCATTACCGCCGGGGCAGTCTACGAACACCCGGACGGTTACTACGCGACCGCCCGTTTGCGCCATTTCAGCAATGTCCCGCTGAATGAAGCCAACACCGTCCAGTTGGGCACGACCACCCTGGTCAACATCGGTGGCGGCTACCGTTTTGACAACGTCAAGCTTGAACTGGACCTGTTCAACCTGTTCGATTCCAAGGCCAACGACATCGCCTACTACTATCAGTACCGCTTGCAGGATCAGGGCCCTGACGGGGTCGAAGGCAAGGTCATCCACCCCGTCGAACCGCGCATGATCCGCGGGACCATCAGCATCAGTTTCTGACCGACGGACATGAACGCACGGCAACGCAGACATCGCCTCGCTCTGGCCACCAGCCTGCTGCTGGGTGCTTCGGCACTGGCCCTCTGGTTGCCGGCCCCTTCGGCGCCGGCCTTTGGTGGCGCACTGAGCGTCAGAAGCTTTGACGTGGTCACGGCAGGTGATCGCCTGCACACGCTGGTGCTGGGTCAATTTGAAGCTGATGCGGTGACTCGCCTCGCCTATGTCGAGGCACGCGAGGGGGGCAAATACTGGGGCCGGCCACAGTTCATCGATACCGCAGGGGCCGAACCCATCTCCAGCCGTGGCAACGATGTCCAGCTGGCCACATCCGGCCGCCGCCGCGTTGCCGTTTTTCAGGTCAAGGGCGAACTCCCTGGAAACGGTCCACTGATGGTGGCCGTCTCCGATGACCAGGGCGCACATTGGCATTCCGGCATCCTGCCGGTTAGCGGTGACCCCCAACGCAACCAGGCCTATCCCGATGTGGAGATCGACGCCGACGGCACGATTCACCTGGTCTGGCTGGATGATCGGGAAGAGAACGGCTCCAGCCAGGGACTTCGGGCGGCCATTTCTCGCGACGGCGGCCAAAGCTGGCAATCAGAATCAACGGTCGACACCGATGTCTGCACCTGCTGCTCGACTCAACTGAGCCGGCTGCCCGACGCCTCACTGGCCCTGCTCTACCGCGACCACGCGCCCAAGGACATGCGGCTGGCCATGAATTCAGCCACCGAGGATCGCTGGCAGACCACTCAGACCGTAGGCGCTTTCAATTGGCGGGTCGACGCCTGCCCACACAGTTCCAGCGGCATTACCAGTGTGCGCGATGGCGAGACTGTCGTGATGCATGCCGCCATCTGGACCGGCGAAGAAAATCAGACCGGCGTGCACTACCTGCGATCCAATGCCGCAGGTACCGCTTGGCCCACCCAGCTGTTGATTGATGGCGCGGGCGGCGATCCCGACATCGCCTCGGGACCGACCGGTCAATTGGCCATCGTCTACCGGAAAGGCCATGGCCAGCAGAGCCGTATCGCGTTGGTGGAATCCACCGATGGCGGGGCACATTGGTCGAGGCCGCAATTACTCAGTCCGGTCGGCCAGCGGGTGGATCATCCGCGGGTCGTGCCGACATCCGATGGCTTCCGGGTCTTCTGGACCGAACGCGCCGGCGAAAAGACCAAACGGATGGCCTCGGTTCTCCATGACATTTCATCCTGAACTTTAAATATGCGTTCCAGTTTCCTAATCCTGCTGTCGCTGCTGATCCTGTTGCCAGGCCAGGCCATGGCTCATGCCATTCTGGTCAAGGCCCAACCCGACAAGGAATCAATCATCACCACCGCCCCCAAGGAAGTCTTGCTGCGCTTCAACGATGCCGTCGGCGAGGAGTTTCTGGCGCTGGCCATCGTCGACGACAAGGGCAAAAGGGTGGATGCCCATGACGCCAAGCTCGACTTCTCCGACCGCGCCAACCTGCGCGCCAGCGTCGATGTCCAGACGCCCGGTCGCTACATGGTTCGCTATCGGGTGCTTTCGGCTGATGGCCATGTGGTCAGCGGCAAATACTTCTTCACCTTCAAACCCTAGTCCCACAACCCCTGGAGGTTAACGTCGATGACACGCTCACACATCACCGGAATGAAATTCCTCGCCAGTTTCTTTTTCATTACCTCTCTGAACGGGCCTGCGCTGGCCGCGAACAATGTCCGCAATCCGGGGGACATGCGATCCAAATACACCGGGGCATCCATGAGTTGCCTGGTCGCCAACGATTTCTATGCCATGCACTTCACCTCCATGCAGCAGGGCCGCAACAAAAATGAGGCCCATGATTTCGTCAAGTATTGTCAGGAAATCCCCCAGATCGGCATGACCTTCCTGACGCTCGACCTGCTGGATCGCGATGTGCGTAACCTTCCGATTGCCGTGCGCGTCGTCGAAGAAGAGTTCGACCAGGATGGCAATCCGACCACCAGCAAGACCCTTAAGGAAGTGCCGGCCAAAATCTACAAGAACGGCACACTGGATACCAGCGTCGACATCAGCACTCCGGGTCACTATGCGCTGATCGCAGAGATCGGCGACGACATGATTACCGAGGACGACCGACTCCGCGTACCCTTCAGTGTCGCCATGCCCTCCATGCAACCGACACCCTGGCTGAAATATCTGGCCTGGCTGTCAACCGCCATCGTATTCGCCTTCCTGGGGTGGTTCGGCTACGGTTTCTATCGGCGCTACTGGAATTACCTGCTCGGCAGGACCTTAGGCTCCCAGGGTTGAAGCCAGGTCCTCCATCCCCCCTTGTCCACATTTTCCTCTCCGGTCACGCGGGGGGTCAGCGTGCTATTGCTGGCGCTGCTGACCCCCGACTTGCTGGCCGACAGCCCGCTGGATCGTCAGTCGCCCATATTGGCCGATCTCATTCTGCAGCCCGACTCGGTGGAACTGACCCTGCGCATCCGCGAACGCGACTTGCCGGCGGTCCGCAGCCTCACGCCGAGTGACTGCGACCTGACCTGTGCCGCTCGGCCTCTGGTGCTTGCGAGCACCTCTGACGGCACCACCCTGACCGCCGCCGAAGCAGCAATGAGGGAACCCGCCAACGGCCAGGCCGAGCATCGCGTCCAGATCCATTACCGCTTCCCGCTCGCGACGCCACCCGGACAACTTGAGCTCAGTAGTCCCTCGGGGCTGGCGCCGGCCCTGCTGGTGCTTCAGGGGGGGGTGGCGATCAGCGACCGGGCGCTACTCAACGGCCCGGTCCGACTCAAACTCGATTGGCAACAGCCCTGGAACAGCCGATTTCAGGGCCAGGACTGGGCCCGCCGTCACCTGCAACCGAAGTCCTTCCTTTACCTCGAGCCGCACGAAATCCGTCATGAATGGCTGCAGCCTCTGGCCTGGCTACCGGCGAAGTTGTGGCACAGCCTGGGTCTGGACACGCGCAAAGAACTCAGTCCGGCCCAGCGTGAGGCACTGAAGACAAAGCTAGTTGAGGCCCTGCCCACGCTGCAGACGCTCGATATCGACGGGCAACCCTCCGCGCCCTGGATAGACCGAATCGAGTTTGTGCGTCAAAGTCCGGCCGGCATCGAACCGGTGCCGGCCGACTCAGTGCTGGCCACCAACGCCGCGCAACTGGGGATCATGCTGGCCTATCCGGTGAAGCATCCCCCGACCTCCCTACGCCTGCACTGGCAGGCTTTCAGCCCCGACCAGACCACGCACGCGATACAGTTGATTCGTGGCCAGGAAACTCTGGACGCCGAGGTAACCCGGACACATTCGGCGATGGATTGGTCGACCGAGGACATGCTGGATAACCCTACCCCCCCCTCGGATCAAGCGTCGTCTTCAGCCGCCACAGGACCGCTGCAGGCGGAGGAACTGGCTGAACTCCTGCTTAACGCCTATCGGGCGTTCTCCCTCCGTGGGGAGGAAGCCGCCTATGACCAACTGGCCATGAGCTTGTCCTCGCCGTTGCTGGACCAGGTCTATCTCGATCAACGCCTGGCCCTGATCCGCAAGTCACGTGGGCTTGGGGGCGATAGCCGGGTTCAGCGAGTGGAACTGAGCCAATTCAAGCCAGTCAGCACCGGCCAATCCGAACGACGCATCGACGCCAGCTGGGTTGCGCATGGCCAGGTCTCGCATTGGGGCCATGCCCATGATCGACATACCCGCTACCGCGCCCTGGTCGACCTGGAGCGTCGGGCCGACGGCAGCTGGCGCATCAAGAACCTGGATTTCATCGACGGGCAGGGTCTGGACGCGACATGATCCGTATTGAAGGACTGCAGTTTCGCTACCCGGCGGCAGAGGGCGATTTCACCCTGCGGATTCCCCGCTTTGATCTGAAAACCGGCGAACGGCTGGCCATCACCGGCCCTAGTGGTACCGGCAAGACCACACTGCTGAAACTCATCGCGGGCATCGAACCACCGCTGGAGGGATCGATCTGGGTTGATGGTCAGGCGGTGCATGCCATGAGCGACAGTGCCCGCCGGCGCTTTCGCATCACCCGGCTTGGCTTCATTTTCCAGGACTTGCAGTTGCTGGAATACCTGGACATGGCCGACAACATTCTGCATCCCTACCGGATCAACCCAGCGCTGAAATTGAGCCCGGCTGTTCGCCAGCGTCTGCGGCAACTGGCCGCCGCCATTGGTCTGGAGCACAAGCTGGGCCAGCCGGTCACGGCGCTGTCACAGGGCGAACGGCAGCGGGTGGCCATTTGCCGGGCCGTGCTGACGCAGCCGGCACTGGTGCTGGCCGACGAGCCCACCGCCAGCCTGGACCCGGACAACAAGCTGAAGATCCTCGACGTGCTGTTCCGGACGCTGGACCGGGAATCGGCCAGCCTCATCGCCGTCACCCATGACCATGAACTGCTGGGGCGCTTCGACCGGGTCATCGACTTCTCCGACTATCACCACGCCCAGGCATGAGACAGGATTTCTATCTGGCCTGGCGGCATTTGCGCCATTACCGCATTCGTAGTCTGGTGCTGATCGCCTGTCTCAGCCTGATGGGCGCACTGCCGATCGCCATGCATGTATTGCTGGATCAGGGCGAAAGCAAGTTGCTCGCCCGCGCCCGGGCCACGCCTTTGGTGGTGGGCGCCCGGGCCAGCGGGCTAGACCTGACCCTGAATGCCCTCTATTTCGGCAACCCCGATCTGCCCCGAACCACCATGGCAGAGTTTGACCGCGTCGATGACAGCAGTTGGGCGCTGGCACTGCCGATCTATTCACGCTTTGTGGTCAAGGGACAGCCGCTGGTGGGTATCACCCTGGATTATCTGGACTACCGCCAGCTCACCGTGGACCAAGGCGATACGTTGACCACACTGGGGGATGCGGTGCTGGGCGCCAATGCGGCAACGGCTCTGGGGCTCAAGGTCGGTGACCGCCTGCTGACCACCCCTGGCAACCTGTTCGACCTGGCCGGCATCTACCCGTTGAAACTTCGCATCACCGGGATTCTGGGGCGGCGGGACAGCCCCGACGATCAGGCTATCTTCATCGACCTGAAAACCGCCTGGATCATCGAGGGGCTGGGTCATGGACATGAAGCACCCGTCAGCCCGGGCAAGAATGGGGCGAGGCCGACCACCGCCAGTCCGGTCACCTTCACTGAGGTCACCCCGGACAATGTCGCCAGCTTCCATTTCCACGGCGATCCGGCCACCTACCCGATAAGTGCGGTGATCGCGGTGCCCAAGGACACACGGGCCTCGACACTCCTGCGCGGCCGCTATCTCGATGACACCCAGCCGGACCAGCTGGTGGTGCCGCTGGAGATCACCCGCCACCTGCTGGACAACATCTTCCGCATCCGCGATCTGTTCGATCTGGTACTGGCTTTGGTGGGTATCGCCACCCTGCTGGCCCTGTCGCTGGTGTTCTGGCTGTCGCTGCGCATGCGCCGCGAGGAAATGCGGACCCTGTTCCTGCTGGGTTCCAGCCGGCTGACGCTGCTGCGACTGATTCTGGCCGAGAGTCTGTTACTAGGTCTGGCCAGCTTGGCGCTGGGTTTTTTCTGGGTTCGACTGGCCCAGCAGGGCCTGAATGAATCGACCTTACGTTTTTTCATGCACTGACGAGGACAACATGACCCACCCCCGCCCATGGATTCGACCCGAGGGTCGACTGGCCACTCTTTTGTTGGGCCTGAGCCTGTCGCTGCCAGCACAGGCCATCGAATACGCCCCTCTGACCATCACGGCATCCAACTATCCGCTGGCTTATTTTGCCGAACGCCTGGGCGGCGCCCAGGTGCGAGTCGAGTTGCCCGTGCCGAATGACGAGGACCCTGCCTATTGGCAGCCCGATGCCCCCACGATACAGGCCATGCAGAAGGCCGACCTGATCGCGCTCAACGGCGCCGATTACGAGAAGTGGCTGAATCGGGTCAGCCTGCCGCGCAGCAAGTGGGTCGACACCTCGGCCGCCTTCAAGTCACGCTATCTGGTCATCAAGGACGCCGTTACCCATAGCCACGGGGGTACCGGCATGCACAGCCATGACGGCACCGCCTCGACCACCTGGCTGGACTTCACCCAGGCAGCCCAGCAGGTGGATGCGCTGGCCGCCGCCATGATTCGCACCCGGCCGGCACTTCGGAGCACCATCGAACATAACCGGGCGGCACTGGACGCCGACCTGATGCGCCTGGATGCAGACATGAAACAGGTAGCGGGCGCTCTGGCCGGCCAAGCCCTCATGGCCTCCCACCCGGTCTACCAATACCTGGAGCGGCGCTATGGTTTGAATCTCAAATCCGTCCATTGGGAGCCGGGCGAAATGCCGCCAGCCAGCGAGTGGACAGCGTTGCGACAGACCCTGTCGGCACACCCCGCCCGGCTCATGCTCTGGGAAGAGATGCCCAGCACAGAGATTCAGGCGACCCTGGCCGAGCTCAAGCTGCGGCCATTGGATTTCCGCCCCTGCGCCAATCGCCCCGTGAGCGGAGATTGGCTGAGCATAATGCGGGCAAATATCGCCCATCTTCAGGAAGCCAGTACCTCATCACCCGAACCCATCCGGAAAAAATCCGTGCGGGCAAAATCAACCTCACCCAAAACACCCGCTCGCAAGCATGGACCCTAGTTAAAACCGGCGATATTTGATCTACATCAAATAATCAGAAGTTAGCTTGTAAATTCAGCCCATTTAACTTGCCAGTGCTTGTACACGACCCCTAAAATAAAAATCTCTTAACCCAGAAAAAATAAGGAGTCATTCATGCTGATATTCGCTTTGGCGGTATTTACCGTTGTAGCCCTGATGGGGCTTGGTTTAGCTATCGGGGTTTTCAGGGGCGGCCATCAAGACCCCATGTATGCAAGAACCCATGCGGGGCTTGCTTTACTGGGCTCCGGCCTGGTGATATGGGCAGCCGTCGAGGGTGACGAACGCCTGTATATCAATATCGGGCTGGCCGTGGCTATTATTGGCCTTGGCATATTGATGGCGATCAGACGCGCCAAAGGCCAGTGCATCCGGGGCTTGGTGATAGCACATGCCAGTCTGGCCGTCACCTGTTATGGGCTACTTGCCTATTTTGCCTTCGTCAGGTAGTGCAAACCATTTTATTTTTGTACTACGTTAAATAACCCATATCCTGGGTTATTTAACGTAGGTGGCCTGCGACAAAATACCGCATTCAAAATTTCACAATACCCGGTATTATAGCCATCAGCTAAGTTTGTCTTATTGGTTTACCTTGACTTGCAGGCGCCCTCAAAAGCGCCTGTTTTTTTGCGCCATGAATAAAAAAATTCGGGGGTTCAAAAGATACGGCTACAGCCGCAATTCCAGCAATGAAACATCGTCATCGAAATGTGGATGCCCCTGCAGTTCGCGCATGGTCGCCAATACTTCATCCACCTTGCGCCCGGTCTCGCGCTCCGGCCGCTGAAGAATTTCGACGAACTCGTTCAACTCCAGCTCGACACCATCGGTCGTGCGAATCTCGTAGATCCCATCGCTGAAGACATAAAGCGTGGCGCCCACCGGTACCTGGGTCTGCCCCTCCTCAAACTCCATACTCTCCAAGGTCCCAATCGGCATCGCCCGGCAACGAAGAAGCTCGGTTTCAGCGCCCGCGAACATGACGGCCGGGGGATGACCGCCACTGGAGTAACGCAGAGTGCGCGTGCTTTTCTGCATTACGCCATACCAGATAGTGAAGTAAAGGTTATTGTGCTTCTCCATCAGAAACACCTGGTTCAACGCCGTCATCACCTCGATCGGCTGGCGGAAGTCGACATCGACCAGCGTCTTGCCCATCAAGGCATTCATGGCACTGACCGAGAGCAAGGCCGACCCAACCCCGTGGTTGCAGACATCGAGCAGGAAGATGGCGATGTGATCGTCATCAATGTCGAAATAACCGAAGGCATCGCCTCCGAGCGAACTGCAGGGAATGAACACCCACGCGGTCTGCATGCCTGATTGCTGGATCGGGGCGGGCAGCAGGGAGCGCACATAGTCAGCGGCTTCGGTCAGTTCCGCCGCCAGGGCCTTTTGACTCTCCTCCAACGCCGCAAACGCCTGATTACGCTGAAGCAAGGCAATGTAGGCGCTGGAGTGGTAACGGATGCGGGCAATCAGCTCTACGGGATCCGGCAACTTAACCAGATAATCATTGGCCCCGGCCGCAAAGGCCTCGGCCTTGGTGGTCGGCTCCTCCTTGCTGGACAGGACGATCATGGGCACGTTGGCCGTGGACGCATGAGCGCGGAACGACTTGACCAGCGTGATGCCATCGATTTCTGGCATCACCAGATCCTGCAGAATTACCGTCGGATTGAGTTGGCCGGCCAGTTCCAGCGCCTCGCCCGGGTTGCATGTGTAGTGGTATTCGATGTCGGTCTCGGTCTGCAACATGCGCTTGACGGCTTCGCCAATGATGCGCTGGTCATCGATGAGCAGGACAACGATCTTGTGTTCGGTCAGCGAGTTCGCTGAAGTCGGGAGGACAGGTAGGGTCATGTTGCGCCTCGGGTGGCGTGGTGGGGTTTCAGGAAACAGGGACGACTGGATGCAGCCGCGCAATTCGCTCGACGATCGCATCGCCGATGTCCGCGAGCGGCAGGACAGCGGCAGCGGCACCCAGTTCGGCGGCGGCCTTAGGCATGCCATAGACCACGCAGCTCACCTCATCTTGGGCAATAGTGTGAAAACCGGCCTTCCGCAAGGCCAGCAAACCGGCCGCACCATCGCGGCCCATTCCGGTCAGCAGCACGCCGCAACCTCGAATGGACGGGTGTTGCGCCAGACTTTTGAAAAAGACATCAATCGAGGGACGGCTGATCAACTCAGGCCACTCCTGAGTCCAGCCGAGGTCCCGCGCATGATTGATGATGACATGTTCGGCACGACCCGCCAGCCAGATCTTGCCCGGCTGCAGCATTGTTTCGCGGGTCAATGCCGCCACCGGTAACGGGGTGGAATGATTGAGCCACTCTGCAAGCCCTTCGATGAAGTGGAAATCCAGGTGCTGGACGATCACCACCGTGGCCGGAAAGTCTGCCGGTAGCCGGGACAGCACGGTAGCCAGCGCTTTGGGACCTCCCGTTGACGAACCAATGGCCACCACCGGCGGCAACACCCGGTGGAGCAACCGCTCGGTCATGGCTTTATCTGATGGACCCGCTGGTCGCGGACGATGCCCGGTCAATGTCCTCAGCGTACTCAATCGATTGTGAAGATCGTCCCAACTTTCCGGCTGGTCCCAGTGCGCGGGACTCGGAAGAATGGCAGCGTCGGCCGCACCTTGCCCCAATGCATCGAAGACATGATTGAAACAGGGCTCACAGCCCTGATTCAGCAATAGAATGCTGCATGGCGATTCCGCCATCAGCTGGCCCGTCAGCCTGCCGGCGGGCATTCCCGGGAGATCGAGCCCCATCAACAGCAAATGCACTGGATGAGACGCGCATTTCGAGAGTACGTCCACGGCGTTGTGGGCGGTCCAGCCCAGCGTGATATCCGGCTGCTCTTGCACCCACCGGGACAGCCTTTCGACCGTAGCACGGTCCTGATGAGCAATCGCGACCTTCATACGTCGTCAGGGCCCCCGATCAAATCACGAACCGCCTGGATGAGTCCCTTATCGTGGAAGCTGCTTTTCGTCAGGTAATAATCGGCACCCGCCTGCATGCCGCGCAGACGATCTTCCTCGCGGTCCTTATAGGACACGATGATCACCGGCAGCCCACTTAGCTTGGGATCAGCCTTGATGCGCGTCACCAGTTCGATGCCGTTCATGCGCGGCATATCCACATCAGTCACTACCAGGTCATACGCATTCAGGGTGAGCTGATTCCAGCCGTCCATGCCGTCCACCGCCACATCCACGTCATAACCGCCGTTCTCCAACAGCTTGCGTTCGACCTCCCGCACGGTGATGGAGTCGTCCACGACCAGTAGGCGCCGGGTGCGACGCTTGACCGCATGCACCGGCCGGCGACGGGTCAGTTGCGACTGACCGGACAGGCGGTCGGACGAACGCACGAGATCATCGACATCCATTATCAAAACCGGCTGACCGTGCTCATCGAGGGCCACCGAACTGAGATTGGGCACCTTGCCGAGACGGCGATCCAGCGGCCTCACGACCAGATCGCATTCGCCATGCAGGGCATCCACTTCCAGCGCGTACTGGCGTCCTTCGGAGCTGATCAGCACCAGCGACAACTGGGTGGCCGGCATGGGGGCATCCTCAATACCCAGAAGACGTCTTGCCGATATCAACGCGACATTGCCCTGCTCGGTCGCAAAGTAATAGTTTCCGTTGAGCGACTCCAGCTGGGTAGCATCGCGCCGCTCGGCCCGATCAATGCGGGCCAACGGCAGAGCATAGCCCTGGCCGGCCACCTCGACCCGCAGTGTCCGGATTACCGAGCGGGTAACCGGCAACTGCAATTCGAAGCGGGTGCCGGCGCCGCGCTCGGAGCTCACCTGCAACGAGCCGCCGCAGGCATGCACCATGGTTTGCACCACATCCAGCCCCACACCGCGCCCGGAGATTTCGCTGACCGTATCGCGGGTACTCAGCCCCGGCAAAAACAAAAAGTCATACAGCTCAGAGGTCGTGAGGCGCTCAGCCATCTCGGCCGTGATCAGGCCCTTGTTGATGATTTTCGCACGCAGGCTGTCTGCATCGATGCCATGGCCATCGTCACTGATCGACACCAGCAGGCGCCCGCTGCGATGCCGGGCTTCCAGGCGCAACTTGCCCGTAGCCTGCTTGCCATGAGCAAGACGCGCCTCGGGCGTTTCCAGCCCGTGGTCAAGTGCATTGCGCAACAGGTGATTCAGCGGGGCATCCAGCCGGCTGAGAATATCCCGATCGACCAGCGTGCTCTGACCGAGGATTTCAAAATCGACCTGCTTGCCCAACTGGCGGGCGACATCGCGCACCAGCCGGGGAAAGCCCTGGACACCATCGGAGAAAGGCCGCATGCGACCGCGCAGGGCCAGATTGTGCAGGCGTTCTGAGAGGAAATTGGTGCGACTGGCGACATCCGCCAACTGGCCATCGTGATGATCCACCGCTGACCCCAACTCGGCCAGACCTTCGCGCACCTGGGCCTGACTGGATTCAGGGTCGCCGCCACAGGACTGAACGGTAGCCAGCAACCGCCGCTGCAGGCGTTTCAGTGATTGCAGATCGCGCGCCAGCCCCTCGATCCGCCGGGCTTCCAGCAGCATATCGGCCGCAAAGGCCAGCATCTGGCTGAGCGTCTCGGCGGTGATGCGGACGGGCGCATCGGTGGACTCAGCCGGTTCATTGGCCGGCGGTGAAGCTTTCTTAGCCGAGGCTTGTGCCGGCTCGGCGGCTGGGGCGGAGGATTCATCCGCGGAAGGGGCTGAAGGCGCAGGATCTGAGGACGCCTCAACGACCGGGTCAGCCACAGAAACCGACGCAGCGACCGGAGTGGAGGCCAGCACTGGATCGGTATCTGCGGGCAAGGGGGCCGAAACCAGTTCGGCCTTCTCTTCCGACCCGGGTTCGGCGGCTGGATTTTGCGGCGTCTTGCCTAGACAGACGCCCACCCTTGCGACCCACTCCTCCGCCTCTGCGGCATGCTGCTCCATCCAGTCGGCCAGCGCCTCATCGGCGACAGCACTCATGCCCACCATCCAGTCCAATGCGGCGAGCAGGATATCCACCATGGCGGCATCAAGCTTGACGCGCCCTTCCCCCGCCGCGACCAGCACATCCTCCATCTCATGGGCGATATGAACTGCCGGCAACAGATCGACCACCCTGGCCGCGCCCTTGATCGAGTGGGCCGCACGCATCAATGGCTCGATACGTTCACGCGAGCCCCCATCCCGCTCCAGGGTCAAAAGTCCATCGGTGAGAACCGCGCTGTGAGCGCCCATTTCCTCGCGAAACAATTCCATCAGGAACGCATCAGGCGCACTCATACCAGAGCCTCCTGAAAAAGCATGGCCAAGCGCGCTTCGTCGATCAGCTTGATGCGCAGGGCATCAAGGTCGAACAGGGCCGATACCAATCGATGGCTGGACTTATCGACATTGGCGGGCAGTTTTTGCAAGCTACCTAGCGGATGTTCAACCGTCCCCAACACCTCGTCGGCAGGAAATACCCAGCGCTGCCCCTGCAGCCGAACAACCAGGAGCCGGGGAAAGGCACGAGTGGACTCGACCACCGCCACCTCGTCGGGATCCGGGCCAATAAAATGCTCCAGCGTGAAGCATAGTTGCAACTCGCCATGGGTGTTGACCAGCCCCAGGAAATGCCGGTTGCTCCGCGCGGGAACACGAACGATGGGAACCGGCGACAAGGACTGCTCGAAACAGGCGGAAGGCATCGCCAGCCAGACACTGGCCACGCGAAATACCAGAAGGCGTTGATAATCGGTGTGGCGTTCGCGGGGTTTTCTGGCCAGTCGTTGAGTCAATTCCGTCCGGTAATCGGCCGGCATCGGTCGATCCAGTAATTGTCGGCCCGCCAGCCGATAGGTCGGGCAATTGCGGCAATGAACATGCTGCTGCAATTGTTCGCAACTGCGATCGGCCAATATGCCAATCGTCTTCCAGCAGGGCACGTCCCTGATCTTTTGAGGGGCCGAACTCATGACCCGGTCGCCCTGGCCGGATCAGCCAGCCGCGCGCGCAGACGTCCCGCACCCGCCGCGTCCCCGCTTTCCTCAATCAGCAACGCCAGGTGGGCCAAGCTCTCGGCGTGACCGGGGTCGAGATACAAGGCCCGCCGCAAGCGGCTCATGGCTTCGGCCTTGCGATCCAGCGCACCCAACAGGACCCCGGCCAGACTGTGGACCTCGACGTCCAGCGATGCACGGGCCTCGATGGAATCCAGTCGTTTGAAGGCTTCCAGATAACGGCCTTGGTCGGCCAGCCGACGAACCGCTTCGAGATCAATAGCGGATTGGATCACCCGGGCGGGGGGACTGGATTCCACGGGTGCGCTGGGCCGGGACGGCTTCTGTGTGGCCAGCGTGACGGCATCAGGACGCACATTCGAAACGGGCCGCGACACCCGACCGGCTTGTCCGGAGCCGGCAATGTACTTAGGCGGCGGTCGCAGAATAGGCCCTGCTGGCCTTGGCGCTTGAACTGCTGGCTGAGGACGCCAGGCAAAAGCGCCATTCGCACCGGTTCGCACCAGACCCACCCCGGCCGGCAACTGCTCCGCATGCCCGAGAAACAGCAATCCGTCCGGGTCCAGACAGGCAGCCAGCGTGTTGCACACCTGCGCCCTGGCTTCAATACCCATGTAGATCAACATGTTACGACAGAATATGACGTGATAAGGGTCGCGCTGCAACAGGAAGGAACGATCCATGGCATTGGCTTCGATGAAGCGCACCATGCCGCGCAGGCTGCCATCCACCTCCATCCACCCCCCCTCAAGAGGGTGCAACACATGGACCCACCGTGTCAGTGGCTGGCTCCGCAGTCGGCGCTGGGGGTAGCGCCCACCCTCGGCAAACTCCAGCGCCGAGTGATTGATATCCATCGCATCGATCAGGACACTGCTGGCATCCAGTCCTCCCTCCTGGACAATAGCGGCAATTGACCACGCCTCCTCACCGGTGGCGCAAGGGAGAGCAAGGATACGCAGGGGGCTTTGCGGATCAAAACGCCGGGCCCGGGTAGCCAGCCATTCACTCAGCACACGGAAAGCTGGCCATTCCCGGAAAAACCAGGTTTCACCGACCAGGAGCTCGTCGAGCAAGGCCTCCCGCTCCTCCGCCTCCTCACGCCAACGGGTGGCGTAAGCCTCCAAGTCCGCTTCGCCGATCGCCCGGCTGCGAACACCCAGCGCCTCGTCGACCGCCCCCTGACCAAAAACAGAGACGTCGAGCCCGTAGCATGACGCCATCCACTCTCCAAGCTCGGACTCGAAATTCATTAGCAATTCAGCCTTCTTCAATGGCCAGCGCCTGCCACTCGGGCGTCAGCAGAGACTGCCACCGGACGGACTGCACTAGCCCGAGTTCGGTATCGAAAATTTCCGGGGTCAACCAGTTCTGATCCTTCACCAGCAGTTCACTTGGCAGCACCTGGGGACTCCGCAAATCCATCATCTCCATCGCCTGCTCGACCAACAGGCCCAAGGCACCCTCCGCGGAGCGGACCAGCAAAATACGTGTACTGATGACGGGCCGGCAGGATGCTTGGCCTTGCAGCACATTTACATCAAGGACCGGAACCAGTCGGCCATGGTGACGCAGCAAGCCGACAAAATGATCCGGACCGTATGCCAGGTGCTCCAGTTCAGGCACCGGGAGCACGGCATCAATATCGTCGGCCGGTATGGCGAAAATCTCGGCGCCCACCCGAAAGAGAAGATGCTGCATGGAATCTGCCACTTAGTCGGTGTCTTCCGCGAGGGACTTGGTCAACTCCACACGGTTGCAGCCACCCACGCGCTGATACCGGTGGGTATCCATCAGTGTGCGCGTGAAGTGCACGCCCAATCCGCCGATAGACCGCTCATCCAGAGACAGGTCAAGGTCTGGCTCAGCCAGACTGAACGGGTCAAATGGGATGCCATCGTCCTCAATCACGATACTTAAATCGTCACCCTGCCGCTGAATCGTCACCTCAAACTGGCCGGATCGCCCATCCGGATATCCATACGAGATGATGTTCTGAGCGATTTCCTCCAGCACCAGATCGACATGAAACTTGACCTCGGCCGGCCATGCCTCGGACTCGGTCAACATCTCGACGGCCTCGGCCAACTCAACGAGGCTGTCCTGCACCGCAGGCAATTTCAGATGCAGTTGGCCGGGGATGTCCGCTGCGGATGCACTCATGCTTTCACTCATTTTCTGGACTTGAGAATGCTAAGTGTAGCGCCCCGCCGCAACATCCATGGTTGAATGATTCGAGAACATGGGCCACGAGGCAAATCATCGCATACCTGCCGCCGGATAACCCACCTCATCAAGCGGTGGGTTCGGTCATAACGATCAGGGAGCACCATTTACTGAAAAGCGTCAACACAGCCGCCCACCATGCAGCGGCGGCGACAACGCCGTTCGCTGAGCGGAGTCGAAGCAAACGGCCTTTGAGAAAAGTTGGTGAAACAGCCCCTCCAGATTGCTGCGACGAATGCCAGCCAGCTTGTAGGTGGCGACGACCTCCACATCCGCCAACAAATAGGTGGCATCGCGCGCCGCTTGGGCGATGCGGGTTTCCACCTTGCCGCCGGTCATGCCGATCTTGTGGATCAATTCGCGATGCTCGGCTACAAAGGAGTGGCTGGACAGACTTCTCAGCACATACAGCGTGCCGCTTTCGATATCGTCCGGCTCCAAGCTCCCCGCCAACAAGGGGCCGGGGTCCGGGTCGGTTATGCGGCGACCGGCTTCGTCCTTATATAGCGCCCGCTGTAACGAGCGACGCAGCAGGTTGCTTTCGGTGCCGTTGGCATAGATCACTCTCAGTCGGGCATCGTTTTCGCCATTGGGCGCTTTGAAAGTTTCGCCCACCTCGGCGACATAGACCGTCTGGCCACCCAGAATAAACCAATGCCCCTGTTCGATACCGGCCTGCCGAATGTAGGGCCGAGTCTGTCGCAACCCCGTCTTCAGCGCTTGTTGCACCTGCTCAAACAAAGGCTGAAAGCGCTCAAAATCCTCACAGCGATCCCGCTGAGCCACTTCATCCACTTCCCGCTTTTCCGCACTGGCCCGCACTGGTCCGCGCATGTTGCAAGGTCTGGAGGTGGGATTCATGGGTCGTGCCGACCAATTCGACCAGGAGCTCGTCGTCACTCAAGGCGGACCCGCCGCCAGATTCAGCCGCCCTTTTCGCATTCAACAAACGGAAGGCACCGCGTTATTCATTCCAACTCCAAACATGCAATTCCGTGAGCGCGATGGTAGGGCTGATCAAGACATCGACGAAGAACGCCGCTCCCGCTGGCTGATCGGAGCCGCAGCCAGCGGGGCTGCCGGCGAGTAAAACCCGACCAAGGGCCTTCATCCGCCCTCATGCCAGTTTAGCCATTGCAAGCCGGACACACGCGAGAATTCATGCACATTACGCGTGACCAGCGTGGCCCGATGATGCAATGTCGTGGCGGCAATCAAGGTATCGTGCGGGCCGATGGGGGTGCCTGCCGCTTCAAGCTCGGCGCGGATAAGCGCGGCCTGCACCGCACAATCGCTTTCGAACGGCAAAATCTGCAAGGGTCGCAGGAATTGCGCCAACGCCAACAGCCGCGGTGCAGCGGCCTCTGGCGGCAAACGCAACAACCCGTAGCGCAACTCATATTCCACAATGGCTGGCACGCCCACATCGGCGGGAGAAAGGGCTTGCAGCCTCGGGACGACCTTCGGGTCGCCCCGGAAGTAATAACTGATGGTGTTGCTGTCCAGAATCAGCATGCCGCGCCTCAAAACCCAAGGCGAGGTGTATCCGCGGGCAAACCACTCCCGCCATCCTCTTTGCACAGGGGGAAATCGGCAAATCGCCCGGCCAGTTCCAGGCAGTCCCTGGGCCATTCATGGGCGGCATATTTGCGGATGATCTCCGCCACCCAGCGACTTTTTGACATGCCATTGGCCAAAGCCGCCTGATCAACCAGCGCCTGTGTGGCGTCATCCAGATAAAGGGTAATTTGTGACATTGCGTAATCTCCAAACCATTCACCGGGACAATTATACTTTCAAGTATACGCCCCCGCTAAAGGGAACCTCTAAAAATTGCACTTCGACAAGGCTCTCCTGCGCGCAACCGAAGGGCATGTATGAACAATTTTTTGAGCCCCGCTAAAGTCGAGCACTCTATGTCAGCCTTTTGCCTTTGCCCGAGCACCGGTCGTCTTCTTCGTATATGCACGGCAATTTTCCATCAGCCTGTTGGACAATTTCAGCATCCGGCCACGCCTCGGCAAAAACGCGCAATTATTTGAGGTTAAGCGGTGAATATCCCTTCATGCCGGAAAAGGTAGTGCGCAAATCCTGGGGCAGGAGCTCGATCACCTTTGCGCCAAAGACCTGCGCGGCCTGTCGCGCCAGGATATCCCGGCCGATCTGCCTAAACAGCAGCACCAGCTCTCGGTTGACCGCCAGCCTGGCGCGCTGCTGGGCTTTATAGATGAGGGTTTTCAGGTCGGCCAGCCAGTCGGCGTAACCGTATGGCGCAGGCGCCAGACCAGCGAGCCACTCGCTCATAGGTCAACCCCCGTATCGTTGTCAGTCCCCTCACCCCGCTTGCGGGGAGAGACTTTGCCTGCCCTGAGCTTGTCGAAGGAGGCCGAGGGGCGGTTGGCCAGCTACACCGTCATCTTTGTATAGAACTCGAAAAGCTTTTCCAGTCGCTGGGTGTCATTCTTGAAGCGGCGACCGATATAGATGCGTTCCAGAAACTCGTCATTGCGGTCAACCGGGCGCGCAGCTCATCCAGAAACAGCGGGTTGAGCACTTTCAGGATGTTGGGCACGCTGGTGTAGTGCATGCCCAGCGCGCCGCGCGCCGCGCTCCTCGTCGTCGGCGATCGGCGGTCCTCCAGTCGGGGTTGTCCTTGAGCAGCTCGACGTAAAGACGGTTCAGGCGGCTGGTGGCGCGAATGTCAAACGAGCTTTCGCGGATTTGCTAGACGGTGGAAATGCCCGCCAGCGGAGGCAAGAAGCCAAAGTGATCGGAAAAGTCCGGCTAGGCACAGGCGAGCGTTTCGCCATCGGTGGCAAGGATGAACCTGGCCTTGAGGGCGGCGAGCGTGGCGGTGACGGCGCCCGGCTCGCACACGGCCATGTGAATATTGCTGGTCTGCAGCACGCCGCCGAGGTCGGATTTGTTGGTCCCGCCAGCGCGCAGTCGCTTGAGCGTGGTGTCCTTGTTGCCGAAGGTTTGCAGGAAGGCAAAGGGAAACTCGTCCCGATCAAACGGTAGCAGTGCGAGGTCGGAAATGGCTTGTTCGATTTCTTCAGCATTCCCGAGCTGGCAGGTCGGATGCTGCCTTGGCGACAACCGCTCTGAGCACTCGCGAATGGGGTGCCTGTCGGGAAGGGTTTGCTCAACCGCGACAAGATGGCATGAGTTTCTATATCATCGACAAACATGACGCATCACTGAAAGAGCAGGCATTCTGATGAGAAGACTTAAAACATTGTCCTTGGCCCAGGCATCGTTGTTTTTGGTGATCGCCGGCTGTGCCGCCAATCCGCTCAATCCGCAAGCGAATAAAGTCCGTCTGGTCACTTCCGACCCCAAGGATTGCGAGTATCTGGGGGAAGTGACGGGCAATCAGGGCAACTTCTTTACGGGCGGCTGGACGAGTAATGCCAATCTGGAGACGGGCGCCCGGAATGACCTCAAGAATCAGGCGGCCCAGCTGGGCGGAAACACCGTCCAGCTATTGACCACCCGCGCTGGGCAAACCGGCAGCTTCGGTGTTGGCAATGGCAGCGGCGGAGGCTCCAGTGAGCAAACGAACGTCACCTATGTGGGTGCAGTTTATCGTTGCCGGTGAAGCATCATTTTTCCCATAGACCGGTCAGTGGAGTGGCCCGAAAAACTGCACTTCAACAAGGTTCTTCCGAGCGGAGCCGAAGCACATGAATGGATGTTTTTTTCGATACTCACAGCAGCGGGTGACGACCTACCCGTAAGCCGATGCAGCCATGACTAACCAGACCATCACGACGGATTTATCTCCAGAGGCAAAACTTATGACTGACACTGACGATAAAGTGATGCAACGCCTTCTGGCGGGCATCAAAGGTTTCCAGAAACGCTACTACGAGCAATCACCGGAGCGCATGAAAGAGCTGACGGAGCATGGACAGCACCCGAAGGTGCTCCTCATCTCCTGCAGCGATTCTCGTGTGGATCCGGCGATTCTCACCGGCGCATCTCCCGGTGACTTGTTTGTGGTCAGGAATGTCGCGAATCTGGTGCCACCCTACAAGCTTGAAGGGAACTACGACGGCGCGCGGGCAGCCATCGAATATGCGGTGAGAGACCTCGGCGTCAGTCATATCGTGGTCCTGGGCCATGCCCATTGCGGTGGCATCAAGGCGCTGCTCGCCACTCTGTCTGGCCAGCGTCTGGAGCGGGATTTCATCGGTAGCTGGGTCTCCATGGCGCTAGATGCCTGCTTCAAATATATTCTGAACCCGGGCGGCAAAACGCAGCCTGCAACGGGGGACATGGAGGTCACCGAGGTGGACATGGGAACGCTTTGCCAACATCAGCATCTGGCTGAGCGGGCCGCCATCCGCGGCTCCTTGGCCAACCTGGCCACGTACCCCTGGATAAAGGAGCGAATGGCGGATGGAACTTTGAGCCTGCATGGCTGGTGGTTTGACCTCGAAACCGGTGACGTCTGGTCAACAGATGAGGACAATACAAACTTCCTGCCCGTGCTGGACTAGCCCATGCGCCGGAAGGCTCGCTGGGCAACTTGTGTAAATGACAGCGAAATCATCAATCAGGCGCACTCCGCCAAAACCTTTTTCAACCTAAACCGGAAATCAACCCCATGCTTGCAATCTCTCCCGCTAAGAACCAGGACTCCCTGGTCGTCACCTTGGATGGCCGTGTCGACGCCAATAGCGCCAAGGAACTGGAACAACAATGTTTGTCGTGGATTGATGAGGGAGAAAGAAAACTGATTCTGGATTTCTCCGCCGTCAATTTCATCAGTAGCGCTGGACTTCGGGTCATCCTGCTGATTGCCAAGAAGCTGGAGCCGATCCAGGGCAAGGTCAAGCTCTGCGGACTGAATGCAACGCTCAAGGATGTTTTTGAAATCAGCGGTTTCAGCAAGCTCTTCGATATCGTGCCGACCGTCGCCGAGGCGCTCTAACATGGAGCCAGCGGGGATGCCAGAGGCGAGACTGGAACCCCGCTTCTGGCATCAGCAACGGCTGGCTTGGCTAGCCCTGGCTTTACTTCTTGCAGTCCTTATCGCGGGTTGGCTGTGGAATCAACGGGGCAACTACAGCGTGGTTCGCTTGGGCATCCTCCAGGCGCTGACCGGATCCATGGCCATCAGCGAAAAGCCGATGGTGGAAGCGGAACAACTGGCCATTGAGGAAATCAATGCCGCCGGGGGCGTTTTGGGTCACCGGATCGAGGCCGTGATCGCGGATACGGGATCAAGCACGGAAACAGCGGCCAGCAAGCTGGAGGAGCTACTGATCGAGCGCAAAGTCTCCGCGGTTATCGGTTGCTGGACTTCGGCCTGCCGTAAAACGGTGAAACCGATTATCGAGCGGCATGGCAGCTTGTTGATTTACCCCATGGCCTACGAGGGCCTCGAGAAATCCCCCAACATCATCTACACCGGCGCAGCACCCAACCAGCAAGTGCTGCCCGCGGTGAACTGGAGTTTCGAAAACCTCGGCAAACGTTTTTTTCTGATCGGCTCGGATTACATCTGGCCGCATGCCATCAACGCGATGATTGCTGACCAGCTGAAGGCCTTGGGTGGCGAACTGGTCGGGGAAACCTACCTGCCTTTTGGCAGCGTTGACCCGACAGCCGCCATCGATAAAATCCGGGCGTCGAAACCGGATGTCATCCTCAGCACTGTGGTCGGTGATTCCAACGCGCCGCTCTATCGCGCACTCAAGTCGGCGGGACTTGATCCGAAACAGGTGCCGGTCGTCTCTTTTTCCATCAGCGAATCCGAGGCAGAGCAGATCTCGAACTCAGACATTGCTGGTCATTACTCGGCCTGGAATTACTTTCAGACCATCCATAGGCCGGAAAACACCGCTTTCCTGAAAGCCTTTCGCGATCGTTATGGCGCCAATCGAGTCGTCAGTGATGTCATGGAAACCGCCTATATCAGCGTAAAACTTTGGGCACAGGCTGCGGAGCGGGCAAACAGCGTAGCGGCCGAGGATGTGAATCAAGCCCTAATGGGCCTGAGCTACAACGCGCCTGAAGGCATTGTGACGATCGACCCAGCCACCCGGCATACCTGGCGGGCTTTCAATATCGGAAAAATAGGCGCGAATGGTGGGATCACCATTGTCTGGTCGGCGGGCTATCCCATCCGGCCGGTCCCTTATCCCCGCTCTCGCTCGGTCTCAGACTGGGACGACTTCCTGCAAAACCTCTATCTAAGCTGGAATCATAACTGGGTCAACCTTAAGACCTCCGGCGCCAAGCCGGGGCAGCCATGAGACTTCTTGAAACGCTGGGCGCGCGGAAGAACAGCCTGGGCCGTCGACTAATCTTGTGGTTTGGTCTTTTGGTTCTGGCCCCCATGCTGATCTCGACCCTCATCATCAATCGGCTTTCAATTGCGGCCATCGAAAAGGAAACGCTGCAGAAGCTAACCATGATCGCCAAGGACAAGGCAAATTCCCTGGAAATCTATGCCTATGAGCGTGCGCGGGGGGCCGGTGTGCTTGGCCGCATCAAGCGGGTGACCGAGGCGACCCTAGTCTTGCAAAACGCGCAGAGCACGAGTGCGGAGCGGGCAGAAGCCGAACGCCAGATGCAGCAAGTCGCTGATTACCTTGCTCCCAGCCTTGGCTTCAGCGAGGCCATCGTGGCCTCCCCGCGGGGTGACGTCCTGTTTCAAACCAATAAGGCGCTCGACCTGGGTGAGAACATCTTGACCGGTCCGCAGAGCGGCACCCCCCTGGCGAAACTGGTCAAGCGCGCCATGACGCTGATGGAGCCGGACTTGTCAGATTTCTCCCGGTATACCGGCTCAGATTTACCCATGGGCTTTGCCGCTGCGCCCATTATTCAGGACGATGGTCACAAGACGGGGCTGCTGATCCTGCAGATCAATACGCAGGAGGTCTATGAAATCGTCAGTGACTATGCCGGGCTGGGCCGCACCGGACAAGTCGCCATTGGTGCGATGCATGATGGTGAAATCAATATCGCCGCTCCATTGCGCGGAAAGCCCGATACCATGTTTGAACTAAGCGTTGCGCCCGGCGCCGATTACGGCATCGGTCTGCAAAATGCGATGAGCGGCAATCAGGGCGCGGGTGAGGTCATCAATATCTTCAGGAGGCCCGTCATGGCCTCATGGATCTACATCCCGTCCTTTCGTTGGGGCCTTAGCGTGCAACAGGATGTCGGCGAGGCCATGGCGATGGTCAGCCAGCAACGCTGGGCCATGCTGAGCATCCTGGCCGCGATTTTGATCCCTACGCTCCTGATTGCATTAGCGGTCGCCCGCTCCATATCTCGCCCCATTCAAACCGCCGTGGCTGCAGCTGAGCGCGTCGCCTCCGGCGACCTCTCCGCGACGTTGTCGGCCGAGGGGAGCGATGAAATCAGCAAGCTGATCAATGCCCTCGGGCAGATGGTGAATTACCTTAACTCCCTGATCGGCCAGGTGCAGCGCTCAACCATTGATCTGGTGTCCACGGCCAACAGCCTCAGCGCCATGACCAAGACCCAGAGCGAGGAGGTCAGCAACCTCGGCTCCACCACTACCGAGATTGCCGCCGCTACCAAGGAAATCTCGGCCACCTCCGAGGAATTGCTGAGCACCATGTCCGGCATCACCGAGGTGGCGGATCACACCACCGAGCTGGCCAACTCCGGTCAGTCCTCTCTCGGCGACATGGAAGGCGCCATGCGCACCTTGGCGGATGCCACCCATTCCATCTCCTCACGACTGGGCCTGATCAACGAGAAGGCCAATACCATCAGCAGTGTCACCACGACCATCACCAAGATTGCCGATCAGACCAACCTCTTATCCTTGAATGCCTCGATTGAGGCTGAGAAGGCCGGGGAATATGGTCTGGGCTTTGCCGTGCTGGCCCGGGAAATCCGCCGACTGGCCGATCAGACCGCTGTGGCCACACTCGATATCGAACAGATGGTCAAGGAAATGCAGGACTCCGTCAC